>CAWKPE010000020.1:0-34093 GCA_963851385.1 uncultured Bacteroidota bacterium | reverse complement strand
TTGCGCATATGAGCCGTTGGTGATTTCAATGCGCTTCGTTTTCAGGGTACAATTTAAATAAATTTTTGAAAATACAACTGCAAAATGCCAACTCGCCAATGGCTTATATGCGCTGTTGTGCGACGTTGTGTGCCCTGAATGTCCATCAAGGGTACAATTTACAAAAGTTCTTTGAATTAGCGATGGACAATGCTGTAATAGAGATGAAAGAACCTCAAGAAAGAGGTTTTTCTGATAATCGGTAACGAGTTGACACCTACCAGAAGGATCCGGCAATGTCACAAGTCTCACAGGAAAGTCAGGAATCAAACTATTTGAGGTTGGCCTTTCGACAGGGAGAGGTTAGGTTCACCTGTCAAACCACCACAAGGTGCTTTGCTTTCAAGGCGTAGGTACTGAGCGTTGTGGAAAAGGCATAGACTTTTTTTAAAAAAAGGACTGTGTCAGGTACGGTATAAAGAGATGAAAGAGATGAGATTAAACCATCGCAGAGGCGTCGTAACTAACTCTGTTGTTGCTCAAAACCGGACGGGTCAGCGACCAGAAGGGACAAGCCATGTAAATGCACAAGACCTAAAGGCTGTCATGGCGGGCAACCGGCGTAAAGGTGGCATGACTTTATACCAGGCTCATTTACGGAACAGGGGAAACTACCTGTTGGCGTAAGAGGGAAAGCCATAAGCCGCGAAGCGGTAAGGCAAATACCAAGCCGACAGGATAGTGGCGGATCAGTCCGTATTAGCGATGAAACTCCTGTAATGGGAGCGGAGCAAAGGGGCTGACGCAATCGGGTCAATTGTTGAACCAACTTTAAATTAAACAATTTAAAAGGATGAATTTATTCAAAAGACCAAAACCGTATCCCATAACCAAAGAACAGGTATGGGAAGCGTTTAGGCTTGTAAGGCAGAAAGGAGAGGCTCCGGGAGTAGATGGTATAACTAATGAAGACATCGAAGCAAATCCTGAGAAACACCTGTACCCGGTGTGGAACCGTCTTGCAAGCGGTAGTTATTATCCTCCTGCCGTAAAAAGGCATGAGATACCCAAAGGCGAGGGCAAGGTGCGAATTCTGGGCATACCTACCATCAAGGACAGGGTGGCTCAAATGGTCATAACCAAAGAACTGGAATCTGTCACGGAACAGAAGTTCAGTGAAAATTCCTTTGCTTACCGGCCAAACAGGAATGCGCACCAAGCCATCGAACAAGCCCGGAAAAACTGTTGGCAATATGCATGGGTCATAGACATGGACATCAAAGGGTTCTTTGATAATATAGACCATGGCTTGATGATAAGAGCTTTACGTTATTTTACAAATGAGAAGCATATCATCCTTTATGCAAAACGCTGGCTGAAAGCCCCGATTCAATTGAAAAACGGTACACTTATCCAAAACATGGAAAAGGGAACGCCGCAAGGTGGGGTAATCAGTCCGGTACTTGCAAACATATTCCTGCATGTAGTATTCGACAAATGGATGGAAATACATTTTCCGGATTGCCCGTTTGAACGGTACGCAGATGATATTATCATCCATGTAAAGAATGAGCCTTATGCCCGCAAAGTACTCAGTGCAGTAAGGGAACGTTTAAAAGAGTGCAAACTTGAGTTGCACCCCGACAAGACGAAGCTCGTTTACTGCAACAGGGAAGGCAGGCGTAAGAAAAGCAAGGTAAAGTTGCAACAGTTCGACTTTCTCGGATATACATTCCGCTCCCGAAAGATAAAGACAAAAGACGGTAAACTAATGTTCGGGTTCAGTCCATCCATAAGCCGTAACTCTACTAAGCGCATTTTGGCGCAGTGTAGGGCATTAGGTTTTCACAGATGGACACACATGGACATTCATCAATTATCCCATGCTTTGTCGGCAAAGATTAGGGGATGGGTGTATTATTACGGTAAATTTCACGTTTCAGGCTTGAAAACAGCCTTTCTGCACTTTAATCGCAGGTTGGCTAAATGGGCTTTTAATAAATACAAACGTTTTAAAAGGCGTAAGACTGTCTACTACGCCAAATTATGGCTTAGACAGGTCTCTAAGAACTATCAATATTTGTTTCCTCATTGGAGATATGGGTTCACGCCATAGGTTTGATTGTGAAGAGCCGTATGAATCGAGAGGTTCACGTACGGTTCTGTGAGAGGTTTAGGGGTGAGATTCCCCTTTACCTACTCGACTTTCGGCCAATTCACTTCATCTTTAATATTTCTCTAACAGATGGCATATGATATTGGAATCTTTCAACAAAATCCACTACTTCATTTGCGAGATATCTTATTTCGTCCTTTCCCCTGGAATAATCAGATATAATTGTTGGCCCATATTTAGACTTCAATATTGTTTTAAATCCCATCTTTATTATAGATAAAGGTATTATTTTTATTAATCCCATACTTGAAGGCAAAATTTTTCTTCCAATTTTTTGAAAAAAGCTGATAAATTCACGCATTGCTTTTATGCTAAGTCCCATATATTCACTTGTTGTCATTATTTCCAATATTTCTTTTTCTGTGACATTTTCATAATTGTTCATCAAATAAATAGAAAAAAATACTATAATTGCGGCATGTGTTGACAAATGATCAACAATATTTGTATTAATTTTTGCTGGCAATCCATTCTGCACAAATATTGAAACCAGCCTCTTCAGTCTCGGAGTAATCGATCCATCAATTTCTCCAAATGGAGTATGTTTTTTGAATATCATTTTAATAATTCCGCCAACTTCACTAATAGCATACACAACTCCATCATCAAGATTTCCTGAACCAAATACAAAGCCCATCATTATACGCTTTTTATCAATAACTTTTATGATTTCATCAGGACCAGAAAAATTATTTGTCATAAAAACAATATTGGGCGATTTGTTTTTTGCCAAGACGGGTAATAACTCTGAAAGCTGACTTTTTCTAACAACAACTAATATATAATCGTATACATCATTTTCTTCAAGGTTATTGATGGCTGGAACCTTTGATACCGTTCTCTTTTTATTTAAAGGGTTTTCAATAATAATACCTTGATTTTTAACTTGTTCATATCTCTTTCCGCGTAACAAAACTGTTATATTAGCACCATTATCAAATAATCTTGATGCACAAATAGAACCATTTGTTCCTGCTCCAATAACAAGAATTCTTGCATTGTCTTTGTTCATTGTTTATCCCTCAATCAATAATATAAATATAATGCTGGCCGAATGCTGCCCAACGGTCGGCGGTATGGCCAGGAGCGGAATTCAGAGCTGCAGACATATCGCCCGTTAGTTTTTATCAATTAAAAGTACAAAAATTTTGCATACTGCCATCACCGCTATTGGCTATACCGCTTGTTAGTGGCTGGCGGTTTTTAATTTCATATATTTTCTCCTAACCCTTTCTAAATCCACTTGACGTTTTTCAGGATTTCTTTCATATTCTTGATGCAATTTGTCTCTAATTTCTCGCATCATTTTGACAGCGTCAAATTTTTTATCTCTAGTTTTCATCTTCCTTTTCTTTTAATATTTCACGAGGTGTTCTTATCTCAATAGTACTGTATCCAAACATTAGATTCACCGCATTATATTTTCTAATCTTGTCAATGTTGACAATGTGTTTAAAATTCCAGCTTACTAAAATATCAGCTTTGTGTATAGTTGCATTAGCAATATGTAAAGCGTCTTCATAGAATTTTTGACTAACGGCTCCCGCTTTAATATAATTTCCGGCCAATTGCTCAGCTTCAGTATCAGTTAATATATCTTCTATTCGATCCTGCGACATTAATAATATCTTATCCTGAACTTGTTTTGGTGCTAACTCAAGTTCTCTATAGGTTATATCGGAAATAACAGCAATTATTTGTCCCAATGATATCTCGTCAAATAGTCGGTTCGACCACTCCTCAAATTCTTCGTCAAAACATCCTCCTATTACAGAAGTGTCTATATAAACTCTTTGTTTCATTTGTAATCTTTATGAATTCAAAGATACAAAAAGAAATCCTAAGTTGCTGTGCTTCAATAAACCGCTTGCCACTAACTTATTTATATCCAAATGTTTTATTTGCAAATTATGCTTTTCATCCCTTAAAAACAAATGTTTTTTTGGGTCGTATGGGACTATTATGTACCTTTATTTTAGTCGCAAACTAATCTTTGAAAGTGCTTAGAGTAATGTTGCGAATTTATGCATAACTGCAGAAATGCTTGGGTGAAACCATCGTATTTTAATTATTAGAATTGGAAATTATTTGAAAATGGAATAGTTTTGTTCTCAGATACCCTAGGTTTTACATAGCAGCCGTTGTTAGCAACTGGCCTTTTTTATTCTTAGTTTATTATCATCAAATATAAATCATTTTGTCAATCTGTAAACTTGTCCAAGCACTTTATCTCTCAATCTACGTGGATGGTGCGTTGGGGGTTTTAATTTTTTTAGGGTGGGCTTTTTAAAACCTTTCAAGTTGCACAAATTTAGCAATGCAGGAGGCTAGAAGGGCAGGCTCTTTTGTAAACTTTGGTTGAGCGTTAGTTTTGTGTGGTTTGAAAATGTGCTTGCCCTCGTGCGGTGGCTTGATGTGATTAGACCAAGATGAATTACTTCTTTATCCATTGCATAAAACTCTTAATGTTTTTATAACTTACAATTACATCTTCCGTGAATTCCGGGATTAATGATATTTTAAGCCTGCTTTTCGAAAACGGGTACATTTCTTTGATGGCAGAAACATGTGCTATCACTTGCCGGTTAAGCCTGAAAAACTCATAAGGGTCAAGTTCTTCTTCAAGATTTTCTAAGGTCTGTTCAATTAGAAGGTTTTCATTTTTATGGGTTTTAATAAACACACCTCCGCCCAATGCATAAAAATAAGCAATGTCAGCAGTGGTGATTATTTTCATTTTCTTTCCTGCCTGGCTCACAAACCTTTTTTTGTATGCTTTCATGTTTGTTGCCATTGATTTTATAGAACTCAACAAATGGGCATAGTCATAAGCAGAATTGGTAAAATGACTTGAACTTATCGATACTTTTAATTAGTTCGGTCTTTAGTATAGGTTTTAGCAGATAGTCAATACCGTTGTGCTTAAATGCCTGAATTGCATATTTGTCATAAGCAGTTGTGAAAATTACCGGACAACTGATGTTTACTTTTTCAAATATTTCAAAGCATAAGCCGTCTGAAAGATGAATGTCGAGGAAAATAAGATCAACAGGGTGCAAAGGTAAAAATGCAATTGCTTCGCTTACTGATGTATAGATATATTCAGTACCTCTATAGAACTGTCGATTTCAAATAGCAGACTTTGCAACTGCTTTGCCTGGGGAAGTTCATCTTCAATGATTACAGTCTTCATTCTTCATCAGATATAATTGGGATTTCAACAATAAAATAATCAGTTCGTCATGCTGGTATCGAATGGTTTTGCCAACAAAACTCAAATAGCGTTGTTCCAAATTTATTAATCCGGTTTTTGTGCTTTCCTCGGTCTTTCGTGGTTGAAAGTTATTCCTGACTACAAATACTTGTTTTTTCTCATCTATAAACACTTGTATGTGCAAGGGCGACTGCGGCGTGGTTGTATTGTGCTTTAAGGCATTTTCGATAAGCAGTTGCAATGTAAGTGGCAAAATGTATGATTTGTAATATTTTTTATCAATTCGGTTTATCAAAGATAAAGCCTTCACCATATCTTATTTGTTGAAGAAAAATATAGGAATTGATAAAGTCTATTTCTTCTTCAATAGTAACAAAATCATTGCTGTTCACTTCAAGGAAATACCTGTAAATTTTAGAAAACTCGTTTACATATTGAGTAGCTTTATCTTTGTCAGAATTAATAAGTGAAGCAAGGGTTCCAAGACTGTTAAAAAGAAAGTGTGGGTTCACATGGTTTTTCAATGCTTCAAATTTCGACCGTATATTCTCCTTTCTCCATATCAGCAGCATGTGTAAGTTCCTTTTTCCATAAGAAAAAAAGGAATATTGCTTCATGGATTGTAACAGCAAAAAAAAATACAATTAAGATTGCAATATGAAGGTTTTTTTGTGTTTCCCAGTAATCCGGCGACTTTCCATAGATTAACAAATTGATAACGAAAACCAATAAAATAACTATAATGGTAAAAAATATAATGAAAGCAATTACAATGACGATATGAATCAATGGGTTCTTTTCCCATGGAAACCTATTCCATATCATAATACCAAACTGCCTTGACACAAACCATGATAAAAATGTTGTTCCAACCGATATAATATCCAGTCAATAAATTTAGGATTACCCGGCCTCAGTCCAAAAATTAAAGGAAAGGCAATCCCAATTACAAGAATCCCTATAATCCTAAGCCATTTATCACTGAATAATTTATCAGTTTCCATTTTCTGAAAATTAGAAATGCAAGATATTAAAAGGTAATGACTTATTTGCATTTTTCAATCATTTCCAATGCGTAGGGATATCCCCAGTCAGGCGCTAACGAATCCTTCGGCAGGGTTTGATTTATATTTCTCTATAGCAGTTTTAATAATAGGATATGCATTTGTTTTCCCACCTCCGAAACATCTCAGGGGTATGAAAAAGATTAACGCCTTTCCATAAATAGCTTCTGGGATTTTCAGGATCAATTTCTCTTGCCTTATCAAAATACTCCATTGTTTCGCTGTTGTATTTAAATCCCACTGATCATTGGGTCTAATGTCCATTCGGGCCTGTAATACGAAACCTTTCATAACCAGAATTTCCGAATTTTCAGGATCAATTTCATAAGCTTTATCAATCTCTACCTGGGCCTTATCAACCCAATAATCGCGTTTGTCAGCCTTTTTGTTCATGTGGCTGATGCGTGTATAACAATAAGCCGCATAATAGTAAGGCAACCATTTATCAGTGTTCATTAGCAGCAATCCGTTCAAAATAATTTGCAGCAATAACAAGTGTGTTTTCTATTGTGGCCGTATCGGTCATTGTTTTGGCCTGTTGCATGTTTATTGCATAATCAGTATTCCCGGCCTTACCGGGAAATGCAATGAAAATAAAGAACAGAAAATTCAACATTGATTTTTTCATGATTTTTAGTTTTAATTGAGATACATTGATAAGAATATCCCAATGAAAGGTGAGCGTTTTTCGGCCGGATAAACATGGAATGGTTCAGTAAACGTGGGTATGCTAACATAACCTAATACTTTATCATAGCCAAATACATTTTGTAAAGAGCAAAATAAAATTGATTGCCTGTGAAATAACATCAAAGGTTTGCTAACACTTATGTCGAATGAAGAATATGCCGGTATATTTAGTTTTGTGGGCATACCATTTTCATTCAAATAATTAAAATTGCGTTGTGAAGCATAGCTATAACTTGTACTTAATACAATACCAATGGAAGGAACCCAGTATTTATCTACAATTGAAACTGTATTGGCCGATACATAATCGGGAGTAAGAAATTCACCAGGAATTATCGTTTTCCTTTTACTGTCAATATAGGAATAGGATACCCAATAATCAAGATTAGGTACTGATGTTTTATCCCTGAAAAAAACCTCAAAACCTTTAGCATAACCAGCATAGCCCGGATAGTTATGTTGTGGCATATAATCAGTAACAAGCTTGCTGTAATTTTTATAATACATTTCAAAACGGAGTGTCCTGTCGTTTTGCTGGAACTGATAATTGGCGATGAAATGTTGGGCTTGCTGATTGCCTAACCCTGATGGATTGGCCAGCATAATATCCTTATCGGGCAACTGGTAGAAAATACCATACGAAAATGAAACCTGGCTGCTTTTGGTAAATTTGTAAGCAAATGAACTTCTTGGGGCCAAGGTGTTTTTATTGGAATAGGACGATTGCTCCATCCGCAAACCTACCCTGAATGCAAACTCTTTTACGAATTGTAGCTTCTGATTCAGCAAAAAAAGAAACCAGATAAACATTCACATTCGATTTTAACGAATCAATATTTCCAGTAAGCCTGGTATTGATATATTCCCCACCTGCCATTAACCTGAGATCATTCGGAAAAATGGTGTTTTGCTACAACTTTGCCCTGATATACATTCTCTGATTCACTTATATTTATTCCGCCATAATTATATTTATCATTATTATTTGATGCAGATGCCCCTGCATACAAGGAGGTTTTATCATCATTGAAATATTGGGTATAATTAGAATTGACAACGTAGTTAAAATTCTTAATATCAAAATTTGATTGGGCTATTTTTTGTGTATCCTTATAAGCTACTCCTACTTCGGTTGTTGAAATATCAGCGTAAAGTTTAAACATCCCGTTATCATTGGGCTTATTTCTAAATACAATTTTTATATCTTTATTCCTGGGCGGTTTTGTCCATGTCGAATTCTGAGTGATGAACTTAAATGTCTGATAGTATGGGCTTAGGTCATTGTAATTTAAATTCATATAGAGTGAAGTATTTGTGCCAACGATGCGTATGGAAGGCAGTGCCACCATACATGTGGATACCTCCACCGGTTAAGGTTGAGTCGGCAATGCCTTTACTGTTCAAAATAAGTACCGATGATAATGCCTGTCCGTATTCAGCCGAATAACCACCTGCACTGAAAATAGTCCCTGAAAATAAAAAAGGGTCTTCCCTTCGCCATTTGTTTAAGCCCGGGGACATGCGAATAATAAGGATTTGGCAGTGATCATGCCATCCATGATATATTTCGATTCCTTGTCGGAACCTCCACGAACAAACAAGCCTTCGGTATAACCTACTTTCTGTGTACTCGGAAGTTTTTCAATGGTAGATTGTATATCGCCAGGTGCGCCTGCCGTTGTTCCAATATCCTGTGGTTTAAGTAATTCGGTTTTATTTTGATCGCTTGCGGCAAAAGTGCCGGCTGTGATTACTACTTCTGATAAGGGAGTATTGTCATTTTTTAATTTTAATTCAACTACTCAGGCATGAATCCTTGATATTAATTTCCTTAAAAGATGTTTTGCATACCAATAAACGATGCCCCCAAAGTTAAGTTTCCTGTTAGTTTGGTTGTTAAAATAAACCTCCCTGAATCATCCGTGACAGTTCCTTCATAAGTCCCTTTGATAAATACATTTGCATACGATAGGGGTACATTCTTTTGATCGGTAATAACACCTGAAATTTTTACCTGTGCAACTCCTAATTGAGCTGTTATAATCAACAATAAGAGAGTAAGTGTATATAATTCAACAGGATTAATTATCAGACAAACTTTTTTCATGTCGGATTGGTTTGTAATTTCCCGACAAACCTAATCTATGAAATTGCCTATAGAAAAAATATGTTAATCAAGTGGGCAATCTGTTTATTGAAATGGGTAAAACGGTGGGATGAAATTTTTTCAGCTGTAATTAGAAAGATATTTAATTGTTACTTTATTTAGCATTTTATCAAAGACTTCATCTAATAATTCCAGCGCATGGAAATCTTTTATAATTGTATTTATTTTTATCGGGAGCAATTTACTTACTTTATATTATTTCCGTTGATAAATTGTCGTTTTGTGAGACTATTTTTTAAGTTTGCTTAGTATTTGGCAGCATGGTTAGTTACCGCATTCATAGCTGGTTTTATAGCGCACGTTCGTTTTGTTTGATTAAATGTACAAAAGTTAAGCATACTACTATCATGGCAATTAACGATAGCGCATGTTAGCGCCAGTTTTAAATGTTTTTATTGGTGTATTAAGATAAAATCTCTGAAAATCAATTATAACAGCAATTAATAAACATTATTTTACTTAAACTTTGATACTTTGAGCTCATCAAATTCGATTTTTTGCTTACCGAAACTAGATATCCCCAAAAGGTCACTAGTAAAAAATGCAAAATTTGTTGTGTTTCCACCATAATATCTTGGATTATATGGTTCCCGCACCACTAATACATTATTTACATAAAAAGAGATTGCATAGTCAATAACCTGTACAAGAATCACATTTTCCCCACTATCATTCGTTTTAATAACAGAAAGTTTTTTCAATTCGGTAAGCGTGAAAGTCTTTAAGAGCTTATGATTTCTATTAGATGAGAAATCTTCAAAGAAAATACCTGCATATCCGTTCGCGGTAATTCCAAAAATATAACCATGTGGAGTTAATTTTACGTCATCTGCCTTAGGTTTTGTGCTAGGTATTATGAATCCGAAACTTGAATTAGTAACGCCTGATTTCCATTTACAGTGAAGCTCAATTTCAAATGTATTCCCAAGTTTTTCAGGTAACTCAATAATTTTATTACCCATATTAACATCTGAATAACTTTCTAAGCAAAATTGTCCGTTTTCAAATAAAGCACTATGAAGGCTATCGTTTGACTCATTCCATATTCCTTCATTTTTTGTAAACCGGCTTGAAAATATCACTTTATTTAATAAAACTGGCTTGGGTTCAGTGTATGCTGCTGGTATAAAATTGTCTTTAAAGGCATCATATATACCTGGATAATTTTTTTGAAAATCGTTAACAATTGATTCGTTAATTGTGTTATTATTGAATATATTACCTGTATCTTGGTGATTTTCATCGATGTTAATAATCATATCACCTGCAAAATATGCTTTACCCGCACTTATCTCCAGAACTTTATTTATGTGAAATGAATATCCTTCGGTAATATTTCCATATCGAAACGAATAAAGTAAATCATAAAAATCATATTTACCTGGCTTTGCTGCAAAATAAAAAACGTCATTGAAATCTAATGCTTTTTCTTCTTTGTTATAATGAGATTTGAAATTAAGAAATACTACTGTCATCTTCGTCCCGTCAAAAAATTTTAATGCAAAAGTATAATTGGGATTTTTCGTCAAAGCACTATTAGTATTAAGGTTTTTATTTTTATTTACTCCCAAAAGTCGAATGCATAAAACAGAGGGATATTCTGTCTTATTTATATTATCTTTTAATGGGACCAGGCTTTCACTGGCAATAGATGATTTGTGAAAGCATAGCAGGAATAAACTAATGACTAAAATGTATTTTTTATTCATATTTATATTTATTATGACTAGATATAGTATGTAACGATTACATTTTTTTTAACAAATCTACCTAATAAAGTATGAATTTCAAATTTTCCATGCAAACCGTCCTGTATTTAATAGAGCTTATAGCAATTTTTTTCCTAAAACTGGCTCATAACTTGTTTATATACAAATGTCTAATTTGCAAATTATGCTTTTAGCGACAAATAGCAAAAGTTTTTGCGGTCGTTTTGTGGGACTAATTAATCATCTTATTTATTAGGTTGACAACCTTGTTAATGGTGGCATTATCAACTTTACAAATATATTCTGCTTTTCTTTTCCTCCAATCAAAGCTTTTTACCTGATCTGATAGTACTACTCCTTTAATTTCGATGGAGTCCGGCAATAATACTTCAAAAGGATATCCTTTTACTTTTGATGTAATTGGACAAAAAACACCTAAACCAACAATCTTATTATAATTTTCGTGTGATAGAACCAAGGCAGGTCTTTTTCCTGATTGTTCCCGTCCAATTTGAGGTTTAAACTGTAACCAAACAATATCACCCCGTTTTGGTACAAATTCCTTCACCATACTTCCTCCCCAATACTTTCCGTATATATTTCTCTATGCATATTTTTGCTTGTCACATTTTTTAATAGCTCTGCAAGAGATTTATCATCTTCACGAATAGGTTCAATTATTAATCTCCCCTTATTAATGCTAATGTCAACTTTAGAACCATTAAAAATACCAGTTTCATCTGCATAAACTTTAGGGAATCGAAGTCCTAAACTATTTCCCCATTTTTTAACAATTGCCTCCATAGATATAAACTTTGTTTATACAAATGTATAAAATTTGAGGAATTTATACAATGTTTAAACAGATATTTTTTATAATTTTTATTGTACGCATCTCTCTTTTGTGTGGTTTTTTTGGTCGTTTTGTGGGACTTTTTCATTCGAATTATCAAATTATAAATATTTTGATGTAAAATTTTTGCTAATCTTCTGGCTTAGTATATAAATTCAGCATAGGGATATCTACACAAAATGAGAGAGTGAAACGCCAGCAAAGATTATTGTTGTATTCATTTGACTGAGTGCCTACTTTTCTCAAGTTAGGTCCTACTTGTGTTCCAATATTAGCAGATATTGGAAAATTTGGAAATCCTAAGGATAAAAACAAACCCGGTGATACAATGTCTTTAAGTTGAATGGTTGGAACCTGAGCAATTGAATCATTCTTAAATCTGAATGCCGCAACCGCCCCTATATCAATTAACGAAACAAAGGCTGAAGTTGACCATTTACGCTTAGTATTTATTAAAAGTAATGACTTCCCTTTGCTAATTGCAAATCCGATAGGCGCCGTAACTCCAAATGAATTAATGGCAACAGATTTATCTACCTGGTTTATTTTTTCGTATCCGGCATACAATCCGGGGTAGGCGTTCAAAGAAACGTTTAATGGCGAAACACGTTTTATCTGATAAGATCCCGCAGGAAGTGCGATAGTCTCTATGGCCTCTTTCACTTCATCTGAAGATTCGGCTCTGGAAACTACAGCCATGAAATTACCATATTTAATGATATTCTTATAGATTCGATTACCTGAGTTACCTGCAACAATTGAATCATATAAAATAGCTATATTAAGTATTGCAGAAGCATATTTTTGCTCATTAATATCCAAATATGTAACCCCTAATTTCCGCGCTGCAAAAAAATATTTATCCTTATCCTGATAATCAATGGAAGTTTTACCAATTAAAGCCGGAATATCGGATGCATACTCAATTAGATTAAGTGAGGCATCATAAAAACCATAATAATCAATATAATTTGCTCTGTTTTGCTGATCGGGATTTTTATTCTTTTCTTTGATTGTAGTTAAATCATATTGTACAATTTTATTGCGATTTTCAAGTTCCTGAATGATTGCAATGTAATCCTTCATTTGATCGATTGTTTGATTTACCTTATTGTATGCATCTTCAAGCACCTGGTAGAAAAATTCATTGTTTAATTTTATTTTTTGTTTTTTAGATTCCTGATAAATCAGTCCAAGATACATTCTAAGACACATAGTATCATTGAACAGATATTGATTAACAGAATCAAGGGGTACAATATAATGTCCGGCTTCTTTGGATCTTAGTGATTGAATAAAGACATTCATTATTTGAACGGAACCGTATAAATCGGGGTTAATTTTAAAGAGATTTGAGTCCCCGTCATTTGCCAAATCCTTTACTATTTCACCCGGATATACGCCATGTTGAATATCATCAGCAATAATAAGTCCAGTTAAAAAAATAGCTTTCAATTGCGGATTCGAATTAAAATAACCGGCATACCGTTTATCCTCTATTATTTTTCTGAGATCAGGTATCAGCAACTTGATATCTGACTGAAAAGCTTCCTGCAGCATTTGGAGGTACGCTGAATAATTGTATACGTCTGAATCAATAGTCATCAGAACATTGAAAGAATTGGGAAATAAAATCTGCAGATCTTTATCCTGCTCTAAGTCCTCTTTGAATTTGTTAAAAAACGCCATTGACATTTCTTCTTTAACCCGTTCGACAAGGAATTTAGCCAGGCCGTCGGCAAGGTTGGTAGCGTTTAGGCCGCCAACTGAAGATAAATTACCGCCTAGTATAGAAGTAAAATTTAAAGCGCTAGCCGATTTAGCTGAACCCCCTATTTCAATAAAAGGATTAAGATCTATTCCCTTATCTATATTTAAATTGAAATAGGCTTCAATAGTATCATAATTGCCAATTTGCTTTTCAATGGGTAAGTATTTTTCTAATATTTGAAATACCCTATCGCTTGATTTAGGTAAATTTGGAGTTGTATGAGCCTTTTTCATAATCTGAGTTAATTCAATGGCATCATAATAGGAAATCTGACCTAAAAGAATGTAAGAGCTATTAAGTAACATGGATGTTAATACAATGGCTAATATTTTTTTCATTGGTATTTGGGTTTAATTAGAAGTAATTTACTTAGATCGTTTACTGCAGAATATGGTGTAGCAATTTTATCCAATTCTGATTTTATAAACTCAATTCCAGAGTTGCCTTTCTTTGCATTAAATGATAATATTAATGCAATAATCCCAGACACCAATCCGGTTGCCATACTACTTCCTTTAAGTTCCTGGTATAAATTTTTTTCTATGGTTGAGCATGACAGAAGATCAATAAAAGGCATCAGATAATCAACACGATGATGAAAAATTGCATTTGGATATGACTTAAGGAATGTGTCATCTATAACTCCAACAGATATTACCGATGAAGAGTATGCCGGGCAAAAAGGAGTACTTGAAATTAATAAACGGCCATTTTCCCCTGCTGCAGCAACAAGAATTGAAAAATCTGATACTTTATTGATAGTTGGTATCAATTCATGATAATCATAGCCGCTAATCTCCAGACTCATATTAATTATATCGATAGTATTATCTTGACTTGTCTGAGAAATAATCTGATTTAGACCTAGGGAAAGTAAATCTCCGACAGAATCTCCAGAATCCAGAAGAACTTTTAGATTTTGAATATTGCATTCCGGTGCAACCCCGATAATTCCGATACTTCTTTTTGCTCTTGCTGAAATTAGTCCGGTCACGTGTGTGCCATGACCATTAATATCTGCAAAAATGATATTGCTCTTCGTATAATCTTGAGATGGAAGGTTCACATTTGAGAATATCTCGCTTAGATCAGGATGACTTTGATTTACCCCGGTGTCCAATACTGCTATTTTGATCCCTTTACCTTTGGAATTTCTAAATTCATCAGGTAAGTTTTCAATCAGCTCGTTATAATTTATCAAAGATTGAATTGACATATTAATATTTTATCTCCTACATATAATATGGATGCTACAACAATTGGCATTTTATTCTTTTTAGCGTTTCGAAATTTAATAAAAAAATCGCTAGAAATGGTTCTTTTGATTTTGCCGAAGTGTTGGCTTCGTATGTGGGGCAAAAGCAAATCTGGGTTTGGTGAGACTCTTTTTTCTACATTAATGAAGTTATTTTGTTCTTCTTTCAAACAATCGAGAATCAAATATAAATGGTCTTGATTCAATAATTTTAATTTTTCCTGAATCCTTATGTTCAGGATTAATTAAAAAATTAAATTCCTGCGGAATAATAGCTGACGGCACTTGTAAAACGGGAGCCTTGGCATCATTAATCCAAATATCGCCAAAACTTTGGCAAATGGCATACCCTTTTGGCCCATGAGTCTCCCATCCCGGAGGAAGGGTATCAACCTGCAATTTTTCAATTGCTATACTATCGGGAATATCGATGGTAAGAATAACAAAATTCTTAAGAGGATAATTTATATGTACACGATGTTCAAGGCAAGCCAGAGAACGTGACCATGCTGTGTATACCATAAAAACACCTTTAGAGTTCCATCTTGCGCTATACCCGGAGGCTGCTAGTTTATCAGCCCATTTGCTGCTCGTAATACGATAAACCTCCATTTCAAGCTGTTGCTCCAAACTCTATTCTTGTCAGTTCTTCGATAACAAGATCAATACCGGATGAAGTATTTAATAAATTAATGGGCGTGCGCCAACCTAAACCAATGCACTCCTGATTCAACCAACTATTGAAGTCTTTTTTATTTAAAAATAGTTCATCTGCTTTAGCATAGAGATTTTTAAGCTTAATACTAACTTCAAGGCTGCGTGATGGTAAATGTTTACCCGCGTTTTTATATGATGCAAGAGTTTTTGGTGTCATTTCATATACATGTTCCGCAAGCTGGTTTAATGACATTCCTGTTATGGACTGTACTTGTTGAAGGACATTTACAGATTCTGGCTTTTGTTCCAATTCCTGAATTACTCCAAAATTATCTGTAAGAACAACATGCCTTGTATAAAATTTACCATTGCGTGATTTTGTAGATTTAATAAACTTATCCCCTTTACGTGGTATTTTAACTGTTGTTCTTCCCTTTTTCAAAGATATTTTACCTTGCTCTTTCATTGCAGTAAATTTACTTTATAATATACGTAAAATTACATCAAATAGTTTAGATAAAAAAGATTTTAGAGATATATACGGTAAACAACTTTCTAAAATACAATAAAGTGGGTTTTGTGAGATTCTTATTGGTCGATAATAGGCACAATCTGGTAGCAGATGTAAAGGCCGTCAATACCAACGACAAGAAGATGGCCTCAGTTATGGGCCGCAGGGCAAAGAAGATCATCGGCCACAGCAATTTCGACCATCTGATGGACAAAGGTTACCATGATGGGGAGACAATCGATGAATGTGCCCGTCATGGACTGACAACCCTGATAGCCGTCCCAGCTGCATCCCGATCAGGCGATATTCCCACTCCGGAATACTATAACGATAAGTTTATTTATGATAAAACTACAGATAGATATCAATGTCTGATGGCGCAAACCCTCATAACCAATGGCAGCTTATACAAAGTAAGAAGTTGGAATGGACACTGGAAAATTAAACAATACAAGACCCGGGCATGCCCCATATGTGCAAACAGGTCCAAATGCACAAGTTCACAAAAAGGAACAGGCAGAATAATCCAACGAAGCATTTACCAGGATGCCGTTGATGCTAATGATAAACGGGTAAACCTTGAGAAAGAAAAATACCGGCGACGACAGGAGATGTCCAAGCATCCCTTCGGAGTGGTCAAACGACAATGGGGATACGACCACGTAATATTAAAAGGACTCGCAAAAGTAGATGCAGAGGCCAACCTGATTTTTCTTTGCTACAACCTGAAAAGAGTAATTAATATATTGGGAACCAATGAATTAATTAGGAGATTAAAGAAAATCTACTTATTTTTCGCAAAACAAGCCGAAAAATCGATCCAAAATTGGATTTCTAAAATATCAGTACCAGAAATTGAAATCGAAAATCGGATCGAAATAATGTCATACAAATGCGCAGAAAGTTTAAATTTAAGCCTTTTTACTAACTAAATTACATTCTTGCGCAGACTGACGTTACCTGCCATTACGGATGGCTGGAGACATAAATAAAATAAGTAGGTGGTTTTTTTATTGATAATTCAATTAAAATTATTTAAATTATATAGGAGGTTTTATTATGAAGAAGTTTTTTACTTTTATTCTATTAGCTATCCCGGTTTCCATTCTTTTTAATTCTTGTATTACTTTGTCACGCGCCGCACTTGAAGGCAATGTTGCATTTATCAAGAGTTATAAAGGGGATATTAACCAGCGGTTCGTAAATGTTTATGGTATTAATGGTGTGACAGCTTTGATGTTAGCGGCTCAGGAAGGTCACACAGAAGCGGTTAAAGCATTGATTGCGGCTGGGGCCTATGTCAACGCAGTGGATGAAATCGGAAGGACTGCATTGATGTTTGCGGCCAATGGGGAAGTAGTTAAAGCACTAATCGCGGCTGGGGCTGATGTCAACGCGAAGAGTTCTGCTGGTAAGACAGCTTTGATGTGGGCGGACGATGCCAATAATGAGGAAGTGGTTAAAGCATTGACCGAGGTTGGGGCCGATGTCAGCGCTTTGGTGGATATTGCTATAAAAAACAAAAATTATGATGAAGTAATTCAGTTATATACAAAGACTGGTGAAAATGATAAAAAAATATATAAAAAAGTAGCAGATATTGCTTTAAAAAATGAAGATTATGATAAAGCAATTCAGTTATATACAAAGACTGGTGAAGATGATAAAGAAATATATAAAAAAGTAGCAGATATTGCTTTTAATAATCGTGACTACGCTTACTCGTATATGTGTTATGAAAAATTAGGTGATGAAGAAAAATTAAAAATGTTTGAACAACCTCCTATCCTCTCAGGTGTATATTTAGATTTATCAGAAATGCATACAGATTTTAATATGAATGGTTTACCATTAAATACCTCTTCAAGTGGTAAACAATTAATTAGATATTATGGAGATTATCATGATATTACCTCTTTAGATATTGTTTTTCATTTTAATAATAAAGGGGGAATGGGAGAAGAGATATTTAATTTAGAATTTAATTCTGGCATTAGTAAAGAAGTAAATAAAACATTTAAAACACATATATTTGGGAATCATCTTTTCATTCGAATAATTCCAGATCATCCAATCATTATAGATAAAGATAATTATATTAACGGTTTAGAGGATTTTATTAGTTGGAATGTATCTTTAACATCATCCAGCGGTTTAAAGATTTATTATCACTTATCCTTACCTAATACTTTTACAATATCTGAATGGTTCACGAATAGATTCACAAATGATTAGCTAGTAATAATCATTTATAATGTTTTCAGGACACTCTTTCATTTTTACCATTTACAAAGTTTAATGGAAAGTCCATCCCGCCCCACAGCATGGTTGAGAACATTTGTGCATTTAATTAAGATTGTTTAGATTTGAATTAAGATAAAATAATAAAGGCCAGCAGGTAATGAGTAAACCGCCCCGCCAGTAGCAACTGACGGGGCGGTCTACTCGATTATGCAACGCTTTTTTGTCTAATGCCATAATTTGGGATGTTCGTAAATAGTTAAAACTTCTGATTTACAATTAGATAAGATATAGTAATTTAAAGGAAAAACCCCGAAAAAGACCCGAACGCCTAAAAATCGGGGTAATTTCTTTAAAACACTATGAGAAAAATACAAAGAATTTACGAAAGCACCCAAGAAATTAATTTTCTTTCTCCACAAAAAGAGTTTTCTCTCTACTGGAAATCTTTTCTAAAGTCTGAGCTTGGTAAAATATACCAATCAATACCCTGGACTGAACTTTCAAAGTCGTTGCATATTAAGGAGAACAAAAAAGGGCCTTCGAGGATCTTTTCTTCGCAAGGAATGCTGGCACTGATGTTCATAAAGTCATATGTAGATTGTTCCGATCGCAAGCTCATTGAATATCTAAATGGCAATATTGACTTCCAAATGTTTTGTGGGATATTCCTTGGCACAGATAGGATTAGTAACTACAAGATTGTAAGTGATATACGGTGTATTCTATCTTCCAAGCTAAACATCCAAAAACAGCAGGAAGTTTTGGCCAGATATTGGAAACCCTATCTAAGCCAAACTAACATTATGCTCGAAGATGCCACATGTTACGAAACCTCAATGCGTTTTCCCACCAATGTAAAGCTACTGTGGGAATGTACCGATTGGTCTTATGGTCAATTGAAAATGATCTGCAAATTGCTTAAAACGAGGGTTCCCAGAAATAAATATCTTGATCAGAAAGAAAAATATACAAGCTATAGCCGTAAGAGAAAGAAACTGCACCAGCAAACAAGGGTACGCATCCGGAGCCTGCTACATCTTTTAGCGAAGCTAATTGACTTGCTGGATGAGGTCGAAAGCCTACATCAGAAAAGCGTAACCCTGCCAAATAAATACAAAGTGCGGTTAAAAATCGTCAAGCAGGTATTAGCCCAACAGCAAGAAATGTTTGTTACGGGCAAAAGTGTGCCAGATAGGATAGTAAGCATAGCAAAGTCATATATAAGGCCTATTGTAAGGGGCAAAGAAGTGAAAGCTGTAGAGTTCGGAGCCAAAGTTAATATGATCCAGTTTGATGGGGTTAATTTTATTGAACACCTTAGTTTTAATGCGTTTCATGAAGGAATTAGACTTCCAAACTCTATACGGTGCGGAAGGGATTTGTTTGGAAAGATTACTCATATTGCGGGTGATGATATATATGCAACAAATGCGAACAGAAAATATTGTTCTTCCCAGAAAATCATCCACAACTTTAAGCGCAAAGGACGGACTGGTAAACATGAAGGACAGAGAAAAATCATAGCCTATGAACTTCGTAAAGAACGTGCTACACGCATGGAAGGTAGTTTTGGTACAGAAAAAGAATATTACGGTCTGCAAAAGATAAAAGCCCGGACCAAGGAGAATGAAATCTTATGGATATTCTTTGGTGTCCATACCGCAAATGCCGTAAGAATTGCAAAACGCTTATCAGAAGAAAAAGAAGCAAGAAAGATCGCTTGATTATAAATCAATAAATGACAGGTAATTACAATTTACCTGGTGGGAAAACTATATGCAAAAAATTTAATTTCGTAATACAAAATGCGAAAACTCTAAAAACTTGTAGACCGAAAATAAAAAATGAGCAAAATCTGAATTAAAAACTTTGCTTATTTTATTTTTTGCTCTACTCCCGAAAATCCCTAATTTATTAAGACTTGTCCGACTGTTCTTCAAACTTTGCTGTCATTGTAGGATTCCCGCGTGTTAATTTTTTGAAAGTTAGATCTTCCGCTTTATTATTTGCCAAACGTAGGTTGTTGTCCGAAGATAACAGTGCTTCTTTGGTTTTTTGAAGATGATCAATGGTTTTGTCTATTTCCTCAATAGCTGTTTTAAATTTACGGCTAGCTAATTCATAATTTTTTGCAAATCCCTCTTTAAACTTATTGATATTATCTTCGAAATTGGTAATATCAATATTTTGATTTCTTACCAAAGCGAGTTCAGCTTTATACTTCAAAGAATTCATAGCTGCATTGCGCAGAAGAGTAATTATTATTTTGTCTTAAAAAAATAGTGTCTCAGAACGAATGTCGCTGAAAATAATTTTATATTGATTGTAATGTAAAATCTATAATTTGGTCGTTATCTGAGACTCTCTAAAAAAAATCCTTTCGTCATGGAGTAATCTCACAAATATTACAGATAGTTTTAAATAAAATTGCACTTCCATATCCTGTGCCATAGCCATTAGTTGCATATGCCCTTAAATAATAGGTTGTATTGGCTGTAAGCCCGGTTAAACTGCTCGTAAAACTTCCTATGCCTGAGCCATTGGTAGTTTTATTATCGGCTGTTGTTGGGTTTTGGCTAGTACTCCAACATACGCCCCTTACCGTAACTGAAGCCCCTCCATCGTCTGTTATATTGCCCCCACTAGAGGCCGAAGTTTGGGTTATAGCACTTATACTGTCAGTTGCGATGGTTGGTAAAGATATTTTGGAGATTGCGTCATCTTTTATACAACGAATCGAATAAAGAACACCCTTAGTAGTATTACCATCATTGCCACAAATTGGATTTAAATAATCTAAGCCAGTATAAAAGAATAGAGTCGAATCGAACTGTGTAGTTGACCAATAATAAGCATAACTACCTAAACCCATATAAGAATTACCTGGTGAAAAGCCATACCCTGAAGGTAAAGCGTTAAAGCCACTCTCATTTGTTGCCCCTCCATTTGGTGCATTCCAATGCTCTGTACCAAGCTCTTTCATTTTACCACCAGCTATAGTTGTCCCCCCCAAATAATCAATTAATATACCCCATTCATCTTGTGAAGGAATATGCCAATTGACCGGACATACACCCTGAACTCCACTCGGTGTTAAATTAGAAGCAACATCACGTGTTGCCACATCCCATGTGTATAAGTGACCATAAGTAGCAATAGCCTTTGAGTCATTATTATAGGAATATGCTCCATTAATTATATTACCATTTGCATAATGTTTGCTTTTTAGATTTTCAGCCATCCACCATTGATTCCCAATTTTTACTGTTTTATATATATTCCCATCATAATCATAAACAAGACCTGTGTTTTGTATATCTGCTGATGCTAATAGCCATGATTTATCAAATATATCTTGTGTATAATTAAAGTCAATCAAACCAAATAATGCTTTCAGGGTTAATTCAGCTTTAGCATCAATACCAGCATAAAAATCCCACCAAGGTGTTTCATTTGGATTGGCTTTCAATAAGGCATAACCTCTCACATAGATTTGTGCTTTAGCATTTTTACAATCAAAAAACTCAATATCAAGTGACGGTTTAACATAAGCTTTTGCAGTAGCAGTAATATCAACACCTGAAAATAAAATATTTCCATTTAACGATTGATCTGAAAATAGAGACCAGTTGCCATTTTCCTTTTTTAGACCAGCATAAACTAAATAGGTTGTCGTTTGAGTTGCTGATATACTTGCACTGATTTGACCTTCAGCACCTACATAAATTCTTAGATAGGGCACTAAAACAATTCCACTAGGTTCTATTGGGGGAAGTTGTAAACTTATCAATGTGATTTCTTTACTAAAACTTCCAAGATTTTTACCCAAATAAATATTATTTGTCAATACATTAACCGTATTGCTTGATAGCTCAAATTGTTGTATAATTCCTGATTTGATAGTAAGCTTAAAGTTATAAGTAATATCAATACTAAATTCCCCACTATATTTAATTTGGTCTGATTCAGTTGTAGTATCATTATCGGCATCATAAATTATTTTATTTAATGAAAAAATAATATGGGTATCTTGAGTTTTAAGAAGAGTAGAAGAAGATTTTAAGCCACTTGATGCATTTATAACTACTGTTGTATCAATTGCAATATCGGTAATTGCGTCGGTCAGTAATGCTTGTTCAGTTTCAATTGTAAGATTGCCATTAGACTCATTAATATTTGTTACCTTTCTCAGATAACCTTGAGGCGTTTGTGATGAAATGCCGGAAATAATAACATCACCTACTTTAATATTATTGGTTTTCTCAGTTTTTGAAGAAAAAACAAGTTTAGAGGAATCTATCCCAATTAATCGTGAATTAGTAGCACTGTCTATAACAGTTGTATTCTCTTTATACTTAGTTTTTTGGACTGTTACTAAAGAACCATTTTTCTCCTCATATTTTTCCTTTTTGCATGTAGTTGTCAATAATATAACAACTGCAAAAATTATGTGGATAAACTTTTTCATATTTGTTTTACTTAATTGTGACCGTTACCTTAACTAATTGTCCTTTTTTTAATGACTCATTGAGATAACACTCATTAAAGTTATTGTTTAATAAACCATTTTCTGCTCTTATATAATAATTTACTTCATCAAGTTCGGTAAATTTTATGATCCCCTGACTATTTGTAATACCTGTTCGAAAAGGATTACTTTTATTTTCCCAATTCTGTTGGTCTGTATATAATAATACAGTAGCTCCTGAAACTTGTTTTTGCATATTATCAATGACAGTAATCTCAAGTTGTGGTTTTAAATCATCATCTTTTTTACAGGAATATAAGAAAAATATTATAAGCCCTATAAAAATGAATATACATTTACTCGTTTTCATTTTATGTATGAATGAATTAGGTATAATCAAATTTATATTAAATATGTAACAAAGTCAATCTTCAAATTAATTCATTAAAGTGCGTAAGCAAAATTGCCGCATTTTTGCAAGCCTTTGATCGGCAGGATGGTCTGTGCGAGCTTGCAAATGTGCTGCAATGTGTGTTGGGGTTGTTATCTTGCATTTCCAAATTGCCTGATAATTTAAAAGAGGGGAGAGAAAAACAAAATAAATTCATCCTGCCTGTACCAAGGATTAAGAGAGACCGTAATAATTTTTAAACCAGATGCAAAATATTTTTCAAAATTGCCAAACCATACTATTGGTATTGAGTTCGGAACAATATTGTTTGAAAAGTTAAGCGAATTAAATTGATTAACTTCCGAAGTAATTAAATTCAGTAGGTCTTGTTTTTTACTCATGGCTTTCTTTATTAAATTGCCTGTAACATATGTGTAATCGTAATATTACGATTATTCCTCTTTTATCCATACCCTGCGTTTTGTGGGACACATTACAATGCAACGGTTTACATATAAATTTAGTCGTGGATTGTCCAACCGTTTTTGAAAATATCCGCTGTTCCTGAATTATATTGACTCCTCTTACTTTTCATTCTGCATCCAGCAATTAAATTTATAGCAATTTTAGCAGTTGTCGTTTATGTTTTAATCCTTTCAATTTCCTTCAGTAATGATATTAAACAAGCAAATAAACAACGAACTAATGCAATTTCAGTGCTTTTAGAAAAAGTACCATGTGCAATCGCACTAAATTTTACAATTTCAATGACATTACCATTTCTTAATGTATTATTGTTTATGTCTTTTAACTCATAATAAAATTTAATTTGCATTCTATTGTTTAAAAACGTTAATGGTGCGATTTTAAAGTCTGCAATACTCAAATTATAAATATTTAATGTTGCTATACTATCTTTAACATTAAAGTTAATCTCGTCTATAATCTTCTTTAAGACTTCTCCAACCATGATAGTCCAATCATCCAAGCCAGTCGAAACTTTGTAAGTATAATTATATTCATTAAAGATTATCTTATACTTGAAATCTAAATCTTTGAAATCAATATCAGAGGGTTTTGTATAACCAACCGTATGCTTTATTAATCCCATATCTTAGTTAAATAACATTGTTTTATAATAATTGCTTGGATATACTTAGTTTTATTCAGTTTATCATTCCATATTCGGAAATACACAATATAGCTTAAGCGCGATAAGTAATATATTAGTACCAAATATAAGATAAATCAGAACTTTCCAAAATATTCGATTTGTGAGACTATTATAAATAGCCTTTTTCAATTAGTTTATCTAGCTTATCAAGTTCATTTTTTTTGGGCCACCCCCACCAATGGCAGTCAGGACATATTACAAAATGAGTCCCAGTTTTTTCTAAATATTTTAAAGATGAATCATTTACTTCTACAAATCCATTTTTATGTGCATTTTTAATTGGTGTCGCAAATGTTTTTACAACTGTACCTTTTCTTAAATAACAATTAGGACAATAACCTGACTCAATAATAACACCTTTATATTGTAACATACGCAATCCTTTTGCATGTTCAATCAGAATGTCAACAATATATTGATTTAGACTTGTTTGTTTAAAAGCAGCCAATATCTCTAATTCTTTAAATACATCCAAGTTATCATTGTTCTCTATATCTCCCTTAGTAGGAATCGATATCTGCTTGTTTTTCATATTGAATATTTTTTACATATCAAATGTATGAAATATATACGAAATATGTATTGTATTATGTGAAATAATAATTGACGAACATTTATTTATAAACTCCTTTCTTCATTTTGTGAGACTGATTTATACAGTTTACTTAATGATGGTATGGACTGTAATGGATTGCGGGGCTACCCAACTATCAAGATGCAGGGAAATTGATGCGGGTAAAACTGCCCGAAAACCACCGAAACCCTTATAGTATATACCATGCTTGACAGCTGGGTTATTCTCATGGTTTCCGTCCATCAATCAATTTATCAGCAAGTTTTTTCAAATTTTCTTCTTTCATTCTCAATTTAAAATCATTGCTTATTTTTTCTAACCTCATATCATCGAAAACAAAAAGATCCTCAATTATTGCATCCCCAAGCGACTTAATAAAATTTTGAATTTTATGTTTGATGCGTTTGAGAAAGTTATCAATGTTTTTATATTCAAATTGAGGTTTTCCAGTAAAATCTATTATTTTGTTTATGTCTTCGTTAATTAAATTATTATGTTTAATGCTATTATTAACCTTACGCAATTCTGTTACTTCTAAATAACCATCAAAGTCTGAAATTTTGATACCGATACTTTTAAAATAAGATGCCATGCTTTCCCATTGGAAAAAATCTTTAGTATTGACTTGCGGATAAGCACTATGTATAAGAGACTTCATAGTTATTTCAACACTTTTAAACAAATAAACAACCTTCATTTCAGATAACGCATTTAAGTGTTCTGTTGACCAATACTCATCAGCTGCAAGGTCATTCATTTCATTATAAATTTCCATGTCATCAGAGGTTGGTATACCTTGATTTTCTTCAACAAAATTGCTCAATTTATTATTAAGTTCAGTATACTTTGTCTTTGACTCGTCAATCTTAGTCTTCAATTCTTCAAAAACTTTTGTTGTGGCATCATCAAATAAAACAAAGTCTTGCTCGGCTATATTTGTAATTTCTTGTTTCCGATGTTCACATCCATTAAAATCAAATAAGTCTGTAAAATTTGTCATTATCTTTTTATTAAGTATTTTTATAATGATGGAGTCGTTTCACAATCTTGCCGTTATTTTAATAATATCCAAATGTATTATTTCCAAATTATGCTTTTTAGAGATGAATAGCAAAAGATTTTTGGAGTCATTTAAAAGCCCCTACTCTTCTAAGATATTCATATAGTGTAGATTTACTCTTTATCTCTGTAATCTTTAGAATCTCCAAAATAGATATTCCCTGTTTATAAAGCGCCGCTGCAGTAATAGCTCTCTGTTTATTGTAACTTCCTTCTTTTCTGCCGCCTGTACGACCTCTTGCCCTTGCAGCTTTTAAGCCATCTAACGTTCTTTCTCTCAAAACTTCTACTTCCATTGCCTTAAGTACTGCAATAATTTGGAATATTGCTTCACCCATCGGTGTGGTTGTGTCAAAAACCCCTTCTTTCAAACTTTTAAACTGTATTCCATTTTCTTTGAAGTAATACAAAAGATTAATCAATTCTTTTGATGTTCTTCCTAATCGATCCAAACTGTCAACAATCAGAACATCGCCTTTTCTTAATCTCGATATTAAATCATCGAGCTGTGGTTTTTCTTTCTTTCTCCCGGAAATCTTTTCTTTAAAAATATTTTCACAACCGACTGAATTGAGAGAATCAATTTGTCTTTCTAAAGATTGATCTTTTGTCGATACCCTTGCATATCCAAAAATCATAAACCGTGTTTGTTTAAATGTAAGAATACTAAAATAACGAAATTAGAATATAAAAACCACAAAAACGAACTTAACATACTAACAACGTTTTTTGTGTAAATTTTAGATCATTTTATTTAATGAGATATTGGACATATTCCCCACTTGATGCACAACTCAGTTAAATTTTTCGAATTTCTGCTATTGCTGAAACGTTTCACTTTTTGATAGGGATACATTTTTTCTTGAGAATGCACCATTACCGGTTTGTTTTATCCCTCGTTTAAAAAAACTTTCAAATAATAGCAAACTCATTTTAACGTAATATAGTTAACAGTAATAAAATTATTAAATTTCAGGTATTCAAATTAATCACTTTCCAAAATGATAAGTTTGAAACCAGGTTCTTACTTCTTCTTTGGAATGGCCAACTTGAGCATCTCGTCCATCCATTTTTTCAAAGGTTTATCACGTTCGATAATGAGGTTCTTCTAACAAATAGGCGAAAAACGGCGTTATTCATCGTAAATCCAAATTCTTTAGTTGACGCATTACTTCTCTTTCAACTTTATCAAAATCAGGCAAATCCTTAATCTGGTCAGACATTGAATTTTTCCAACGTCCTTTGTATTGAGGTAACCGCTGCTCAAGCTTGGAATGAAATTCAGTTGGGTTAATTCCTTTGCTTTCACATTTTGCTTTAAATTCTTTTATCAAAAATTCAACATCCATACCATGAATTTCCAACAAATACCAAATGTCATATAAATCCCGTGCTTGCATCCTTTGCATTACAGAACGCATTTTCTCCGTCAAGATTTCTTCAAGTGGGTAACTCAGCAATTGATGTTCTTCTTGGTCGCTATAACTACAAAATGCCTTCTGTTTAACAGGTTTAAATTCGAGTTTTTCACTCCTTGAAATATCAACTTTGATTTTTTTATTTGCCCCCATACCTCCAAGCGGCCCAACATAACTAATATAAAAATTGATTCCGCCATCTTCGTGCTCATTATTATCAATAATTTCCAAAGGTATATTTGCTTCTTCTTTTACATAGTCAAATACTTCTCTAAACCATTCGAATATCTGTTCATTTTCAATATCATTATTAAGCAATGTAAAATCGAGGTCTTCAGAGAATCGATAATCCTCAAAATATACTTTTTTAAGAACTGTTCCGCCTTTGAAAACAATTAATTCTGATAATTGAGGGTGATTTGCAATTCCTTGTAATATCCATGATAAAATATAATCCTTTTCAATTTGCTGGTCACGTACACCAACTTCTCTCGCTTTATTTTGAATTTCTCTGGGTTTAATCATGTGTAAATTGCAGATTTAATAGTTTCTGTTTCCAAATTTTGCTGAATACCCCATCGGCTAATCATTTTGCCTGACTTCGGTAATTCAGTATCTAAAAGCACATATGAAATGGTTTTGAGTTTGTTCAATTGTTCAATAATATCGGTTTTAATCTCAAGTGCTTCAAGCAAAAAGCCAAGTCGTTTGATTACAGCTTGAGATTGGTATCGTTCAGAGTATTCCAGTAGTATTTTATAATTAATTTTGTCTTTTGAAATGTATATTGCCCGACCAATCTCAACTATCCCTCCTGCATAATCAGGCCTAAATAGGCAATCTACAAAAGTCTTTTCCAAATCAGAGCATAAAACTTTATTGTAGTTATCTATCCATATTTTCTTTGAACCAAAAAAATGGTTCTCATTATGATAAATAAATTGAAATGTTACATTTTTAATATTGAGATTTGATGGCCGTAATTGCTTTGCCACAACAATCTGTTCCTTTAGCGATGGTTGAGTAATTAAATTATGAATCTGCAAAGCAGAATAATATCCAATATAATAGTCAGTACCTTTGGTTAAAGGCTCTGCTAATAAATGCCAATCAGGCATAAAACTTTTAGGGTCTTTTTCATAGGGAATAGAATAATAAAGCCCCTTTTTTAATCTCATTAGAAGCCCTCTTCTAACCATATCGCTAAGCAACTCCTTCAATGCACTATCGCTGGAATTTGGCAGAGCATTTTTTGCGTCGGAAAAGTCAAAACATTCCTGCCCCAATTGATTAAAATTGGATAAAATTTCATTTGATTGAGTTGATATATATTTATTTTTCATAGTTAAAAAGTCAGCTTAAACCTGACTACAATGATACAATAAAATAAAAAATTTTGATAAGATTTAAGGAAAAATTATAACCCATAGTAAAATAATCAGCTTTAACCTGACTAAAGTGATATAAAACACTATTTTGCTGTTGGTGTGTAAGCAAAATTGCAGCTCTTTTGCAAGCCTTTGGTTTGAGTGTCGGCTCGTGTGGGCATGCAAATATGATGCAATGTGGGTGGGGTTTACTTTTTTTTGTGTGTGGAAAGAAAAAACAAAATAAATTTGTTCTTCGTGGAAAGGTAGGTGAAGATTGAAAACAATAGTTTTATAAGGGGTAGGCTCACGAAAAGGAAGTTAACGTACATTAGCGTAAAAAAGATTCGAAGTTATAAAAACGCCTTACCATATCAGCATCCTACTCAACAGCTCCGGACTCCTTTAGATCTGAAAGTTGGAGGCACTTATTCCTGGTTCGGACTTCTACAGATCGGTTAAGCTGAGATAATACTTCCGATCCATACCCGGCCGATGGAGAATCCTTCGCGAGAAAAAACCTTCTTTGTCTTTTAGTATGAAGGCATTATAAATCACCTTCATCTGCCATGCTGTAATATCCATCATAAGCGGAGATAATAAGATGGTCCAATAAGGATATATCAAGTAATTTTCCACCATCTTTAATTTTGCGTGTGATAGCAAGATCCTGGTCACTGGGTTTTAAATTTCCCGAAGGATGGTTGTGAGCAAGAATGATCGAGGATGCATTGGCCTTTAGAGCATATTGAAAAACAGTTTTAGCATCAATAACAGTGCCTGAAGTACCACCGATAGAAAGATTAGCTATGCCAAGTACTTTATTAGCTCTATTCAGAAGTATGATCTTCATACTTTCAATGTATTCAATTGTGTTAACATCCCATAACAATCGGAGCATTTCATCAGCATCACGTGAGCAGGTTATCGACCGTCTTTCAGATGCCTTAACTTTTGTAGAATAGGAAATTTTTACTTCTGCAATGTTAGAAAGGAAAAGATTCTCTTGTGATGTGTTTCCTTGAAGGGTTGCGTTACTGTCTTTCATAGCGTTTTTTTTAATTTTTCAAGGAAAAAAGTAAATGCCTATTACGCTTTAAGGACAATACAAGTAGTTCTTAGCTCTTAATGAAAATTAAAAGATTAGAACTACTTCTTGTCTTGGTGTTTTCAGGAAAGCGGGGTATTTATCTTTGCCGCAGGAAATATTAACATTATAAAAACGACATGTTAAAAGCATTTAGCAAACCGAAAAGGAAAGACTTGAGAATCCAATATATTTTAACGGTAGCAGAAGAAAATAAATATTACAAATCAAGTTAACATCAAATGTAATAAGGATTGTATCCCTATAGTTCATTAATATAGCCATATTTCAAGAAAAAGATTATCTAAGTTTATAACTTTTGGCATATTCTACACCATATCAGGGTCAGAAAGATTTCAATATTTATAGTTTAAAGCCAGAAATAAAATTTGCAGAATTAATTTCTTTTTTTATATTTAAGTTGATGGAGAGTAGAGCATATGAAGGGGATAATATTTTAAAACACCTTGTTACTGGTTGTGAGTGACATGACGAAGTCTTGAAAATTCTGTAGTTTTTAAGAATTTTATAATTAGGCGAAAGATCTGTAAGTAAAGCTTTAACTGTTTTACAAAAGTTTTCTTTGATGCTTAAAAGTAGCAAAATGTTTGTTTTAATTAATATTTTAATTATTTTTTAATCAAATGTTATGATTAAAATATAATCAAATTCTGTCTGAAATCAAATGACTAAAATAAACTTACCTAAAGGAATCAGAACAGAAACAGTTGTTCATAGAAAAGAAAAGCGTATAAAACTTCTTTTTGAATATAATGCAGAGCTGATTGAACAGGTGAAAACAATACAAGGATCAAGGTGAAGCCATACCATGCGTTGTTGGCATATACCATTTTGTAATTTCAACCAGGATCTGGCCAAGCAGGCCCCATCAGTAAAATCCTCCGAAGATAAATGCTTTGATAAAAAGATAAAAGATTTTAGAACAGCTGTTAAAATTGATAACCCAGAGGCAGAAAATTATCAGACTGGAATTTCATCAAAAACAGCACTGGATTATAAGAATACAATGGAGTTAAAACGGTTGAGCCCCACTACCAGGCAGGTTTATTTCGAATTTTTCTCAGAATTTCTGGACCATTTCCCCGGTGAGGATACAGGCACTTTTGGCTATAACAAAATTCATCAATATGTCAAGGAAAGGGCTGCAAAACTAGGATATACAAGACGAAGACAAATGATAGCCGCTATCAAGTTTTATTATGAAAAAGCCTTAGGTAAAAACAAGATGTTTTTCAATATCGGCAAAGAGGTTCAACCAATCATTATGCCAGTATACCTGCCATTGGCGAAAATAAAATCAATAAACGAAAGAATTAAGCAACCATACGACCGACTGTTGATATGTTTTGCTTATCACTTGAATTTAAAACCCTCTGAAATAACCATTTTACCATATGCTCCGTTAACTGAAATGCCTTTTTATACGAAAATACAAGATAACCAACTGCTCTGTAATTATTTAGCGCTACTGATATATGAGTTTAACATCACATATCCGACTGCGAGATATCTATTTGGAAAGGATGATGGACCTGCCTCACCCTTAAAAATTAGAAACCGGGTATATCACTTGCTAAATTATTATCGATTAAAAGAGATTTACCAGGAGCAACTATCAGGGGCAATGGGATTGACGAGTTTATCGGGACCAACGAAACGCATGTACAACAGCATGTTTATGCAATTTATAGATTGGGCTGGATATAAGCATCCGACAATGATCAGTGATGATTTAATCAAAGATTATTTACTGACAACCCGCAAACGAAGTGAAGCATTTCAAAATGCTGTGGTAAGTGCGTTAAAGTTTTGTTACAGTACAATATATAATCGAAATATCGACAAACTATACTTATTAAGGCCTCGAAAGAGCAAACGGCTGCCAGATGTATTGGATCCAGATGAGATTGTCTCCATTTATAATCAATTAGACAACAAAAAGCATAAATTGCTTATATCGCTAATTTATTCTGCTGGCTTAAGAAGAAGTGAAGCCCAATCCCTTAAAATTAAAGATATAAATCTCCGGGCCGGTCAGCTTTTTATACAAGAGGCCAAAGGACGTAAAGACAGGTTAACACTGCTATCGGGCAAGTTAAAATCTCTATTGCACGATTATATTGAAGAATACAAACCGCAGACTTATCTTTTTAAAGGCGATAAACCGGGTGTCAAATACAGTTTTACAAGTATGAGCAATGTATTGAAGGGAGCTGCCAAAAGCGCAGGAATACGCAGACGCATACACCTGCATATGTTGCGTCATAGTTTTGCGACACATTCACTCGAACAAGGCACTGATATCCGGTTTGTGCAAGAGTTGCTGGGGCATAATAATTTAAAGACCACCCAACGTTATACACATCTTACCGATATAACTTTACGTAAGTTAAAAAGTCCATTCGATAATTTGGATATTCATGAAAATTCTGTTATTATTAATGACGAAAATTCATCATAGGGCATTAAAAATTAAAAGACGGATACTAAAAAAATAACCAATGACAGAGATAACAATAAATAGACAAAATGTATATACAATCGTTAAATCAACAAGTTACAGCACAAAATCACTTGTGCTATATAGTAATAACGACAATTGTTGTTATCGATACGTTTACCCAACATAATTAAAAAAATTGCCTGATGTACTAAAATAAATGAAAACAAAATTAAGTTTAATTTGACATGAAAAAGAAAAACGGAATCTGGATTTACTTGATAATGATTATAGTTACATTAATATTTATTAATTGTTGTAAAAAAGATAATGACTCTACACCAAATGTGATTGACATTGATGGAAATGTCTATAAAACAATAATCATAGGGACTCAAACATGGATGGCAGAGAATCTAAAAACTACTAGATTTAATGATGGCACTCCTATCCCTAATTTATTGTATAACTCAAACTGGGCTTGGACAATAAACCCCGCATATTGCTGGTATAATGGAGATTCTGTTCAATATAAAAAGGAATATGGAGCATTATACAATTTTTATGCAGTTAATACTGGAAAGCTGGCTCCAAAAGGTTGGCACATACCTACTCACGAGGAATGGTCGCTTCTGGTTACATATTTAGGGGGTGATACTATTGCAAGTGGAAAAATCAAAGAAGTGGGTACATCTCATTGGGTTAACCCAAATGTCGGAGCTAATAATAGTAGTGGATTTACTGCACTTCCAGGAGGCTGGCGGATGAATAATTACGGCTTATTTGAGATCGGGGCCTTTTTGGATATTGGACAATTTAGTTGTTGGTGGAGTTCTTCATCTTATGATTCTACACATTCATGGTGTATAGGCTTGGGAAATAATTATAATAAAGGACAAGATGGAGCTCCATTAAGTACAGGTTATTCGATACGTTGTTTGAAAGATTAGTAGAAATAAGAAATACTAACTGAATAAATTACGTTGGGTAACACCGGGTATAGTTAATTGCCAATGTTGGTAGTTTTCGAAACTTTAATACATTTATTCAAACGAAACTAACGGCGGATATTAAAGCAGCTCTGAATGCGGCAACTAACCATACCCGTAACCGTTATAACCAAGCCAATGGCTAAAAACTAATACAAATGACATGAAAAAAAGCTACGAAATAACTATAGCAATTCTAACAATTACTCTTGCATTATCAGGTTGGGGTACTATTATCTATCAGAATATTCAGAATAAGCCCAAATTAAAAGGAGAGATATTAATTGAAATTGGATCTGAAATTACATTAAAAAATAAGGATATCTTAATGTTTAGCCCATATATATTCCTTACGAATATTAGAGATAATACTGTCTATATAAAATCAGTTTCTCTTGTATTCGAATATAAAGGAATTGAAGTTAGGTTTGAACCTGACTATACAATTAGAACTACATTTCCCAATATGCAGGCTGTTGATAGTATTATAGGACAAACTAGCTTTAAAGAAATCGCTAATAATTCAATATTCTATAAAGATTTAGAAGTGAAATATGGATGTCCATTACAAGGATTTATCAGTTTTCCAATGGATAAAAAATATGAGTCTGAAATTAGTAAATCTAAATATAGCCTGATAATAACAGATATTTTTGGAAGGGATTATATAATTAAACAAAAAAGGAAATTTCATTGGGTTGATTTCGACTGGTTTGAACACTTTTCTGGTGTTAAAATCTATAATCTTGAAAAAATTAACTCAAATGAACAGAGGACAAAATATTGATGAAGAAAACCAATGGCCTGGCTATAAC
>CAWKPE010000019.1:0-95402 GCA_963851385.1 uncultured Bacteroidota bacterium | reverse complement strand
ATGTTTATTTCAATCCAAGTGTCAATAAAGCAAAACAGTTAAAGCCATTATCATCGGATGTTGTTGCTAATGCATTTTCGACAAAACACCTCAAAGTCTTCACGGATTCAAAGGCTTTAGTTGATGAATTAAAGACAATAGAATGGAAGAATAAAAATCTATTACTTATGAGCTCAGGAAATTTTGATGGAATAGATTTTACTAAATTTGTTGCAGAAATATTAAACAATTAAATATATAGACTATGAGAATAAAAAAACTTACAACTTTTGTAATTGCTTGTATAATTGGCACAAGTATTTATGCCGGGGGTAGTACTGGTCTGGGCATCAGGATATCATCATGGCAGAATCAGACCACGATAGGGATTACATTAAGTCACCATTTTAGCAGAGGAACAACCCTGGAAGGAATTGCAGAGTTTCCTTCAGGTGGCGTAATCATTTCAGGATTATATGAGAAATATCGTTCAATAAATAGATCTGGAAATTTTTGTTTTTTCTATGGAGGTGGTATTTTGATAGCTTCCGGAGGGAACCAGACTGCAGCAGGAATCAGGGGAGCATTAGGTTTGTGTTATAGATTTAAAGATATTCCTGTTGAATTGACTATTGATTGGATGCCGGCTCTTCTAATTACACCAAAAGTAACAGCTGATAATACTTTGGGAATTTTTGGATTATCTGCAAGGTTTACATTTTAATTTAGAATACTTTTAAGCAACAACAGATAGTTATTAAAACTAAATAAATGCCTGTAATATCTCTATAAAAATAGATTTTACAGGCATTTTATTGTACATTAGATTTCAAAATATCAAATTTTTCAAAAAACCTTTTAACCTATAAAAAAAGTTTCTACTTTTGCAGCTCTAAATTAAAAATGGCCCGTTCGTCTAGCTGGTTAGGACGCAAGATTTTCATTCTTGAAATCAGGGGTTCGAGTCCCCTACGGGCTACTAAACAATTTTATTATGCGTTATAAATCAGTAGTTTATAATGTAAATTTTTTAAATACGTACACCATTGCGTACACTTTAAGACCTCAACCTACCTAATTGATATTTTCATAAGTTTCAAATATAATAACTAATATTTATTGAATAGATTAATTGTACTTAATCTGATAATGATTGCACTGATAGGTCAACAATGATAATTTATAAATCATTTTAAATTCTATGATTACAATGATTTTTTTAAAAATACAAAGTACATAAGATTTTTAGAGACTATGATTAAAAAATGAACACTTGTTTTATTAAAGAATTAATATTAATTTAGTATTTAATGTAATTCTGCGTAACACTATTAATGTTAATTTGTTTCTTTTATACTATATTTGGTGCGATATTTATAGTGCAACTAGTTATAGTATCGGAATTTAGCTACCTAAAAACACTAAAACTATATGGAAAAAAATAAAAAAATTACTGAGGAAAACCTTCAGAAGATTTCTGAATGGCTCAGAAATTCAACTTCGTCTGATTTTGAAAAAAATGCAGCACAAAAGGAAAAAACAGAAAAGTTTATAGAAAATATGATAGTTGTTAATCCTAACCTGATTAAAGAGCCATATACTTTGTAAAATGAGTTCTTTTACAATTATTGAGTATTCAAAAAATAGCTTAGAAGCTTTATTTTCAAACAAAACAAAAACACCTCTTCATTTATTAAAAAAGAAATTACACATACTTTATTTTGGGCAGTATTTTGAAAAATTATGCGCCCAGTCTATAATTGTTGAAGAGGAGTATGTGGACAAAGATTATTTAGAGGATTATTCATCATATTACGTAAAAAGCTTTAAGCCTTATAATAGATTTTGCTCACGACTTCACTTTTTTACTTCTCAATTTACTAATGATGAATTTAGGGCTATCCTTAATAGGAAAAGTTCAAAATTTGATTCAAATTCATTACAATCAAGCTATTTAGGATTTATTGTTTTAAAGCCATTACCAAAAACCTTTATTGGGCGAACGTGCTTAAAGACCTATCCTTATGAGAATAACAGGTATTTTCCATTCATTCGAATCTATAACGTTAATCTTTTTGGTATAAATCTAACTGTAAGTTCAATTGCTTATCAAGAACAAGACAGCATTGTTTCTGCATGTGCTTCAAGTGCAATTTGGACTGCATTTCAATCGACAGGTGTGTTATTTCAACATTCAATTCCATCGCCAGTTGAAATAACGAAAAATGCTTTGAAATATTTCCCTTATGCTAACAGACATTTTCCAAATAAAGGCCTTACAGCTGAACAAATGGCACATGCCATAAGAAATGTCGGCCTTGAACCATTTCTAATAAATGCAAGTAATTACGACAATGTAAAAGCTACTGTATATGCCTATCATAAAGCTAAGATACCTTTAGTACTTGGAATGAATCTTATTGATTGTAGCACAAAAGGTATTGTTTTAGGAAAACATGCAGTAACAATTACTGGATACAATTTAGGTAGTAATCTAAAAAAATTCAATGGTCAAGATTTTTTACTTACAAGTTCAAAGATTGAAAAGATTTACGCACATGACGATCAAATTGGTCCATTTGCCAGAATGGAATTAAATAGAAATGACAATTGTTTTTCAACTTCATGGGCAGATGACAATGGGATTATTGGAAATGTAAAGGGACAACCTGAGATTTTAATTATTCCATTATATCATAAAATAAGAATACCTTTTGAAGTTATTCTATTGATGATTTATCATTTGGATGATGTAATTAAAACTATTAATAATCATATAAATATAGGGGTTTCTAATATCGAATGGGATATTTTTTTATCCAACAATAATGATTTTAAAGTTGAAATATTCAATTCAGATATACTTGATGAAAAACAAAAGATAGAAATTTTGGAATCTAATTTTCCAAAGTATATTTGGAGGGCAGTAGCAATTTGGGGAACAGAAAAAATTGAATTAATATTTGATTCTACTGACATTGAACAAGGTGACATTTTTATGAGACTTATAAGCTATTCATGCGATCTTTCTAGACTACTAAAAACTATCGCTGAAAATATTAATCTCGACGTTATTGACATATTAAAATCAAATCAATTGAGAAAAATCTTTGAAGAAATTAAGAAATAAATTTGATTGAATACCAATTAATTGTAATTAAATTTTAGTTTTTTTCATTTCCTCAACAATTTTCATTGTCTCGACACTAACAGTGCAAACCCGTTTAAGTAAATCAATTACTTGTTTTTTATAATCTGCAAAACGATAAGTATTGAACTTTTCGGCAATGGTAGGATCAGAAGGTTTCTTTTCTTTGTATTGGTCAAGTATCCATTCAAGGGCTGAACGGTTTCCAAGTTTGTAATACCATGCCTCTTTTGGTATACCTATTAAAGTTGAAGCCTCATCTAAAATTATTGTGCCAGTTTCTTTATCTGCTTTGAGTTTGGGTTTTGGGTTTTCAAAACCTTTTTCAGTAATTTCTTTTAATTTATAAGGTTTAACGGTTTCATAATTTATATGCAAATTCATTAGGACTTTGCCCCATTTTACCCATTTATAAAAATCATCATAAAAAGGTATCCGAGGAAAATCACGCTTTAAATTTAGCTCGTATTTTTGACGATAATCCGGATTATGCAATATTGCATAAACATAATGGAAGATATTTTCTTTGGTTATTTTAAAAAACGAATTTGTAAGCACATGATGTTTTCTCATATAATCATTGTCAAACTTTTTCTTTTTATCTAATTCATAATGTTCTCTGAATTCTTGTAAACCCCAATCGTTAATATTATCTATTTTATTACCTGCTTTATCGTATCTGTAAAGTGCAAATGTTTTATTCCCTCCCGCTGCATTACTCAATGATTTTAAATCATTTATACAATAAAATGACACGGTAGAAAATGGAATAACAGTATCTTTACCTATCACACCAAAACACAAATTATTCAAATCATAATCTACACCAAAAAAGTCAGAATGATTTCCAGTCAACCTATCATTTACCAATTTTTCAGAATAAAAGTATCTATAATTATAAGGCTTATAGAAAGACTTAATTATTTTTGATTTATTAAATTTAATAGTTCTTTTTAACTCGAAATTACGCTTTAAAGTTTCACTCCATTTTATATCATTTGGGAATGAGTTAACATTTATCCTTAACAAAGAATTATATTTTTCAATAAAATAGCGCATTTGCCTCTCTAAAGTTTCCTTTTCAATCTGATAAACCCATTCGTCACGATTTGTTGCTACCCCCAAAAAATACTTCGAAAAAACACATAAATTATCATCCGAAACAATAGGAATAAGTTTTTCCCAATCATTTTCGACTAAATTAATCCAGCTATTATTTTTATCCGGACAAATATTTTCAAAAGGAATATCTTTTAAAGAGTTTGAAGAAATCCATTGAAGTTTTACTTCTTTACGCCAAAAATCATCTAATGCAATATATTTTATTTGGCATACTGGGTTTTCCCTCTTTGCCTTTTTAATTAATAACATAATTGCAACACCTGTTTGTATGCCAAAAATATTATGGGTTGTACCCGCTATTTTTGGATTTGCCCTTACATCGCTTTTGGTATCTATAATATAAGCATAATCAAAATCATTCTGAACACATTTCCTGAAACCATCAAAAGTTCGACTATCTATAAATGAACGGTTTGTTATAAATGCAATAATTCCGTTATCATTTATTCTATCCATTGCCCAACGATAAAATCGGGCATACATGTCATATACTTTTGTTTTTTGTGCTGTACTTTCTGCGATAAACGTTTCTTTAATTCTATCATCGACTCCAATTCCCTTTTTCCCTGAACTTTGACTATGCAAACGTTTCTTGGCTTCGGTTGTTTCTGTAAGAAAATAAGAACGATTTTTATTATTGTCGTTTTCGTTCATTTGATTGGCATTATAAGGGGGATTGCCAATCACAACAGATATTTTTTTACTATTTTGCCTTTTAATTCGATCAAGGTTTTCGATTGTCATTGCAAACATATCTTTTTGAAATGCTTTATCTTTTCCAAGATTTGCGAAAACATTGTCTAATGTATCAACAAAACATAAATTTTGAAATTCTTTATACGATCCTGTTTTTTGCTTATAGGTATATTCAATGTTGAGGTTCGCAATATAGTAAGGTAAGATTGCTATTTCATTGGCATGAATTTCATTTTCGTATTTGTAAGGTAATTTATCTTTACTTATATAATCAATAATATCACAAATATATGTTCCAGTGCCTGATGCTGGGTCAAGTATCTCTACTCCCTTATCTTCTATTCCTTTACCAAAATGGTGATACAAAAGATAATCAGTACTTTTAATCATAAATTGTACGATCTCATTTGGAGTATAAACAACGCCTAAACGATCTGCTGCTTTGGGATTGTAACTTTTGTAAAATATTTCATAAACCACTTTCAGGAACTTTTGCTTTTCGTGATGGTCAGCAATTTGGGCAGCTGCTGCATTAATAGCATTGTAATAATGTTGAATTGTTCCTAAAGCAATATGTTTTGTATTGCCAGTAAAGAAAGTAAGGATTACCTGTTCGAGTTCACGTGCTATGTTGTTTTCACGATGAAACTGTGTTTCACCAAAAATAGTATTAAAAATATCTTCAGTAAGGATATGTTGAATCATCATTTCCCGAATATCATCAATTGATATTTCGGGATTGATACTCACCTTACAAAGCTCCCAAAATTTATTTTCAGCTTCCTTAAATTTTATATTTGTTTTTTCCTGTGCAATTATAATGCCCCGTAAAACACTTGTAACATTCGGTATATCCTGTTTAAATAATTCTATCGCTTTATGAAAATTTTGAACTTCAGGACGTTCGTAACCTATAAACTCTTTTATAATTCTGTCGAGTGCATCAGCATCGCTCATAGAAATTCTCATTACCTCATTTTCTTGCTGAATTAAAATAGCAGTTTTACTATCCTCGAAAAGTATATTGTCTTTAGGGTATCCTTTTTTAAATTTTTTATCAATTTCCTCATCAATATTATCAGCCTCATCTTTACTTTCCCAATAACCCCAATCCAATCGCAAAGAATCTTTCAAAGTTCCATCTGGAGTAACATTTTTACCTTTTGAAGTTTTAATGGTAATTTCAGGAATAAGAATCAGCCCCTTTTGTCTAGCATATTCATTTAATAGATTATAGAAAGCACTACGAATGGCGGTTTCATTCTTGCTCCCTCCAAAATCAATAATTTTTTCAACTTCGGATTGGTACTGTTTGACAGAGTGAATACTCATAAAAGTGGTCAAAGTTTTATATAAGAGGAATGGAAATTACGTTTTCCTTTTTACAAAATTCTATTTGTTATTGAATATTATTGATCTTTTAGCAAGTTTTTCAAAACCAGAGTAAGCGTCATTTGATTTAGTATCTTTTCTCAATCTATCAATATAATCTTTTATTTCAGCATTATTATATGCATGAATTATACAATAACTAAATTGATTATCAATCAAATAAAATGACAAAGTATTATCTTCATTATACTTTTCAAGCAATTCAAAAAACCCCAAATAATCATCCATATCAAATTCAGTGTATTCACCACCGTTTGCAATTAGAATAGGTTTATCCTGTTCAACAGTTCGAAGTAATTTATATAATTTTTCATTTTTAAAGAAAAAGTCGTCCTGCAATTTGTAAAGCAAAGTGGCTTGTTGAAATATTTTTTGCGATCTATAATTTTGATAATTAATTAATGTTATAAAAAAGAGTAAAATCAAAATTACAGAAACCGATATTTTATAAAACATGTTTTGCATATAAAAATTATTAATTATTAGAAACCGATTCTCAGTTCACATTAACAAATTGTTTTACCTTTGTTTCAATCAAGTTTATATCATTTACTTCATTGAATTCAATATCATCTTCATTAATTCCTATTTGTTGAAATTTAGTTATCCAATTTTTGCGAATTTCGGAAATTTCATTTTGATTTTTACTTGAGTTTGGTGCATTGATTCCGCACATAAATATTTTTAATCCAGTGTAATTTCCATTCAGGTCTATTTTTGTTCTACTCTTTTGAATATCGCTATTAAATGCTTCATCCCCGTCAGTAAGTATAACTAGAACATTCTTATAATCTTGTCTGAAATAGTATTTAAGTTTTTCTTTTAAAAATTTAGTAACATCACCACCTGAAGGATTTTGATTTTGTAAGGCAATATTTTCTAATTCGCTAGTACTTTTTATTAAAGTATTACAACGCTTGTCAAATTCTTTTTTCCTTACTGGTATTGAGAGACATGGTTTTCCCTGACTTTTCAACTCTTGAAAAATTTTTTCCATATCAATTTTTAATTTCTCGTAATTATCTGAATAATATTGGTCGTAATTTGAATTGTCTTGATGAACAGGTTCAATGTTTAATTTATCTTTTATTGTCAATGAACGAAAAGTTTCTTTAAGGACAGATAAAATAATTCTTATTGCTGTTGTGTCATGCTTCACAGGTATATCAGTTGTAAGTTGAGGATAATTATTAGAAAGATTTCTGTCAGAAAGGTCTATAAGGATTGTAATATTATATGGAATGACTAAATTAGATGCTCCTCCTCGTTTTGAATATTCATTTGTGTCTGTAACACAAGAAAATAAAAGAAAAGATGATATAAGATAAATACTTAAATAAATTATATATTGTCTGTGAAAATCTGTTATTATTTTCATTGTTTTATTGTTTCAAAGGTTTCATTAAATTCCTTAATTACTTCATTTTTTTTTGAAAAAAGTTCCTCAATTTTAGCTTTAGTCATTTGTTTATCATTTCCATGATATATTATAATATATTTTTCCCATCCAGAAGTATAGTTACTTAAATTCTTTTGCAATTCCTTTTCTGCTTCTTTGTCTAATAAACGTATCTGAGATTCTAGCAAATCTTTTATTTTATTTTTAAATTCAGTAATTGTTGCTTCTATATTTTGAATTTCATTTTTTAAAATAGAAATTGATAAATCAAAAGATTTAATTTTCTGTTCAACTCTTGTTTTATGAATTTGCGGATTTAATTTTTCTAAAAAAGAGTCAAGCAACATGCCCCAAACTAAATAAGCACCGAACCCAAGCAATATTATTGCTCCAAATGAACCTAAAATACTATCATTAATATATTGACTAAATGGTTTCATTTCGGTTATTAATGATTCCTGAGTGTATATTTGTTTTTCAACAACAAATGCAATTACAACATCAAGAACAAAAACGAATAGTATAATTATAATAAAGCCAAGCCATTGTTTTTTTTGCTTGTATTCTTGTAACAAATAGCCAATACCAAGCGGAAGAACAGATAATAAAATAGAAATGATTTTAAGAAAAATAGGAAGTTTTAAAAAGTTGTCCCATAATGTTGGAATAGCAGCTTGTATTTGCTGACCTTGCAGCTGATCACTTGTTGATTTAACAAGTGTTCCAATTACACTGGACAATGTAAGTCCATAAAAAAGAAACAGGGCAGTTCCTAAAAAAATTACTATACTACCAACAATAAAAAGAGGTGCTTTACTCGGTGCAATATTTAAGCCTGCTAATTCTAGTTGGTGTTTATTTTTTTCTGATTCTATTTTCTGAACCTCTAGTTTTTTACTTTCTATTATCTGTCTTTGTTGCTCAATGTCATTTTCAACTCCTTCAATCTTTTTCTGTTTAGCTTGCTGGCTTATTTGTGTATGTTCATTGCAAACGATTCTTGCTCTGTCTTTATATTGTAAAAAGTCAGGATAAAATTTTGCCGCTTCTCTGGCACCTCTTGTTTCATAGGCAAGAAGAGAAGATTTATCGTCTGCTTCAGTGTTTAAATTGTCATTTTGAGGATTAGGCATAGATTTAATTATAAATTAAAAACATTTCAGACATTCCGCAATTATTTATTAAACTCATTGATAGTACGATAATGATTATTTGATACACCGTTTTTAACTTGTCCATAAGTTTCTTATAGATAAATATTAATCGTTCCTGTATTACGGTTATAGCAGTATAGATTAAGATTGAATAAATTTAATTTTAAAACTTAAATCATTATTTAACAAGCAATTTATAAATTAATTTTTACATAAACGTTATCTAGAATTATAATAATTTTATCTCACGCGCGTATGATATACGAATACGCTTTGTTATAGATCACTTCATTAATGAAATTATTATCTTGTTCCCTTCTGATTTAGAATTATAAAGCACCGAAATGATGTCCTAGACTTTTACCAAACACATTCCATCTTAAATTGTCGAACTTTATTTTTTGCCACTCCAATCTTTCAATTCTCTTTAATCTTTTTGTCTTAGAATTCTTATAATAATAACTTTTCCTTTCTTGCCTCAACTTCTCTAAAGTTCTTTCTATTTGCCAGTATCTATCATTGAAGTAATTCAGTTTTGAGGAAATTTGACTGGAATAATAAATTCTATTTCTATATGCTTCTCTTGATTTCCAAATATGCGAGCCATAACATCTATATAAAACTCTACACAATTTACCTGAATCAGGACAAATAAAGTATAAAACGTTTCCAATCCCTAAATTACTGGGTCTTTCAACTAAATAAATTTTATAATCATATTCATATTTTTTACCCTCATAATCAGTAATAGTATAAACTAGTCTTATCCAAATATCATATGAAAAATAATTACTAATTACAGAAATATTATTACTACCTGGAGACCAAGTCAGATTAAATGAATTGTTTCGGTCTTTTTGAATAAATTTTCTTTTTATTAAAAAACTTAATTCAATCCTATATATTTCATTTGTTGATAATGCTCCGGTCGTGTGTCTACCCATAAGTTGAATTTACGTTGCAATTTTTTGGAATTCATACTGTATTTATACTGTTAATACACTGAAAACTCTTTTGAAAATTTTTAGAATTTATTTTGAAATTTTGTTGCATTTATTTTGCGTTTTTTGTGAAATTCTTGTGCATTTTCATGTGAAAACTAATGTTTCTTGTACATTTTTTAATAACCTAAATCTTTAGGGATTAAATTTTACATTTACTCTATAAATTGGCCTCAATGCCTTTATATTATTGCTTTGTAATGCTATTGAAAGAACTTGTTATAAACTTAACATATTGTCTAATTTGTAAATGCCATATTTCTTATTAATGTTAAAATCAATTATTCACTTAAATTCTATTTACTAAAAACAAAAGTTTATTTTTCACACTCGGACAATTCTTAATTTAAATCTTCATAGGTGACTTTAATAATTTTATTTTCATGTTCCGTTGCTTTTAAATCAAAATTACTTCGGCTAAGTTTAGGGATTATATATTTTGATAACTTAATTATTAGCTTAAATGCTTTCCCTGGGTCTTTAGATGCAAGTTTATTTAACCAAATTTCCATATTATTAAGATTATTTTCTATAAGTAAACTATATGCTTCTTTGATGTCTCTGGTTACTTGGTCTGTTGTGCCTTTTTTTCTATCTCCTAGTTTTCTTCTTGACATATCTACTCTTTTTTATAGTGTAAGAGCGCAATTTTAGTTCTAAATTGTTCTATTTTACATAAGCCCTTTTTATGGACTGTAAAAAACTTCAATATTCCTTCGCGCGCGCGTATCTGTCTAATAATTCTACTCAAGAAAGTCCAGTAATTCTTTTTTCGACCATTTTTATAGTGTAAGAAAACTCTTTCTAAAACATTCTATTTTAGAATATCTTCACACGTGCGTACAAACTGTAAAATACGTTTCATTTACTATTCTATTCTAGATAAGCCCGGCAATTCTTGTTTTTATTTTCATTTAGTAAGTATTAATATTTTATTGATTAATTGACACATACAAAAGTTCCGGCACCGTATTGCATTATCTCTTTTTCCTTTCTTTCTTTCTCCCTTTTTTCTTTAATTCTTTCTTCAATCTTAATTTTTGGTGAAAAACCGACAAAAAAGGTTAATTCTTCTTCCATTATTTTTTTTATAGCTTCAACATTATTTGTCAATATTCCTGTCATTATGCTATCGTGCACTGTTACCGCAATAGTGCCTGGCAATTCTTTATAAATCCGTTTTAGAATAATATCTAACATTAAATAACTTTCGATTCGCTGCAATAAAATTGCGAATCTTTTGTAGTTTCGATATTTATTGCCCTTCCCCTTACCTCGAACTTTGGAAAATATTTTATGAACCGTTTTAAAATTATCAATAAAAGTTTGCCTACATTTTTTATTTGTTTCATCCTTTGGCATCCTGTTTTTTGCAAACAGTATTCTTAACACTTGTTTTTTGGTCTCATCTCTGGTAAGGATTATGTTATTTTTCAAAAATTCAGTTTTTAAAAATTCATAGATTTCACCCATAACAACCAGGGAAATATATTTCTTGACATCTTCATTTTGGGATACCTTCAGAGTTTGCAATAATTGTTGAAAATCGGGATTTTGAGTAAGCCATGACACTTTACTTGGATTTGTCAGTATAATTGTCGAAAGATACGGCTGTGAATTTTTAATGTCTATGTTTACTAACGGTTCATTCTTTATTCTTAAAAATTGTCGTAATTCTTTTGGCATATTGGTGATGTTACTATGAAAGCGTCCTGAAGTATTATCTACTGAATAAAAAATATCACCGTTCCAAATCCTATTTGCTGATCCAATTGCATAATTATATTTATCTATATTTTCTTTAAAATGAGATTCTATAAAATCTATAAAACTATCTTGAATTGTTAGCTGATTCAGATATATTGTTTGTTCTGAGTGATTCCTTACTGATTTAGCAGCTTTCTTTTTAAAAGTAAGCTGAGCATTTTCTAATCTACGTATTAAGTGCATATCTTTAATGGGGAACGATATATATTTACTTACATATTGTGGAGCAAAACAGTATTTATAACATATCACATTTATTTTGTAGTTCCCGGAACGCTGAATAATTCCTAAATCAATAAGTCCCTTTAAATATTTGTCACCACGTGGCACATACTTTCTAATATATTCAGCTTTTATTGGTGTTTCGATATTATTATTGTCTTTATCCCTACGAACATGACAAGCAACAATTGATATAACTTCTCTTAATTTTTCTTCAGTGAATCCTTCAATTTCTGCTTTCAATAGTTCAACTATTTCAGGAAATATATCATTTACTTTTTCTGGAATTTGTTGAATATATGTTTTTTTATTTGACTTAGTAACTTTTTGTATTATAGTCTTTTGTGGAATTTTCGGCAATAAGGTATTGGCAGGTTTTTCAAAATATTTTTCCAACAGGAATTTTCTTGAAAAGCGTAAATCATCACTATGATTCAACTTGGTTATCATTTCAAAACTCTGATTGCATTAATATATAATACACTTACCATAAAAAGAATTTTAAACTTTCTTTTTTTTAGTATTCAAAAGTTCCAATGTACCCGGTAAATCAATTATTAATTTCCGGCCATGTTGCGTATATTTCACAAAGCCGGAATTTTTCCACGATTGAAATGTTACAGGTGAACATTGGAAAAAGTCAGCACCTTCTTTAATGCTGTAAGCAAACTCTTTTTGTGGTACTTTGGTTTGTTGTTGAGGTGCTTGATTTGCAAGCGCACGAGATACCGCTGCCTCAACTTCAATTTTTAAATTCTCAGGGGTTGTAATAATAAGTTCCATTTGCATAAATATTTAATTTGTTATGCAAAGGAAAATATATTTTAATGTATTGTATTATAATTACTTACCATTAATTACCATATGGTAACTTTTGGTAAATTGGTAGATTATTTAATTAGATTTGGTATTATTTGGGAATAGTACAAATACCTTTCATTCTTCGCTGTCCAATTGGTTTTACGTATTGTTTTATCATTTATATTTGATTTAATACCAAGTGCAGTGGCAAATAGATAATTATTTGAATTTGGTGCCTCAGTTAAATATTTCTTGTCAGTTAGCACTTTAATAATAGTATGTATTTCGTCCTTTATATCATTAAACTTCCCTTTAAATATATTATCCTCATCAAATAGGTTCTCATTCTTTAATGATTGAAAAAATAGCTTTATGTATTCATGTTTAATGGAATAATTTTCAAAAGTAATATGTTTCTTTTTGTGTGTATTTTTCTTATTGTTAGCATCTTCATTTTTATGAAATTGTGTTGAATTAGCTAAATTAATTTTCTGTTTTAAATATTCTATATAATCATTAATAAACTCATAGTAGTGCATATCACACTCATAAAAACCTTGATTTACAGCTTCATGGTCAAAGTTTGGCATTTGTGGCAAAGGCAAATTTAATTGAATGAGATAAGTTAATTTGGAACTATCTCTTAAATATCCAATTTTCTTTTTTAGCTCATACAAATGCTGAATAAGTGAAGTTGTATAGCAATTTTGAACATAGGTTTCCCCAATTTCGCCCCGCCAAATTTTTGGTTCTAATTGAGGTTCTTTTTTAATATCAATACTCTCAAAAAAGCTAATCCAATTATTTTTGTTTATAGTATTTTCATTAAATATTGTATTAAGAGGCCGATCATTTCTGTTTAAATCATCAGTGAGGTAAACGTAAAACATTTGATTTGATAGAAATTCTATTAAAACAGAGCCTAATTTATCGAATCCAAAATTTTCTTCAATACTATATTTTAGGGAGTATTCTTTTAATTTACTTCTATGTAAACCATCAGAAATGTGATAATGAAGTGTATCAATTAAAGGTGTATGCAAATTTCGTATTTCACTTTGACCTTTAATGTTTGAAAGATGCGTACGTATAAGTTTAATTGAGAATGTTTCTTTATAAATTGTTGATTCGCTATTAGAGAGTAATTCTCCAATTTCAATTGCTTTTTTTTCTATAAAATTTACTTTGTCAGGTTTATATTGCAAATCAATTTGAAAATCATTTTTTTTATCAAAATATGAATATGTACTTTGACAAAAAACATATAATACGAACTTTTCTTTTAATTCTTCAATATCAATTTCCATTGTATATTAAATCAAATTAATTATTTCGGTTTTTTGTTCGTCTTCAATGTCATAGTAACGAGAAAATGCTTTGCTATCTTTTTTATGGCCTGTCATACTTGCAATAATGGAATCTTTTACTTTTTTATGCAAGATACTGATAAATGTTCTTCTGGCAAGATGTGAAGATGCTATGTCAGCAAGTGATTTGCTTTCTTCTATCCCTGTCAAAGGGTTTAATCTTATCACTTGCCTTGTTAATTCACAATGATTAAATAGTTCTTTTATAAAGAGGTTATATTTAACATCATTAATAAAAGGCAAAATAGTATCACTACCTGAATATTTATTTAATATTTGCTTAGCCTTGTCATTAATTGGGACACTCACTGAGTTTGGGCTTTCTTCTTTTGTCTTGGTAGGTATATATTGAATAAAACCGTTAATAATATTTGCTTTGGTCAATCGCATCAAATCTGATACTCTGCATCCAATGCAGCACTGAAAAATAAAAATGTCCCTTGTTTTGTCAAGTTTGGGATTGTCAGATATATCTTTATTATAAAGTAGTTCAAGCTCGTTTTTCGTTAATGCAATTGGTCTCCCATACTTCTCAGATTCTACTTTATATTTTTTAAACGGGTTGATTTTAATCCATTCTTTTCGTTCAGCAAACTTGAAGAAAGCCCTTAAGCGCTTCATATTACTTACTATTGTGTTATGCCCTTTATTTTTGCTTGCACTTAAATAATTCTCAAATAAAACTAAAGTTTCATGGGTAATATCGTTAATATCTTTATTGGTTTTTAAGAAAGTTTGAAAGTGGTTAAATAAAACATTTATCATTTTTAGTGTCCCATAACTGACTGCTATTTGTGATTTATAAATTTCAAAACAATGGTTAATACTTTTTTCATTAACCTTTTTGATATTCTTATTGTCAACGGCTTTTAACTCATTTCGAAAATTTTCAATAGTCAAAGATTTTTTAAGTGCATCGTAATCATTATAAACCTTAGCGGCTTCATTTTTTAGATTTGTTAATTTTTGGTTGAGGAACGATGCAGTTTGTCCATTCTCATTAAGATTGTTCTTTTTTACTTCCTGGTCTTCTTTATCCCATTTTTTTAAATCAATTCTATAACCAGTATAGTATTTTAATCGGTAACCGTCAAACCAGACCAGCATATTAATAGGCAAGTTTTTAGCATTGCCCTGTCTGCTTTCAAGATAGAAGTTAATTTTCAAACTCATAGTGTACGTATTTTTGGTAAATTTACGTACACTATTTGATTAAATCTAATGAAATGTAATAATATTTATTATACCTTTAGTAAACAAATGAAGCCTATTTATTAGGCTTCATAATGTCACATTAGAATTAGATAAAATTGAATGAAATGAAAAAAGTAATACCCTACGGGCTACTATTAAAATCATTAACCCTTGTAAATTAAATTTTACAAGGGTTAAGTTTTTTCATCAAACAATATATCACACATTTTTTATTTAAAACAAATAAAAATTTGGGTAATTAAGTTTTTCATTATCAATTTAGGGATAGTTCTGTAATTCGTAATAGTTATGATGAACCAAATCAAAATGATTTGATTTTAAATCACAAATTTTATCTATTCAATACTTGGTTTTGTAAAATATTTTTGTTTTGAGCTGATATATGTCTCAAATATATTTTTTATCTGGCTTATATTCAAATCTTTATTTTTATTTCTGATTAGTTTATTAAACTTATATGTTTGTATGAAATATATTTTTTAACTTTGATAAGCTATTTGCTTTTTTGCAATATATTATGTCAAAAATTTAATATTATTAATGCTAATAGAAGATAACTATGAAAGAATTTTTACGATATCGTATCTATTTTTAGAATAGTTGATAAGCTTCTTTTGAATTTGGTGAAAGAAAAACTGGATGTAGTTTGTCCCCGCAGTTAGAGATTATTTATCTTATTATTTATTGATTTTTTAAGTTATCATTTAATGAATAAGAATTTTTGTATAGAAATTTGTATTATAATATGTCTGCTTTTAATTAACTTAAAATAAAATAAAATGAAAAAAATAAATTTATTTGCAATTCTTTTTATTATAGCAGCCTTTATGGCCTGTAAAAAAGATAATAACGGGAGTTCTAATTTGAACAGTACGCCTTATTCTCCCAATTCTCCGACACAAGTGAAAAGTGATTTGGAAAATACCGGTGTTAATATGATAACCCAAATGAGCGATTTAAATAAAACATCGGGAATGCAAGCAACAGTGAACCTTGTTTTATTAGTAGCAAGTTCTTCCTCCGAATCAATTTCAACAGAATCTCCAGCATTAGGGACGTTAAAAGCTATGGCCGCTTTTAGTAATAATACAACTGGTGTTGAAAGTGTTTTCAAATCTTTACGGCAAACATCTGATGAAATAGGGTTGGTGCAAATTTACGATTCAATAGCAGGCACATATACTTATGATTTTAATACAGGGGGATTTGATAAAACACCTTCCAATACTTTCAGTATATTATTTCCTGCTACATTGGCTGATAAAAATTCAGGGCAGAACACTGGTGTATTCGAAATAGCAAAACCTACGGTTCAAACGGGCACATATATTTTTGGCAACACTACAATTACTGAATTGCCTACTTCCATCCAGTATGATATTAAAGTTAACGGAACCACAGCATTAAATTACGCATTTACCGGGGCATATAATTCTGATGGGATGCCGACTTCAATATCAAGTACCTTAACTATTGGCACATTCGTATTTAACACGAGTTGGAGTTACCAAACATCAGATGTAAGCTTGAGTTATTCAATAAAAAATTCATCTACTACAATAGTTGATATAGGTTGGGAAATGACTGGTAATTTTGATAAAACCAACATACAGAATTTTACTAACAGCCAGAACCCAGATCCAACAACTATTCTTACCAACGCGAATGCTCATTTCCAGTTTTACAATATTAAAATTGCCGGACAAGTTGATTTTAAAGATTTTTATAATGGCTTGATTGCTATTGATAAAGAAACTTCTGCCGATACTGTAAAACAAAATGAAGCAATAACTCTTATTAAAAATGATATAGCTTTGGTAGTGGTTTATGCTGATAAGAACCAAATGATTGCGAAAGCCGAACCCTATTTAAAAACTTATCAGTACACATCTTATGATTATACTTATACATCGTCAGAAATAGACATTCGTTTTGTATTTGCTGATAACTCGAAGAGCGACTTAAGTACATATTTCCAAAGCGGGTTTAGCGATTTGACAAGTGATTTTAATACGTTCCTTACTGAATTACAAAATACCTATGGAATTCAAACTTCTAAGTAAAGTTGATTCAAGTTCCTAAATGATAAAAATAGGGTTGTAAAATTGCAGCCCTATTTTGCTATTAAACCATAATAGGAAGAATTGTAACCACACCAAATTCCTAATCCATTATCAGTATTTGAGACCAATTGGTTATGTTCTGATGAAAATGGGCTTGAAGAATTTAAAACGGCTTCCTCGTAAGCCAACCAAAATGTAAAACTTGCTTTATCAATTGCGCTAAATTTAAGGAGTATTGAATCTCCTTTAGAAAAGTAAATGTTTGACATAAGTGAAAATTGATTGTCACTACCTTTATTTAAGCTTAATGTTACAGTATTTCCATTAAAATATTCATCACTAAAACAAGAAAAAAGTGTGGGGACAAAATGAATAGACCTCCCAATCTCTGTAAATGTGCGGTAATAGTTTTTTTCATCAGGATTATCAGTAAACCTGCACTTTAATACTCCTATGGTATCAATATTATTTAAATAATCCATCCATAACGAATCGATCGTTGGAGAATGATTTGGAATGGTTGTGATAGCATGCAAGGTATCAATCTCATCTTCAACTGTAAGATAATAAGTCTTGCCTTCAACACCTTTTAATATATTTCCTTCATAAACAAACGGAGGGAAGTAAGTTGTATCAAACGTGAGAGTGAGAATTTCTGATTCGTTATCATCGGAAACAGTTACTTTTGCTCTGGTAGCCACAAGACTCCTAAACGATGCTGAATCTAAATTGCTGAAAAATGATGAATTGTATGTCAATATAACCATTGGATATCCACCGTTCTCAATCCATCCGTCAACTACCAATTGTTTTTTCAGTCCGGGCATTTCTATATTCAGTCCTGGGTTGCAACTCCAGCAAATAATTAAAAGAATTGTTATTTTATATATATTTTTCATACTAAAATCTTATTTCGTAAGACACCGAAGGCATGATAGGAAAAATAGAAACTGATTTCAAAGTAACATTTAGTTTATTTTCTTTTAAATCGCCGGTAACATTAAAATACATAAAATATGGGTTTGGCCTGTTATATACATTGTAAATACTTATGTTCAGGTTTTGTTCCGAACGCCCGGTTTTTTTTATATTCCTGGTAAATGAAACATCTAACCTGTTATATGAAGGTAACCGGAAAGAATTGTAATTTCCCATCTGATTTACAATCAGACCCTGGATTATATATCTTCCAATGGGCATTGTAATTGCATTTCCGGTTGTATAAACAAATATCGCTGAAGCTTTCCATTTTCGGGTTAACGGATATTGAAAAACTAAAGACAAGTCATGCGTATGATCATATTTTGAGGGATAAGGCCTTCCACTATCAATCATAGCAAATATTCTTTCTGAACGTGAAAGTGTATAGCTTAACCAGCCGGTAAGTTTCCCAGTCTTTTTAGCAAGGAATAATTCTACTCCATATGAACGCCCTTTCCCAACAATTACATTTTCTTCTATTGTTGATTTTGTTAAAGCAGTTAATATGCCAGAATTAAATTCAAGAATATTCTTCATTCCTTTGTAAAATAAGTCTATAGAACCATCATAACTGCTTGAAAGTTTCCTGAAATATCCTGCTGAAAATTGGTACCCTTGTGCAGGTGGTACAAAACTGGTTGAAGGAAGCCAGAAATCTGTAGGAAGTGCAACAGAAGTTACGTTTACCTGCTGCAGGTATTGAGTATTTTCGGTAGCGGAAATTTTAATCCACGAAACTGGATTAATTGTATAATTTAAACTCATTCTTGGTTCAACGCCAGAGTATTTTTTAATTATTTCATTTTTCTTAAAAAAAATAGTATCAGTAATATTACCTGAAAAATCATGATTATAACCTGTATAAGGTCCTAGATGCATATAAAAGCTACTTCTTATTCCTAATGCAATTTTTAGTCTGCCGGAAATATCAGTTTCAGTATGGATATATAAATTACTAATGCTGACATGATAAGTATTGACAGTGCCAATGACAGCGCTTTGTCCGTACAAATTTGCCTCATTCCTCGAAGGAAGAACGGAATATATTTCCTGGTTGAACCCGGTTTTCAATGTAAATTTTTTAAAATAGAAACTATGCTCGTGATTAAAATAGTAGTTCTTCAAATTTGATGACAGCCAGTATCCGTTGTTTTCCTGTACTAAACTAAAGCTAAAATTATTACCAGAAAATCCTGCAATCGTTTTCATTGAATGGAATGAATTTGTGTTATGAAGCCATTTTACAGAAAGGGTACTATTATTCCAGTCAACCGTATTTTGAATATCAAATGAAACTTTTTTTAAATCAAAGTTATCACTTCCTGTATAAGCAGAAATGTAAATAATATCATATATTGAAGGTTTATAAACCGCTATAAAATTCAGATCGTAAAATCCATAGTCAGTAAAATTAAACGTGGATTTGCCTTTGTTAAATAGTAATTTACTTAAAGGTTTTAAAGTATAATCGATGTAAGATTTACGTGCGGCTAACGTAATACTCATCTTTTTTTTTGCAACCGGAAACTTATACATAAAACCTGAGAGCAATAATCCAATATTAGCTGAAAATTGAGGTGATTCGGGAATAGTTTTATTTGATTCAATTATTGTAACAGATGAAAGCCGACCACCGTAATAAGCCGGTAATCCTGATTTAATAAGGGTAACATCATCAATTATCTCAGAATTGAAAATGGATAAGAACCCCATTAAATGAGTGGGGTTATAAACTATTGCATCGTCAAAAAAAATCAGGTTTTGATCGGCGCTACTGCCTCTTACATTTATGCCCATGTTTATCTCACTTTTTGCCACACCAGGAGATAGTTGAAGCATTCTCATCGGGTCAGCTTCCCCGACAATATTTGGTAAATTCCTCAAACTATCCGGCTTGATCTGGAATAGCCCTGTTTTTGTTCCCTTAAAATATTCCTCAGATTTGTTGGCTTTAATTATTATTTCACTTGAATTAATGGGTTTTACCCTCATCAAAACTTCAAAATTATTTTTTATGGTTTGTAAGGTTATACAAGTATCATAAAAACCCATTAATGTGAAACAAAGATTTGTTTCAGGCATAATAACAACAGTGAACTTACCCGAATCATTTGTATTACATAGAACCTTATGTTTTTCATCCGTTATTATAACCCCTGCCAGAGGCTCTCCTGTATTATCGTATACTGTACCCAAGATCTTTTGCTGGCTTTGACAAACCACACAAATTACAAGTCCAATAAAACAGAGCAAAACTCTCATACTTAAACCAATATTTATTAATAAAGAATTTGCTTATTTTTATTATCTGCAAATATAGTATGTGACTTTTCTCTCAATATAGTTGCGCTACCGCAAATTCTTTTTTTAGCAAACTGCAATAATAGATGCAATTGGAACAGAATGACAAAGCCAATCAAACATAATCATGTCCAAAAGACTTGGGATTTATAAGACAATATTACGGCAAATCATTGATGAAAAAAAGGTCTTATCAAACAGTCGTTTAATAAAACTTATATTTTAATAAGACGAAGGTTTTAGGAAATGGGCATCATATATTCGTTTTCATAGACGTACTCCGATTATTAAAATATCGTCAACTTGTTCTATATCTGCTTTCCAGTTTTCTATAAAGTCGTCTAAATGTTTTTCTTGTTCCTGCATTGTCCTGTTCTGAATATCGAGAAGTATTTGTTTAAATTTTTTTATAGTCAGTTTTTTCCCTTCTTGTCCGCCAAATGTGTCTGAATAGCCATCAGAGAAAATATAAAATGTATCGCCCTGCTGTATTTTTATTTCATGTGTGTCGTAATTTTGGTTATCCTCCGTGAAACCGCCGATTGCTTGTTTAGTTGCCTGAATTTCTTCAATAACTTTCTGTCCTTTGCGAACAAACCAAAACGGTCTGTTAGCACCAGCATATTGCACGATACGATTTACAGTATCTATACGGCAAAGGGCAATGTCCATTCCGTCACGGGTTGATTCATCACTGTTCGATTGGTGTAATGAATTTTTAATGCCATTGTTCAATAGCTTTAGAATTTCAGATGTGTCTGAGCTTAGGGAAACGGCATCTTCTAATTTTTCGGAACAAATCATACTCATAAATGCTCCGGGCACTCCGTGACCCGTGCAATCGGCTACAGCAATGAAAATTGATTGACTGATTTTACGAAAGAAATAAAAGTCACCACTTACAATGTCTTTTGGTTTAAAAAGTACAAAACTTTGCGGGAACGAAGAATAAATTTCTTCTTTTTTAGGAAGTTTTGCCTGTTGTATTCGTTTGGCGTAATTAATACTGTCGGTAATGTCTTTGTTTTTAACTTCAATAATTTTTTTCTGTAACTCGGTTTCCTTGTTCTTGATTTCAATTACCTGTTTTTGTTTACGGGTAATACGCAATGAGCGGAATATAAGACCTGCAAATACTACTACTAATATGAAGCCAATAATAAATGACCAGATAATAATTTTTTGTTTTCTGCTTCTTTCTTCTGCTATTGCACGTTCTTTTTCCTGTTCAGCTTTTAATATGGTTTCTTTTTTCTCATATTCATACTGAAATTGTTTCTTTATTGATGCTTTTCGAGTATTTTCGTTATCAATACTGTCCTTCATTAAAAAATAAAGATATTGCATCTTAAAAGCATCCTGCCATTTATTTTGTGCCTGATAAATTTCCGATAATATATTCGCTATATTGCTAATATCCATGGGATAGCCCAATTCGTTTGCAATGACCAGCGCATCTTTCTCATATATAAGAGCTTTGGTAAATTTTTTTTTATCCAGATAAATTCTTCCCATGTAATATAATGAATAAGCAATACCCCGCTTGTCATTTATTTCTTTTCTAATGATTAAACCATTATTGAAATATTCCATTGCAGTGGAATATTCGTTCTTATCTTGATAAATATTTCCTATGTTTTGTAACAAAGTAGCGATTGCTTCTTTATCATTAAGTTCTTTGAACAATTTCAAACTCCTGATGAAGTATTCCATTGATTTATTATATAATGAATCTGTTCCGGCATTCTTTGATATAGCGCTTTGTTGAGCCTGGTTATGATATACCAAACCAATATTGTTCAGCTCGGTTGCAATTCGATCTTTATTATTGAGTTCTTCACCTATTTTCAAACTTTTCTGATAGTACTCTAAGGCATTTAGAATATCACCCTGGTACTCGTAAATATGGCCGATATTATTTAATGATAGGGAAACACCCTGCTTGTCATTTATCTCTTCCTGTACTTTGAGTCCTTTGTAGTGATATTCCAATGCATGAGGAATATCACCATGTTTCTCAAATATGATCGCGATATTGTTCAATGATTCTGCTATTCCATGCTTATCTCCAATTTCTTCGCGCATCTTCAATCCTTCATCATAATATTCTAATGCTTTTGAAATGTCACCCTGATTATCGTTGACAAAGCCAATATTATTAAGTGCCTCAGCAATATTTTTTTTTAAATTCCATTTTTCAGCATCTACTTTAATACTATCCCAATAAGAAATTCTGAGTATAGGTATCTCTTCACCAATTTCTGCTCGTAATCTTATTTTAAGCGTATCTTGTTTTGCCTTTTTTAAAAGGGATAAGAGTGAATCAATATTACTTTGTTGTCCATAGGAAATCAAGTGACAAAAGCTAAATGTCAATCCGAAAAGAAAATATTTTATTGTTTTTATCATTTTGAAGTATCTTTTTTTAATTCTCACGAAGTATTTTTAAATGCATTTATTAAAAATTAATAATTGTTTTTAAATAACATCAAGAATAAAATCCCGTGAAACACTTCTATTAATTTTGGAATAATAAAAACATTCAAAAAAATAAAAGCAAAATTCCTTTCTCACCCGAGTAAATACGTATCAACATAGCAATATGTTTGATTTTAATTTCAAAATAATTTACAATTTATTAGACAAAAATATGCGAAGGGATATTGCAAATCCTTATGGTTATTTTATTTCAAACAATACTCGCCTGCCATAGGGACTGATTTTGACTATTACGGTTTAATGGATTTGAATTCTGAAAATCAAAACCTGAATACACGCGATCAATTATATCGCGGCATCTTTCATTGAATTTTTCCATAGCCCAGTTATACAAGATAAATAAATCTTCATGTCCAAGCCATTTGAATGCTTTTCTGAGCTCTTTCTCAAATAATAAATTATTTTCATACAAATTTTCTAATACAAGTTCTTGCAATTCTAACATGTTTGTCGGGTTCATTTTTTTACATATTAGTTCATAATGGTAATTAGACTCGTAATTGCCAATTTTAGTGTGTTTGCCTGCGTTAAATAATGCTAAAAATCAGTATTAAAAATTTTCCTCTTTAAAACATAGATGAAATTAGTTTTAAATTAGGGATAAAGAAAATTTGAAAAAGAGAGAACATTAATGTAACTTACATAAATAAAAGCATTAGTCCTTATTATTTGTACTGAACTCTCGTTGATTAATTTTCATTTCTAATTTAAAATATTATAAAATTTTTTAAGTTATGTTAAAGAAAAAATTACTTATATGATAAGTTTTTTTGGACTCAGAAATTTTGCAAATAATTTTAAATTTGAAATAACCATTTAAAGCATTCAATGAAAATATCAGATAGAAAAGGCACTTTTCAATTATTGATTATTATGATTTTGGTTGCGCTAATCGCAACCGGAAAATCACTAATGATTTTATACAACGTAGTATTAAATGAAAAAAAGGAATATTTAAAAGAATTATCTGAAAACCAAATAGGCACTATCAAATCATTATATAAAGAAACTAAAGATGAAAAAAACATTTTGCGATTTTTAAAGAACCAACAAAAATTCAACAATGTTTTAGGAAAAACAGGTGAATTTATTATCGGGTATTTGAAAAACGACACTGTTTTTTTTCTGTTAGATCACTTATATTATGATTTTTCCAATCCCAAGCCAGTTCCATTAAAATCAAAAATTGGTATTCCTATACAGCATGCCTTATTAAAACATACTGGTTTTATTATGGGATTAGATTACAGTAGAAATAAGGTCTTGGCATTTTGTGATTATATTCCGGAACTTCATTGGGGAATTGTCACAAAAATCAATATCGCTGAAATGAATGAACCATTTTATAAAGCTGGTATTTACGCCTTATTATCAGCCATAATATTGGTTTTTATCGGAATACTTCTTCTTTGTAAGAATTTCAAACCCGATTGTAAATAAAATTATTGAAAACGAAAAACAATTGACGCTTAATTACTGACAATATTCCAGTGAATATTGCTTATATAGATAAAGATCTTAAATACTTATTCGTCAATCAGAAATTTGCCAACAGATATGAAAAAAGCAAAGAAGAAATTATAGGTAAAAAAGTATTTGAAATAATACCCAAACAAGACTTTGAAAACGCTTTTAATAGTATACAAAAAGTTTTAGCAGGCGAAACGGTGTTTTATGAAAGCACTTTTTATTATCCAAATGGACAGCATCATTTTCTTAATCTTTATTATATTCCTCATTCAGATTTAAAGGGAAAGTTGTTGCTTATTATCTGTTAATTCAAGACATCACAGAACAAAAAATTGCTGAACAACAATTAAAAAAATATGCTGAGGATCTTAAAAACCTCAATGCCACAAAAGATAAATTTTTCGGAATTATTGCCCACGATATGAAAAATCCGTTTGCCAGCCTGCTTGGAGCTTCTGAAGTATTATCTAACGATATATATCAATATGACCTAGAAAGTATCAAAAAATTTGGCAAGTTATTAAATGAAGCTGCCAAACAGGGATATAGTTTGCTTGAAAATTTATTAGAATGGTCAAAATCGCAAACAGGTAATTTGGCATATAATCCTCAAGAAGTAAATGTAGCAAATTTGGTAGCCCAAAACCTGACCAATGTGAAAATGCTTGCAAATCATAAAGAGATAAAATTATTCTCTGACATTTCAAATGATTTAAAAGCATTTGCAGATAAAGATATGTTAAATACCATACTGCGAAACCTGTTGAACAATGCGCTGAAATTCACTCACAGAGGTGGTGCAGTTTCGGTAAGCGCACAGGTGAACAGTAATGATTTAATATTAACAGTAAAAGATACTGGAGTTGGAATACCGAAAAATGATTTAGACAAGCTTTTCAGGATCGACATTAAATATACTAATCCTGGTACTGCTAATGAGAAGGGAACAGGGTTGGGACTATTATTATGTAAAGAATTTATTGAAAAACACGGTGGAAAAATTTTGATTGAAAGTATTGAAGGAAAAGGAAGTGAATTTAATTTTACCATTCCCTTAAAATAATAACATCATGAACAAGTAATTCAATCGTAAATTCGCTGTTAAAAAAATATCAATGATCAATATTATTCCAAGAGAAATTTAAAATCCCTGTTCCATGTCTTCTTCATTGTTATCACTATTCGTATCCTGATTTTGTTTTTTATTTTGTTTAACCTTGTAATTGTTGATACGGTAACTAAATGTTAACAGAAAAACCTGGGATTCGCGTTGGAAGTTACTGTATTTGTATTGGTGCGGACTTTCAGTTGTGGTAATGTAATTAGTATGTCCAACCAAATCACGAACCTGTAAGGTCAGGCTGCCCTTTTGTTTGAATAAACTCTGCTTGATACCTACTGTTGAAAAATAGTAAGCGGAACGAGAACCTTGTGCAGTTATGGTAGGGGCATTATATGCGTAACTTGCCTGGACGGTCGTATGCCTGCTTACGCGAAAAGTAGGATTAACGCGGATATTCCACGTATTTATGTTGTTGGCAACAGTGGGAATGGGGGTTCCAAACATATGATAATTGTAGACATTGAAAGAGCAGTTCAGATTAAACCACTTTACTGGTTCCAGGTACGTCATAAACTCAGAACCCATGGCACGATCATGGTCTATGTTTGCAAAAGTATTGGTAGTAATCTGTGTGCTTTGATCAAAAGTACTGATTTGCTGAATCAAATTTGAAGTCTGTCTCAAATAACCTTCTATAGAAATGAATGACGTTTCAGTTAATTTTTTCTCAAGGTTCAATTCATAAGAATTAGCAAATTCAGGTAACAAGCCGGGATATCCGTGTTGTATTGTTTGTGGGTCGAGATGTATAACAAATGGATCAATTTTCCACTGTTGTGGACGGTTTATACGGCGTGTATAACTGGCTTGTATTTGAAAATCCCAGGGTAATTGCCTGGTCAAATGAATGGTCGGGAAAAAATCGATGCGATTGACCTTGTATTCCTTATTTAGTATTTCCTGGTTTAGTATTCGGTCTTCATATTCAGAGCGTAACCCAAGCTGATAATCAAAAAGAAACATTGAATTTGAAAAAGTAACATAACTGGCCTGAATCTGATCTTTAAAGGTAAAATTATCTCTTTGAGAAGTATCTTCAACCCATGCATCCCCTACATAATTTTTTAAAATATATTCACCAGTGCTATTAGAATACCTACCCTGGTAACCGGCTTCAAGTTTGCCTTTGGTGCTAACGGGCAATGTATAATCAGCCTTGGTGCGTAAATCAGTGCCATTGATGTTTTGTGACGTTTGTTGGTTAATTTTTGCTTTTCCTAATGAATTCCAGTTTGCATCAGTAGTATCTTCCTCAAGACTACTTATATTATCATTTGGTCCCGCTAAAAAATAAACCGAGGCAGAAAGTTGTTGTCCTGCACTATCTAATTTTAAAAGGTAATCGAGGTTTAGAGTTCCATAACTTCTTTTAAGCTCGGGATTAGTGCTGTTAAGATAATAAATATTGGCGGGTGGCTTTGAGATAGTATCATATACATCGTGATAGTTTGAATTTAAAGGGCGACTAAAAGTTCTACTACCTATACTGCCAGTTAATGTCAAAGAATTTTTATCATCAATGGCATAATCAATTCCTGCGTTAAGTCCCATACCCTGACGGTGAAAATTCCCATTACCGTTGATTTCCTGATTTTTTATAGTTTGCTGTTTCAATGTATCTGTGTTGCTCATGTTGTTTTTAACAACAGATTTCATGTCAGTAAAATCGCCACCAAGTGTAAAATTAAATTTCGATATCTTATAGTTCAGATTTAGATTGGCACTGTATTTATTACCGTTTCCTGCAGTAACATTAACCATTCCGCTTTCACCCTGAACTTTTTGTTTTTTCATGATAATATTGATAATTCCTGCACTTCCTTCAGCATCGTATTTTGCCGAAGGGTTGGTAATGATTTCAACATTTTGTACTAGGCTCGCGGGAATTTGTTGCAAAGCTTCGCTTCCTTCAATGGGAGAAGGCCTGCCATCAACCAGGACAGTGAAGTTTGAACTTCCACGCAGCGTAATATTTCCTTGTACATCTGTTTGAACAGATGGTGCATTTTGAAGAGCATCTGCTAATGTACCTCCAGAAGCTGTGACGTTTTGTTCAATATTGATAACTTTTTTATCAATCTGATAAAGTATAGGAGGCGCTGTTCCTACTACTTTTACTTCATTAAGCGATGTGGCTGATGGATTTACTTTTATAGTACCTATGCTTGCAACTTTCTGGGCAGGGGTAAGAATTACATTATTATATTTATGCTTTTTATATCCTATTGAAGTTACTAAGATAAAAAACTTACCGTATGGAAGTTCCTGAATAGTAAAACTTCCATCATCATTGCTCATTACCCCGGTAACTAAAGAGGAATCCTTTGCCCTGTAAATAGCAACAACGGCATATGGAACATGCTGTCCATTACTCTCGTCAACAATGGTTCCGGTAATTTTAGCATCTTTTGGCATATTACTCTGATTGCCGCCCCATCCTTGCACTTGAGCAAGAATCATTCCGGAATCTAACGTGAAAATTACAGTAATGATTAAAATTAGTATGGTTCTCATTCTCTATTATTTTTTGATAATAAGGAAGTCTAAGAATTTATAACAGATTATATGACAAGTTATATATTTAATCGTAAACCAAAAAATGACAAGAAACTAAATTCTTGCCATTTTTTGGTTTATTTGTTGGATATTATTCAAATTCAATTGATGCTATCTTTAGGATTTTGCTCCTGCTGCGAAGGTGAAGAAGGTACAGGTGCATTTCCATTACTTTTAATTACCTGGTACCATATTTCGTTATTCCTGATTACCGGTTTGAACTGAATGCCATTTACGGTATAATAAGTTTGACCGCCAATCTCGATCTTTTCATATCCGGCAGGAATATTTTCTACTACCACACCAACAGGTGCTGGCACTACCTCATACTTTTTGTCTACGGGTTTATAGAATGTACCATAGTAATAAAAATATGGCAATCCGTTGAAAGTGAATTGTACAGTACCCTTGGGAAGCTCTTTCACCCTGTATCCAATTGGGGCAGGAACCATCTCATATTTTCCATCAAAATTCTGATAATAAACACCATCGCATGCATAATAGTCAAGTCCTGCATAATAAAAGCTTACGGCAGCATAGGGCAAATACCAATAAAAGGCTCCCCAAATGGGAAGAAATGAATAGTGCCAAAAAGGTCCGCCTCCCCATCCGTAGTATCCACCGTGTCCAAATCCACCATGGCCAAATCCGCCATGTCTCTGTGCATCTGCGTTAGATATTGTAGATATTTCCAAAGCTAGCAATATCATGATAAATAAAGCAAATTTTTTAATATACTTTAATGATGCACTCAGTTCTAAATTTAAATTTGTACGTTTCATAATCTTTAATTTTTATTTTGGTTTTTGAAGGCCAAAAAGTTAATCTAATACCTGCAAAATATGAGCCAAACAAGTCTATTTTAGTTTTTTTAAGAATTGATTTTTGATAAACAGATTTACAATATTACAATGTTAGATAAATGTCAAAAATTTTTGATACGAACTCAATCTTATTTTGATATAATTAAGATTTCAATTGAAGGAAATTAAAAAAATACTTTAAGGGGTGACTATTAATTGAATTTCAAGAATTTATTGTAAGTTCGACCTAAGATAACATACTTGTTACAGATAATCAGAATATTATTCATTTCTTTTTTCGTCAAAAAAGAAATGAACCAAAGAACTTAGCGGAGCGATCTCACGAACGAAGTGAGTAAAAAGACTTGGCTGAGTGAACTCGTTTCGGCTGCCACCTTTGCTCATCCCGAAATTTCGGAAAGCACGCAGCCGATAAGGAATTCTCTTCTAATTTCCGTGAAACGGAAAGTGCGTTGGCCAGAAAATCTGGCGAGGGTGCGAAAGCTCGTGGGTGGAAGCTTCATCCCGCCTAAGGCGGGATTGATTTTTTGGTCACCTTTTGTGTCAAGACAAAAGGAAAAGTGTTTAAAACAAAGCATTTAAATATTTTCTTACATAGAACTGATGTTAATTTATGATACATTTAATATTTAAGGTAGACTTAAACAAAATAGTTATTGCATTAAATTGTACATTTTGTAATGTTATAATCTATCTGTTTTATAAATTCAGCATTTTGCATTGAAATTGAATATTAATAGTACTTAAAATTTATTTTTAAAGCTGCCGTAAAACTAGTTTCTATAATAGCAATAAAGCAGACAAATTTTATATATTCGTATTTTTAAGTTTATTTTTTAAGTCCTTAGTCAACCTTAATACGTTGCATTTCAAAAATAGAAATTTCTTTAAATTAAATATTCATTTACGTTACATATTTGTACAGAATAACGGTATGACCAGAAACCTCATATTTTTTTGCAGTGAATTAATTTTATTAATGATGAATTCAATGTCACTGGTAGCCCAAGATAGCACTAAAACTATCAAGGTAGTGAGGACAGATAATCCGCCTATTATTGATGGAAAGCTGAATGATGAAGCCTGGAAAAATGTTCCCGTTGCTAAAGATTTTGTTCAATTTTCTCCAAATAACGGAGCTCCTGCCTGGCAAAAATCGGAAATTAAATTTTTATATGATAATACAGCTTTATATATAGGTGCTATGTTATACGATTCAGCACCAGACAGTATTTTAACAGAATTAAGTGAAAGAGACAATATTTACAATGCCGATTATATGGGCATTTATTTTGATCCATCTGGAACCGGAATGAATGGATTTGGTTTCTTTGTTACAGCTTCAGGTGTGCAATATGATGTGAAAGTCGATCATTATAATGAGGATGCGAGTTGGGATGCAGTGTGGCAAAGTTGTGTAAGTATAACAGACAGTGGTTGGATAGCTGAAATTAAAATTCCTTTCACTGCTCTTCGATTTCCCAGAACCGATGTACAAAATTGGAAAATAAACATCTGGAGAAATATAATGCGGCATCGGCAAAACACCAACTGGGTTTTTGTAGACAGGCAAAAAGATGGTATTCTAAACCAATCAGGTAAGATGATGGGTGTTGAAAATATTAAACCTCCCTTACGGCTTTCTTTGATGCCCTATATTTCGGAGTATGTTGAAAAGAATCCTGATTATAAAAAATGGGGTTCCACATTCAATGGAGGTTTGGATCTTAAATATGGAATAAACGAAAGTTTTACACTCGATATGACCATGATTCCTGATTTTGGCCAGGTTCAATCCGATGATAGAATTTTGAATCTTTCTCCATATGAAACATATTATGGTGAAAAGAGACCCTTTTTTACTGAAGGAACGGAATTGTTCAACAAACTGGGTCTATTTTACTCCAGGAGAATCGGTGGAACACCATACAGACACGATAGCGTAGTTAATTATTTAAAAAACGGCGATACAATTATTTCAAACCCCTTAACAACCCGTATAATTAATGCAACAAAAATATCAGGGAGAACAAATACAGGATTAGGAATTGGTTTTTTCAATGCGATAACGGGGAGCACATATGCTACTATTGCTGATTCTAACGGTGTAGAAAGAAAATTTGAAACACAACCGTTCACCAATTATAACCTGATTGTTTTAGATCAAGAGCTAAAAAACAATTCTTATATAAATCTTACCAATACAACTCCTGGATGGAAAAGGACGGTTATATGGCAAATGTTACAGGAAGCGAACTGGTTACTTAAAAACAAAACAAAAACCTATGGGATACAAACCAGGGGAGTATATAAGTCAAAAACACAGGGATACTAGCAAATTCTGAATTCGGTCATTCATATTATCTAAAAGCTGGAAGAATAGCCGGCAAATTCCAGGGTTATCTTTCTTATCTTTTATTATCGGATAAGTATGATATAAACGATTTGGGATATTTGGAGAAAAACAATTATAAATCTACTGAACTTTTTATCAGGTACGAAGTAACAAAGCCTTTTTGGAAAATTTTGTATTGGTTTACATATTTAGATATGTATTATAATAGTATGTACAACCCTTCTGTATATACATCTACAAATTTGTTTTTTCATTCTGATGCTACATTCAGCAATCAATATTCAGCAGGTATAAATGCAACTTATTACCCTGATGGTGACAAAGATTATTATGAACCCAGGGTAAAAGGCAGGTACGTTATTCCTTTTAACAAATTATATCATTTTGGAGGTTGGATAAATACAGACCCAAGGGAAAAAATATCTTTAATGTTTAACCCGGGAAGAAAATGGACTGATGATCCCGAACTTTTTGAATACTGGTTTAATCAATGGATATATTATCGCGTAACGGATAAACTTTCATTTTCCTATGAATTAGATTATGACTATATTCATAAATTAAAAGGATGGGTCAATACAAGTGTTCATGAAGACACAATTTATTTTGGTAAACGTAACGTGAGAACTATTACAAATACGTTTACTACAAAATATATTTTTAGTTGTAACTCTTATCTCAGCTTTCGTTTAAGACACTATAATCAAAATGCAGTCTATGATAATCAATATTATGAGTTGAATAATGACGGAACATTAAAAAAAAGCAATTATTCTGACAATAATAACAAATGTTATAACGCATTTAATATTGATATGATATATTCATGGCGTTTTGCACCCGGAAGCGAACTGTATGTTGTCTGGAAAAACATAATTGAAAGGGACGATAATATAATAACATATTCATATTTTAAAAATTTTGAGAATATTATTAATTCTCCTCAAACCAATAGTTTTTCAGTTAAAGTAATTTACTATCTCGACTATCTTTATTTAAAAAAGAAATAAAGACTACATAAACTCAGTTCAATTATTTCATTAAATGTTTAATTTGAATAAGAGTTTTCAATTTGATCGGGTCATTATTATTATTCACAATGCCGCCGGCTCTGTAAGGACAAACCTTCCGACAAGTGTTGCAAATATAGAGCGAATATCCTTTTTTATTAGTAATTCCGGAATTAGGTCTGCATTTCTTTTGAATTACAATATTCCCATTTATAGCGTTAACCGGACAGCTCTTCAAACAAAGATTACAAGTGTCTTTGCAAAGTACAGAATCATCTATGCAGTCACCTTCAAGTTTTGCATCAGTTAGTATGGCTCCCAATCTGATCAAATTGCCATATTTTTTATTTATAAGCAATGTGTTTTTACCGATAACGCCTAAACCGGATAAATGAGCAGCATGTTTTAATGAGAGAATTCCTTTCCCGGTCAGTTCTTTTTCATCCCAGTATTCATATGGCTCGGAAGGAACAGGAATTGCGATTACGCCTTTCTGCTCTAATTTTTCAGCTATTTCAATAGTTATCCTGAACACTTCATTCAAGATCATTTCGGTAGCAAATGTATATGCTACAGCTGATTTGGAGTACAAAGTACTTTCAATTTCCTGTTTTGCAATAACTATTACAGATTTTGTTCCAGGATAAATGTCGGTAGGATGAAATCCTACAGGTGCGTGTTCAAAACGCTCCACCGGGGCAATACCGCACAGGTCAGCACCATTGCGCAAGGCCATCTTTTTAATTTCTATTGAAGTAATCATAAGTTTTTAAATTATATATAAAACAAAAAGCCCCCCGAAATTCGGAGGGCCAAACTATTTTGTGTATTTATTTTTCATATCAAATTTTCACAAACAAATAGCAAATACCCTCCCGAGTCACACTCTTTGTGGACCTTTTAACTGAGGAAGTATGCTTTCTGTTAATACTCATTTTTATTTTCTATGAAACAAAGATAAGTTTTTTTTGTACTTCAAACAATTTTATTTTCATTGAAATATCAACTTTGAATTAATTGATTACTACTCAAAGCTATTTTAAAGACACCATGAAATCCGTAAGGAAGGAATCCCTTGAAATGTTATTGGTACCTGCCAGTCCGGTAATTTTTTCAATATCGGAAGGACAAATTTCATTCCTGCAATTCGATGTGCCAATATTATTTGCAAGATAAGTATTCCGAATATTTGTATCAGATTTTTGCGGAATGTATACAACCAGATTTTTTACAATTTGAATAGTATCTCTTATTATTGAAAATACTGTATCAGTTTTCTTTATATAAATTGTATCCTTAACGACAACGTTACTGGAATAGCTTTGATAGCTTTTATAAAATGCCATTAAAGTGATACCTAAAATAATGAGGACAGATGCTGCAACTTTGTATAATTCTAAAGGATATTTCGCAAATTTAAGTATAACGTTTTTATTCCTTACCAGAACTGACAAAGATTTATATATCGAATCATCTAGTGTTAATTCCGGAGTATTTTCAAAATAATTTTTGGTTTCTTTAATCGTTTCACGCATCCTCTGGTAGTCAGACTCAGAAAAATAGGTTATTACAAATAATTTATCTTCAGCAGGTAATTCAGTAAATTCAAATTGTTCCACCAGCTGATATATTTTTTCAATATTTTGATCTGTTGCCATAATATTATTGTTTATATAGTTTTGACAATTCTTTGGTTGCATAAAAAAGCCTTGATTTTATTGTACCTTCAGGGCATTCATAAATACCGGCTATTTCTTTTACCGTCAAATTCATTTTAAAACGTAATGCAATTAGCGACCGGTGTTCCTGGCTTAACCGGCAAATACAATTGTGAAGTTTTTTTTCTGTATCGTTAATTACAACTATATTTTCTCTGGCATCGGTCATATACGAGTAATACTTCTGGTTAATTAAACTTCTCCGGTATTCATTTTTACACATATTTGAAGCAACACGGTAAATCCAGGCTTTAAAATTTTGGTTTAAATCAAACAAGTTTGGCTTTTCAATTATTTTGACAAAGAGATCATGTACAAAATCTTGTGCTTTTGCATGATCATTTTTTAAAGCAAAATAAAAAAACTGTAATATTGCTTTAGAATAACGTTGGTAAAGACAGTCAAATGCAACTTGCTTCTGACTGCCTCTGTCAGTCTGAAATATATTCATTAATTGCTCGTCTGTGAATGATTTCATAAAATCTATTTAAGAATTGCTATTGCTTTATCGTACCATTCTTTTCCGGCTTTTTGGGCAATAAATAACCCAAGTTCTTTCATTTTTTGAGCATAGGTTAAATCGCCGCTTAAGGTATAATGTTCATAAAGTTTGAATATTCCTGGCAAATAATTAATATTGACTCTTTCTACCTCTTCTTTACTAATATCATTTTCAAATCTGATTTTTATATAATCAAGAACGTAATTATTTTCGAAATTGTTTTTTAATAGTGCAATATTATCAATATTTTCAGAGGAGTACTCTAAAGCTAACCCAACTAAATAAAGATTCTGACTGTAATCTTTAAATTGTTTCCATGCAGGTAAGCCTATATATAAAGGTAAATTTGTAGGTTTATTTTTAATAATGTGGTTAAAAATGTCATCCATACTAGCATAATTTGAACTATCTGAAGAAATTTTAGGCAGTTGAGGGATATTCAATTTTTTAAAGATCTTTTCCCGATATTCTTGAATACTAAGCGTGAAAACATTTAATACTGTTACATCTTGTCGAATTCCAAGAGCATCTTGCAGCATCCAAAGAGGACAAGAATCGTTATCCATAAATGTAATAATTGCTGCATTTGGTTTTAGAGTCATTAAAACATTATAATTATAGGCAAGTAAGCCAGAAGACAATTCGTTAATTTTGTACCACTTAATATTATATTCTTTTCGTTTCTCTAAATTACATTGGGTTTCATAATGTATCATCATTTCTTCATTAATGCCATAAAAATTAGGATTTATTGAATATGCCTTTTCTAAATGGGGAAAATTTTTTGGTGTACAACCTTGGTTTCTCCAAATTAAATAATGGCTCGTAAAAGTATTTGGTACATATTTTTGAGCTTGATTTACGAGTGAATCCGGATTCATTAGAAATGTTATTTCTTCATAGTACTTTTTGTTATTGTCACCATGATTGTCAAAACCAAAAGCAGCCATTCGGTTAGCCATAAAATAATTATACCAGGCATTTTCATTTTTCTTGTCTTTTTGAATTTCCTTCCACCAGAGTTCGGCTTGCTTTAGATACCATTCATGAGGCTTAGGAACTCTTGCAATAGAATAAACCTGTTCAGGTTCCTGGGCTTTTAAAAAGGCCGTGCACATTGCTATAGTCAAGCTAATAAAAACTATTTTTCTCATTTTATTTATTTTTAAATATTTTACAAAATTGATAGAGTAATGCACATTACTTTTATTCGAATTCAATGATAATACACATTCAATCCCAAAACGTTCAAAATAATTGGATAAATTTGAACTATAAAAATATTGATTATGAAAACAAAAAATATCTGTCAAATAACATTCGCGGTAATCCTCATTGGTATAGGTATATTTTTTAACCTCAATTGTTCTGAAAAGGAAAAGTTAGTGGTAAAAGAACAGACAAGTACTTCAAAGGTCCTTAATAAGGATACTACTTCAGCACAAATAAAAACAAATGATACAACCAGTAAGTCTATAGAGACAGAAAAGACTGATTTGGTTTTCATTGGCACTTATACTTCCGGATCATCAACAGGAATATATGTTTATAAAATGGACACTTCAACAGGTGCGCTGAGTTATGTCTGTACTTCATCAAATACAATTGATCCATCTTATCTGGTAATACATCCGAATAAGAAATGGATTTATTCAGTAAATGAATCTGCAAATACCTTAAGTTCTTTTAGTTTCGATTCGGTTCAAAATAAAATAACAGCTATTAATTCGGTTTCTTCCGGGGGAAATGGTCCATGCTTCATAAGTATTGATAATACTGAGAAATACGTAATGACAGCTAACTATAATAGTGGAAGTGTAGCAGTTTGTCCCATAAATGCTGACGGTTCGCTTGGAAATGCAACTTCTACTGACCAGCATACAGGTACATCGCCCCATGCTCACATGATAATTCAGGCAGCAAACAATTTTGTGTACAATACCGATTTAGGTCTTGATAAAATATTTATTTATAGCCTCAATACCACTACCGGGCTCTTGACAGATATAGGTGATGATGTATCTACAATAACCGGGGCAGGACCAAGGCACATTTCAATTCATCCCAATCAGAAATGGTTCTATGTGGTATGTGAGTTAATGGGTTTGATTGAAGAGTATAGTGTGAATAATTCAACAGGTGTATTAACTTTAATTGATACAATTTCAACTCTTCCGGCAGGATCGACTAATCCTTCTGCTGCTGATATTCATATTACTCCTGATGGCAAATACCTTTATGCATCTAATCGTGGCGCGTACAATAACATTGCCATGTATTCCATAGACCAGAGTACGGGTGAACTGAGCAATATTGGGTACCAGTCTGTAGGTGGAACAACACCGCGCAATTTCGTTATAGATCCAAGCGGAAAATTTCTTTTGGTTGCATGCCAGGATGGAAATAAGATTATTATTTTCAAAATAAATTATTCTGATGGCACACTTACAAGTACCGGAAATCAAACGGTAATTTCAAGTCCAGTCTGCTTGAAATTCCTTTAAGTATATAAAGATAAAGTAAATACAGGGATTCATACTGTTCAATTTTAAGATATATCATATACCTGATAGGAACAATTATTATATAGAAAAGACATATGAGAGATATTTACCTGCAAAATCGTGAAACATCCAAATTATACTTGTTTTGTATTACATTTGTCTTTGTTTTGATATTTGGATTATATCCAAAAGTTACGCTTTATGCGCAGGAATGTACTAGAGGTATAGGTGTTTATCCGGGAAATGTTAAAGAAGACTTTTCTCCAATATTGCTCATTGACAATTCTACTTACCGGAATCTTGCCTTACTGAGACCAGTTTATCAATCCAGCAGTTACGATTACAATCTTACGGCTCAATTGCTGACTGATGGTATTAAGGATACTGTAATGCCAGAGTGGATAATTGCATCATGCAGTGAATACGGTAATCTGATAAAAAAAGAACGCGAGTATTTCTTTGATCATAATCCGATGTCTTCGATTACTTTAAATGGCTCAAAGGTTTGGATGATATTTGGAACTAATGGAAACACATTAAAAACTGGAATAGACAACATAAATATCTCGGGTAATTTATCAATAAATGATTTGGATGCTAAAGGTTGGGAATGTATAGTTTTTGGTTCTGATGATACAATTTCATGGGAAGAAATTGGACGGATCAATGGCAAAGGTTTTCCGGGCGAAATGTTTCCTGAAACTTATAGAAGCTGGATGCCCAAAGACCTGCGATCATATAACTATTCTATCAATATACAAAAAAGTTCTTCTCATAAATTTTATAAAGTAGAACTGAATTCTTTAAATTCAAAAAGTTGGCGGGTTGCTGAAGTATCAGTTTTTAATCATAATAAGAAAGTTGAAATTGGTGGTCCTTACAATTTCACCAGCGCATGGAAAAGCCTGGGAAATAAGGATGAGTGGGTGTATGTTGATTTAGGTGCTTCATGTTATTTCGATCAAATAAATATTTATTGGATTCGTCGTGCATTGGATGGTTCTATTCAAGTATCAGAAGATGCTGCAAATTGGATAAATATAAAAACCTATACAAATGGAAAGGGATTAATAGATAAATTCAATTTTGGTCAAGCCGTGAAAGGAAGGTATGTGCGACTATTAATGAATCAGCCTGCATCATCAGATGGATATATACTTAGCGAAATTGAAGTATTTGGCCGGGGCGGACTTGTAGCAAGTCCAAAGCCATCACCACCAATCGGTAATGATGGAAAAATGTTTTTATCAGGTGGCTCCTGGAAAGTGCAACGAGAATCATTGGTCAAAGTTAATGGAGAAGAGCTTTCTATTCCAGGATTTCGTGATAATGATTGGGTTGTTGCAACCGTTCCGGGAACTGTACTGGTTAGTTACCTTAATGCCGGAGCCATACCTGATCCGAACTTTAGTAACAACCAAACACTTATATCGGATTCATATTTTTATTCTGACTTTTGGTATCGAACTGAATTTGTACCTCCGGTTTCATTTAAAGGGAAACACGTTTTTCTGAATTTTGATGGTATAAACTGGAAAGCAAATATTTTTTTAAACGGCAAAAAGTTAGGACGCATTGAAGGAGCATTCATGCGGGGAAAATTTGATGTCAGTAATTTGCTTATCCCAGGGCTAAGAAATTCTCTTGCCGTTTGCATTGAAAAAAATGATAAACCTGGTTATGTTACAGAACAATCGAAGATGACTCCCGATAAAAACGGAGGTGAGCTGGGAGCAGATAATCCCACTTTTCATGCATCGGTAGGATGGGATTGGATTCCAACAATTCGTGGCAGAAATGCCGGGATTTGGAATAATGTTTATCTTACAGCTAACGGACAAGTAACAATTGATAATCCTTTTATTAAATCAGATATTCCACTTCCGGATACTACAGTAGCAAATATTAGTTTAGAAGTATTGTTAGTTAATCATGATTCTACAGCTTTATCAGGAAAATTGGCAGGAAAATTCGGTAATATTGTTTTTGAACAATCTGTTTCATTAAAAGCTTTGGAAACAAAAATAGTGAAAGTCGATACATCTGCAAATCCGGCTTTGAAAATCCATAATCCTAAACTTTGGTGGCCTTGCGGATACGGTGAACAAAATCTTTATCCTGTTGAACTGAAGTTTATAACAAATGATAATCTGGTGTCGGATGACAAATTAATAAAAACAGGTATCAGGAAAATGACTTATTCAGAAGAAGGAGGAGTACTTAAAATTTGGATAAACGGCAAACGATTTATTGGTCGTGGTGGAAATTGGGGTTTCCCGGAATCTATGCTTCAATACAGGAGTAGAGAATATGACATTGCTGTACGTTATCATAAAGAAATGAACTTTACTATGATTCGAAACTGGGTGGGTCAAACAGGCAATGATGAATTTTATGATGCATGTGATAAATATGGTATTATGATCTGGCAGGACTTTTGGCTGGCTAATCCTTTTGACGGACCAGATCCGGATGATAATAAGATGTTTATAAATAATGTTGAGGATTATGTGAAACGTATACGTAATCATCCTTCCCTTGCTTTATATTGTGGGCGCAATGAAGGCAATCCTCCTCTTATTATTGATACATCAATCAGGAAGATATTATCAATAAATCATCCGGAAATAAAATATATTTCCAATTCAGCTTCTGGTATTGTCAGTGGGGGAGGGCCTTACAGGGCTATGCCGGTTTCATTTTATTTTAAAGAAAGAGCCACGACAAAACTACACAGTGAATTGGGAATGCCAAATATTGTCAATTATGAAAGTTTAAAAAATATGATGCCAGATTCATCAATGTGGCCACAGAATGATATGTGGGGACTTCATGATTTTTGTCAGGATGGTGCACAAAAGGGATCAACATTCAATCAAATGATAATTGAAAGTTTTGGCCTAGTTGATAAAATAAAAGAATGGCTCTGTTTGGCTCAATGGATAAACTACGAGGGTTATCGTGCCATGTTTGAAGCACAGGGGAAAAACCGTATGGGTATGCTTCTATGGATGAGCCATCCTGCCTGGCCTTCCTTGGTTTGGCAGACTTATGACTATTATTTCGAACCTACTGCTGCTTATTTTGGATGTAAAAAAGCCTCGGAACCTTTGCATATACAATGGAACGCTTACACCGACAGTATTGAAGTTGTGAACTACAGTTCCGGAGAGGGTACTGGACTTACGGCTAACATGCAAGTCCTGAATTTTGACGGTTCAGTAAAATGGGAAAGAGATACTGCACTTGATTGCCGGGAAGATAATATTGTAAGATGCTTTAAAATGCAGTACCCAACAGGACTTGCAAATATATATTTCATAAGGCTAAAATTGATGAAAGGAGACAAAATAATTTCAGAGAATTTCTATTGCAGAGGGTTGGAAAATGGAAATGGGAAAGCCATTAGAGAAATGCCAAAAGTAAAGTTAGTTCAGGAAACATCAATGGAACAAAAAGACAATCGATGGTATTTATTAACTACTTTGACCAATTCAACTAAATATCCTGCTCTAATGGTAAGATTGAAAGTAATCAGGGAAAAGACAGGCGATCTTATACTTCCTGTAATTTACAGCGATAACTATATTTCACTAATGCCAGGTGAAAAACGAACAGTAAAGATAGAAGTCGAAAATGCTGATACTCGTGGTGAAAAACCTGCTGTAATTGCTGAAGGGATAAATATTAGTAAATAGCAATTTATAAATCCGATGGTAATAATTGGCACAAATAATAATGAACGTCATTGGTGGCATTAAAGTGATAATCATAAACTGATGGATTTTCATCTTCATGTGTTTGCTGCAAATAACAGGAAAGAATTTTAATAGCACAAAAATCTGATTTTATTTTTCAGGTATTGAGAAAATAAAGTACGCAAATTAAAAATCACAATTAAAGTTGTTATTGAATAAGTAGTTTGCTAATTTTAAAGTTAAATAAAGCAAATTTTAGATGTAGTAATTTGTGGTTTGTTATTTTCAATTAATAATAAATAAATTATCGAAAAAAAAAGTAATGTAAATTACCTGTAAAATGAACTATTTTATTGAAAAAACATCACATACTCCATTGATAAAGTTCGATAATGATACTTTAATAATTTCAGGAAGATCAATACCTGAAGACAGTACTTTTTTATATGAGCCAATTATCGAATTAATTGAAGAATATTCTAAAAATCCTTTAACACATACTAAGGCAAAAATATATCTTGAATATTCAAACAGCAGTTCAAACCGCTCCTTAATGACAATATTTGAAGCTTTGGAATCATTATATGCTAAAGGTAACGATGTTATTGTTAATTGGTATTTTGTAAAAGGTGATTTGGAAATACAAACTCTGGGTGAAGATTTTAAATCGATTTTAAAACTGCCTTTCATTCTTGAAGAAGTGGAATCGTTTTAAAAAGGAGGCACTTTTTGTACCTTGTATTTATAATATATACTTTCCCTTTTAATTAGTGGATTATTTGCAAAATAATACTGTTATTTAATAACTAAGACTTTAGCGCCCTTAATTTTTCTTTCTTTTATTTCAAGCAAAGCAATATTTGCTTTTGACAACGGATAAGTTTGTATTTCGGGAAAAATTGGAATTTTTGCAGCCAGTTGAAGAAATTCCTTTACATCGTTTCTTGTAACATTGGCAACGCTTTTAATTTCTTTTTCATTCCATAAATGAGTTGAATAATCAATTGATTCAAGGCTTTTTTTATCTACATCTTCTTTACGAATAGCATTAATAACAAGGCGTCCACCTGGATTTAGATTTTTTAATTCATCTAAAACAGGTTTCCATACTGGGGTTGTATCAATAATTGCATCAATTTTTTCAGGAGGGGTGTCACTAGTATCGCCGGCCCATGTGGCACCAAGTTCAATAGCAAATTTCCTCTCTTCAATATTGCGGGCGAATATGAAAATTTTAGATTTTGGATATAGATATTTTGCAAGCTTTAACACAAGATGACCTGATGCTCCAAATCCAGTCAATCCTAAAATTTGACCATTTTCTATTCCCGTTAGGCGTAATGAACGATATCCCACTGCACCGGCACATAATAATGGTGCTGCTTGTTCATTGCTTATTTCCTTTGGTATTTCATAAACAAAATCTTTGTGGGCAACCATGTATTCTGCATAACCGCCATTTCTGTCGCGGCCGGTAGCTAAAAAAGAAGAACAAAGATTCTCATTCCCTGATTTACAAAAACTGCAATTGCCACAGGAGGAATATATCCAAGCTACACCAACTCTAGTTCCTGGTTTGACAATTAAATCATATCCGTTAGAATCATGTACAAATCCGATAACCTGGTGACCCGGAATTACCGGTAATTTTGGTGGTGGTGTTCTGCCTTCTATTTCATCAATTTCAGTATGGCACACGCCACAAATACTTACCCGGATTAATATTTCATTTTCACCCGGTCTTGGAATGGAAATATCAGCTTTTTGAAGTGGTTCACGATTATTGGAAAGACTTGTTATTGCATTAATGAGCATTGCATTCATAAAACATTTTTTAATTTTTGAAGAACAGAAATATCACATTTCCTTTCAATATAAGTTTATTCAAAAACAAATCATTAAACGTTTAGTTGATAACTGGATATGATATTAAATTCTGATGAGATAAATTTTAAGTGGGTTTATGGAAAGCTCCATTAAACAACACTAACTTAAATTTCTTGAAAACTGAAAGTTTCCTCCGTTGTCTTGTTAATTAATATTTACGAGTCCTTTTTTTGTTCCAATCCAGGCGCTTCCATCTTTGTCAAATGCAATAGCTGTAACAAATGGATCTGGTAAAATGGTTGTATTATTTGTCCAGGTACTACCATTAAAAATAGCAATTCCATTTTCGGTACCGACCCAAATTTTTCCATCAGGAGCTTCAGCAATGGCATGAACATATAAATTTGGCAGTTTGTTACCATAATAAATAATGTTCGATTTCGAATCATGTCCTGAATGGACTTGAACTCCATTTGTGCCTCCCATCCATTGGTTCCCTTTTGAATCGACGAATACTACAAACATTGTATCTGTAATGGCAGTGCCATTATATGGGTTTCCCCATTGGGTTGCACCTGTAAAAGCATCAACAGAATCATTATAATTATATGTTCTGTACAAACCATAAAGATTGGTGGCAAAATAATAATCGCCATCCCAACTGGCAATGGAGTTGATACTTGCTTTTTCAATATCCAGCGGAACTAAATTGTCATATAAATTATAATAGAAATTTGCCTTTTTCCATGTTGTATTTTTATTTAATGACAAACCATCGGCTGTACCAAACCATCTTTTTGATGAGGAATCCACATAAGCAGTCTGTACGGATTGATTGCTTAAATTTATCGATGGAATAACGTTAAGCGAAATTCCAGAACTGCTCATGATTACTTTGGAAAGCCCGTTATCAGTTCCAACCCATAAAGAGTTTGAGCTTTGTTCGTAGAATAGAGATAAAATTTTTGATGGGCTTAAAATATTCTCAATAAGATAACCACTTTCATAACTTTTGTATAACCCACTGTCTGTTCCAATCCACATTATGTCAGAATTATCTATAACAATACATAATATTGATTTTTGATTAATATTAGGGAAAAATTGATTGACAATAACCTGCCACGCTTGAGTACTATTATCTTCAGCGGTTATGGTAAAAATAACCGGGCCAATAGAAAAATCGATACTATCACCCGATACAGGTTTAATAGATGCTTTTTCTGAAATAACAATTTTAGGAGAAAGTTTTTTCAAATTTGCATTAGTTGCGACTGAAATCATTACGGTATGATCTGTGTTGTCAATTATTGCGCTATCAATTTGCTCTTTTAGTGTAAATGATAATAATTCTTTTTGATCACTTTTTGCTTCTTCTTTTTTACAAGAAACAAAACTGATAAAAAATATTGTAAAAAAAATAAGGCTAAAATTTTTCATTATAACAGTTTTATGATACTATTTTTTTAATCAACGGAAGCATATAAAATGCTCCCGTTGGGGGAAATCTGAATAATTATTTCAATTCTTTTAATCATTGAATTATCGTACTTCAAGTTTAGTAGTTTTTATACCATCTGCTGTTTTCAATACACAAATGTACGTTCCACTTTTTAGGTTTTCTACATTTATTTTTTCAGAGTAATTACCGCTTGGTAATTGAGCCTGTTTGATATGTTGAACAATTTTCCCATCCATCGAAACTAAAAACAAAGAGACATTCGTGTTCGATTTAATGGTATAAGTTATTGTTGTTTTGTCCCAGGAAGGGTTAGGAGAAATCGAAATTGAAAGCTGTGAAGGAGAAATTTTCGATAGATTTTACTGAAACTTTTATTGCAGAAAGTGACTTAGTTATTTCAGTATCGGCATTAATATCTATTTGTCCTGTATACGAGTTAAAACCTTTTTTTTGAATTGTATAATTTAATCCTGTAGTTGTCTGAAGATTTCCAATTACAACTTGCCCATTAGCATCAGTTAAATAATTAGAACCTTTTATAATAACTATAGCATCTGCTAATGGAGAGGTTCCATCGGTCACGTTGACAGTCAAGTTTAAGGCTGTTGCAGAACCATAAGTAACAAGATTTGAAGGATAAGTTTTAAGTTCAATACCAGTTCCATTAATAAACAGGTTACGGCTGTATTGTTTATCTGTAGAATTGTTCCAATGTTCATGGACACCAAGAGAAGGCATAAAAGTTCCATCTCCTTCAGGATCGTATCCGGCAAATGGATACCATATATTACTTAAATTAATAATACTGTCGGGCCAATTAGCTTTAGTAGCACCTTGGTGCAGATAATCATCAACTGCAGGGAAGAACGGGCGATTATTAAAGTAAGTATTTATATCAGCTTCTGCTCTGAGAAAGTCAAGACAAACTGATTCAACGGCAATTTCGTCCTGAGAAACAAAGAGCGAGCTGGGAAAATCATTATTAAAAGGAGCCATCTGCCATTTTACTGGCATATCTGTAGCTTCTATACCACCCCATAATCCATCAACTACAAATAATACTGTATTTCTTCCAATTTTTTTGTGTCCCATAAGGTCAGTCAATACACGGTACATGTGATAACTGCCTCGGGCATTGGTAAGATCGTCATTATCTGCGTTTGGATTTATTGAACCTGAATGTAAAACACTTGCACTGTATGAACCTCCATGAGTACTTGATCCAAAATTATTCTTAGCACATAATGTTACACCACTTCGTGCATGTGCTTTTAATGCTGCAATATTGATGACATAATCCGCATTGTACATTTCCTTCATCATATCATCCTTACCAGCACCAGTCATGACATGAGCACTATCTGAGTAGATAATCACATTACTAATCCAACCAGTTGAAGTAGTTCTTCCAAGATTTGTATGATTTTCTTTATCCATTAATTTAACAGATGGATATTTCGGATGTACGATATCATACATACTTTTGTACACATGTGTCATTGGTTCACCTATCATAATATTTCCCTGGGCAATTCCACAACTGTCAATAAGCTGTACAAGAAATGCCAACACTGCTTGAGGAGATGTATTTGACATTGCACAATTACTGATCCCTGTTCCTGGGGAATATTGTCCTGTTTCAGCTAAGCTATCATCAATAGCCCATCCTGCCTGGCCATTATTGACTTTTATAAAAATTTTCTGTCCTGAAGAATAACCTGTCGCAGTGCCAGTTTTTCTTTTATTGAAACTTTTAAAAATTGTGTCCCATGATGCTGCAACAGTATTTTTTCCGGCAATAATCATAATAGCTTTATTGGCAAGTTTGTTAATTGTATCTTGGTTATTGTTGGCAGCCATAAAATAAGCATTATCAATTGTATTGGGACAGTTCTCATTTGTTGCGCTAGGACTCCAAGCCCAGGCTACACGACCTGGATTAATGCCCCATGGTGTACCCATAGGAGTATTAGGTGCATCAGGCAATACTCCTTTTGTCCAGGTAATTCCTAAAACATTTGAATAAATATTTTTCACATTACTTAGGTTGAAAACCAGTATTAGCAAAAAACAAATTATAAATGCAATAATGGCTGACCAATATTTAGCTTTTTTCAGATTAGCAAAAGCTTTCCGAAATAAGATTACTGAACCTCCCAAAGAAAACAAGTAAATAATAAACCCTGACATTATGGGAGCTGCAGCCCTCATGCATGGATAAGTAGCTCTTTGTGGTTTTGGAATAACTCTAAATAGGAACCAAATCGTTGATGCTATTCCTATAATTATGAAAATAACTTTTGCAGAAAGCTTAATAGACGATAATTTTTTTCTTAATCTTTCCAAACTCCCCGGATATTCATTCATATTATTCATAGTCTATTTTATTTAGTTGAATTGATTCTATCAAAGTAACGAGTATTCTATCAATTTCAAAAGCTTTTTTAACTTAAATATTTGTTAATTGTTTGCTTTTATTAAGAGTTTTTGATTTTTTCTAACTGGAATGAATATCAAAAACTCTTTTACGAATTATATTAACGTGTTCCAATTATAGATATCAGGTTTTATCCCCAATCGAATTTCATTAAGGAGTTTAGATACTTTTTGAACAAAACTATCTGAATTGTATTCCGGCAGATAAAAATCCATACCCTTAATATTGATACATGAAATTGGTGTGGCAACTGCAGCAGTACCGCATCCAAATGCTTCCTGTATTCTACCTTCAATAAATTTATTTTGTAATTCGGGAGTACTGATTTTTCTTTCGGAAGTTTTAAATCCCATAAAAGTTGCCAATTTTAAAATAGAATCTCTTGTAACACCGTCCAAAATTGTATCTGATAAAGGAGGTGTAGTTAGTATTCCATTAATTACAAAAATTATATTCATAGTTCCAGATTCTTCAATATTTAATTCTTCTGTGCCATCGGTCCATATTACCTGGTCAAATCCTTGAAGACTCGCTTGTTTTGCTGGATAGAAAGATGCTCCATAATTACCTCCGCATTTTGTAAAGCCGGTTCCGCCTTTAGCTGCGCGGATAAATTTATCTTCAATTTTTACTTTTAATGGTTTTGAATAGTATTCGCCCACAGGTCCGGTAAAAACAATAAATTTATATTCATCTGATATATGAACGCCAAATCGTTCTTCAGTAGCTATTTCAAATGGCCTTATATATAGCGATGTCCCATTAATATTTTTCACCCATGCTTCATCTGTCGCAACTAATAATCTGATGCTTTCGGCAAATAATTCATAAGGAACGGTTGGCATGGACATACGTTCCAAAGAGATATTAAAACGCTTATAATGTTTGTCAATTCTGAAAATTGAAATTTTTCCATCTGCCATACGAAATGCTTTCATTCCTTCAAAAACAGTTTGCCCATAATGGAAAGCCAATGCAGTAGGCGCCATTGACAGATTCCCGAATGGTATAATTCGGGCATCATTCCATGAACCATTTTTAAAGTCAGCAACAAACATGTGGTCTGTCACATCTTTACCAAACCCCAGATTATTAAAATCAACTTCATTGGTACGGCTTTCTTTGGCCTTTCTGACGGTAATTTGCATTGTTGTTTCCATAAGAATTTTTTCTATTGTTTTGCAATTCAAATTTCTGTTATTTTAAACTACCAAAACAGATTCAGATTTTGTAATTTTGACCATAACAGTTGTTGATTATAAAGTTCAAGATTTAAAATTCAAAGTTCAATAACTGGCTTTAGCGTTCAGGTTCAAAGTTTTTTATCGCAAAAACTAATAGGTATGTTATCTAAAAGTAAAACCGACCATCAGCATCTATATTTGAAATTGTCAGATTTAATAGAAAGTCAGATTAATAAGGAAGTATTGAAAATTGGTGATAAGTTGCCTTCTGTACGCGTTATGCAAAAAGAACATGGAGTAAGTGCAAGTACTGTTTTACAGACATACTATAATCTTGAATCAAAAGGTTTAATTGAAGCAAAGCCTCAATCTGGCTATTATGTGCGATTCTCACCGGCACGTTTTCCTGCAGAACCTTTAAAAAGCCAGCCTGAGTGCCATTCAGAAGGCAGTACTGCTGAAGAAATCATAGATGAAGTATATTATAATATCTCTGACAGGGAAAGGATATTATTCTCAATGGGACTGCCATCGCCTGAACTTATTCCAGTTTCAAAACTTAATAAATCTATTGTTGAGGCTGTAAGAAAACTTCCTGCCGGAGGAACAGGCTTTGAGAATGTGCAGGGGAATCTTCGATTGCGAAGACAAATAGCAAAATGGACAATGATTTGGGGTGGTCAAATAAGTCCTGAAGAAATTGTCACGACAACTGGTTGCATGGATGCATTGGCACTTTCATTGGCTGCTGTTACAGAACGTGGCGATAGTATTGCTGTTGAAAGCCCATGTTTTTTTTCAATTTTGCAGCTTGCAGAAAGTATGGGTTTGAAGGTTATCGAATTGCCTACCGATCCTAATACAGGAATTGATATTAATGTTCTACGCAAGACTGCAAACAATAGAAAACTTGCAACTGTAATACTTATGAGTAATTTCAGTAATCCTTTGGGATGTTGTATCCCTGATGAGCAGAAAAAAGATATTGTAGCGCTTCTTCAAAACCAAAATATCCCGTTAATAGAAGATGATATTTATGGAGATATTTATTTCACAAAAAAACGTCCAAAGAGTTGCAAAACATTTGATGATTCAGGTATAGTACTTTACTGCAGTTCGTTTTCAAAGACACTTGCTCCGGGTTATCGCGTGGGATGGGTTGTTCCTGGAAAATTCCTTGAAAAAATAAAACGGTTGAAACTTTACCGCGAAGTATCTTCAGCTACACTGCAACAGGAAGCCATTGCTTTGTTTCTTGAAAATGGCCGCTATGAGCATCATCTTCGAAAATTGAGAAATACTCTTCAGTCAAACAGTTTACAATATGTCAGAACCATAAGTGAGTTTTTTCCAAAGGGTACACGCATCAGCCGTGTACAGGGAGGATTGTTTTTGTGGGTTGAATTCAATATTAATTTTGATACTTACCAGCTTTACAAAAAAGCCATGAAATATAATATTAGCATTGCTCCCGGTCGAATGTTTACTTTGAAAAACCAATTTCATAATTGTATGCGAATCAGTTATGGGATGCCCTGGAATGAAAAAACTGAGGAGGCTTTAAAAAAATTAGGTGAAATTGCTAATGAAATGTCATAAATATTAATTAAACGGAATAAAGTTACGGAGGTAAGTGTCATCTTGTTCAAATACTAATTTTATTTCTCCAGCAAAATTTTAAATAATCCCGCATAAGAGGAATATTAACAGGATCAATACCATAACGAATGAGAATTTCACTATCGGCCATAAATTCCTGGGCAAACCAGTTAAAGTCAGATTCAGATTTTTGTATAGATTGCCTGTATCTTTCTATAGCTTTTTGTTTGTTGCCGAGGCACCATTCTATATGTCCCAGGTTGAGCAAATCGTGCCGATTGCCTTCTGTATTTAAGATTTTTTCAAAATATTTTTTAGCTGTATCAAGCTTTTCCAGCATAAAGGAACACCAGGCAATTGGTCGTTGAATTTTTATATTATCAGGAGCAAGGTACTCAACTTTAAAATAAACTTTTAAAGCATTTTCATAGTCCTTCATATCCAGGTATGTATGTGCAAGATTAGCCTGGACATACAAGTTTTCCTGTTCTAATTTTTCTGAGTCAAGGTAATATTCCAATGCCTTTGAAAAATTACCTAACCGCCGGTAACAAAGTGCAATCTTTTTAATATTCCATGCTTTCCCGGTATCTTCCAAATCAGCCTGCAGATAATATTCCAATGCTTTTTGATAATTTCCTAGCTGCTGGTAGCTATATGCAATCTTTTGCCATAATTCGGAGTTGCCTTTGGTCTTATCGGTTTGCAAAAATACTTCAATAGCATCCTTGTAATGTTTTTTTTCAAAAAAGAATTCTCCTATGTTTCTGACAACAGATTCATCTTTAATAAGCCATCTGAAAAAAAGTGTATTATGAAAATCCGCCCTGGTTGAGAAAATATCATAAAACTCATTTTTATACTTGTACAGTTTATTAAACCGGTAAAGGTCCTGGATATATTGGGTAAAGATTATTCTTTCATATGCCGGTTTGTTCAATAATTTATCATCTTCATTAACCTCTTGCATGGCTTTTAATTCCATATTGAACAATTCAATCATTGAATTGCGGTTAGCCGGTGGTACCAGTTTTATGTTCAGACAAAATGAATATTTATCCGAATTACATAAAATTGATGACTTTTCCAATCCTTCAACAAAGCCATTGGCATCAAAAGACTCATTATCGTCTTTTAGTGCTTCATGCATCTCCGGGTTTTCTTTATAAAAAGGAATAAACCAATTACTTATCGGGTTAAAAAAATCAAATTGCTTTAACATTGAAAAAGTGCTCATAAATACATCAGAACCTTCCACCTGCAACATTGAGAATTCCTCCAGCTTATTTAGTAACTCCGGTGTGTCCTGGAACACATGCTCCCAGTCAGGGTTTTTTTCATCCGAAAACGGATCCTGCAACATGTTTTTTATATCCAACTTGTCATGAATCCTGCTTTGGATGCGCGACATCTCTGGAAGTATCTCATCATGAAATTTCTGCGCAATTTTTTCCGTATCTTTTGCTTTGATAAACTGAATGATTATAGCTTCCGTTTGTTTTTCAATATTGGAATTCTTTTGCAGATCTTCAAACAATTCTTTTATTTTTGGATACAAGTACAATCGCTGTTTATATTGGTAAAGGGAAATGATTATTCCTGCAAGCGCCCGTTGCCATATTTGTTTTTTATTTTTTTTATAAGCCTCCGACAATATTACAAACTTAGTTTCATCAAAATATCTTTGAAGGCTTAATGTTATTGCTGAAATCACAAGGCATTGGATCCACCAGGGTATGTATTCTGACTGAATGGATTGTGAAGCAATATTTTTTTCTGCATCTTGGTACTTATCGGTCAGCCATAATAGTTTAAACAAACGTATAACTTTTTTCTGTTGATCCTTTAAATGAATTTCTTCATCGACAAATTCATCTTTTGATTTCGTAGTCAGGGAATTTCCTAGACTTTCCAGGAAAAAATTTACCTCTTCAGGCAAAATTGTAAGTTTTTCCCAGGCATCATTTTTTGTAGTACAATAACTGAGGAGAAGTTTAGAGGTTATTATAGATTCCCTCACTTTGTCGGCCAGTTCCAATACAGAACGAAGAAGATGCAGGTATACAGTTTTCTTTTCAGGATCTTCAATTTCCCCAAAAGAGTACCTGAGGATATTATTGAATGTTTCCCGGTAATGCTCCAGTTGTACATTCAAATCCCCGCTGTGGCTTTCCTTTACAAGTTCCTCGAGCACTGGAAAAGCTTCCTGCAATCTCTGACCAGTGACAAGTTGGCAGCATTGGTTATATTTTTCCTGGAGAAGTTTATAATCCATTATTTAAAATCGCTATTTATAATAAAAATATATATGCTGCATGAATTATACCAAAGAAAGAAATGGCATGAGAGAAATTATAATTTGCGAATTAATTTGTTAAAGCGAATTATATTAATTCAATAGCTTGTATCAGTTGATCTTCGTTACGCACACGATTGTGATGCTTGCGAAGTTGTGGTTTAAATATTTCTTTTTTCTCTGGAAAAAGTTTTGCAATGTATCTTCGGGAATAGTTCAAAAAATGGAACATAGTCCCATCCTCTTTAACTATAATGTAACTGTAATAAGTTTGTAAATCATTTGTGCTTCCAATATACTGAAGCTTCCGTGAAGCATATAAGAGACGTTTTGCCCGATACCAATAATTGCGCATAACCATCTTCATAATTCGCCTGAAAAAATGTCTTTAATATTTAATTTTTTATAATGAAAAATTTTATCTGAATTATACATTTGAATATCAAAACCTTTAATTGTACTTTTTTCAACAGCAAGTTTAACGCCTTTATCTAAAGAACTTACAATTAACTGGTCGGAAATTCCATCGTATCTCATTACCCTGTTGGTAATTTTTTCACCATTACTCAATATAATATCTCCTATGACTCCATTGATTATAAATTTCTCCTTCAGGTAATTTAATATTATACATCTGAAAGTGCAATTCCTGTTATTTTATCTTCAAGAACTTCCTCGCTAACTTTATAATAATTACAGTGACAGTTCTTTTCTTGTGCTTGAGCTGATATGAAAAAAGCATTTAGTAAAAGGATGAAAATAATATGTTTCATAATATATATATAATGTATATTTATTTAACCTCAATCGCAGACTTAGAATAAATTATTAATACCGTTTGATGTAATACCTTCAACTTCAATTGTATAATTTCCTATTAAATCAGAAGTATAAAACTCAACACTAGCTTTACCATCAGCCGACAATTTTAATTCAGGGTTCCAATATAAGGTTTGTCTGAAATCAGGAAGGTTTTTAGGTAGATATCTATATAATCTGGACCAGTAAGTATTACCGGAACATTTCGTACAATATTCGGAATGGTAATATTGGCAAATGAAGGATTTAAGGCATATACATTTTTTTGATTGGTAGTGATGGATAAAATTCCATATAAATCAATATTACCATAAATTATATGATTTTTTTTCAAATCTATTTTTTTAATTTGTTTGGAACCCAATTTTGCAATAAAAGCCGGGTCGGGGAATGGGATATTATTTAATAGTACCAGTGCTTCATTAGGCCATAGTGTTTGTGTTCCCCGGTCTATAACCCTAACTTTGTTTTCCGATCGGTTATAGAATACTCCGGGAAGAATATTCCTTACAATTTCTTTAAAATCTTCCAGTTCATCATAATCCGAAAGATAAATAGTCGCATCAGGAAACCATAAAAATGGCATAATTATAAGCACTTGCATCAAAATTATTTTCTGAAAGCAGGGATAATAAACCGGGTTTAAAAATTTTATTTGTAAGAACAATATTTTGAGAATATTTTAAATAATTTTTTAAATTGGCAGGTATATATTCAAAACCTGTATGCTTAGTTGATTCTCCATTAAATTTATCTTCAATTTCAATTTTCAGCGATTCACTGTTGTTACCTTTTGCCTGAAAAATAAGATTTTTATTATCATAAAACCTGCTCAATCGGAAAAAGAACCTACCGGTTGAATCGGTAAAGCAATATTTTAAACTGGCAAATGAATCAGCCACTGATAAGTAAACACAAACATTTGGAGAAGGAATATTATTTTTTGAAAATACATAACCGGAAATTATATATCCTTTATTTTCCGGCAAGAATTGGCAAACTGAATTCGATAGAGTTTTGGGAAAATCGAACAAAGGAAGAACTTTATTTATTTGTTGCTTTGAAATAGAATCTGATTCTAATATTTCGGAATTCTTTTTCCCTATGTTTGATAAAAGCCCCAAATAAGTATCAATTGCAATGGAATTGTTTATTATTCCCCAGGTTACCTTTTTGAGAAATGCTTATCAATAAATTTAAACTATCTTTTATAAGTTCTTTATTCTTTAAATCAATATCAATTTTAACTTTTTCTCTAGGATGATAAGCCTTTTTATTACTATTGATATTAATTTCTCCTGGGTTTTCATGAAGAAATAATGGCAACTTACATAATAATTCCATGTGAAGAATTGAATAATGCAAGTATTTTGAAACCGTTTTTGTTTTTCTCAGTAGGTATCGTAAATGTAGCAATCCCATTTGATAAAGTAAATTCCTTTTCGAAAATGCTTTTACCATTATTATAAACTTTGAAATTTAAAATGTCCGATAGTTCATGAGTACTACTAAGGATTGTTATATTAATTTTGTTTTCTTCTGATTGTTGTGCCTGAATTATAAAACCTTCTGCTACTTGGGTAGGCAGGTAAAATTTCTTTTTATTCCATCTTGCAAAATAATTTTTATTTTTTTCAGGGACTAAACTAAAGTCACCAATTCCTTTGTTGTCTGGAATGACTGATATAACTACTTTGCCTGAGTCATTTATAATTTCAACAGGTTGGTTATCCCAATCTTCAGAAAAATTTTTTATTTTAAATGATATTTTATTATCTATCCCAGTAATAAGTTTACCATTTTGTGTGTAAAATAAAACTTTTGCTGAATCGAGGTTATGATCGTTATCGGTAATTAATTTTTCAAGCCGGTCATCGGCCTGGTTGGCGACAATAATTTTTGCAGAAAAATAGTAATCGTGATCAAAATTACGCATTTGATTTGTAAATGCCTTTATATAATAATAACCTGTTGTTAGTGTATCGGGCAATGCAAAGTAGCTGTTGCAACTGCCTTTAAAAAGATTAACGGAAAAGCCCAGTATTTTTTGATTGAATGGATTTTGCAGCTCTACATAAATTACTTTGCATAAAGTATCAGGGATGTTGGTTGCATTTACTATATATGCTTTAAATAAAACATCTTCACCGGTTATATAAACGTCTTTATTTAAATGTAAAAATACTTTTTGAATACCTGAATAATAGCAATCTACAGGATTATCATTGTTTAATTTTTTTGCAGATAACGTTGTACAAAAAAGAACTAAAATTAGCAACTTAGAAACTCCATATTTAATGGCTCGCATGTTATAAACTTTTAAATATTTTTTATTTTGTTTTTTCACTTGTATTTCCCGTTATCATAAAACCAAAAGCTTGGAGCTGCGGCGGTATCCAATCCAGAGTCAGTTATGCCTGGTGGCAAAGAATCAACCTTATAAGAATAGATTTTATCAAAGCCATGTACCCACAAAAAATAGTGATACCCGCGAATTACTGAAGCTGCATTAAAATACCCAAATACACTTTTTGTAGTATCACTGGTGCATTTAATATTTGATGTGAGTTGTGTAGGAATAGGATCAAAAATAGAATTCACTGGTTGTGTTTGAGTATTTTCTTCCGTGAAAATTTGATATATTTTATTTGATACTGAATATATTGTTGTTGTAGTAACATCTCCTGCAGATATGGGTTCATCATGAAAAGTATCCGTTACAGTTGAGAAAAATTCGGGTATAAATCCAATAAAATGTTTTTTAATTGGTGAAGGATATTGGGACGAACCTTCTATTAAATCATTAGCAACATATATTTCACTGCTATACCAGCCATAAAGGACTTCTGGTAAAATAGGTAGCTTTGTATACCTACCTGCTATGGTATCGGGATAATAAGTTTGCGTGTATTCTAGTATCATTGATGAATTGAACATATAATAATAATCCTGTTTAGCTGGCGGACTGGCATCCATGTACACATTTATTCCCAACCTGGTGGCTATATAGTAACTTCCGTCAGAATTCTGCATTAAAGATTGCAACTGCCCTGTTTCGGCATAAAGTGAATCTATTTGCGGAGGTTCATTTATTCTAACCCAATCAGATTCATAAGTGCTGTATATTTTACCTTTGCTATCAGTTAATGCTATTTTTAATTTGTAACTTTTGCCAATTTGTCCCTGCATCCCAGTAACAGATGTCTATAGTTTCCGGAACCGGAAGGTTTCTCAATTACATTTTCAATATTTCCTGCATCATCTAAAATACTGATCTTTGCATTTGATACTTTTTTAGGATAGCTGGTGGAATTATAAGCAATCGAAGTAGTCAACTTTACTGCATAGGGTGGAGGATCAGTAGTTATTGTGCATTCAACGACCAAACTTGATATGACTGCCTGAACGGGGGGATCATCATAAGGTTTTTACATGCTTGAGCTAATAATGCAATTATAAAAATATAATTAAGAGCTTCTCATATTAGAAAATAAAATTATAAGTTAATGTCGGTAAAGGTTGGTTAATTATAAGCAACTTATATAAGTTTGGTGAATTATAAATAACCGAATAAATATTTTGATCAGAAAGGACATTGATAACAGAAATGGTCCAACTACCTTTCCATTTTCGTTTATGATAAAGTGTTTCATCAATGCTCAAAGAAAGATCAAGCCTCTCATAATCAGGTAAACGATATTTATTCCTGTCGGAATATTGAACATATTGTTTTCCATCAAGATCAAAAATCTGTTCTGGCAATGTAACGGGACGTCCTGAAGAGTAATTGTAATTGAATGACAATCTTATTCTTCTGTTATAATGGTAAGTGCCCATTATTATTAAGTTGTTTGGCCGGTCATAAGATGATGGATAAACCTTGTTTCCATTAATTTGTTCTTCCGCATAATTGCTGTATGTTTGTTTTAGCGATCTTGAATAAGTATAACTTATCCAACCATCAATCTCACCTGTATTTTTTTTGACCAGGAATCTCAATACCATAATTTGTTCCCTCTTGCATTCATTAAACCTGTCTCAAGCATGTCATTCATACTGATATTTACTCCATTCTTATAATCAATTAAATTTGATAAATTTTTATAATAGACTTCAACAGATGTTTCGAAAGTATTTTTTTTAAAATTCTGAAAATATCCAAAAGCAACCTGATCACATTTTATAGGTAAAATAATAAGGACTGCTTAGTTTCCATACATCATCAGGTGAAGGAATAGAGGTATAAGAAACCAGGTTTAAATATTGAACGTTTCTGATTGTAGCTTAATTTTAAAGAATTTGTTTCAGCGAGTAATATTTTTAAAGCAGCTCTTGGTTCGAAATTATAATATGCTTTTATAATGGCACTATTGTATATTTTGTACCAATGACGTATCGTCTTTTGGAATACCTGGCTGATATTGAATATTTGGCTTTATGGACCAAGAAACGCATACCCCGAAACCCTGATTCCAGCCTGCAAACTTATTCTCTCCGATATATCATATTTATCGCCTAAATATAGTGCAGACTCAATAGCATGTTCATTTTGAAGTTTTTTATAAGAGTAGAAGATGAATCAAGCGGTGACTGTATTCCAGGGTTATTTGAATAATTAATTATTTGTGAACCAAAATTAATTGTATTTGAGGCTAACAGGTTATAATTGAAATCGAGTTTCAGACTGTTATATTTAATTCCGGTACTAACCCTGTTTTTCGTGGTTGCTTCTGTTACATCATCTATGGCATCTTTATTAATAGAATAATTACTGGTGGCTAATACTATTTTTGAATTAAAATCATTGTTGAATTTATGATCCCAGGTCAGGCTCCCAAGATAGTTTGCATAATTATATTTTAATTGGTCTGAATATTGGAAAAAGTCGTTACTTGTGTAACCGAAAAGTGTAATTTTATTTTTAGTATTTGCAATAACACTGATAGTACTATTGATATCGTAAAATCTTGCAGAACTTTTTCGCAAGTCCAAATCTGGCATTTGTTTCAATAACCAATCGGAATAACTTGAACGGGCGCTAATAATTATGGAAGCTTTATCTTCAATAATTGGGCCCTCAACCATCAAACGGCTGTCAAGTAAACCGATACCACCATTTGCATGTACTTTTTTAAAATTTCCTTCTTTCAGTTGAATATCCATAACAGAAGAAACTCTTTCACCATAATTTTGTGGAATGTAACCTTTAAATAAAGAAACATTAGTTACTGCGTCAGGATTGACTACTGATATTAGCCCAAAAACATGCGATGAGTTGAAAATAGGAGTTCCTTCCATTAAAAATAAATTTTGATCGCTACTGCCACCACGCACATTAATACCGGCCCCGAATTCACCCACAGAACTAACACCGGGCATCATTGTTAAACTTTTAATAACATCTTTTTCTCCAAAAAGCGAAGGGAGTTGTTTTAATGTTTTTTTATCGAGTTCGATTAAACTCATTTGGTTACTTTTAACATTTTTATCTGCTTTTTGGGCTGAAACAATTACTTCATCTAATTTTATGGATTGATCGAAAAGCTCAAAATTTAAATTACCATTTCCTATAAGTTTTACTGTAGAAGTTTTAGATTCAAAACCAACGCTTGAGATTACCAGGTTGTAAACTCCGGGAGATAATGATAATACATATTTACCTTTAACATCTGTAGCGCTTCCCAAAGTAGTATTTTGCACCACAATTGTCGCGCCAATAATGGGTTCACCGGTTTTCCCATCAACAACTGTCCCACGCATTTCAGGCTTTTTAACTTTTCCAATATCTTCGAGTTTCCCAATTACCTGGATGTTATTGTCTGTTTCATTTGTTTGAAACGAAGATTTACTAAGTAAATTTAAAACTTCATCTTTTGGCAGAAATACAATTACATTCGATTGGATATAATAAAACTTATAAGGCAAATTGTGCAATAAATCCTCTAAAACTGTTGTTAGAGATTCATCTTCATAGGTTTTATTTACAATTATAGAATTAAACCATTTGGTCTGAAAGAAAAAGTTTAAATTATTGGTTTTACCAATATCTTTTAAAAAGTCAACAAAACTTTCATTAAATGTGCCTGTTATTTTTATGTTATCATCCGGGTTTGAAAATGTTTTGACAAAATTAAAAATGAAAAAACTCAAAAATAACATCCTTAAAAATTGCAATTTGTAAAATCTCATCAGCTTAAAAACATATAATAATTAATATTTGTCATAAATTAATTGATACTGTTATATAATAAAAAGTCCTAATATAAGACTAAAAAACCAATACAAACCCCTATTGCAATTATCACTTTTTTTTAAATATTTAATGAAGTATGGAATTTGGCAATTGTTTTAACGAGGGTAAAAGTAGAAAAAAAGATTCATGTTTTCTGAAAATGCATTTATTTAACATATATTTTACAGTGCTTGTGTTTAATAATAATTATGATAAGTCCTCAAAGCAATTAGTTTCTGAGATTAAATTTTTTATTAAGGTGTTCTTTTTTATAAAGGCATTCTTTGAACGAGTATGTATCTTAGTGGTAACAATAGAATTCGTTACTGATCTAATAAACTATTATTATAAATTATTCATATTGGCTTCTGGTTTTTACCTTATTACCTTTTAATTTTCCTTGTTTACCGGTTTTGTTTTTTATAATATATTGTAAGATGTTAATTTTATAAAATATTCATCCAAATAAACATATTTTATAATTAACTACAATTTGTAATGACAAAAAAGATAATTATCATCGGTGGCGGAGTAGCAGGTCTTTCTACCGGCATTTACGGACAAATGAACGGTTATGATACCGAAATAATAGAAATGAATAAAATTCCCGGAGGACAATGTACTGCCTGGGACAGGAAAGGTTATCGTTTTGACTACTGCCTGCACTGGTTGGTAGGCACTGCAAAAGGAGGATTTCATGAAATTTGGAAAGAACTCGATGTAATCAATAACCAGGTGAAGATTATTGATCATGATGTATTTCTTAAGATGAATGATGAGAAAGGTGATGAATTTATAATTTATGCCAATATAAATCGCTGGGAAAAGTACCTTTTAAACTTTGCTCCTGAAGATGACAAGTCAATTAGGAAAATGTGCAATGATATGAGGAAAGGAGCTTCTTTCGATTTCCCGGAAGCCACGAAAGGCATTAAAGATTTAGGTAAAAGGATTAAGTTCCTTTTAAGTTTGCTCCCGGTAATTCCTTTGTTCATAAAATATGGAAGGAAGGATTGTAATAATTATTTCAAAGAATTAAATTTTAAAAATTCCAAATTGGCTTATTTTTTAGGAAAAATGTTTGGTGGGCGTGATTTTTCAGCAATTGCTTTTATCATGATGCTCGGTTGGTTTGACAAGAAGAATGCAGGGTACCTGATTGGAGGCTCGAAGCCGCTGGCTGAAAGAATGACTAACCGTTACCTCTCATTAGGAGGCAAACTTTCATCAGGTAAAAAAGTGTCAAAAATTATAGTTGAAAATAACTCAGCTACAGGTATTGTTTTATCAGATAGTACAACTTGTAAAGCAGATTATATTGTAAGCGCTGCGGACGGGCATGCTACTATTTTTGACATGCTTGAAGGCAGATATATTTCAAAACAAATAAATGAAGCTTACAGTTCATGGGAACTTTTTTCGCCTATTGTGCAGGTTTCTTTCGGAATAAATGATGAAATCAAATCAGAATTTCCATCTCAAAGTTTTATTACGGAAAATAAGAAAATTGGATCAACAGAATTAAAACAAGGATATTCTATAATGAATTATTCTTTTGATCCCACAATGGCACCTAAAGGGAAAAATGTTATTGTTATACGTTTTGAAAGTCCCTGGAAATTATGGGAAAATATTAAAGATGAAGATTACAAAGCTGAAAAAGAAAAGGTGAAAGCTGAAACAACAACAATATTGGAATCGCATTTCCCGGGAATATCTGATAAAATAGAAGTAATTGATGTAGCAACGCCGCTTTCAGATGTTCGTTACACAGGAGTTTGGAAAGCTTCTTACGAAGGGTTTTTACCGACATCAAAAAATATTACCAAAGAGTTAAAAAATACTTTACCTAATTTAGAAAACTTTTACATGGCTGGACAATGGCTCACACCAGGTGGAGGATTACCACCTTCGGCACTTTGGGGAAAGAAGGTTATTAAGCAAATATGTAAAAAAGAGAAGAAGAGTTTTGTGATTAAGTAATGGCAGAACTTATTTGTAATTTTGTTAGCTTTCTCAAATTTTTATATCAAGAATATTTTTTAATATTATGCTTTAAATAAAATACAAAGCAAAATCATTCAAGCATATTAAAAAAAGCTTGTAAAATATATTTAAAAAGCAGATGGTTATGAATTATTTTTTCTTTCTTAACCCGAAATAGTCTAATGTTGCTGTAAGCATCTCGTCATTGTCACCAATAACGACATAACTTTTTTCTTTATTTTTTTTATTAAGAACTATAACTGATTCGTTTCTTTCATCAAAAGATAATTGATAAGCCCCCTTTTCAATTTGTTGTTTCGAAGCTTCAATCAGATTTTTAAACATATTAATCAATTTAATTGTTTTCTAACTCATCTTTTCAAATAATACTAACTAAACGCAATTTATATTTGATTGTTACAAATATGTATTTATTTTTTATTAAACCCAAATTCAAACTATGCCAAAATTACTAAAACTATGATAAAATTTTACTTTTTATTTAATGGAAGTAAATAAATATTTGAATATCAATGCAAAAATAATTAATGTTAACCTGATAGCTTATTGTAGAAAATTGAACAAAATATTGCAGTCAATCCGAGTTTTGCTTTTTTCATCATTTTTATTTAGTTTTATCTACATCAACCAAAAGCAATTACTATGGAACAAGATAACTTCAATGTATATAAATACCGGTGGGTGGTTTTATCGGTATTCATGTTTATCGTACTTATGAACCAGTTACTCTGGATTACATTTGCTGCAATTACCAGTACTGCTGCTGGCTATTATAAAGTATCTGATATGAGTATAGGTTTTCTTTCTCTTATTTTCATGCTGGTTTATATTGTGTTCGCGATTCCTGCTTCATGGGTAATAGATACTTATGGAATACATATATCAGTGGGAATTGGTGCAGTACTAACAGGAATTTTTGGTTTATTGCGAGGCGTTTTTGCCACGAATTATGACCTGGTTCTTTTATCGCAAATAGGTATAGCAATAGGACAACCCTTTATTCTTAACGCGCAGACTACTGTTGCTGCTCATTGGTTTCCTATCAGGGAGCGCGCAACTGCTACCGGACTTGGCTCACTGTCAGCATACCTGGGAATTATATTAGGTCTGGCTTTGACACCCTGGTTAACGGGTAATTTTTGTATTCCAGGAATGCTTGTAAGATATGGAATTTTTTCGGTTGTAGCTGCAATACTTTTTATAGCATTGGTTAAAGAGCGCCCTCTTTCACCTCCTTGTCCACCTGAGCAAGCCATTCGTTCTTTAGCGTTGGAAGGCTTAAAAAATAGTCTTCGTCAACGCAATTTCATTTTTTTGATGTTAGTTTTCTTTGTAGGATTAGGTGTGTTCAATGCAGTAACTACATGGATAGAAGACATTATAAAACCCAGACATTTTTCAAGTATTCAGGCCGGGATTGTCGGAGGCATAATGGTTGTAGGCGGTATAGTTGGTGCTGTCCTGATACCTCCCCTCTCTGATCGTCTTCGCAAGCGTGTTCCTTTTATCTTTTTTGCTTTAATTGGTACAATACCCGGTCTATTAGGTATTGCTTATGTTACAAATTACTGGTTGCTATTGGCATCTTCTTTTTTATTAGGATTTTGTTTATTAAGTGCTGGTCCGGTTGGATTTCAATATGGTGCTGAGATTACAGTACCGGCACCTGAAGGAACATCTAACGGAATGTTAATGCTGATGGGGCAAATCGCAGGTGTTGTATTCATATTTGGAATGGACAGATTGAGGTCACCGGATTCAGGTGCAATGTCATTTCCAATGCTGATTTTAATAGGGCTAATTTTCTTGAGTATACTTATTTGTACCAGGCTTAAGGAATCAAAATTATTGACTGAAAAGACAGGTTAAACTAAATAAGTATTTTTATCAGGACTGTTATTTTGACATACTATCTGTCCCTTCTTTTATTTCAAATGGGAAAAACCATTTTATCTCTTTCATAATAGAATGGGAGAAAAAGTATAGAGAAAAACTTTTACCAGGAAATTATAAAAGTGGTAGATTCTCCTCCCTTCATACGTACCGGCATTGATTCGTCAATATATATTTTCAGGTTATTTAATTCTCCATTGTTAAATTTGTTTGCCATTGCTGTTATAATTCCTTTATCAAAGATATCAGGATATGGATTAGAGCATGTAATTCTTGCTGATTTTTCACCTGTTTTTTCATAAAAATAATTTCCTGTAAAACCATTCCTGTGATTCGTTTGATAAGCTATATCTATTGAAGCAAGGGCTTGATGAATGTTGTCAATATGATGAGGAAGTTTTGCATTTTCAGTTATTTTTTGACCTACTGCATATAAAGTCAACGCTCCAATTTGTTCAGTAATGGTCTTGAATGCATTTAGCCAGGCTTGTTGACTGTACCATTGACCGGGTTTGGGATCAACAATTCCGTTTTCAGCCAGAATTTTAATTGCCTTTGATTTAAATATGCCCATTCCATCAATTATTGCATAAACATTTTCTCCATTAATTTCAACTTTTTCAGCAGATGAAACAAATACTTTCATAACAACGATTTTTTGTTTTCGATGATAAAATTAAAGAAACCATGTTATTTTTATTTTTTTAATGTATTCACCGTTTTGACAGGATAAATAAAAGCAATTAAATTGTAATTGATTAAAATTCTGTGCGTATCTGATTACCTTTTTTTTGAGTCTTTTTGTACAGTTAAAAAAATGATATTTATCACGGTTTTAATTGATATTAAGTTGAATTAAATGAAAAATCCAAAACATCTTCTAAGTTAAAAGCAAGTTATATTTTTATCCCTAATTTTGTATCTTTGACGACCATTATTAATACATAATTTATGACCGAAAAAAATATTTCATTTTTTGAGAAAAATAGTAAACCTATTTTATATTTAGCACTTATATTATGTGTTATCATTTCCTGTTTGCTTTTCAATTTAAAAATTTCAGAAAGTGGAGACGATTCTGATTATATTGAAGGAGCATGGAATTTCATGAAAGGTTTCTCATTTCCAACCTGGCATGGTTCATTTTATCAAATTTTTTTGAGTACTTTTATTAGATTATTTGGTTTAAATATCATATTTCTGAAATTTCTCTCACTTATTTTAATCACCTTTCATCTATATTGGCTGTTTATTACTTTTAAGAATAAAATACCTTCTTATATATTACTGCTAACGGTGGTTTTTTTAAGTATAAATGCCAATATTCTAATCTATTCCAGTCTAACATACAGTGAAGCATTGTACTTTGTACTTCAAATAATTTGCATTTATTACGTTTTTAAGATAATTGAAAAATTGGATCAAAATATTCCTTTGATAAAATTATGGAAAGAATGGTTCATACTAGGTTTTTTTATGTTCTTATTGGCAATTACAAGAAATATAGGAATTTCAATGGTAGTATCAACTGTTATATTATTTTTAATTTACAGAAATTGGATTGCTTCGCTATTTGCTGTGATTCCTTATGCAGTGTACCAAATTCTCTTTTTAATCTATAAAAATTTATTCTGGAGTTTTTCAAAAATTGGTATTGAGGACCAATTTAGTACAATGTTTCTTAAGAATCCTTATTATCCGGAAATAGGAACCGAAAATTTTAAAGGTTTTATCGATAGATTTTTTATAAATACACATAATTATATATCAGGACACATATTATCGGACTTTGGAATTAAATTAGATATATCTTCAAGTATTAGTATATTCATAACTGTAATATTTGTAATTGTTTTCCTTATTGCATTATGGAGATATAATAAAAAGGATAAATATTTAGGTTTTATTGGTATATACATCTTTATTGCGTTATGCGCTACATTCATAAGTCAACAAGTTTTCTGGAACCAGGGACGATTAGTTTTAATCTATTTTCCATTGATTTTTATATTCCTATTTTCCTGGCTGCATGAGACTACTTCTAACAGTAAGAATGTAATAATAAAAATTATTCCATTTGTTATTGGAATTATTTTGACTTTCCTGGTTCTAATTAATACAGTTACGAAGATTAAGGAAAATCTACCAATTCTATCTGAAAATCTCATTAATGACAAATATTATGGTTTTAGTAAAGATTATAAGAATTATCTTAAACTAAGTGAATGGTGTTCAGAAAATCTGCCTAAAGAAGCTGTAATAGGCTGTCGCAAACCTTCTTTGAGTTTTATTTATGGAAATGGCAGGGAATTTAAAGGTATTTATCAGTTTCCTGCTTATCAACTTGATTCGTTTCTTAATGTAGCAAAAAAAATGTCTTCAATTTTATTGGTCAGATTGGATGAAATCAATTCAAAACTTTCAATTGAAAATCAACTTATTTTCAAACAAAATCTTTGGGCTATAATATTGAAACCTACCTGCAAATTGGGAATAATTCTTTTGGATTCTACGAATAAAGATAATTTGCTTTCAAAAGTTTATCAATTTAAGCTATTGCATACATGTAGTTTTGATACTTTAAAGATTCTGGCTAAATTAAAAGAAAGTTTGGTGGTTTATCCAGATAGTTTGCTCGATAAATTATACTCTGAAAGATTTGATTATATTATAGATGCAAGAATTAATGTTGAAATCGGTCATGGAAATAAACCAATTAGTTCTACTTTAAAACGCTACATCATTCTTATTAATCAGAAATATCCTTCTTTGTTTGAATTAGTTCGAGTTGAAGGCAAGTCAGATCCGGCAAATTTAATTAAAATCCATTGGGAGAAAATTAAAAAGAAAAAAACCAAAATCTAAATGGGGTGTTGGCAATATTTCCTATAAAAATCAAATAGGCAATAACACTTCAACCAAAGCCTCTTACAAAACCGTACGTGACAGTCTCCTGTTATACGGCTCTTGTCATTTTAATTCATTGTTTAAAACCATAACACCAGTGCGCAAAGAAGCTGGGGTGTACTTTTTGTAAATTTCTCAACCAATTATACCCTTCCTTAAGCTATGTATTTTATCCTTTTTATTGGGTTAAAATCATTCGTTTGGTGGCCACTTCCTGACCATCGGCAATGAGAGTATATAAATACATGCCGGGGCCAAGTTCGTACCCGTTAATAGTTATGTTTCCGTTCCCTTTTGATGTTACTGGGATGGATTTGATTTGAACACCGTTCATGTTATAAATATATAATGTAGCATTTTGAACAGATTCTGGCAAATAATAACCAATATTCGTGCTTTTACTGAACGGATTAGGAGCGTTTTGACTGAGGGTAGCGGTACCATTTAGGAATACACTGGAATTGCTTTTGGAAATAATTGCTGTGTCATTCATCGAGGTGGCCTTTGCACTTTTTAGGCTTGATGAACCACAACAATTATTTAACCTTTGCTCAAGTGAATCAATTCGTGCATCTTTATCTTGTAAAGATTGCTTCATTTTCTTTAATTGATCTATAATTAATGGTATTAAGCCTTGATAGTCAATGCCAAGAGTACCATCACCACTTGTATAGACTAAATCAGGGCAAACCTGTTGCATATCTTGAGCCAAAAAGCCATAATGTAATTTTTTTGTATAATCTGGATCGGGTAAAAATGAAACTGGTGTTTTTGATGTATCTGATTTCGAAACAGTACTTGCTAATTCACGAGGGCTTTTCAGATAATATTTTACAGGCTTAAGATTAAAAATTTTATCAGTGGAATCAAGGACTACAATATTCTTTTTTAATTTTTGATCAGAACCTGTTATAGTGCCACTCTGGGCCCAGATTGATCCAGTAATTTTTACATTGCCATAAAAATAGCCGGCATACATATTATCTAATGGGAATGCTGAAGCTGTACCAGCTTGACCATAAACAGCAGCACCGTTATTAGAACCCTGTAACTGACCATATATTCCTATATTATAACCATTTGTGTTATTCCCGGCTATTCCATGTATTGCATAAGCCTGTCCACAACTTTGTGCAGTTGAACTACATGCAACGCTATAAACTGAGCGTAGAATATTACTGTATCCCGTATTGTCTTGAGAACTTACTATTCCAAAGACGGTCGATAGATGCACACTGCTATTACTATAACTTATTCCAACATTTTGAGTTGCTAATGGTACTATTGATACAGCATTATTGCCAGAACCATTTGTGTTTATGGCTAAACTGGAAGCTGAATTTGTTGCAGAACTACCTATACCAATAAGACCAGAAGAATTCATGGAAAGTTGAGCCTTAGCTACGCTAAAGAAAATTACCATTATTGCCAAAATAAAAAGAATCTTTTTCATAGTGCTATGTTTTTATTTTTTAAAATTATCTTTTAATATATTGTTTTATTTATGGTTAAATGAAAGGTTTTTCGGCACAATTGCGCTTTACCTGTATTATGCTTTTTTTAGTATTTAATACGGGTTAGAGATTGTCATATAACAACTTTTTGAAGAGCAGGGTAATATAGTCATACTAAATGGACTGCCAACTTTAAATGTGATTCCTGATTGCAAGGTAATACCGGTTGCTGCCTTAAGTTGAACATTGGCGCCTGTTTCTATTGTGTAATTTGTAGTAACAATATTATTTGTTTGCGAAATCAAAACATTACTTCCACTTGTAACGTCACCACTTAAAGCGGTACTTCTTTTTGCGCAACCTTTTATATAATTATTGGTTATTTGGTCAACAAGCCAATTTACTAATCCCGGGTCTGTGGAGATACATGATTCACAAGGCATATTAGCTGAGACATAATAATTATCTCCTAAATGACCAGTATTATCTCCTGTTAAGCCATAAATTGCATCAAACGGCGTTTTGTCGAGCATATTAGGATCATCACCTATATCGTAAAATAAATTGTTAGTATCAAAACATAAAGCGCTTACTGTTGGGATAAATGTTGCATTGCTTGCATAATCGAAACTACAATTAATTTGCGAACTAAGAGCATTTACCATCTGATCGTAAGCAGGGACAAATGAACCAGGTGCAAAATCTGTAGGTTCATAGTTCTGGTAATACCAAATACAGGTAAATAAACCTCCGGGAAACTCATTTGCTATCGGACTGGTGGGATTCTGATAATATAAATATGTGTCTGAACCATAATTTCCCAAATTTGCATATGAGCTTCTTTGTGAAGAATATGGATAATTATTTGACCACATAGTACTGATTATAACCTGAAATGAAACATTAGCTACAATATCACATGTATTTAACTGCCATATTGATGTTGGACTGCCATTGTCTCCCTTAGAAAAATTAATATAGGCATAAGGGAACGAGGGGTATTGATAATCGTTAATACCGTCATTGTCCAAATCGAGATTTGATCGTTGTGGAATACCGTTCCAGCTTCCTAACGATACAGCTATGTTCCTGCAATTTTTAGGGAACCCTCCACAACTGTTCAACCCGTTCAATTCTGTCATAAAACTAATATACGTTGTGCTTAACGGTATCATGCCTGTATCATTTTTCTCATTTTGAATATTTGTAAGGCGATACCTTAACATTTGCATGGCAGCAGGGGCCATAAACATATTTAATGCACTCGCCAGTTGAGGGTATAATAATTTATAATAATCGCCATTAAAAGTTAATCCAAACGCCTGTATGCCAACGGGAACATGGGCACCTTTATGAGGCGAATCGTACGATACATATAACCTGGTTTGGTGGTTCATTCCGTTTGCTTCCATATAAGCAAGCGCGTACCGGGCAACCAAGCCACCCATGCTATATCCCATAATAACCAATGGCCCACTTGTACTTGGCTTATTTGCATTGATTTCATTTATTAATTCAACCAATAAAAAGGCATTTCTTTGTATGTAATCGCCTGCATTATCGAATTTTAAAACCACTATATCATATCCCTGGCTGTGAAGCCTGGATGCCAGGCTTGTATTTCCATCATAAGTTCCACTGTTTATCAGGCTATATAAATCTGATTTACCTGTTCCGTCACATTTACTGTATTGGCCGGAAGGATCAATGGCATATTGTCCATTAGGATCAAATCCAGGAATAAATATCAATGGTTTCCTAAGATTGCTAATAGTTATATTGTAAGTATTTTGATCCCTATAAATGATGTATTGTCCGGAAGCTGTTGTTCCATTATAAGCTATTGATGCAGTAACGTTAAAAGGTTGACTATAACAATCAATTACCATAAATAGAAAAATAACTAAAATTAATTTTAAAGTTTTCATATTTTTGATATTATGGATTATAACGTAAATCGAATCTGCCTTCTGTAATTCTTAATTCTTGCCCTTTGAAATTAAATAAATTCATTGAAAATGTGCCTGAAATAATATTAACAACTGTGTCATAACGTGTAATTTCAATTTCGGATTGCAGGGTATCTGTCAATTGATAGGAAATAGTATCTATTACAAAGGAAGTATTGGAACTTAAAGAATCCGGTTGTTGTTTAAATGAATTATCAAAATGATATTTTCCAATATTATTAACTGTAAAAAACATTGTTAATGTTTCATTACCTGAAAAACCACTAATCAAAAAAGTGGACTCTTTTTTAATATGAATGATTATAGCTCCTAAACCAGAAATCTGAAAAAACGATCCCATTTTGTGCGATTCCCAAACTTTCCCATTCACCAACATGCCACAGGTACCTGCACCAGTGTCAGTTGCATCTGGTAAAGTATCCTTATTGCAACCGGTTAACATGAATGGCAGAATTAATATTATTAATATTTTTTTCATTTTCTTAAATTTAAAAATTGATGATTTAATCATCCTTACAAATAAAATAAATTATTTTTTTATATACAACAGTTATTTATTATTGTTTTGTAAGGAGTATCGCCAGCAGTTCTAACAAAACTCACGCTAATCCTGTAACCATCTCTAATAATAGGTTCCTATAGTAAAAGGACGAAAGGTATCGATAAAAATTCCAATATGTAGCTAATATAGTTACATACCGCACCAATTTTGTACTTTTGTTAGAAAACCTCATAATATTTGAAGAAGAAAAAAAGCACGAATTGCCTCTTGACACTGAGCTTGTAAAATGGTACATGCAAAAAAGGTGTGAGATGCATTTTACAAGTGAAAGACATGCTGAATATACTGCCTAAATCTGGATTCGTTTAGGTAACAATATGACTGAAACAATGTCCTTCTTACAGGATTGTGATGACGATGAACTGGATGTGTTATGTGATATTATTGAGGATTTAATTTTTGATTTTAAAAGAGACCAAAGTGAAAAAAATTATAATGAGTTTATCGAATTCCTAATAGAAAGCGGATTGTCATAAACGATAATAATGCAATTGTTGTAGATGTTTGAAATGGTCCCCAATTAATGAATATTTGAATTACTGTTATGGCTACCCAAAGCCAGGAAACAAACATAAGCACTTTTCGTGCACCCCAACGGTCAGCTAGTGCTCCGGCAGGAGCCTGGAATAAGGCATAACCTAATATTAACGCGCTGAAAATTCTTCCCATTGCAGGCTGAGAAAGTTTAAATTCTTTCATCAGCAATGGACCTGCTGTTGAGATATTCACTCGGCATATATAGCTGGCAGTGGCAGTTGCACAGAGCATGATGACAATTGACCAGGGCACTTGATTGTTTCTCATCGCAATCTTTTATGCATTAGAATTTCTGATTCACCTTCTATTATGTAATCTTTAAATTCACCAACCTTGTTGTAACCAATCCGATTATAAAATAATTGTGCTTCTTTGTTGAATGATGAAACACATAAGAACATATGTTTTGATTCTTTTCTGAAATAATTTTCTGCATATTTCATAAGATTTGCTCCAATACCATGACTGCGATATCCGTTAGCCACTATGATGGATTTGACATAAGGAGAACTTGCAACACCACGGTGATGAAGAATTATTGCTCCAACCAGAATTGATTTCAAATGCGCTACAAATATGATATATTCCAAATCATTGCAAGTTTTGAGACATTGTGACATTGTAGTGCATAGAGTAATCCATGGTTCGGATTGAGCAAGCATCTCAGCGACTGATTTGCGTTCTTCATCTTTGACTAATGAAATATCTATTTGCTCCATTTGTGTTAAATATTGCGACTAAATATAGAAAAAAAAGTATTCATATCCTGATTTAATTATTGTCTGTATATAAGTTAATAATATTTTCACGTTAAGGTCGGCAAAGAATAACGAAGAGAACGCAAAGTACTTTAGATGTAAGTTTCTTTACTAAATCTTAGCATGCTTTGCGAGAAATTTTAACTTTATTGACAGACTCGTATTTATTAAATATACATTAGCAAAATTTCAAATTCTGCGATATTAGTTCTACTTTGACAGATTAGGTTTTTCTTAGTTTTTTCAGCTTTTTTTACCCCAAACCCTAAAGGGAGAAAGCCGAAAAATCAACCAGTTCCCTTTAGGGATTAAGTGTAAAAACTGGTTGATTTTGAAATGTGTCAAAGTAGAATTAGTAAGGATTATACCTAATTAATAAAAAGTTCGTGCTTTTTAATTAATTTTGGCACCTTGGTCATACTGAGCTTGTCAAAGTTTGGCCTTTGAAAATTGATTTTAAATAAAAGACATTGATAATATTAATTGAGTAATGCATAATCCGAAAACCATAGCGGAAAACTGATTAATTTTAATACGGAACATTTATAAAAATTGAGTTTTATGAGCAAAGAATATAGCAAAGATTTAATGTTAAATTTTGGTGATGATGGCAACAATTTGATACCTGTAGTTACCCAAGATTTCAAAACTAAAGATGTTTTAATATTATCTTTTGTCAATAAGGAAGCTTTTGAAGAAACATTAAAAAGTGGCTTTGCAACTTACTACAGCAGGACCAGAAAAGAATTGTGGAAAAAAGGATTAACATCAGGAGACATGCTTAAAGTTGAAGAAATACGTGTAAATTGCGAACAGAATTCTTTATTATATTTTGTTACTCCTATAGGAAAAGGTGCATGCCATGCTAAGAAGGAGAATGGTAATCCTTATACATCCTGCTATTATAGGAAATTAACAGGTAACAATAGTTTAGAAATAATTGAAAAATAATTTTGCAAAATGAATTCAGACGTTTTAAAAATAGGTATGCCATCAGGTTCTCTGGCTGATCCTAAACGGGGAGGCAACTTGATTTCGTTATTGGAAAATTCTGGATTTAGAACATCAGGTTATGAAACAGGTGGCCCAAGCAAGTTTAGTACGATGAATTATTTATTTGGATGGGATGGTCGTCCGCAGGAATTTGGCTCTCAACTTGGAATTAATGAATTAGATGTAGCAATAGCTGGCAATGATTGGATTAAAGAAAGAATTCTTGAATTTAAAACTGAATACAATACAAACATACGACTTGAAAATGTTCTTTCCCTGAACCGTGGGAATGTTAAAATTGTTGGAATAATTAAGAATGAATTTGAATCGAAAACTGCAGAAGAATATCTTAAATTAATTTCTAATGACAAAGACATTATCACAGTAGTAGCTGAAATGCCTTATATTGCGCTGGATTGGTTGCAAACGAAATTGAAAAATATAGGATTATTTGAAAGTTATTCTTTATTCAGTGTTCAAAAATACAAATCACCTGCCAAAATAAAAAAAGGTATAGTTATATATGAAACCTGGGGAAAAACTGAGGCGAAAGTAAAAAATGATGGAGCTGACATAGGTATTGAAATCACACAGTCCGGTAGTGCACTTAAAAATTATGGGCTTAAAATTATCGATACCATAATGGAATCGGAAACAAGTATCTGGATCAACCCGGAATTAAAAAAGAATAAAGTTAAAAAAGAATTGCTCGATATGTTTCTTTTGAACTTAAATGGGACTGTAAATGCTGAAAATAAAGTAATGGTTGTTTTTAACATACCCAATTCCGGATTAAAAAAAATTGAGCAGTATTTGTCCGAAAATAAACTTTTTGCAGACGAGCCTACAATGAATGCAGGTAAAATTTTTACTGAAATCAGCATCCAGGTTGCAAAAGATGATAAGAATTTACCATTGGCAAAAATACGTTATGAACTTGCTAAACTCGGTGCAGTAAATATTGATACAATTCCAATTATTTCTTCTATTAAAGGGTTGGATGTAATTAATTCCAACGGCTCAAGGAATCTTTAATTTCTATAAAAATAAAAATTCATGTGACTTTTCAATCACATGAATTTTTTCCAGTACCTTCAAATCAGGTTGATAGGGTTTCCAATGTAAAGATTTTGTCAGTTTATTAAACAGAACCGACAAGATTTTATTTTGTACTAGCGATGACGTATACCAAAATAAACAACAGTGGCGACAAGCATCTCATCATTTTCTCCTGACACAACGTAACTTAATTTACCGTTTCTTCTGTTGAGAACACATACTGTCTCATTTCGTTCATTAAATTTAAGTTGGTATGCCCCTTTTTGTACTTGCCGCTTTGATGCTTCTATAAGTTTTGAAAACATAATTTCAAAATTAATTTTAACTAACTGTTCCTTTCAAAATTATTTAATGTAAAGTAAAAACTTTCAGGAACTAAAATATATAAAATGAATTCCTTAGTTATTAACCGCTATTTTGAGGTTATTAACATTTATATAATATTTTATAACGGTTATGAATATTGTTCATCGTAATATTATTAGATATCCTATAATACTTAAACTGTTTATTTATTCATGAATAAGAATGGATACAATAAAAGTTTATTTGTTTTTAAAGATTAATTTTGTGTGAACCCTTTTTAATATTTCAAAATCATAACAATGAAGATTAATCAGCGTTTATTATTTCTCGAGTTAAGCATAAATATTATTTTTTTATTTAATGATAAAACATAACATGAAATCTTATTCTTTATTAAGCTTAGTTTTGTTTTTGGTATCGTGTGGAACAACTTTAAAAACAGAACGTCCTGATATAAGTTCTGAAAAGATAGAGACGCCTGTAGCTGAATCGTATATGAATATACCTGTCCAGTTAAACCTGTACAATTTAAGCACTGATGCCAACTCTGATGTTCCTCAACAACTTTATAAGCAGGATAGCATTGACGTTGGTTCTAATGTAAAAATTGATCTTGATGTTGAACGCAGGGGAAGGATATCTATTACAACTACAAACGGCAATATTAATACATCTATACCTATTCACGTGCAGGGGAAAGCATCTTTTTCGGCCAAAGCTTGCGGCATTTGCCCGAGAATTGAAAAAAGCCAGGATTTTGATGCAGACCTTACAATTATCACTTCTACAAAAATTGCCATTGACAATCAATGGAATATTAAAACGCAAACCAGCGCGGACTTTATTGTCGATAAGGCTCCTTGTATTAATATTATTGGAATATCAATTTGCTTTGCTTCTCTTACAAGGGAAAAGCTAAAAAAGATGCTTCCCCAAATTAATTCTTTGATTGATGATAAAATTAATAAGACATATAATTTGAAAGTTGAAGCTGAAAATTATTGGAAACAGCTAACCCAACCCATTCAGGTATTAAATAGTCCGATAAATATATGGGCAGTATTTCAGCCAACGGAATTTAACTTTGCTCCGCCTGTTTCAATTGATTACAATAATATATTGCTTACTCTGGGTTTAAAAACGAAAATCAAAACTATCGTGGGCAATAAACCTGAACCTGTTGATCCTGGTTTACTCCCGGGAGTTCAGAACATCCAGGCAAAAGATAACAAGTTTGAAATAAATATTCCCGTGGCGATAGATCTTAATGAAGTAAAAAAAGTTTTGAAACAGGAAATTGCTGGAAAAACCTTTACTATACCTAAATTAAATAGAGATGTTTTGGTTCGGGATGTAGATTTAATCGGTTCAAACAAGACATTGATTATTAAATTGAATATTGAATCGAAAAAAATCAAGGGAGACGTGTATATACTTGCTGATCCTTTATATACTGATTCTACGAGATGTCTTAAAGTTGAGCATCTGAAATTTGACGCAAAAACCAATAATATATTGGCTAATAAAGCAGATTGGTTAATCAACAGCTTTTTTATCAAATCCATCCAGAAAAAAATAGTATTTGATTTAGGTAAGAATATTGATGATATGCGAACACAACTGCAAAAAAGTGTTTCTTCTTTGCCTTTTAATAACCGGATTAATATAAAAGCAGATATAAACGATTTCGATATTCAGGACATCTCATTTGAACCCGGATACGCATTTTTAAATGTAAAAGTCAGTGGAGGACTTGCAGTAAATGTTAAATAGTTTTGCAAAGATATCTTGGAAATATTTTTTATCTAGAAATAGGAATTTAATCAAATTTCAAATTTGTTGTTTTTTTTCATTTTTATGGATTTCTATTTGGGCCCAGAATATTTTAGATTCTTCGTTTCATCATCAAATCGAATTACTAAAAAGCGATACCAATCTGAACCTTGTTCCTAATTATAGTTTTGAAAATTATTCTGTTTGTCCTGAAGGATGTTCTGTAATTCCTAAATCATATTTTGTAGACAGCTGGATGATGGCTACACTTGGTACTCCTGATTATTTCAATGTTTGCAGTGACAAATCCGGAGTTCCTGGTAATTGGGTAGGAAATTTATATGCAAGGACCGGCTTTGGCTATACGGGTTTAATTCCGGGAATGTACATTAACTCAAATCAAAATCTTGAAGAAAAAAGAGAATATATCGAAGCAAAACTAAAAGAGAAGCTTAAAAAAGATGGATATTATTATTTAGGATTTTCAACTTCCCTGGCTGGAGCTTCACGTTATGCTATAAATGGCATTGGACTTTATTTGTCCGATACATTGGTAGATATAAATAACAGCATTTATCATTTGCCATTTAAGCCACAATTACTTAATAAAAATAACGAAGCAATTACAGAAAAGTATAAATGGAGAGATATTGGCAGAATTTATAAAGCTGTTGGTGGTGAAAGTTATATTATACTTGGCAATTTTCAGTCTGATGAAGATACCCGTGTTGTTGATACTGAAAAACCAGGCAGCCTAAATTGCAGCTATTATTTGTTTGATGATATTTATGTAATTCCTTTAGGAAAAATTAAGAATTTACCAGCTAATAATACTGAAACTAAATTTCAAGAAAAACTTTTCATAATTTATTTTGATTTTAATGACGCTACTTTAAAACCTATTTATACGGATAAATTGGATAGTATTGTCAGGCTAGAACAATTAAATCCTTCTGTGCTGACTGATATTTCAGGTTATGCAGATAGCATAGGAACCGACATCTATAACCAGAAACTTTCAGAAAGAAGATCAAAAGTTGTGGCAGATTATTTTGTATCTCATTCAATAACTTTGAAAAGAATTAAATGGAAAGGATTTGGTAAAAATAATTCTGTTGCTGATAACGGAATTGAAAAAGGCAGGGCATTAAACAGAAGAGTTGAAATTAGAATAAAATAAGCTTTGTTATCTTTTAATTGTCTCCTCAAGATAGTTCAAGTCTCTGACTTGGATTTTTTTTATTGGTAGACAATCTTCTATTTGTTTTTGATTTTTGCCATCACTTTTTTCCAAGTTGGCGTAATCAGAAAACTTTCTTCCATATAATCTATCATTTTCACAAACTTTTTCATAGGTACTGCAAAAGAAAGCCAGTCAACAGGCACACATGGACGGGCCGAAGGATCGAACATACCCAGCACCGCTCTTGGCCTGTCAGACTGCTGTTCTAATCTTGGATAGTGGATTATGCTTCCGCAACCGGCACAAAATGGACATATTACTCCGTTGGGTTCAACCTGGTTAAAAATTGCAAGAGTGAATAAACCGGATAGTACTTCACCACGGGCAAAGAAAATTACCACATCAGGATTATCCTTTTCTTCAAGTTTGTCCCAGCGTTTGAATATCATGTACTTTCCGGCAGCCGGACTAATCTTCATGTTCTTTAAAGTTTCCACAACCATTTCGGGTGTTCTTATGTACCTTTCGCCTTCCATTTTTTCTGGTATACCGCACGAAAGAAAATATTCAAAATTAGGGCGCAACTTATCTGTAAAACCCGTGTAACGTTTGCCTCCGCCACATTTTATTTCAGTATCGCCAAATAATAAGGACTGTCCTTTTCGAACTTTAGCTAATTCGCAAATCAGGCAACTTCTTCCCTTTGCAGGTTTAGCAATTTTTGCAGTGCCATCATCATTTCCATAATAAAATGTAATTGGTAATTCTGCTTTCCCAAAGTATTTTACCCAAAGCGTCTTGAATTTATCACGAATTGAAATATCCATAATTGATTATTTTTTTTTGAATACTAAATTAGAGAATTCTGTAAATATATTTTTATCAAATAATACCAAACCTGCTAAAAATATCTTTTTATTCTTTTTCCAATTATATTAAAAAAGTATTTCAAATAGCCTTTAGTGCTGAGAAATTTTTTTGGATTTAATTGAAAATTACTTTCACAATCTTTAATAAATTGAAGAATATAAGTGAATACCCGGTTTTTCACGATAGTATGTGTTGTGAGAACATGGTTGGTGGAGAGTTCATTTGGAATATAAAAAGAGAATTCTCTCTTTTCCTCAGAACTTACAGCCTGGTAAATGTAATATGAATTTTCTATGGGTATCGTGAAATCGTTTATGGCATGAATCAGACAAACTGGATTGTTTATTTTATAAAGATTTTTACGAACCAGAGGGATATTTCTTTTAATTGAATGAACACAATTAATCGCCAGGTAATTTTCATATCCTTCCCACGGACAAATGTCATTATTGCTTTTTCTGTGGATATTAGCTTTTTTGATGAATAATGAAAGCAATCCGGAAAAAAACATTCGAAAATCTGTCATTACCCATTTTCCATTGTATAACCTGTTGAAAAATACAGGTGACGAAATAGTAATAAGTGCATCTACCGGGTAATTTTCAGCTAACTTTAGTGCAAGCAGTCCTCCCATTGAAATTCCTGTAACATAAATCCTATGGCAACTTACTTTAAGTTTAAAATATTCTTTTTCTACATGAAAATACCAGTTATTGAAATCAGTTTTAATCAGATCCTCAATTGAAGTGCCATGACCTGGAAGCAAAGGAATACTAACCGAGTATCCAAGACTGTAAAAATAATTTCCCAATTCTTTCATTTCAAAAGGACTACCTTCAAATCCATGGATTAACAGAACTCCAATTTTATTATTACCTGTCAATTCTATAGGACGAACTTTTTCAGAAAGTAATTTTAGATCGGGTTGCAAATAACCTTTCTCTTTAATGGAAACAAAAGGGATTCCCCAATATGATAATAATAGAAAAGCAATGAAACCCAGAATAAAAAAAGGAACAGTCATGGAGTATGAAAAATAAATTAATCAATAAGAAATAACCTAAATATGCATATTCAAATTTAAGTTTTTAAAAATATATAGCAATCTTTTTTATTGAGTGTTTGAGTTTTTAGTAAAATTCATGTAAGTTTGAACAATAAGGAAATTTTAAAAAAATATTCAGATGAAACGGATAATTGGTATAGGTAATGCTCTGGTTGACGTTTTAATTAAATTAGACAGTGACCATTTTCTGGATGAATATAATATTCCAAAAGGTTCAATGCAACTGGTTGAGAAAGATTTTATAAAGCTGCTCACTATTGTTACAAATAGTATAAAGCCACAACTTGCATCAGGAGGTTCAGCGTCTAATACAATTCATGGCCTTGCAAGGCTTGGAATGCAAACTTCATATATTGGCAAAATAGGCAACGATGATTTTGGCAAGATTTTTTCCGATGACCTTAAAAAAAATAATATATCGCCCATATTATTTTATGGCAACAATGAAACTGGTCGTGCATTTACTTTCATTAGCCCGGATTCTGAACGCACTTTTGCGACTTATCTTGGGGCGGCGGTTGAACTTACTGCAAATGATTTACAACCCGAGCAATTTGAAGGATTTGATTTACTGCATCTGGAAGGCTATTTGGTACTCAATCATGAGCTTATTGAACGTGCATTGAGTTTGGCAAAAAGTAAAGGTTTACGCATATCAATTGATTTGGCCAGTTATAATGTAGTTGATTCTAATAAGGATTTTCTACAAAAAATAATTAAGGAATATGTTGATATTGTTTTTGCAAATGAAGAAGAAGCTAAATCTCTGACAGGTTTGGAACCAGAATGGGCTCTTAGAGCAATTGCCAGGTTGTGTGAGATTGTTGTTGTTAAATTTGGCGCAAAAGGTTCTGCTGTTAAGCGAGGAAATGAACTTGCTCGTGCAACTGCAGTTAAAGCTAATGCCATAGATACCACTGGAGCTGGCGATCTTTATGCTTCCGGCTTTCTTTATGGTTTAACAAATGGTTGGACTCTTGACAAGTGTGTTAAATTTGGCTCTGTAACAGCTGGAAAAGTTGTTGAAACTATTGGAGCAAAAATTAGTGATAAGGGATGGGATGAAATAAAGGCAGCTATGAACGGCTGATTGATTTATTAAAACAGAAAATGAAACTGTAATTTTGAATAAGAATTTTTGATCCGATTTAGGTTTAAATTCAGATTACCTTATTCCCTAAACACTTTCTTATGAATTATAACTTTCATGATTTTCTTGGAAGCATTCCGAAAGAGTTTATCAACTTTATTATAGTTACTGTTTTTTCATTAATCATAGGTTTATCACAGCGTAAATTACATCAATCTACAGATGAACATAAACTTTTTGGTACTGACCGTACTTTTACTTTCATCGGAATTCTAGGTTATATTCTGTTAATTGCAGATCCTGTTTACAAGAGATTATTTATGGAAGGTGGTTTTGCAATAACAACTCTCTTAGCGGTCAATTATATTTTCAAGATTAAGAATTACAACGATTTCGGAGTGACAACAGTTATTATTGCCCTTCTTACCTACTGCATACCTCTGTTACTTCTTACGCAACCATTTTGGTTGTTCCTTTTGGTTGTTGTTACTGTTATAGTTTTTACAGAATCAAAAGAAACTTTTTCCAGTGTTACCGAAAAATTCGACAGACATGAACTGGTAACTCTTGCGAAATTTATAATTATGGCCGGACTTATTCTGCCAATTGTTCCAGATCAATCTGTAATACCCGGTTTACCTATAACTCCCTACAAAGTTTGGTTGGCCGTAGTAGTTATATCATCCATTTCTTATGTAAGTTATTTGTTAAAGAAATTTGTTTTTAAAGACGCTGGTATTATATTATCTGGAATTTTGGGAGGATTGTACTCCAGTACAGCAACTACTGTAGTTTTGTCTAAAAAACTAAAAGAACAGGAGAATGGAAAATCTCAATATACTGCTGCAATCATCTTAGCAACAGCTATGATGTATATTCGGGTAATGATTTTGGTAATAATTTTCAATAAAGATCTTTTCAAAAAATCTGCTTTAGCATTTTTAATTTTAATTTTAATTTCATTGGTTACAGCTTTAGTTGTACTATTCAGATCAAGAAAAGAAACTAAAAAAGAAAACGTTTTACTCAGCAGCGATCGCAATCCTCTGGAATTTAAAGTAGCATTAATTTTTACAATAATTTTTGTACTATTTACTTTTCTAACACAATTTGCTATCAGGCAATATGGCAATAATGGACTTAGTGCATTGTCTTATATCGTGGGATTTGCCGATATTGATCCTTTTCTTCTAAATATATTCCAGGTTAAATATGGATTATCGATCCATTTGATTTCTTTAGCTACATTTCAAGCAATAATAAGCAATAATCTCGCAAAAATGTGTTATGCATGTTTTTTCTCGGGAAGAAAAAACTGGAAATATTTAATTCTTTTATTTTCGATTATCATTATAACTAATATTGGTTTATTATTTTTTCTTTAATATTAGATAATTACCTTAATATAAAAAAACAAACCCCATGAATATATCATGAGGTTTGTTCTATGATAAGCGTATTTTTATTTAATAAACTTAAATGATTTGAATTGATTCTTTTCTGTATTTGCTCTTAAAATATAGATCCCGCTGGGTAAATCTTGAACTCCGATACTTAGTTCATTAGAATTTGCATTTAAATAAAATTTCTCAATTTGTATAATTTGTCCCAATGAATTAGTTATCAGAAGCTGCAAATTTGTATTTACTTTAAGATAAGTCTTTAATTTTAATACACCATATTGCGGCAAATAACTAAATTCAATTTTCTCCTGATCTTCCACTCTGCCCGGAGCATTAGTTATAATTTCATTATTTTTAACTATAAATTGAATATTATCTACATTAGGCTGAGTAGAGGTCAAATTTACAGAATATGGCACAACGTTTTCCACACTCGGTATTTCAGGATATACAATATAATTCCCGTAATATAAATTGTCAAATTCAAAACTACCGTCATTTCCTGCAAGCGTGCTGATCAATTCAGAACCATCAAATGATGCAAGCATTACTGGGATATTCATTATACTTAAACTGCTTTTTAAAACTGAATTTGAACTATCATTACTAAAGAATATCGATCCTGAAATTCTACATATACCACCTGAAATATTATAAGATTTTACCAGATCAATATTTATCCCGTATATATTACTTGAGAGACTTATAACATCAGCTTTTTTCCAACTCAAATTATCAACAAAATACGTTGGGAAATAATTTGAAGTTAAAGTGGAATTAGGAATAGCATATATTATATATTGCCCTATTGGTAATCTTTCAATTTGATAATTACCTTCACTTTTAATTATTGCAACTCCAGCCGGCAAATATATCCTGTTTTCTTTTTTATAAGCAATTACAATACCACTTTCTAATGGATTATGACCAGTATATACTTTTCCTGCAATCTGCAATCCATGTGGCGCTATATTAAGTTGTGCGCAGTAAGTATCAACGCAACTATCAGCTCCGTAAACTGTCAGACAAACCCAGGAAGCAGTATCCATTAAAAAGCTGCATATATGTGTTGGGTTTTGTTCAGTGGAAGTTGTTCCATCAGGAAATACCCAATACCAACTAAATATATTGCCTTGCGATCTGTCGTAGAAACGATAGCTATAAATGTCCCCAGTACTATCGTTATTGAATATAAAATTGGCTTTACATTTTACCGGTTTTGAATTTATTATTACAGGTTTAGTAATATTATCTGAACAATCGGAAGTAGAGCTTGTAAGACTTACCCAGGCTGTGTCGCCATATTTTAAGTCGTAAAGATGGGTAGGATTTTGTATGTTATTGTAGGTGCCGTCACCAAAGTACCACTCCCAATTAATGATGTCACCATTTGATCCCTTTGATTTATCTGTAAATATCACAAAGGGTCTTACCCCGGTTCCGCATAACTCCGGATTTGTGCATGGCGTATATTCAATTTTATAGTCAAAATCGGCTTTACAATTTAAAGGAGGATTCTGATAAAATATTATTAATTCCCTAATACTGTCAACACAACCATTTGCTGAACCGATCCTTAAACTTACCCATGTGCTATCTCCAAACTTAACGTTAATAAACTTATGTATAGGATTTTGTTCTGTAGATATAGTTCCATCGCCAAAATCCCAATGCCATTCATTTGGATTTCCTGAAGAGCTATCTATAAATTGAAAACCAAATTGGGTGCTGCTTATGTAAGTTAACCACGTATAATTAATAACTGCTTTACATACTGGAGGATTGTACCATATTTTAACCACTGGTTTAACTATTGAGTCTGTACAATCTGGGCCACTAATTATATGTGTTACCCAGGCAGTATCGCCAAATTTGAAATTGTAAACGTGGGAAGTATTTTGCGTGTTCCATGATGTACCGTCTCCAAATTTCCAAATCCAATTATTGATATTACCCTTTGAATTGTCAGTAAAGAAATATAATGATATTGAATCTACACCTTTGGAATTTGGTATTGTGTAGCTCATTATTGTATAATTAAAATCTGCTTTACATTTTTTAGAATTATAATCGAAAGAAATGGACTTGCTAATAACATCACGATTATTTATATCATCAGAAATTGCGAAGGTAACTGTAAATTCAGCTTGTTCATGGCTCAAATAATATGTATGAGAAGGATTCTTTTCGACCGAAGAAATGCTATCTCCAAAATTCCATATACAAATAATATTTTCACCTTGTGATTTATTAAGAAAATGAACTGTAACAGCTATGGTGTCATTAAAATATATAGGACTGTCTATTGAATAGTCAAAATTTGCTTTACATATTGATGATGAATCAGACAGCTTTGAAATACAATCCAAATGAATAAAATTTCCTGACATACAAGTACCAGCCTGATAATTACTTGAACTATAGGAATATCTGATTTTTAAGTTATCGATGGCAAATTCAGGATATTCCGTCAATAGATTATCAGGTTGAACATATTCTCCACTATCTGCAGCAATTACATAACAACCACCTTCAACATCAAGTAGTTTTATAGTTCCTACTATATAGCAACCTGTATCAGTACCATAATAATTGGTGTTGGAATCATAAACTGATGTATCTAATGCTTGAGAAAGCCCAGCAGTATTGATTAATAGAGGTATAATTAGAACCAATACTAATATTAAAATAATTAGTTTCGATTTTTTCATATCATTTAGTTTTAATGGTTATTAGTTTTAGTTTGAAGCATTATTTACTAATATGACCATCCCTTTCTTTATATCCCTTACAAACTATTATTTTAATTTTTTTCTAATACCAAATTTAATACTGGGATATGAAAATTTCTGCGAATACCAATAACTTTGTTTATAAATAGAGTTCAGATTCATATAATATTCTGGTCCTATAATAAGATAAGTATTGTTTTTAATAATAAAAATAAAATTAATTGCAAAATAGCCTGAAAAATTAAGTTTTGTAAATGGGATTTTGTTATTATCTATTTTCTCAACAAATAGAGAGTCCTTGTTAAAGACACCTTCGCCTCCGGCATAAATAAATATATCTGAGATTATTCCACCCTTAACTTCTAAATTAAATTTTTTAAAATTTAATTTAGAACCAAATATTAATGGAATATTAAAATAATGGTAATTCAATCTTGTCTTATACTTGGAAATTGTTAGCGTTTCAATCCAACGTTCACGGGTTACATAAATCCAGGTAGTATCTGTACCATGTATTTCATTATAATATTTCGATATTGTGTCTTTAGTATAATAACCTCCTTGAACGCTATTTTCAAAATTCCAGTTTTCGGATTTATAACTATAATTTAATCCAGTTTGAAACACCAGATGCTTATAAATGAGATTTATAGTTGCCCCGATATCGAATCCAGGACCGGATGATTTAGCAGCTATAATTTGGTTAAAAACAGATCTATTTGCACTAATATTTTTAAGAACAAATGAGTTTATTTGTCCTGTCACATAAATATCGTAACTTAGATTAGGATAAATATTAGGTGCCGGAGTATTTCTTTTTAAAACCGGTTTGATTTCAGTTTTTTTTAAAACTTTAATAGTATCAAACACTTTAAACGTATCATATTTGTACATTTTGACTGTATTATAATATTTCACAGTATCTGAAATAAATTTTCTTAAAGTATCATAAATATGGATTGTATCTATGATATTTACTTTGATAGTATCATAAATAGTCTTTTTGTCTATATTTTCATTGATAGAATCATTAATTAAATTTCTATTTAAGAATGTTTTATTTTGTTTTGCATAAATTCCGGATTTCTGTGCATTTTCCAATGTTTTGTAATTATTTTCAATAGATTCTGACTTGTCAGTTGAGTAAATAATTATCTGGTTATTTAATTCTTTAAAGTCAACTTTATATTTTTCTAACAATGATATAAGAATCTGATGCAAAGATTTATCATGCATCGCTAGACTAATTTTATCGGATAGTGGGAGCAAATTTGCATTAAAAGAAAAATTATATCCTGTCTTTTTACTTAGCTGATGAATAACTTCTTCAAGAGAAATATTAATAAATGAAACGTCAAGTCTTTTGTTCAGGTTGGAATCCTGACTATGCAAATAATTAGATATGAAATATGGGAACAGTAGAATTCCTGTTCTTGCTAGTTTTAAAATTTTGCAAAAAAAAGCAATTTGTTTTTTAACATCCCTTGCCTTTGATGAAAATTTTTTCTCCTTTGACAAAGTATTCAATACTAAATGTTAATTTGATTATTTCTAAAATATCACTGAGAGATTTGTTTTCAAAACGTGCATACAGTTTGCAATTTTTAAAGTTATTATCAGTAAGCTCAAATTTTACATTAAAATCTTTTTCAAGTATCTTAATGACATCAGACATATCTGTTTTTTCGAAAATATAGACTTTAGTCTTCCAGGAAATGTAATTAGGATTGTTGTTCACTTCCTTTTTAAAGGTATTAATGGTTTTAATAAATTCAGCTTTATCACCTGGCTTTAAAATAACATTTTCCGTTATCTGCAAATTTCTATAATGAACTCTGACTTTTACAATACCTGATTTGACAACTATTGCAACTTTTTTCTCATATAGGTAGTCATTAACATCGAAAGAAGTACCTACAACTTCTATGTCTACATTTTCGACATGTACAACAAATGGAACTTTACGATCAGGTTTGACTTCGAAAAACACTTCTCCTTGAAGTGTCAGTTCTCTTTGATTCTTACCAAAACTTTTATTATAAGAAACTGAAGAGTTGGAATTTAAAGAAACTGATGAGCCATCTGGTAATTTATAATATAAAACTTTTTGATTGCTATGCAGCTCATAATTCTTTTTATTGAACAAATTAATGAGGCTCCAAATACCAATAAGTATTACAATTATTGCAGCAATTCGAAGAATTATTGAAAGAGATGTACGCTTAACTAGGTCATTTTTCGTTTTTCCTTTATTCTTCTTACCGAAAGAATGTAAATATGTATTTTTAAATTGGTACCATGCATTATCAGGATTAAATTCTTTTAAATCATATAGCGCTAAATTGTTTTCATAAATTTTTTTTACAGATTCAAAATAAATTTTATTCTCGTTACTTGCATGAATCCAATCTTTGACATAATTAGACTCCAATTCATTGGTCTCATTGGACAGATACCTTATAATAATATCACTGTTCTCAATATTTTCCTGTGGATCAAACATTAATTAATCTCTTACATGATTATGACCATAAAACATTAGAAGTCCCTTACAATAAAACTAAAATAATTATAATTAATGGAATAAATTCATTTAATTTTTTTCTTAATGATATGTTGGCTCTGCGAATTTGAACCTCGACAGTTTTTTCAGAAATTCCCAATATTTCTGCAATCTCAGCATGTTTTAAATTATCAAAACGGCTTAAAACAAAAATCTTTTTACATTGGGGTGGAAGTTCTTCAATAGATTTATTTATTCTTTGTGTCAAATCAAAATCAGGTATATAATCTCTTTTGTTTAGAAAAAATTCTTCATTATACCTCCTATAATCTTCTTCAAATTTTTTTGAATGCAAATATTTAATTGAATTATTGTGGACACATCTGAAAAGATATGATTTTAAAGATGTATGAATATTTAAGTCTGTTCTTTTTTCCCAAAGTTTTAGAAAAATGGACTGGACAATTTCCTTGGAAATTTCGGGGTTTAAAGTAAACTTATTTGCATACACACAAAGGCTGGCATAATATTCTTTGAAAATTTCTTCAAAAGCTTTTTCGTTCCCTTTTTGAATCTTTTTTAGAAATCTTATTTCGTTAAAATTTGCCAAAAGTATTTACTTTATTAAAATTATTATATAATAAAAATAATCCTTGTGAATAAAAAGTTGTATATGAATAATATTAATAAAGACAATTTAAGTAAATAATGCCATTATTCTATAACCGCAAAAATTATATCATCATATAATATATTTGTTTATGAGTTTAAATTGAGAAAGATTCCAAAAAGTTTACTGGAAAGATTTAGGAAATTATTTTTAAAATACTTTGTGAAATTTAGCAAATCCTATTATTTTCGCAACGCGAATAAATATTCCTCCTTAGCTCAGTTGGTTAGAGCATCTGACTGTTAATCAGAGGGTCCCAGGTTCAAGTCCTGGAGGGGGAGCGATGGGCCTCCAAATATTGGCCCATTATTTTTATGCACTACTTCTAAATCTTTTATTTTTTTAGTATCTATTTACCCATCTGTACCTTTTAGCAGAATCACCGAATTTAAGTGAAATATTTAGTTCATGAGTACCAAATGTGTAACGCTGGATAGAATTGAAACTATAATCGAAGGCATAACCGGCATAAAGTCTGTTTTTCCTGATACCTATTAAGAATATCGCGGTATTTGCGGTTCTATATGATAATCCTATCCAATAGTTTTCATAAAAATATGCTTTAAAAGAGAAATCGATCTGTGGTAAAAGTTGTTCGGTCATTTTAATTAGAATAGTAGGTTCGTACGAAACATTTGCCTGATTGTTAAGGCGATAGCCTGCTAATATAAAATAATGTCTTTGTAGCTGGTAATTGTAAATTGAATTACTGCTAATTTTAATAGAAGATTGAAATAACTCAGCAATTGAAAATCCTGCATATAATTCACGGCTTGAATAAAAGACTCCGATATTGGCATCAGGGATGTATAAAGGTTGTCTGATAAGATAAAGTTCATCTGAAGCAGGGGTTATTCTAAAATCAGAACTATTTAAATCAACTTTGATTTGAGAAATAGTTCCTGATACACCAAAAGACAGTTGGGCATTTGGAAATGGAATGTGATAAGCATATGACATAGTAATACCCGTATTACTGAAAGCACCGTTACGATCACTATAAATATTTAAACCAAGGCCTACACGACCGCTCCTTGCAGGTATAAATTTATTTTGTTTTAAAGGCTTGCTTTTTATTATATAACTTCGTTTAAGAACACGGGTTTGAAATGAAATGGAAGTTGTACTGGGAGCATCATTTATACCCAACCATTGTTGCCTGGTACTAAGGTCAATAGCTGTATAGCCGTCATATCCCGCCATTGCAGAGTTGAACATGAAACCATCCAACATATACTGACTATTTAAAGCGAATGGTTGAGATAAAACAGTATATGTAAATAAATTTCCAATCAGAATTATGGCTGCTTTTTTAAACATCCCGATATCAGGCTCTTATATTATATATATTTAAAAAACCTTCAAATTTACCTGATAATTGAAACAATACCAATTATTTTTTCGGATCCATTTTTTAAATCAATGGCATAATAATATGAATCCATAGGCAAAGTTTTTCCTTTATATGTTCCGTCCCATTCTATAGTATATCCTTTATTTGAAATATAAACAATTTCACCCCAACGGTTATATACTTCAATAATTGCATTTGGATAATCCACAACTATTGGTGTTCTATTGTTTGGATCGCCAACTCTGATATTCCAAGTTTTATTCAAATCATTGCTGCCCGGAATGAAAGCTTTTGGTATACTAAGGCAAGCATTTTTGGGATCTGGCTTAAGGACAAAGGTATCTACTAACGGACAATTGTTAGAATCTAAAATTGAAAGCACATATTCTCCTTCATGTAGTTTGGTTAAAGTTTGACTTGATTTACCATTTGACCATGTAAATTGATATGGTTTAATACCACCTGTTAAATCTATACTAATTGCACCATCATTTGTATCTGGGCAATAGGGCTGTTTTACGTCTCTTAAAGTTTCTTTCAACTTTTCAGGTTGTGCTATTTTTGTTGAAGCAGAAACAGTACATTGATTTGTATCACGAATTTCTACTGAATAATTGCCTGTTATCAGGTTAATAGCTGCACTATCTATTTGTTTGTCACTCCAAAGATATGAATATGGTCTTGTCCCGCCACTAACAATTGCAGTTGCCTTTCCATCGCTATTACCAAAGCATCTGACAGAATCGGAATTAATATGAACAATTAAAGAATCAGGTTGACCTATGACAATTGAATCACGACCTTCACAATTTGAAATGTCAGTTACAATTACCCTATAATAACCGGCAGATTTACCAGTATTTAATGAGTCGTTCAAATAGGTCGGAGTCCAATCATAAAAATATGGCTTAGTCCCGCCGGTGACATGTGCCAGGATAGTTGCATTATGTTCATTATGACATCTGATTACTCTTCCATTATAAGCTGAATCAGGTATAAGTTTTACGGTAAGTTCACCTGGAGCTTTAACAACAACTGTGACTGTATCTTTACATTTATTAGTATCAGTAATATACACAGAATATGTTCCTATTGGCAAATTATTTATTGTAGAATTATAATTGCCATTTGACCACACGAATGTATATGGTTTAATTCCGCCAATAATTGTATCCAATTCGACAATTCCATTATTTGCTTTGCTACAGGTTAAATTAGTTGTTTTTACTATTCCTGTTAATTTTCCCGGGCTTGTTAAACTAACTTCTTTTTTGGCTATACAATTGTTGCTATCTTTTACTTTTAAAGTATAATTTGTGCCTTTTAATGTATTAGGATTTGGAACAAAATATAAAGGTTTCGTAGTATCGCTTGTTAAGTACCAGGTATAAGTAAATGAACCTGTACCTCCAGTAGCAACATCAAGATTTACTACTTCACCATCAGATTTGCCGAAACACGAGATATTTTTACCATTATAATCTTTTAATACCGGATTGATGTTTATTTGTCCAGGCTGATCAATCGGAATATTCCACGAAGAACTGCATCCAATACCATAGTTTACAGTTAATTTATAATTGCCTTTATTTAAATCACTAATAATGCTGGCATTTATATGCATGTCGGATGTATCTCTATGCCAATCATACTTGTAAGGTCGAATACCTCCTTTTATAAAAGTATCCACATTTATTGAACCATCAGACGAACCATAGCATGAAACATTAAAACCATTGTAATTTGATAAAATTGTATCTGTAAGCACCAACGGTTTTGGTTTCGTAAGAATAAAGGTATCTATGAGATTACAATAATAACCTTCTTCACTACCATCTTCATTTATTAAATACGTTGTATCAGAAACAATAAAACGATGAAATCCTGCTTCGAGGTTATTTACTGATAACGTATCAACAGTTAAACTATCTATGTTCGGTGCTTTCGATCTGGAAATTATTGTGTCAGGGTTTGTCCAAATATATTTATATGATCCATGACCACCTGAAGTAATTAATGTAATGCTTCCATCTTTGCTAGTATCACAGGTCAAATTGAATTTTCCGGCATAACGTGATTTAACTACAGAATTTACCTTAAAATCCGGGGGTTCCAACAAATATTCAGAAAACGGATTAGGATTACAATCTCCTGTGGTGTATGATACTTTTAATGTGTAATACCCTGAAGGCAAATTGCCAATATATCCATAATTAATGCTATCTTGTAATAATATCAAGGAATCAGATGAATAATTAAGATACCATTTGAATCTCAAGTCAGGAGGTACTATCGGGAGATCAGGGCTGAAGAATCCGTCTCTGGCTCCGCGACAACTAACGCCATAATTTCCATATTGTGAAGCACCCAAATTATTTATATATATGGGATCCCCGTTAAGGGCACCATCCTTATAATTTGTACAATTATTTGTATCCTTAACCAGGAAATTATAATAACCTTCAGTACAATTAGTAATTATTGAGTCTATTACAATACGTTCAGGAGGAATACCATAAGTCCATGTGAAATCATAATTTCTGGTACCACCAGTTACAACAGCTCTGAGAATAGCTTTTGTTGCGGCTGCACATTTAAGAGATTGAATAGTGTCTAAATGTATAAGCAATGAATCAGGTTGGGTCAAAGTTATGCTTTGAGAAGTTGTACACTTTAGTTTGTCTGTTACATTAACTGTATAATTTCCTGCAGGCACACCGGAAAGATTTCTTGTTATTTTGTTTTTATAGTTCCATTTAAACGTGCAATTGTTAACCGGCTGTCCTAATGCAATAAGACCTCCCACTACATATGTATTGATATTTCCATTAATGCTTCCATTACAACTTACATTCCATCCTCCGATATATTGCTTTGCATAAAGAGTAGTAATAAGTGTTGGTAATACAGTTACAGTTATATCGAAAGGTGTACCGGCACAATGCAGCGAACCATCACCTCTTGTAGCGTAAGGAGTAATCTTGTAAGTGACTATGTGGGCTAAACTATCAGTATTTGTAAGTGCCTGGATAATAGGAGTACCCTTTGCAAAGCCGATAGCATTATCCGAATAACCACTAATCTTGCCAGATAAGTCAGACACCGTCCAGGTATATTTTATGCCATTGGTGGTTAAATTCAAACTCACAGGCATAATGTTTGTTGAACTTCCATTGCAAATTGTATCGTCTTTTGAAGACATTGTAACAGTGGGTTCAATCCAAATATAGGCAGTATCATTAGTACCAGTGCACTTTTCAGCATTCGAACCGGCTTCACGGGTATAAGGAGTTATGACAAATCTTATAAGTTTGGCCGAATCAGTATTATTGGTAATGGAATTGCTAAGTATTGTATAATTATCCAGATTTGTTTCAGAAGCAGGGTTAACGATTACTCCTGAAGGAATAATAGTACTATAACGAAACTTCACAGCACGAGTTGGCATAGTTGAACTGTTGAGAGTTATACTGATTGCATCGGAATTGCAAATAGTATCCTGCTTGGGAGAAGGAAATACCTTAGCCGTTGGTTCAACCCAAACGTCAACGGTATCATTAGGTAAATTGCATTTGCTATATATTATAGGTGTTATAATATAAGTAACCTTTTTAGCTGTATCACTGGAATTAGTTAAATGCTGAATAAGGTGATAATCATTCGCAACTGGACCAGTACTGTTGCTATAGCCAATTACATCAGTCTCACCGTAAACCGTCCATGTAAATGAAGTGGCAGCTACATTTCCATGAAGCAGGAAGTCAGTGTTGGTTTTATTGCATATAGTATCTTTTGATGGTGTAGCGGAAGAAGTCGGAGGAATTGAATATTGGACAGTGATATTTGAAATACAATATGATATATTGCTACTTGCATCAACTACCCATAATGTATCTTGGTTTACGCCGATATCAGAACAGTCAAATTTGTATTTGCTTAGATACATTGTATCAATGCTGCAATTATCAAAACTACCATTATTAATATCTGAGACTGTTATTGTTTTTTCTCCAGTGATGAAATCAAGGTCAATAGATATATTCTTACAAATAGCAATTGGCGCTTCATCATCAGTCACGGTAACCGTCTGGTCACAGCTGTTGGAGTTACCATGAATGTCAGTAACCACCCAGTGGATAGTGGTCAGCCCGACGGGGTAAGGATCAGAGAGCAACAAGGCATCGCTGCGTGTTCCAACAACAGAAGCCACGCCGCAGTTGTCAGCCGTTACCGGAGTACCGACAGCCACAGAGTAGCTGCATAAGCCGGCATCAGCAGTATGGTTTATGTTAGCAGGACAAGATATGGTAGGGATTTCATTATCAGTCACGGTAACCGTCTGGTCACAACTGTTGGAGTTACCATGAATGTCAGTAACCACCCAGTGGATAGTGGTCAGCCCGACGGGGTAAGGATCAGAGAGCAACAAGGCATCGCTGCGTGTTCCAACAACAGAAGCCACGCCGCAGTTGTCAGCCGTTACCGGAGTACCGACAGCCACAGAGTAGCTGCATAAGCCGGCATCAGCAGTATGGTTTATGTTAGCAGGACAAGATATGGTAGGGATTTCATTATCAGTCACAGTAACCGTCTGGTCACAGCTGTTGGAGTTACCATGAATGTCAGTAACCACCCAGTGGATAGTGGTCAGCCCGACGGGGTAAGGATCAGAGAGCAACAAGGCATCGCTGCGTGTTCCAACAACAGAAGCCACGCCGCAGTTGTCAGCCGTTACCGGAGTACCGGCAGCCACAGAGTAGCTGCATAAGCCGGCATCAGCAGTATGGTTTATGTTAGCAGGACAAGATATGGTAGGGATTTCATTATCAGTCACGGTAACCGTCTGGTCACAGCTGTTGGAGTTACCATGAATGTCAGTAACCACCCAGTGGATAGTGGTCAGCCCGACGGGGTAAGGATCAGAGAGCAACAAGGCATCGCTGCGTGTTCCAACAACAGAAGCCACGCCGCAGTTGTCAGCCGTTACCGGAGTACCGACAGCCACAGAGTAGCTGCATAAGCCGGCATCAGCAGTATGGTTTATGTTAGCAGGACAAGATATGGTAGGGATTTCATTATCAGTCACAGTAACCGTCTGGTCACAGCTGTTGGAGTTACCATGAATGTCAGTAACCACCCAGTGGATAGTGGTCAGCCCGACGGGGTAAGGATCAGAGAGCAACAAGGCATCGCTGCGTGTTCCAACAACAGAAGCCACGCCGCAGTTGTCAGCCGTTACCGGAGTACCGACAGCCACAGAGTAGCTGCATAAGCCGGCATCAGCAGTATGGTTTATGTTAGCAGGACAAGATATGGTAGGGATTTCATTATCAGTCACGGTAACCGTCTGGTCACAACTGTTGGAGTTACCATGAATGTCAGTAACCACCCAGTGGATAGTGGTCAGCCCGACGGGGTAAGGATCAGAGAGCAACAAGGCATCGCTGCGTGTTCCAACAACAGAAGCCACGCCGCAGTTGTCAGCCGTTACCGGAGTACCGACAGCCACAGAGTAGCTGCATAAGCCGGCATCAGCAGTATGGTTTATGTTAGCAGGACAAGATATGGTAGGGATTTCATTATCAGTCACAGTAACCGTCTGGTCACAGCTGTTGGAGTTACCATGAATGTCAGTAACCACCCAGTGGATAGTGGTCAGCCCGACGGGGTAAGGATCAGAGAGCAACAAGGCATCGCTGCGTGTTCCAACAACAGAAGCCACGCCGCAGTTGTCAGCCGTTACCGGAGTACCGGCAGCCACAGAGTAGCTGCATAAGCCGGCATCAGCAGTATGGTTTATGTTAGCAGGACAAGATATGGTAGGGATTTCATTATCAGTCACGGTAACCGTCTGGTCACAGCTGTTGGAGTTACCATGAATGTCAGTAACCACCCAGTGGATAGTGGTCAGCCCGACGGGGTAAGGATCAGAGAGCAACAAGGCATCGCTGCGTGTTCCAACAACAGAAGCCACGCCGCAGTTGTCAGCCGTTACCGGAGTACCGACAGCCACAGAGTAGCTGCATAAGCCGGCATCAGCAGTATGGTTTATGTTAGCAGGACAAGATATGGTAGGGATTTCATTATCAGTCACGGTAACCGTCTGGTCACAGCTGTTGGAGTTACCATGAATGTCAGTAACCACCCAGTGGATAGTGGTCAGCCCGACGGGGTAAGGATCAGAGAGCAACAAGGCATCGCTGCGTGTTCCAACAACAGAAGCCACGCCGCAGTTGTCAGCCGTTACCGGAGTACCGACAGCCACAGAGTAGCTGCATAAGCCGGCATCAGCAGTATGGTTTATGTTAGCAGGACAAGATATGGTAGGGATTTCATTATCAGTCACAGTAACCGTCTGGTCACAGCTGTTGGAGTTACCATGAATGTCAGTAACCACCCAGTGGATAGTGGTCAGCCCGACGGGGTAAGGATCAGAGAGCAACAAGGCATCGCTGCGTGTTCCAACAACAGAAGCCACGCCGCAGTTGTCAGCCGTTACCGGAGTACCGACAGCCACAGAGTAGCTGCATAAGCCGGCATCAGCAGTATGGTTTATGTTAGCAGGACAAGATATGGTAGGGATTTCATTATCAGTCACGGTAACCGTCTGGTCACAACTGTTGGAGTTACCATGAATGTCAGTAACCACCCAGTGGATAGTGGTTAGCCCGACGGGGTAAGGATCAGAGAGCAACAAGGCATCGCTGCGTGTTCCAACAACAGAAGCCACGCCGCAGTTGTCAGCCGTTACCGGAGTACCGACAGCCACAGAGTAGCTGCATAAGCCGGCATCAGCAGTATGGTTTATGTTAGCAGGACAAGATATGGTAGGGATTTCATTATCAGTCACAGTAACCGTCTGGTCACAGCTGTTGGAGTTACCATGAATGTCAGTAACCACCCAGTGGATAGTGGTCAGCCCGACGGGGTAAGGATCAGAGAGCAACAAGGCATCGCTGCGTGTTCCAACAACAGAAGCCACGCCGCAGTTGTCAGCCGTTACCGGAGTACCGACAGCCACAGAGTAGCTGCATAAGCCGGCATCAGCAGTATGGTTTATGTTAGCAGGACAAGATATGGTAGGGATTTCATTATCAGTCACGGTAACCGTCTGGTCACAGCTGTTGGAGTTACCATGAATGTCAGTAACCACCCAGTGGATAGTGGTCAGCCCGACGGGGTAAGGATCAGAGAGCAACAAGGCATCGCTGCGTGTTCCAACAACAGAAGCCACGCCGCAGTTGTCAGCCGTTACCGGAGTACCGACAGCCACAGAGTAGCTGCATAAGCCGGCATCAGCAGTATGGTTTATGTTAGCAGGACAAGATATGGTAGGGATTTCATTATCAGTCACAGTAACCGTCTGGTCACAGCTGTTGGAGTTACCATGAATGTCAGTAACCACCCAGTGGATAGTGGTCAGCCCGACGGGGTAAGGATCAGAGAGCAACAAGGCATCGCTGCGTGTTCCAACAACAGAAGCCACGCCGCAGTTGTCAGCCGTTACCGGAGTACCGACAGCCACAGAGTAGCTGCATAAGCCGGCATCAGCAGTATGGTTTATGTTAGCAGGACAAGATATGGTAGG
>CAWKPE010000018.1:0-334460 GCA_963851385.1 uncultured Bacteroidota bacterium | reverse complement strand
TTTCAAAGCCGGAAGGTGTTGACATAAATATAACCGGTGAACAGGAAGATCAGAAAGAATCTATGATGTTTCTAGGAAAGGCAATGTTGCTTTCCTTGTTCCTGATTTTATTTATTCTTATTACACAGTTTAATTCAATTGGAAAAACTGCTATTATATTGTCTGAAATATTGTTCAGCTTAATAGGGGTCTTGTTGGGATTTACTATATTCCATATGCCTTTCTCGATCATTATGACCGGGATGGGAGTGGTTGCCCTGGCTGGAATTGTTGTAAGGAACGGAATTCTTCTCGTTGAGTTTACTGATGTTATGAGATCACGGGGACTAAGGACACGCGAAGCCATTATCCAGGGAGGAAAAACAAGAATTACACCGGTTGTACTTACTGCAACTGCAACAATACTTGGATTAGTTCCTCTTGCAATCGGTTTTAATATTGATTTCGCTTCTCTCCTGACACACCTGAATCCACATATCCATTTTGGAGGTGAGAACAAGATGTTTTTCGGACCTTTGGCTTATACCATTATATTTGGACTGTCTTTTGCCACGTTCCTTACTCTTATCTTAATTCCAGTGATGTATTATATAGGATATACAAGCAAGTTAAAATTCAGAAGGGTTAGGCATAAACAAAAAATTGATACCCGCAGAGAACTGTTTGGTGAAGATGGACTGAAGGAATAAGAAAACAATCTATATCTAAACGCATAGGCGCAGAGACGTGAAGTAAGATAAATCAAATTGATTATTCTTAGTGTCTTTGCGCCTTAGTGTTTTATTATTCTTTTATTTTAAGACAAACTTTCAATTTAGCAGAATACTTAATTTTAATATCGAAATAATTATTTATTATATAACTTTGCAAAGTTTTCTGCAAAGTTAAAAAATGTTAAATATCTTATATTCAATATTTTATAATTCAATTAGAAATTGCAGAAGCTATATAATGAATAAGAAAAATATGAAAACTTTTCATTTTCAACATTACTCAATTCGTTGTAATTATCTTCCTTCAAATAGTATGCTTGTAAACATTTTACTTACCAGTCCATAAAAATTATTTAAATTATAGATTCAACTATAAGTAAACTGTTTCTAACAATTCATCAATCAAAAAAATTAATTTATGTTCGGTTTAAGTTTAGATTTGACAATACTATTAGTACTATGTTTGCTAGCTGCGTGTGCTTTTGAATTTATTAATGGCTTTCATGATACAGCTAACGCAGTTGCAACAGTTATTTATACAAAATCATTGAAACCTACTTCTGCAGTAATATGGTCAGGCATGTGGAATTTTTTAGGAGTTTATGTAGGTGGAATTGCCGTAGCTATAGGGATTATTAATCTCTTGCCTATTGCTGCCTTGGTTGATCAGAACAGTTATCATGCAATAGCAATGATTTTGGCATTAGTATTAACAGCAATACTCTGGAATCTTGGCACATGGTATCTTGGTTTACCTTGTTCCAGCTCTCATACTTTAATTGGTTCTATTTTTGGAGTTGGAATTGCTTACCTACTCTTACCCAGCGTTAATGAAATTGCTTTAAATTGGTCAAAAGTCAAAGATGTTGGACTTTCATTGTTAATATCACCTGTAATTGGTTTTGGACTTACCTTAGGATTAATGGCATTATTAAAAAAGTATGTTAAAAAAGATATAATTTTCGAAGAAAATTCTAAACGAAAACATCCACCATTTTGGATAAGAATAATATTAATTTTAACCTGTACAAGTGTAAGTTTTTCTCACGGTTCAAATGATGGACAAAAAGGGGTTGGTCTTATAATGATTATACTTATTGGATTGATACCCGCGAAATTTGCCATTGATAGATCAAAATCTCCAGAACTTTTATATGAAAAAGTAGTTTTAATAGAAGAGTCTTTATCTAAAATTGACTCGGTAAATCTTGATATTGAAGATAAAATTACAAGCAGATTACTAATAGAAAAAACAAAAAATATTAAATCAATTATTACTGGTGTTATAAATTTTGATGAGTTAAAAGGCATACAAAATTTTCAACTTAGAAAAGATATATTGGAATTGTCAAAAGAAACAAATAAGTTGTTATCACACTCATTTGATCAGCCAGCAATTTCATTGACAAAAAAGGAAATATGTAATCTTGAAAAAAATATTGCCTCAATCAAAACATTTACTGAATATTCACCCTGGTGGGTTATTATAATGATTTCTCTTTCATTGGGCATTGGCACAATGATAGGTTGGAAAAGAATAGTAGTTACTGTTGGTGAAAAAATTGGAAAAACGCCATTAACATATGCACAGGGAGCTAGTGCAGAGATTGTTGCGGCTGCAACAATACAAATGGCTTCAGCATTCGGGCTGCCGGTAAGCACAACCCATGTATTATCTTCAGGTGTTGCAGGATCAATGGTTGCTCAAAAAGGGTTGAAAAATTTAAGAATGAAAACTGTAAGAAATATTTTGGTTGCCTGGTTGATAACATTGCCGGTTACAATAGTATTATCAGGTGCAATTTTTCTGTTTTTACGATGGATAATGCGATAAATGATAACGTAATTAAATGAAGAAAGATCAAGTAGGGAAGATAGCGGGCGTAAGCCTGTCGGGGCTTATAATTACATTAGGAATTGTTTATGGTGATATAGGTACATCGCCATTGTACGTTATGAGGGCCATTGCGGGTAGCACCTTACACTATGATCAGAATTTTATACTTGGTGCACTATCTTGCATCATTTGGACACTCACCCTTCAAACTACTCTCAAATATGTAATAATAACCTTAAGGGCAGATAACAAGGGTGAAGGTGGTATTTTTTCACTATTTGCTCTTATTCGCCGTAAAATGCAATGGGGATATATATTTGCAATTATTGGCGGAAGTGCCTTACTTGCAGATGGTATTATAACTCCTGCAATTACAGTTGTATCTGCTGTCGAAGGTTTGCAAATAAAATATTCTTCATTAAATGTCCTTCCCATAGGATTACTGATTATAACCGTATTATTTATATTTCAGCAATTCGGCACAAAAAAACTTGGCAGTTCGTTCGGTCCAATCATGTTTATCTGGTTTTTGATGTTAGGCATTTTTGGACTAGTGCATATATCTGATTCGCCTTATGTACTGAAAGCTTTTAATCCATATTATGCATATATTTTACTTGAACAATATCCGGGAGGTTTTCTTTTACTGGGCGCTGTATTTCTGTGTACAACGGGTGCAGAAGCTCTTTATTCTGATCTTGGCCACTGCGGACTTAAAAACATACGAATTACGTGGATTTATGTTAAAATTACATTGATTCTCAATTATCTCGGACAAGGTTCATGGTTGCTTTCACACAAGTTTTCGGGAGATAATCCGTTTTTTGCCTTGATGCCAAAATGGTTTTTAATGCCGGGTATTATAATTGCTACATCAGCTGCTATTATTGCCAGTCAGGCTTTACTTAGTGGTTCTTATACACTGATCAGTGAAGCCATTTCACTTAATCTTTGGCCAAAAATGAAGAAATTATACCCAACAAATATCAGGGGTCAAATTTATATGCCGGCTATAAATTGGGTTTTGTATTTTGGATGCGTGTTTGTTATTCTTTTCTTTCAGCAATCTTCAAAGATGGAAGCTGCCTATGGTTTGTCCATAACTATAACCATGATAATGACAACTACTTTGCTGATGTTCTATTTAATGATGAAAAGAATAAATTCATATGTTATTAGTGCATTTGTCTTTTTATATGCTTTAATTGAAGGTTCTTTCCTTATTGCCAACCTGCATAAATTTGCCTATGGTGGTTGGTTTACTATTCTTGTGGCAAGCATTTTCTTTATCATAATGTATGGCTGGTATAATGCCAGGAAATTCAGGAACAGCTTTATCGCTTTTGTTAAACTGTCTGATTATACGGATGTAATTACAGCTCTTAGCAAGGACAAAAGTGTTCCCAAATATGCAACAAATCTTGTTTATATTACCAGAGCTAACAACAGGGATGAAATAGAGTCAAAAATTATGTACTCAATTCTTAATAAACAACCTAAAAGAGCTGATGTGTATTGGCTCCTGCATGTAGATATTCTGGATGATCCATATACATTTGAATACGAACTGACTCAGATAGTATCAAAGACAATCATAAAAATTGATTTTCGCCTTGGATTTAAAGTCGAGCCTCGAATTAATTTGTACTTTAAACAAGTGCTTGACGAAATGGAAATGAACAACGAAATAGATTTGACAAGCCGATATGAATCATTACGCAGATTCAATATAGATAGTGATTTTATGTTTGTTATAATTGATCGTATTCCAAATTATGATTTCGACTTTTCACCTTATCAGAAGTTTGTAATGGGCATGTATAACTTGGTACATAGAATGGGTATAAGCGAAGTAAAAGCCTTTGGACTTGATACGAGTAACATACTTGTTGAAAAAGTTCCTTTAACTATTGATAAAAGTTACAAAAGAATCATTACGCGAAGAATTCAGCATGGGAATAGGCCATATTCTGGGGAATAGGTGTTATTGGAGACCGAGAAAGTATTCTTATAATCTCACGTAGATCGTTTTAAAATCAAAAATTATAATAATTTCCTGTCAAAACCTGAGGCAGTTTAAAGACTTTATAAAACTCTGATAACGCGGGTAATGAAGTACAATGAGAAGGATAAGCTTTCTCAATATGATGATCTTTAAAATATTCTAATGTTTTTTGTGTTTGCTCTCCAGCTGATTTCAGATGAAAACCTCCAAAAACTGCATCTACCTTATTATTACCTGTAACTTTGATAGCATACTCAATTGTATTGCAAATCCCAGCATGTGCACATCCGCTAATTACTACCAAACCATCTTTTGTTGAAATAACCAGGGCAGAATCATCAAGTATAAAATCTTCTTTGCCATTTGCATCTATAAAATCAGTTTGTTTTGCTTCAAAATCATTGATACGGGGGATTTCACCCAAGAAATTGATAGCTGATGAAAGCTCTGCAGGTTTCAAAGATGGAATTAGTGTGAATTTTTTTGATAGTTCATTTTCAGTTATGTTAAGACCTACATAAATATCTTTGACTTTACTATATCTTTTAATAAAACAACCAGGATGATAAACCAAAGATTTGCCCGGGGCATAAATTAGTCCATTTCCATGATCCCAGTGGCCATGACTTAATACTGTATATTCAGGTTTGAGTTCTAAATTTAATCTTTTGGCATTTTCAAGAAAGGTACTGTCAGGCCCGGAATCGAAAAGAACATTAATATCGGCTTCAATATAAAATGACAAACCATGAGTGGCAAGAAATCTTGGGCCAGCAGAATTGTCGTTGAGTACTGTGAAGTTTCATATTCAGATAAGCTAAATTATAATTGCCAATCAACAGGTGGTATTCCATGTTCTTCAAGGTATTTATTGGTTTTTGAAAAATGCCTGCATCCAAAAAAACCATAGCTGGCAGAGAAAGGTGAAGGATGTGCAGCTTTCAAAATCAAATGTTTTGATGAATCAATTAGCGGTTCTTTTTCTTTTGCATCATTTCCCCAAAGCAGGAATACCAGATTTTTTTTATACTCGCTAATTTTTCTTATCGTTGAATCAGTAAAATACTCCCATCCCTTATTAAAATGCGAACGAGCCTGATTTGCCCTGACCGTTAAAGTGGCATTAAGAAGAAGTACTCCCTGGTTTGCCCATTTTTCAAGATTTCCATGATTTGGAATATTCAGGCCAAGATCATCTTTAAGTTCTTTGAAAATATTTATTAAAGAAGGAGGAGGTTTTATCGCTGTTTGAACCGAAAAACACAAACCATGAGCCTGGCCTTCGCCATGATAAGGATCTTGTCCTAAAATTACAACTTTTACGTTATTTACCGGTGTTTTATCATAAGCATTAAATATGAGCTTTCCCGGAGGATAAATGATAAACCGCTTTTTTTCTTCAATTAAAAATTCTTTTAATTTTGAAAAATAGTCAGCTCCGAACTCTTCGTTTAAAAGTTCTTTCCAGCTATGTTCTATTTCCGGATTTATATTTGCCATAAATGAATCAGAAGATTAGATAAGATATTTGAAAAAAAGGTCATTATGCTTCGCTGTCATTAAAAGGTCATTACGCTTCGCTGTCAATAATTGTAATATTATTTCACATCAATGCCAATCAATGATAATCAATGACTTTATCTATCAATCTGTCCCAACTTTAAAATCTTTAAAGAAATGTTCTTTTAAATGAGACAATTCCTCTTTTGAAAATAAGTAATTGTTCATTGCAAGATAATCAATCTCAGTATTCATAAAGCATTTAATGGCATCTGTTGGCGAACATACAATCGGTTCACCTCTGACATTAAAACTGGTGTTAATTAATATGCCATAACCTGTAAGTTTTTTAAATTCATCAATTAGCTTATAAAATCTTTCATTAGTTGTTTTGCTTACAGTTTGAACGCGAGCAGAAAAATCAATGTGAGTAATTGCAGGGACATCAGAACGCTGAAAATATAGTCGGGTTGAAAGATCGGATTCATCATATTTTTCAGGTAATTTATTTCTTCGTCTTGAATTCACTGGAATTACCAATAACATATAAGGCGAAATAGCTTTATATTCGCAGAATTCAGCAATATCTTCTTCTAAAATTGCAGGAGCAAAAGGTCTGAAACTTTCGCGGTATTTTATTTTCAGATTCATCTTTTTTTGCATTTCAGGATTTCTAGCATCACCTAAAATACTTCGGTTTCCTAATGCCCGTGGTCCAAACTCCATCTTTCCCTGAAACCAACCGATAACTTTTCCTTCATTTATCAGGTTGGCCAACTTAACTGTCATATCATCGAAATTGTTGAAATAAGTTGCCTTCAGATTGAACCTTATTATAAGCTTTTCTATTTCTTTATCTGAGTATGAAGGTCCTAGGTATGAACCTCTCATTGAGTCAGGAATATCGGTTTTTCTTTGGTTCCCAAAATATTGATACCATGCTGCAAGTGCTGCTCCTATTGCTCCTCCTGCATCTCCGGCTGCCGGTTGAATCCATATATTTTCAAAAAGACCGCTTTCGTATATTTTCCCATTCGATACACAATTTAAGGCAACACCACCAGCCAAAACCAGGTTTTTACTTTGCGTTAATTCTTTTGCTGTTCTTGCAAGTTTAAGAACTATTTCATCTGTTACTTGCTGTATTGCATGAGCCATGTCCATATATGGCTGGGATATCTCGGACTCTTCACTACGGCGTGGAATTCCGAAAAGCACTTGCCATTTGCGTTCATCACACATTCTTAGTCCTGTTGCATAATTAAAATACTTCATATTTAGCAACAAAGAACCATCTGGTCTGACATCAACCAATTCATTTGAAATAATTGATTTATACTTTTCAACTCTTTCAGATCCTGAAATGCCATACGGAGCTAGACCCATGAGCTTATACTCACCACTGTTTACCTTAAAACCGCAATAGTAAGTAAACGCTGAATATAACAAACCGAGTGAATGGGGGAAATGCAACTCTTTTAAAATAGTAATGTTATTACCTATACCTTTTCCAATAGTAGTAGTAGCCCATTCGCCTACACCATCGACCGTAAGTATTGCCGCTTCATTGAAAGGTGCTGGGTAAAATGCGCTGGCAGCATGTGAAAGGTGATGTTCGGGAAATAAAATTGGAACGTGATCCGGAATGCCAGCTAATAAAAGTTGTTTTCTCAGAAAGCTTTTCATAAAAAGCTTCTCTTTTATCCAAACGGGAATTGCATTTATAAAACTTCCTAATCCTTTTGGTACAAAGGCATGGTAAGTTTCAAGCAATCTTTCAAATTTGATAAAGGGTTTATCATAGAATACTACGCACTGCAAATCGACAGGATCAATCCCGGTATCGTCCAGGACGAATTTTAGAGCTTTACCAGGAAATGAAGCATCGTGCTTGATCCTGGTAAAACGTTCCTCCTGGGCAGCCGCAGTTATTTTTCCATCTATCACAATAGCAGCTGCACTATCGTGATAGAATGCAGAAATTCCAAGGATTGCTTTTGGCATAAAATGCTAAAATATAGTATAAATGAAAGTTGCAATTGCAGATCCTTGAGTGATAATGATAATTCCAGCAAACAGTAACAAAATAATCACTAAAGGTAAAAGCCAGAATTTCTTACGTACTTTTAAAAATTGCCACAAGTCTTTTAAAAATTCCATATTAATAGTTTAAAGTTTAAAGTTCAAAGTTCAAAATTCAAAATTCAAAATTCAAAATTCAAAAGTTGTAAGTTCATCAATCCAAACCTCTTAGCGGTCAAAAACTTTTATTGTTCCTGAAACTTTAGGTCACATTCGTTTGGAGGTTATCTCAAAATAACAGATAGTTCATTTATCCAAAATTCGTCATTCATTATTCGATATTCAATATTTATTTTTCTTTTAACCTTATTCCCTTTCTCATTTACCTTTATCTAATAAGGATTCAGCATGTCATCTTTTGTAAATGTATGATTTCGTTCTATAAAAACCGATTTATCAGATTTTCGAAATTGGTCGAGCTTCAAATTATCTTTGCCTGATATTTTTCTGATAAAACCAACCGGAATTACAAAAAGCAAGAAAACAACTGTCAAAATAATTCTTGACATTGTTTTTCCAAGAATATCTGAAATATTAAGCCAGATAAAAGTGAATGGATAAAACAATGTTGGTTTAATCATAATTATTAGAATACAAAAGACAGAAACTTTAATTGTCCATCCATGTTTCCATATTATGCCCGATAATAAAAGAATCAGAACAAGAGCAAGTCCCGAATCAATATTTTCTTTATGAGTAAATCTGGTTTTCACGCATATTTTCTTAAGCGCGTAAATTTAAATAAATATTTATTTTGGGAAAGATGATTACAGATAAAATAAATTAAGATAGAATATATGCTGTCAAAGATTTTAATTTAAATTCTATTCAACAGTCACTGATTTTGCCAGATTTCTTGGCTGATCTACATTACATCCATGCATTACAGCAATATGATATGAAAGCAATTGCAAAGGAATGACTGCAAGTAAAGGTGTAAGCGATTCATTAGAATTTGGCACTTCTATTGTATAATCGGCCATGTTTTTAATTGTCGTATCGCCTTCGGTCACAACAGCTATAATAATACCATTTCGGGCTTTTACTTCCTGAATATTAGAAACAATTTTGTCGTAAGATTTATCTTGGGTTGCGATAAAAACGACAGGCATTTTTTCATCAATCAGTGCAATTGGTCCATGTTTCATTTCTGCTGCCGGATATCCTTCAGCATGAATATAAGAAATTTCTTTAAGTTTTAAGGCACCTTCCAATGCAACCGGGAATAAATAGCCACGACCCAGGTAAAGACAATTTGCAGTATTTTTAAAAAGTTTGGCAATTTTTATAATTTCTTCATTTCTTTGAAGAATGAGTTCTATCTTTTCAGGAATTTTAGTCAGTTCAAGAACTAATTTCTGAAAATAATCATCAGATAAAACCTTTTTGCTTTTACCAACTAAAATTGCTATCATGGCTAGAACAGTAACCTGGCAGGTGAATGCTTTTGTTGAAGCAACTCCAATTTCTGGTCCGGCATGAGTATAAACTCCGGCATGTGTTTCCCGAGGTATACTCGAACCGACCACATTGCATATTCCTAAAACGGTAGCACCTTCAGCTTTGGCAAGTTGAATAGCAGCAAGAGTATCTGCTGTTTCACCGCTTTGACTAATCGCGATAACTACATCATCAGGGTAAATAACCGGGCTTCTGTAGCGAAATTCTGAAGCATATTCAACCTCAACAGGAATACGTGCAAGTTCCTCAAATAAATATTCTCCTACCAGACCGGCATGCCACGATGTACCACACCCAATAATAATAATACGTTTGGCATCTAGCAGTTTAGGCATTACTGAATATAAACCGCCAAGGTGTATGTCAAAAGTTTCAGGATTTATCCTTCCTCTAAAAGTATCCAGGATAGCCTTGGGTTGTTCAAAAATTTCCTTAAGCATGAAATGCTCAAAACCATTTTTTTCAATTTCACCAATATCAAGATCTAGTTTATGAATTTTTGGTTTTATTAAATCGTTTGTAACTGTTTTAAGTGTTAATTCATCTTTTTTTAATATTGCAACATCATTATCATTTAAATAAATAACACTATTTGTGTGTTCGACTATAGGAGTAGCATCAGATGCAACAAAATATTCTCCATCACCAACACCTATTACTAATGGACTGCCTTTACGTGCTGCAATTAATTTGTCAGGTTCATCAGTACACATGATAACCAATCCATATGCACCAACTACTTTAGTAAGAGCAAGACGTGTAGCTATTTCTGCTGAAATATTTCCTTTTGAATAAATGTACTCGATTAAATTAACAAGTACTTCAGTATCGGTTTCTCCTTTGAAAATATAACCCCTGTCTACAAGTCGTTTTTTTAAAGGTGCATAATTTTCAATGATGCCATTATGAATCAGAATAAATTTTCCATTCATTGATGAATGTGGATGCGCATTAATATCATTAGGTTCTCCATGAGTGGCCCATCGTGTATGACCTATGCCTATTGTTCCGGAAACATCTTTTCCATTAATAAAGGATTCCAAATCACTCACTTTACCCCTGCATTTATATATATTAGGTTTTGAATTAAGCATTGAAATACCTGCAGAATCGTATCCACGGTATTCAAGTCGTTTCAAACCGTTTAATAAAATGGGATAAGCTTCTTTATTGCCAATATAGCCAACGATACCACACATTTTTATTTGGTTATTAAATTTCGAGTATGATATTTAGAACTTGACATTTATATTTCTTTTATTAATTGCAACTGCTAATAAGTAATCTTATGTAACAGGTTTTAAAATAAATCCTGGTTTTAATATTTTTGTATGAACTCTGATACATTCAGAATAAATAATTTATCAGCAGTATACATTACATTATTAACAAATCCATTTCTATATAGTTTAAAAATTTTAAAATCAGATACAGGAGAATCGTTTTCAATGACTCTCAGTACAAACTTTGATGTAGCATGTATAAAAAGTTGGAGAAATCTAAAAATTGCAAAGTCGATCAAAAATAATTTAGATAAAAACATTATTTTTCTCCTAATATCTTATCATAAAATATTGAATATTCATCAACATATAATTCTGATGATTGACAATCAAGATACGGTATTTTCGTTTTATTCATGTATTCAAGAATATCTTTTGAAAGATTTTCACTGCCAAAAATTACCCCGTCGGAATATTGAACGGCCAATTTAATTAAATTATTATATAATGGTTCTTTTAAGATTTTGACATCAGAATTTTCAATTCCTTCGAAAAGAATTTTATTTGCAAAATTTTTACTAAATTTTTCAGAATAACCATTATCGTATAGTGAGCATATAACCTTTGAATTTGCAAAAAGAGGTTCGTCGTTAAATGATTTTTTTATGTAAATAGGAATTAAAGAGGTAAACCAACCATGACAATGAATAATGTCCGGCGACCATCTGAGCTTTTTTACAGTTTCAATAACACCCCTGCAGAAAAAGATACAACGTTCATCATTGTCACTAAAATAATTTCCATTTTCATCAGTAAAAATAGCTTTACGCTGGAAATAATCTTCGTTGTCAATAAAATATACCTGCATTCGGGCTGATTGAATTGATGCTACTTTGATAATCAGAGGATGATCAGAATCATTAATAATTAAGTTCATCCCGGAGAGTCTGATTACTTCGTGTAGTTGGTTTCTTCTTTCGTTTATACATCCAAATTTTGGCATAAATGTCCGGATTTCTCTACCTCTTTCTTGTATACCTTGTGGAAGGTTTCGTGCAATGATAGACATCTCTGTTTCCGGAAGATAAGGCATAATTTCTTGCGAAATGTATAAAACCTTTACGCTCTCCATTTATGTATATTTTACTAAGTTCCTGCAAAATTACTAAAAAATAATCATATTCAGATAATATGCGTTTTATCGTCAAAATTTGAAGTATTACTATTTTGAACTACCAAATAGCATTTCAAATTATCATTATATTTGTTAAATTTTTTATGCAAGTAATTCAATATAAAAAGGAATTAATAGACAAACTTGAATCTTTTCGTAAAAAAGGGATAAGTATTGGATTTGTTCCTACTATGGGAGCTTTGCATGCAGGTCATTGTTCACTATTGAGGAAATGTAAAAACGAAAACAATATTTCAATTTGTAGTATTTTTGTAAATCCAAGTCAGTTCAATGATAAAAACGATTTAAAAAATTATCCCAGAAATCTTGATAAAGATTTGCAGATAATTGAAGCTGAAAAAATCGACTTTGTGTTTTGTCCCGATGTGAAAGAGATGTATCCTGAGACCGATACAAGAATTTTTAAGTTTGGGAAATTAGGTGAAGTAATGGAAGGAGTGCATAGACCTGGTCATTTTAATGGGGTTGCGCAAATTGTCACAAAACTATTTGATGTTGTTGAACCAACCAATGCTTATTTTGGCGAAAAAGATTTTCAACAGTTGGCAATTATTAAATTTCTGGTGCGCATTTTAAATATACCTGTTAAAATTATATCTTGTCCTACGTTGCGTGAACCTGATGGTTTAGCGATGAGTTCAAGAAATTTGTTACTTGCACCGGAAGAACGAAAGAACGCACCATTGATATATCAAACATTGCGAAAAGCTGTTGAAATGCAGAAAAAAATCGGTATAACTCAGCTTATTAATTGGGTAGTTGAGAAAATAAATTCAAACCCATTTTTGAAAGTAGAATATTTCGAAATAGTAGATGATTTGGAATTACAGCCAGTGAAAAACTGGAATGATAAGAGCAACAAAGTCGGTTGTATTGCTGTTAAAACAAGAACTGTCAGGTTAATTGATAATGTAAGATTTAATTAAAGCTCGACTAATTTTAAACTTGAAACTTTAAACTTTGAATAAAATACAATGTGGATTGAAATATTAAAATCAAAAATTCATATGGTCACTGTCACCGAAGCAAATCTTCATTACGTGGGAAGCATCGGTATTGATGAAGATCTTATGGATGCAGCAAATTTAATTGAAAGAGAAAAAGTGCAGGTTTTAAACGTGAATAATGGAGAACGTCTTGAAACTTATGTAATAAAGGGTAAACGTGGATCAGGACAAATTACTCTCAATGGTCCAGCTGCCCGCAAGTTTATGGTAGGTGATGTTATCATAATCATGTCATTTGCTATGATAGAGTTTAACGAAGCAAAAAATTTCAAATCCTCAATAATATTTCCAGATACAAATACTAATAAACTTATTAAATAATTATACTTTGAAAAAAATAATAATCAACATTGCGCAATACATTTTATTTATTGGATTGGCAATTCTGCTTTTATATTTTGCATTACGTGGCAAAGACATCCATAAAATTAAAAATATTCTATTTAGTGCCAATTATTCTTGGATACTAATATCATTGGCTCTGGCTTATATAGCTCTTTTTGTAAGAGCGTACAGATGGAACCTGCTTATTGAACCACTTGGATATTATCCAAAACTTATTAATACTTATCATGCTCTTACAATTGGCTATATGTCCAACTATGCATTGCCAAGAATTGGTGAAGTGGTTCGCTGCGGTACTTTGAGCAGAATTGAAAAATTACCTCCTGAAGTTTTGTTGGGAACTGTTATAGCAGAAAGAGCCTTTGATATCCTTTGCTTATTAGTTCTTACTATTATTACAGTACTTATAAAATTAAAATATTTTGGAAGCTTTTTAAAAATTAAAGTCTTTGATGTTTTAAGTAAAAAAATATCTACAACATTAAATTTTTCTGCTCTTATTTGGATATTTATTTTAATTAGCATTGTCGCTCTATTATCGTTAATTTATATTTTCCGGCAACGAATTAAAAATATAGTTGTAATTAAAAAAATAGGAGAAATTGGTAATGGTGTAATAAAAGGTATTAAAACAGTATTGAAATTGAAAAGGAAAAAAACTTTTTTATTTTATACCATATTGATGTGGACTTTGTATTATCTAATGACATACGTTATTTTTTTCTCTTTATCTTCTACATCCAAACTTTTACCAAGTGCTGGTTTGTTTATTTTGGTTTTGGGTAGTTATGGTATGGTTGCTCCGGTGCAGGGAGGAATGGGTGCATATCATGTAATGATAATATTAGGATTAACTGGATTGTACGGAGTAGCACCAGATGAATCATTTGCAAGTGCAGTTTTACTTCACGAACCTCAAATGATTGGTTTGGTAGTTACAGGCGCAATTTCTATGAGTATTCTTATGTTAAGAAGAAAAAGAAATTTAGTTCCTAAATAAAAAGAAAACCTGTTCTATATGGAAAAGTTGAAATCGAAAATTGTTTCAGAACCTGAATTGAGCAGATTAATAGCAAGGATACGCTTTTTAGGTAAGAAAATAGTATTTACCAATGGTTGTTTTGATATTATACATCAGGGTCATGTGGAATACCTCATCAAGGCAGCTAAACTGGGAGATCTTATTAATAGTAGGATTGAATACTGATGAATCCGTAAAAAAAATAAAAGGGGACAATAGACCCATTCAGGATCAGGAGACTCGTGCAAAAGTATTGGCATCTATGTATTTTGTTACCTATGTGGTGTTATTTAATGAGGATACACCTTACAACCTTATTAAATCAATTCAACCTGATATTCTTGTTAAAGGTGGTGACTATGAAACATCAGATATCGTAGGTTATGATATAGTAAAGAAAAAAGGAGGCCAGGTGATTACAATTCCATTGGTTAAGGGACATTCAACAACAGGGATAATTAAGAAACTTCTAAAATAATTGGCTTTAGGCGTTGGGATTTAGGTTCTTGCTAAAAGAAAAATTGTATGATAGATTTTACTAACTTTAATGTTTATAAGAATTATATCAATTCTCCAATACTCAATGCCTAAGTCAAAAACTAAATATGTCTGTCAAAACTGTGGTGCTGAATCTGCAAAATGGCTGGGACGTTGCGCTACTTGCGGAGAATGGAATTCTTTTGTTGAAGAAGTTGTAATTAAAGAAACCAACCGTAATTTTAATAAACCTTCAGGTGTTTCATTAAAACCAATACCGTTAAACGAGGTAAAATATAGTGAGAAAAAAAGGCTGGATACTCTTAGTGAAGAATTAAACCGCACCTTGGGCGGAGGTATTGTTCAGGGTTCTGTTATCTTGCTTGGAGGAGAACCGGGTATAGGAAAATCAACTTTGGCCTTACAGTTGGTACTGAGATTGTCAAAAATAAAATCACTTTATATTTCAGGTGAAGAAAGTGCAGAACAAATAAAGCTCAGAGCACAGCGCTTGGGCGATTTAAATAATAATTGTCATCTGCTTTGTGAAACCTCACTTGACCAGGTTATAGCAAGTCTCGAAGAATTTAAACCTGATTTAGTAATCATTGATTCTATTCAAACTCTTTATGCAGAATATATCGAATCTACTCCGGGCAGTGTTTCTCAAATTCGGGAATGCACATCAAGGTTGCTCAGATATGCAAAAAATTCTTCAGTTCCGGTAATTTTAATCGGGCATATTGTAAAAGATGGTAGCCTGGCCGGACCAAAAGTACTTGAACACATGGTTGACACGGTTTTGCAGTTTGAAGGAGACAGACAATATCTTTACCGGATTTTAAGAGCTACTAAGAATCGTTTTGGTTCAACTTCAGAAATTGGCATATTTGAAATGCAAGGTACAGGCCTTATTGAAGTGCTCAACCCATCTGAAATATTAATAACCCATAGCGACGAACAACTTAGTGGTATTGCAATCGCTGTGACAGTGAATGGTATTCGTCCATATTTAATAGAAACCCAGGCTTTGGTCAGTTCAGCAGTTTATGGAACACCTCAAAGATCCACAACTGGTTTTGATTTCAGGAGATTGAATATGTTATTAGCTGTACTTGAAAAACGTGCCGGTTTCAGGTTAGGAGTAAAAGATGTATTTCTTAATATTGCAGGCGGAATAAAGGTTGATGACCCTGCTATTGATCTTCCAATTACTGCAGCCATCCTATCATCAAATGCCGATTTGGTTATCTCCCGTAAAACTTGTCTTTCAGGAGAAATAAGTTTATCCGGAGAAATACGTCCGGTTTATAGAATAGAACAACGAATTGCTGAAGCAGAAAAATTAGGATTCGAAAAAATTATTATTCCAAAAGCAAACCAAAAAAATCTTAAAAATTTTTCCAAAAAAATTAATGTATCATTTATTAGTAAAGTTGAGCAATTACCTAAGATATTATTTGGTTAGTGTCAATATTTTAAGAAAGTATTTGCTCATAGGTATCTTTGTATCTAAATTTTTGAGATTCGATGGTAAAAGACAGAGGGAAAATTTCCTTTAACCCTTTACCTTATGTTCTTATACTGTAATAAAATGACTATTGAATCAGAACATAGAGAAGATTTTATTATTTTACCGGAATATAATCCGGTTAATCTTGTTTTTCCTATTACTCCACCTGCAATTGAAAGTGGTTATGTATATCACTTTATTACTGGAAGCGGCCTATTATATGAAGTGCGTTTTGCACCAAAGGCAAGTAAAATTCTTGAGATGATTGTTAATTTTACTGTATTAAGTGATGAATTTGAGCACGATTATCCTGTTACTAACAGAGGAGAAATTTATGGTGTTATTGCCACCGTGATTGAAATTATTAAAATGTTTCACCATCAACACAATTTTACTATTTCTTACGAATTTTCGGGAGAATTTAAAGAAGATGAAGAAAAAGAAAAAGAAAAGGCGAGTATTCGGTCCCGTCTCTATCTAAGATATGCGGGTAGAGTACTTAATGATCATTGGAAACCGGAATTAACAGGTAATAAAGTAGTATTGAAAAAAAACAGATAAAAATGCCTTTACTTCAGGTACGCAATTTAACCATCACTTTTGGAAATAATCAATCATTACCCGCTGTTGACAATATTTCTTTCTCAATTGATCATGGCGAAACACTTGGTGTTGTTGGCGAATCTGGTTCCGGTAAAACTCTTACCGGACTTGCAATAATTGGACTTATTCCGGAAGCGGCCAAAGTAACAGGCGAAATTATTCTGAATAATAATTCAGAATCAATTAATCTGAACCTTCTTTCTGCTAAGAGAAGACGTAAATACAGAGGACGAATAATTTCCATGATTTTCCAGGATCCTATGATTTCTCTGAATCCTTCTTTGCAATGTGGAAGACAAGTTGATGAGATTTTAAAAATCCATTCAAATCTTTCTGCAAGGCAACGTAGAAAAAAAGTTTTAGAGTTATTTGAAGAAGTAATGCTGCCTAATCCTTCCCAGATTTATATTAAATACCCCCACCAGTTGTCAGGCGGTCAGTTAAAGCGGGTAATGATAGCGATGGCAGTTGCCTGCAATCCCTTAATTTTAATAGCAGATGAACCGACAACTGCTCTGGATGTCACGGTTCAGAAGAGCATAGTTAATTTATTATTCAAATTAAAAGACAAATACAAAATCTCAGTAATATTTATTACACATGACTTGGCAGTTGTTTCTAAAATTGCTGACAAATTAATGGTAATGCGTAAAGGTAAACAGATTGAATATGGAACTGCAGAACAGATTTTACGAGAGCCAAAAAATCAATATACCAAAGGTCTGTTAGAATGCAGGCCTTCAACAAACGTCAGGTTGGAAAGATTACCGTTGGTAGAAAATTTTCTTATGAATGATTATTCAAAATTGAATTTAAAATATGTTACATCTGAAGAAAGAGAAAAAAGTCATCGGAAAATTTATGCTCAAAAACCAATATTAACGATTACCAAACTCAATACTTATTTCATTCAGAATTATAATTTTTTTGGAAAGTCAGGGAACAGTTTTCATGCAATAAGGAACGCAGATATTCAAATTTGGCAGGGTGAAACTCTTGGTTTGGTTGGCGAATCAGGTTGTGGGAAAACCACACTTGGAAAAACTCTAATGCATCTAATCGAGAAATTCGACGGGAGTATTTTGTACAAAAATAAAGATGTTTCAAAATTAAAGGGGAAGGATCTGCTAAATTTTAGAAAATCGGTGCAACTCATTTTTCAGGATACTTATTCATCACTTAATCCCAATCATACCATTGGTTATGCAATAAAAGAACCAATGATTGTTCATGGACTATACAAAAAAGAAAGCATTCGAAATGAAAAAGTGCTTGAATTGATGCAAATGACAGGCCTTGATGAGTATTTATTTCACAGATATCCATTTCAATTATCAGGGGGGCAAAGACAAAGAGTAGTTATTTCAAGGGCACTGGCGCTTCAGCCTGAAGTTTTAATCTGTGATGAGTCTGTTTCTTCTTTGGATGTTTCTATACAGGCAAATATTCTTAATCTACTGAATGATTTGAAAAAGCAGTTAGGATTGACATACTTATTCATTTCGCATGATTTGGCTGTTGTAAAATATATGTCAGACAGAATTATCGTTATGAAAGAAGGGCAGATAATTGAAAATGGAGAAGCGGATGCTCTTTTTGAAAATCCTCAGGAAGAATATACTAAGGTTTTGATTGATGCAGTAAATACGAATAACCTCTAAACGGTCCAAAACCGCTAAGAAGTTAGCTTATATATTTTCATTCCTCTTCCATCATTTTAATATCTTTATCATTCAATTCCATTTCATCGATATCAGAACATTTGAGATCAACGTTAAATTCAGCTGGGGCTTTGAAATCACCCATATTAATTTTCAACGAGCGATCGGCATATACTTTTTGCATGTACAATGCCCAAATAGGTAATGCCATATTTGAACCTGAACCCAAAGCCAGATTATCAAAGTGAATAGATCTGTCTTCAGCACCAACCCATGCTCCTGAAACCAAGTCAGGAGTTATACCTATAAACCAACCATCTGAATGTTTCTGTGTTGTTCCGGTTTTCCCGGCAATTGGATTAGTAAATTTATATTTTCCCCTCAAGTTGTAAGCAGTACCTCTATTTACTACTTCTTCCATTAAATTAATCATCAGATATGCAGTATTTTCGCTAATGGCCTCCGTTTTTTCTGGCGTAAAAGAAGCAAGTAGATTTCCATTTTTATCTTCAATTCGCGTCACAAATATGGGTTGAGTAAAAATACCTTTATTAGCAAATGTCGAATATGAACCAACTACTTCGAATAAAGAAACATCTGATGTTCCTAATATTAATGAAGGATATGGAGCCAAATAGCTTGTGAATCCCATTTTACGCATGATGTCAATTACAGATGGCGGATTAAATTGTTTCATTACCCATGCAGCAATCCAATCAGATGAATGTGTCAATCCCCATTTAAGAGTTACCATTTTTCCATCAAAGTAGCTTTTTTCAGCATTACCCGGAGTCCAAACTGTATCTCCAAGCAGAAAAGTTACGGGTACATTTGGTACCTTATAACATGGTGAATATCCTTCCTGCATAGCCAATGTGTACAAAAATGGTTTAATGGTTGATCCGGCCTGGCGTTTACCAATTACTACATGATCATATTTAAAATGTTTGAAATTTGGTCCACCTATATATGCTTTGACAAATCCGGTATGAGGATCCATTGACATAAATCCCACCTGAAGATAGAACTTATAATATTTAATGGAATCATATGGTGTCATTATAGTGTCTTTGTCACCTTTCCAGCTAAAAACTGTCATGTTAGCCTTGGTTTTGAAATTTTTTAAAATTTCATTCCAGCTAAATCCGGCATTTTTGAGTGCCCTGTAACGTTCTGACCGTTTTATTGCCTGTTCCATTAATTGTCGTACCTGATCAGGTTCTAAATTACCTGCAAAAGGAGCATTACGGGTTCCCTTTTTTTCCTTGAAAAAATCTCTTTGTAATTCTTTACCAAGATGCTCGTAAACTGCTTCCTCAGCATATTTCTGCATTTTAGAATTAATTGTTGTAAAAATTTTCAAACCATCAACATATAAATTGTAATTTGAACCGTCTGGTTTTGTATGTTTACTGCACCATCCGTAAAGCGGATTTTTAATCCATTCGGTAGAGTCTCTTTTAAAATCATCATAAATGTAATAATAGTTGCGCTGGGGTTTTGAAGCACTCATTATTATCCGCAAGTACTCTCTAAAATAGGTTGCCGGTCCTTCATTATGATCTTGTGAACGGTATGCAATTTTAATAGGCAAATTGCTTAAAGAATCGCATTGTGTTTCGCTTATATAGCCGTATCTCACCAATTGAGAAAGAACCACATTTCTTCTCCTTTTGGAACGGTCCGGATTTCTGATGGGATTATAATAGGATGGAGCCTTAAGCATACCCACAAGTACAGCAGCTTCTTCTATTTTAAGCGAATCCGGCGACTTATTAAAAAATGATTTGGCAGCCATTTTAATTCCATAAGCCTGACTCCCAAATGGAACAGTATTTAAGTACATCACTAAAATTTCGTTTTTAGTATAATTTCGTTCCAATTTGATTGCTGTTTCCCATTCTTTAAGTTTATCAATAATTATTGCTGTTTTACGACTTATCCCTGATTCATAAACTATTGTGTCTCGAGGAAATAAATTCTTAGCTAGTTGCTGAGTAATGGTACTTCCCCCTCCGCTATTGTTTCTTAGGATGATAGTTTTAAAAAAAACTCTTGCAAGTCCTCTGAAGTCAACTCCGGAATGTTTATAAAAACGAATGTCTTCAGTAGCAATAAGAGCATTAAACATATTAGGTGATATCTGATTATAATTAACAAATGATCTGTTTTGATAATAAAAAGTTCCCAAAACTTCACGGTCTTCTGAAATAACTTCCGAGGCTATATTATTTTTTGGATTTTCAAGGTCTTCAAAAGTTGGCATAAATCCAAAGACACCGTATGAGATAAGTACAAATATTATTGCTACAATAATAAAAGGTATAACAAAAAGTGTCCAGAAAATTTTTTTAAGAACAGGATAGTTTAAATTGTTGTTTGGCATAATTGTATCTTGCAGTTTGACGTAAAAATAGTAATTATTTGATACAAAATTTTGAAGTTAGGATTCTATTTAATTTACTTTGTGATTTCTTTTTAAAGCTCTCAAAATTATAACTGATGGAAGAAAACCTTGTCATTGTTGAGTCTCCGGCTAAAGCTAAAACTATTGAGAAGTTTCTGGGGAAGTTGTTTATGGTAAAATCCAGTTTCGGACATATTCGCGATCTTTCAAAAAAGAATCTTGGTATTGATTTGAAACATCATTACAAACCTGATTATATAATTTCAGAAGATAAAAAGAAAGTTGTAACTGATTTGAAAAAATTTGCCAAACAGGCTAAAATAGTTTGGCTGGCATCTGATGAGGATCGCGAGGGAGAAGCAATAGCATGGCATTTGGCTGAAGTTCTTAACCTTGATTCCAAAAGCACAAAGAGAATTGTTTTTAATGAAATTACAAAAGATGCAATCCAAAATGCTATAAAAAATCCCCGGGAAATAGATAAAAAATTAGTTGATGCTCAACAGGCACGACGGATTTTAGACCGTTTAGTAGGTTTTGAACTTTCTCCTGTTTTGTGGAAAAAAGTAAAACCATCATTATCAGCCGGCAGAGTGCAATCAGTAGCTGTTCGGCTACTTGTGGATCGTGAAAGGGAAATAATTTCTTTTAAAGCAAATTCTTCATATAAAATAACTGCAATTTTCGAAGTTAATGATAAGAATAATAAAAAGGTGTTGCTTGAAGCTGAATTATCAGAAAAATTCAAAACCAAAGAAAAAGCTGTAGAATTTCTTAAAACGTGCATTAATACTGAATTTAAAATAACTGATATTGTAACAAAACCTGCTAAAAAATCTCCGGCTCCTCCATTTACAACGTCTACACTTCAGCAGGAAGCCAGTCGCAAATTAAGTTTCTCTGTGGCACAAACTATGAACATTGCTCAAAAACTTTATGAAGCCGGAAAAATAACATACATGCGTACCGATTCGGTAAACTTGTCTGAAACTGCTCTTAATGCTGCAAGGGAAGTTGTAAAAAAAGAATTCGGCGATAAATATTATCAAATCAGGCAATATAAAACCAAAACAAAAGGAGCCCAGGAAGCTCATGAAGCAATCAGGCCCACATACTTTGAAAATGAAACTATCCAGGGAAGCAACGCCGAAAAACGTTTATATGAATTGATCTGGAAACGAACAATCGCTTCTCAAATGAGCGATGCGGCTTTCGAACGCACATCTGTTACTATAGGTATCTCAGGAAGTTCATATCATTTTATTGCAAACGGAGAAGTTTTAAAATTTGACGGTTTTTTGAAAGTGTACTTCGAATCTTCTGATGATGAAAATTCTGATGAAATAAAAGGATTATTGCCACCTTTAACTTTAAATCAAATACTTAAAGAAAAATATATTACAGCAGTTGAAAAATTTGCCCATCATTTACCACGCTACACTGAAGCCAGCCTGGTTAAAAAGCTTGAAGAACTTGGAATAGGAAGACCTTCAACTTATGCTCCAATCATTTCAACCATACAACAACGAGGATACGTATCGAAAGAAGACAGACCTGGTACAGAAAGAAATTTTTATGTATTAAAACTTGAAAATGGAGATATTTCCGAGAATTTTGAAACTGAAAATACCGGAGCTGAAAAAGCTAAACTATTTCCAACAGATATTGGTATGGTTGTGAATGATTATCTTGTCGGACATTTTAAAGAAATCTTGGACTTTAATTTTACAGCAAATGTTGAGAAAGAATTTGATGAAATTGCCGCAGGCAAAGTTATCTGGTCCGAAATGATAGACAGGTTTTATCGTCCTTTTCATGAAAAAGTGGAAACTGCGACTGCAACCAGAGATACTACTAATAAAGGAGAAAGATTATTAGGTAATGATCGTGAAAGTGGTAAGCCGATTATTGTTCGGATTGGTAAATACGGGCCCATGGTTCAGATTGGAAATAGTAAAGATGAAGAAAAACCGAGGTATGCCCGTTTACAATCAGGGCAATACCTCGAGACAATTACCATGGAACAGGCCTTAAATTTATTTAAGCTGCCAAAAAAAATTGGCAAATATGAAGATGTTGAAATAGCTGTCGGAATAGGTCGTTTTGGGCCATATCTTCAGCACAATTCAAAATTTTATTCACTTGTAAAAGGTGTAGATGATCCATATACCATTGGGCTGGAGCGTGCAATTGAACTAATTGAAAGTAAAAGAGAAAAAGACAGGAATAAAATAATAAATACATTTGAAAATGAAGGTACGCTTCAGGTTCTTAACGGACGCTGGGGACCTTATATTTCCTATAATAACGAGAACTTCAAAATACCAAAAGGAAAAGATCCAAAGGAACTTACTCTTGAAGATTGCTTGGCAGTTATAAAAAAACGTGCGAATTCACCAAAAGATAAGAAAAAAAAGAGAAGAGGCTTCAAATTGGCAAATAAATAATATATTTCTTTAAAATTGTCAAGTAGTGGGTAAATAGTCAATGTATATAAACTATTATGAAAAATAAAATTATATTAGTATGGATTATTATATTGTCTATTAATTATTCACTATGCATTAATGCACAAGACAATTTTCTCCAGGAAACAACTATCGGAATTAAATTTGGCGCTAATTTTTCCAGGATTCACCTTGATACTATATTAAATCAAAATTTATTACCTGGTTATACCGGAGGAATGGTATTCAGGGTTATTTCCGAACCCCATTTAGGTATTCAATTGGAGTTTAATTATGCACAAAAAGGCTGGTCTGAAAAATTAGATTCTATAAATATATACAAAAAGCAATTAAATTACCTGGAAATTCCAATAATGACCCGCGTTGAAATAGGAAATGGTAATACTAAAATTACTATGGATCTCGGACCTTATTTATCTTGTTTGATTTTTGAAAAGCAAACCATGAATATTATTAATGCAAATGAGATTAAAAATTATTACAATAATAATATTGACAACAAATTTGAATACGGGTTTTGCGTTGGATTAGGTATTTTAAGAAAAACATCAATTGGTAGCTTTGAATTGGAATTTAGATATAGCCAGAGTTTAAGCAACATTTTTGATCCTAACCGCTACACCACCATGTCAACATCACAGAATCAGGTTTTTTCAGCCAGCATTCTTTATTTAATTAAAATATAAGTTATAACATGCCGGTACTAAATATTTTTATAGTTTTATAAATTTTAGTAGAAAATAAAAAACAATTAGGCGAATAAGAGAAACAATAATAAATCGGAATTCAATGTCGTTTAATTAAGGAACGAAACACCCTTCGACAAGCTCAGGGTGACAATAAAATGAGGTCATACTGAGCTTGTCGAAGTATGACTAATGATATAAAACTGCTTAACTAAACGACATTGAATCGGAATTAGGCAATAAAGTAAAAATATTTTAACAGATAATTATGTTACTAAGTGGTTATTTTGAACCTATATCATTGGAAAAACCAGAAGGAGATTTATTGACTGATAAAAATCTTATTTGCCATAATATTACAATTCACACTGCCGATAATCCTGTTGGTGATTTAAGTAAATATAAGGTTGCTTTGATAGGAGTTCCTGAAGCCAGGGCTTCATCGGTTGATGGTATTGAATTGTCACCTGATGCCATCCGTAATAAACTTTACCAGCTTAATTTTTTAGAAAAAAAAATGCCGGTTATTGATTTGGGAAATCTTGTCCGGGGAAAAGAAATAAAAGATACTTATTTCGGTCTCAGGGATGTGGTTCTTGAATTGATGCAGTACAATATATTACCAGTAATTATAGGTGGGAGCCAGGATTTAACTTATGGTCTGTTTTTAGCATTTGAATATCTTAATCAGCCCTACACGTTGGCCACAGTTGATTACAAAATAGATATTGCATTTGAATCGTATGAAAAAATTACAAACAAAAATTATCTGAATACAATTATATTGGAGAATAAAAACCTGTTCGAATATCTTAATATCGGTCAGCAGGCATGTTTTGCAGCGGAAGAAAACTCCGACTTATTTGAAAACCTTTTCCATGAAAGCATCCGCCTGGGTTTGCTCAGAAATAATTTAACATCTATTGAACCTTATTTACGCGATTCGACAATTTTGAGCATTGATTTTTCGGCACTTAAACATTCCGATGCTCCTGGCCAGGTAATTGCCTCGCCAAACGGATTTAATGCAGAAGATATTTGCCAGATTGCCCGTTATGCCGGTTTTGGCGAAAAATTAAAAGCTGTCGGGATATTCGATATTTGTCCTTTGTTTGATCAAAATAATGTAACAAGTAGTCTCGCTGCGCAAACAATATGGTACTTGCTTGAAGGATATTCGCAAAGGATTAATGAATTTCCATCTGACCATCCTGAAGAGTTTAAAAAATTTATCATTTCTTATGATGAAACAAATAAACTCACATTTTTTAAAAGTTTATTAACACAAAGATGGTGGTGTGAAGTTCCGTCTAACAATTCTCAATCTCGTGTTATTGCTTGTACAGAGACCGATTATATAAATGCCTGCAACCGCGAAATTCCCGACCGGTGGTTGAAAATTCTTAAAAAACTAAACTAGTTTTAAAAAAACACGTAATATTCTTGCTTTGTCTTTCGTTTTACATAACCTGAGTTTCGTTGGTAATTATTTTGCTTTTAATATAAGGTATATTTAAAAAGCTCAGTAAAGCCCAATAATTGAGAAGGTAAATTTTTTATATTTGTTTTTAAATAATATATTTGCTTAATTAAATGGTTATTCGAACCAATTTACCTTGAAAGATTAAAGGTTTTCAGTTTTGATGAAGAAACTCAGTATCATATTTATTTGTTCAGGTTTAGCTTGTAATGTTTTAGGACAGCAAGATATGGAGTATAGTCAGAATATGTTTAATCAGATGACAGTAAATCCGGGTTACGCGGGAAGCCAGGATATGATTTGTATTAACGCTTTACAAAGAAACCAATGGTTAGGATTCCCAACAACCGGCGCGCCAATGTCAACAGTTTTTAGCGCTAATGCACCATTTACCTTGTTTGACAGATCTCATGGAGTAGGGCTGACTATAATCAACGACAAGTTTGCTTTTAACAACGATCTTAATTTGAAATTGTCTTATGCCTACCGTTCAAAAATGAAATTTGGTGACGGGAAAATAGGTATTGGAATTAGTTTAGGTCTGATTAATTCAAAAATAGATTTTAGTAATATTAAGGAAACTTTACCTCCTGTTATTGATCCTGATAATTCTATTCCGTCAGGCACATTACCAAGTACTGTTTTTGATTTGGGCACAGGAATTTATTATAATACTGAAAAATTGTACATGGGTATTTCGGCGGCTCATCTTATTACTCCAAGATTTGATTTTAAAAGTTCGGAGGGTAATTTAGATGGTTATTATTACGTTCCACATTATTATATTACGGCAGGTTATACTTACCAGATGGCCAATCCATTGCTTGAAATAATACCTTCATTTTTTATTCAGACAATTGGTACAACTACTACTATAAACTTCAATACCAATATAATGTATAATAACCGGGTATGGGGAGGTATTTCCTACAGGGCAGGAGCAGCATTTACCGGATTATTTGGACTTGAGCTTGCCGAAGGAATCAGATTTGGGGTTGCATTAGATTACGAAACATCTGATATTGGAACTATTTCTCCTCTAAGCCTTGAGATTGCAGTGATTTATAGCTTTAAACTAAAGAAAGAAAAATTGCCTCAGAGATATAAAAGCATTAGATTTTTATAAAAAATTTTATTTTTGAAAAATTATACTTAATTTTAAAACTCTATTGGGTATTTGAAACAAATAACACCACTGTTATGAAAAAAATATTATATTTTTCCACAATTCTGGCGGTAGTAACTAGCTGCGGCAGCTCAAATAATGGAGAACTTACCGGGGTTCCAGGCAGAAAAAAGTATTTCGAGCCGGAACCATACGGAATGGTATTTATTCCGCAAGGGAGCTTTAACATGGGTCCAAGTGATCAGGATGTTGCATGGGCTCAAAATAGTCTTACAAAGACAGTTACTCTTGATGCTTTCTGGATGGATGAAACTGAAATAACGAATAATGAGTATCGTCAATTTGTATTTTGGGTTCGCGATTCAATTATGCGCAGGATGTTGGGACAACAAATCGATGATTTTGTGATCTCAGAGGACGAACTTGGAAATCCTATTGACCCACCATACCTGAATTGGGAAACAAAAATTGATCCTGAAGATGAAGAACAAAATACAATTCTAAATGATTTGTATTTGACTGAACAGGAAAGATTTTTCCGTCGTAAAGAACTTGACACAAGAAAATTGATGTATGAATATTATTGGGTTGATTTGAAACAGGCTGCTGAAAAAAGTAACCGTTATAATTTTGAAACAAAACAATATCAAGGTTATGTTTATAATAACAGAGGAGAAAAAATTGAAATTACAAATAGATCTTCATTCGTGTTCCAGGATGTAATTAACGTATATCCTGATACATTATGCTGGGTTGCAGACTTCACTTATTCATTCAATGAACCTTATACTACAATGTATTTTTGGCACCCTGCATATGACAACTATCCTGTAGTTGGCGTTAGCTGGAAGCAAGCTACTGCTTTTTGTATCTGGAGAACACAATTCCTTAATAATGCTTTACAAAGAGCTGGAGACTTATTTGTCCATGATTACAGGTTGCCTATCGAATCAGAATGGGAATATGCTGCTCGTGGAGGTTTAGATCTTTCAATGTATCCCTGGGGTGGTATGTATACAAGGAACAACGAAGGTTGTTTTCTGGCTAATTTCAAGCCATTGCGTGGTAATTATACAGATGATGGCGGAAGTATCACTGTAAAAGTAGGTTCATATGAACCCAATGAATATGGATTGTTTGATATGGCTGGCAATGTGGCAGAATGGACATCAAGCGCTTATGATGAATCTGCTTATGTATTTACCCATGATTTCAATCCGGATTATAAATATAATGCCAAACCGGACGATCCTCCTGTTCTGAAAAGAAAAGTTGTAAGAGGTGGTTCCTGGAAAGATATTGGCTATTATCTTCAAGTTGGTACTCGTACTTATGAATACCAGGATACGGCAAAATCATATATCGGTTTCAGGTGTGTTCGTTCTTACCTTGGTGGAAGTAATTAAAAAATTAATACCTAATATAATATGACTCTATCAGAAATAGTTCAAACGTCAAGTTGGAAAAATTTTATGGCGAAACTCTATGGTTTTGGTGCTTCAGTCGTTATTATAGGGGCAATGTTCAAAATCATGCACTGGCCTGCAGCTGGATTTATGATAACCTGCGGTCTTAGTACGGAAGCAATAATTTTCTTTTTCTCTGCTTTTGAGCCATTGCACGAGGAAGTGGACTGGACATTGGTTTATCCTGAGTTAGCAGGCATTACAGATGATGACGAAATGGAGAACTATAAAGATAGCATTACAAGCAGTAGAGGAAACGTTGTTTTAGAAAAATTTGAAAACTTGTTTGAGCAATCAACATTAAGTCCGGAAATATTGGAAAAACTTGGAGAGGGTTTTGCAAAACTCAACAATACTGCCAATAAAATGTCTGATATTTCTGAGGCAACTGCTGCTACCCAATCATTTGTGAACAATTTTAAAAATGCAGCTCAAAAAATTGATGTTATGACGAGTTCATATGCTGACAATTCTGAAGTACTTAAAGATTCAATAAGTTCTCTGTCATCAACATATCAGAAAACTGCTGCAGTTATGGAAAAAACCGGTTTGGAAATTTCCCAGCAGGTTGAAAAGTCAGGAACAGAAATGGCTGGCTCTTATCAAAAACTTACAGATTCAATTTCAAATTATTCATCATCGGTGGGTGAAAGCGGTAAAATGTACAGCGGGCATATTGAAAAGATGAATAAAAGCTTAGGTGAACTTAATACTCTTTACGAACTGCAATTAAAAGAAACATCCCAGTATGTAAAGAATAATGAAAAATTATATTCAGGTTTAGACACAATCCTTAAAAATTTAAACGATTCAGTTGCTGAAACTAACAGGTATCGTAGTGAAATTGTTAAGCTTAGTGATAATCTCACTGCTTTAAACAATATTTATGGCAATATGCTTTCTGCAATGAATTATAATAAAAAATAAAAGGAGGAAATTATAATTTAGTTTATGGCCGGCAAACAGACTCCTAGGCAAAAAATGATAGGTATGATGTACCTTGTGTTGACAGCATTGTTGGCACTTAATGTACAAAAAGAAGTTCTTAACGCATTTGTTATTGTAGATAATGGACTTACAAAGATGAATGAAAATTATGAAGTAAATAATAAAGATTTATATACTACTTTAAAATTAGCAACAGAAACAAAACCGGCAGTGGGAAAAAAGTTTTGGCATATTGCGGAAGAAGTTAAGAAACAAGCTGATACTTTATATGACATCATTCAAAGAGATAAAGTTGCTATTGTCCATTTATCAGAAGGTAAAAAAACTGATGCTATTACTATTATTAAAGGAGAAAAAGGAGAAAAAATAGAAAAAATAGATCCTATGCTCATTAATGGAAAAGAAAATATGGACAAGCCTTCTCAATTAATGATAACTCAGGGTAAAGGAAGAGAACTTAAAGAAAAGATTGATGCATTCAGAAAGTATTTATTGGATAATATAGATAAAAAATCTGTAAATACCAGAAAGTCTATTGAAAAAGGATTAAATACCGAACCTCAGCGCAAATTAGGTTCTGCAGAAACTTGGGAAACATCTAATTTTGAACATTTACCATTAGTCGGTGTAACAACAATTTTAAGCGGTTTACAGGCTAATGTTCGCAATGCAGAATCTGATATGATAAGGTACAAGTTATCAATATTTGAAAAAGGAACATTTAAATTTACGGATATTGATGCTATTGTTCTCCGAAATTCAAATTATATAATTAGGGGTACAAATTACCAGGCTAAAATATTTCTTGCGGCAAGTGATCCAAATCAGAATCCGGATATTTTAATAGGGCCTGTTGATTCGACTTTTAACAAGGAGGATGGAAGTTGGACATTTAAAAAGAAAGAAGGAGTTATTTATGATACTACAGTTCCTATAGTTAGAGGAAAAGGTATTTATGAGAAACCAGGAACTGCAGTTGGTCGATATAAATGGAGCGGTTTGATTGGTTTAAAGGATCCCAATGGAGGAGAAGAAATATGGAAACCATTTTTTGAAGAGTATCAGGTTGCTGAACCAATGTTAGTAGTATCACCTACAAAAATGAATGTATTTTATATTGGTGTTGATAATCCTGTAGATATTTCTGTGCCTGGAGTTCCTGCTGATAAGATTTTTCCTGGTATTGATAATGGAATGATAAAACAAGTTGGTAAGGGTAGTTATATTGTAAACCCTTCGAGAGCTGGGCAGAATGCAAATGTATCAGTTTTAGCTGAAATTGATAAGGTGAAAAAAAATATGGGCACAAAAACATTCCGTGTTCGTATTGTTCCGGATCCAGTTGCTACAGTGTACGGTATCAAAGGTAGCGGACCTATAGAAAGAAATATATTACTTGCACAAACAGGAGTAGTTGCTGCAATGGAAAATTTTGAATTTGATCTTACATTTAAAGTTACTGAATTCACGGTTTCTACAGTTGTTGGCGGTTTTACTACTGATAAGTCAGTAAAATCGAACAGATTTTCAGCAGAACAGATGAATCTTATAAAACAAACCAGTAAAGGACAAAAAGTGTATGTTGAAGGAATCAGGGCTGTTGGGCCTGATGGTACAACCAGACAATTAGGTTCAATAGCATTAACGATAAAATAACTTAAAACTTTATAATAATGAAAAAAGCATTATTATTCGCAATCGGGTTATCAATTGTACTTAGCAATAGTAAATTACTTGCTCAGGATAACCTTACAGAAGTATATGTAAAGGAACAAATTCCTAATAAGAAGCCAGTACCCTATCCCTACATTAGGGAAGCGGATGTAATGTGGGCAAAAATTATCTGGAGAGTTATAGATTTGCGGGAAAAAGTGAATATGCCGCTATATTATCCGGTTAAGCCGATAGATAACAGGTGGAACCTGATAACTTTATTGCTATATGGTATTGACAATGAAGGGTTAACTGCGTATAGCACTGATGATCCTCTGAATGAATTTAAGGTACCATTGACAAAAGAGGCCGTGGATGCTCAGATGGGTGCAAAAACAGATACAATTAAAGTTCCGGATCCAAATACCGGTGCTATTGAGACAAAAATTGTTAAGAAGGATCGACAGATTGAAGAAGTAAAACAGATATTGATTAAAGAAAAATGGTTCTTTGACAAACAGCATTCAACTATGCAGGTCAGAATATTAGGGATATGCCCTATACGTTTAAGTCTGAGAGAGGACCAAAATGGTAATCCAACAGATGAAATAAAACAGTCAAAAACTTTTTGGATTTATTATCCTGAGGCAAGATCTATTATGGCAAATCACGAAATTTATAATCGCAACAATGATGCACAGCACATTTCATTTGACGATTATTTTTTCCAAAGAAGATTTGCCAGCTTTATTTTTGCAGAAACCAATGTTTATAACAACAGGCCAGTAAGAGATTATGCATCAGGAATTGAAACATTGTATGAATCTGATAGAATTAAAGAATCATTGTTTAACATGGAACATGACCTTTGGGAATATTAAAAATATAAGGCATAAAAAAGCTCTCCGATACCGAGAGCTTTTTTTATAAATATGTATCACCAAGTTTTAATTTCACATCATTTACAAATTGTTTGATCAATTGTTCGTCTTTCATTTTACAAATTAGTAAAATATCTTTAGAGTCAACTATTATATAATCAGACATTCCCTGAACTACGACACATTTATCATCAGAAATATTAATAATACAGTTTTCAGTATTATAGGTAAACACATTTTGTCCTTTTATATGATTTTTAGATGAATCTTTTTTAGAATGTTCGTGCATTGACCCCCAAGTACCTAAGTCGGACCAACCAAAATTAGTGCAAAGAACGAATACATTAGTCGCCTTTTCCATTATTCCATAATCAATAGAAATACTTTTACAGCGCGGATAAATATCATCAATAAACTTGTCTTCCTGTGGTGTATTATAGAGATTAATACCTTCGGAAAAGAGTGAGTTAATTTCAGGAAGATTTTCATCAAATGCTTTATTGATGCTTTTTAAGGACCAAAAGAAAATTCCAGAGTTCCAAAAAAATTCTCCACTTTCAAAAAAAACTTTAGCCATTTCATAATCAGGCTTTTCAGTAAAAGTTTTTACCCTGGTAAATGAAGAACTCTTTTTCTCAAATTCTTTATTATTTTGAATTTGAATGTATCCATAGCCAGTTTCCGGCCTTGATGGTGTAATGCCCAAAGTAAGAAGAGCGTCTTTCTTAGAGACAAAAGTCAATCCATTTTCCACAACATTAAGAAATTCGTCTTCTCTAAGTATTAAATGGTCAGAAGGTGCTACCACTATATTGGCATTAGGATTTCGAGTTGATATTTTGAAGTTAGCATAAGCTATACAAGGTGCAGTATTTCGTCTGTATGGTTCAAGTAAAATATTATTTTCCGGAATTGCAGGTATTTGTTTCTTTACAAGATCAAAATAAATTCTATTTGTAACAATATAGATATTTTCTGCAGGTAAAATTCTTGAAAATCTGTCAAATGTTTGTTGCAATAGTGTTTTTCCTACACCTAATATATCAAGAAACTGTTTTGGATGTGAAGTCCTGCTAAATGGCCAGAAGCGACTTCCAATTCCACCGGCCATAATTACACAAAAATTTTCGCTATTCATAGCTTCATTCATTGGTTATATTCTTAAAAATATATTAAAGATTCGAAAAAAAATCAGGGAACAAAAATAAAATAAATTCGTTAACCATAAATTTTTATAATTTTATCTTTAAATAAAAATTCATGCACTATTTGGATCAAATAGGAAAGTATTTTATTTTTCTAAATAAGGTATTTACAAAGCCTGAGAACTTGAAGATGTATTATCGCCAGATAATCATAGAAATAGGGAATTTGGGCATTAATTCAATAGGTATTGTAGCAATTATATCTATATTTATAGGTGCGGTTATTACCATTCAAACAGCAATAAATATTACCAATCCAATATTTCCGAAATACATTATTAGTCTCACAGTTCGTGATTCAATACTGCTTGAATTTTCTTCTTCGGTTGTTGCACTTATTTTGGCAGGTAAGGTTGGATCTAATATTGCATCTGAAATAGGTACTATGAGGGTAACAGAGCAAATAGATGCTCTTGAAATTTTTGGAGTCAATTCTGCCAGTTATTTGACTCTTCCAAAAATGATAGCTGCTATGATTTTCAATCCGATTCTTACTATTATGAGCATGGTCATTGGAATTTGGGGAGGTTGGGTTGCTGGCGTTGCCACGGGAGACATAACTTCTGATGAATATATTTATGGAATACAATACGAATTTATTCCATATTACATTGTTTACGGATTAATAAAGACAGTAGTTTTTGCTTTTATAATAACTTCAATTTCTGCATATAATGGGTATTATGTTTCTGGTGGTTCTTTAGAAGTTGGTCAAGCCAGTACACGAGCAGTTGTTTTTAGTAGTGTTGCAATTTTATTTTTTAATGTGGTTCTTACTATACTTCTATTACAATGATTAGTGTAAATAATATATCTAAATCTTTTAACGGCAAGCCGGTACTTAAAGATATTTCAGTAATTTTTGAAAGAGGCAAAACAAATCTTGTTATTGGACAAAGTGGTTCCGGGAAAACAGTTCTTTTAAAATGCATAGTAGGACTTTTTGAGCCTGATTCCGGAGAAGTGAAATATGAAGATGTAATATTTAATAAGTTAAGTTCAAAAGAAAAAAGGGAAATAAGAAAAAAAATAGGAATGCTTTTTCAGGGAGGAGCATTATTTGATTCTGCTACCGTTGAAGAAAATATTTTATTCCCATTGAACATGTTTACCGATATTGTCATGGAAGAGAAATTAGAACGTGTCAATTTTTGTTTAAATAGGGTAAACATATTCAATGCAAATCACCTATATCCATCTGAACTTAGTGGTGGTATGAAAAAGCGGGTTGCTATTGCCAGAGCAATTGCTTTAAAACCTCAGTATTTATTTTGTGATGAACCAAATTCAGGACTGGATCCCAAAAGTTCAATAGTCATTGATAATCTTATTAGAGAAATAACTGAAGAGTATAATATTACGACAATAATAAATACTCACGATATGAATTCTGTCATAGAAATTGGACAAAAAGTTGTATTTATTTTTGAAGGGACAAAAGCATGGGAGGGAAGTAATATGGACATATTAGAATCGGATAATAAAATTTTAAATGATTTTGTTTTTGCAACAAACCTTACCAAGAAACTCAAAATTAAATAGTTCAATTTATATTTGAACTCTATAAAATCAATTATCAATTAAATTATATTTATGCTCCCAGCCATTTTTTAATTCTTTCTTTCAATGTTGCCGGATTTTCGTCCTCTCCATAATATTCATGATTATAGTTATAATAGCTATATCCGTAGCTATAGCGATATCCATAACCATATCTATAACCGTACTTAAATGAATGTCCATAATAACCAGGTAATTTTACATCATTAATGAGAATATTCAATTTTTTCATTGTACCTCTTTCAGCCAGTTCATCTGCCAAATACAATACATCTTTTGATGAGAAATTATGCCGGATAACAAAAATTGAAGTATTCGCGAATTTTGATGTCAATATTGCATCAGTTACTATTGCAATAGGAGGTGTATCCAGAACTATATAATCGAATTCATTTTTATATTCATTAATTAATTTTTCCATTTCATCAGTTTCAATTAGTTCTGACGGATTTGGTGGTACCGGACCGGAATTAACCAAAAAAAGATTATTAATATTTGTAGGTACAACAATTTCATCTTTTGTTGTTTTATTAATCAGGTAAGTACTTAGCCCGAAATCATTAGAGACATTAAATAATTTGTGAATTTTAGGTTTCCTGAGATCTAACCCAACCAGAAGTACTTTCTTATTAGACATTGCAAGGATAGTAGCTAAGTTCATAGCGCAAAATGTTTTTCCTTCTCCACTAATTGCAGAAGTAACCAGAATTATTTTTTCATCCTTTTCACGAAGGAGATATTGCAAATTTGTTCGCAAAGATCGAAAAGACTCTGCAAGCGCTGATTTAGGAAATTCAAATACAGGTAGTTCTGATGATTTATCATTGTGCCCAATAGTTCCAATAACGTTACAGTTTTTTACTTTTTCCAGTTCTTTCAAATCAGTAATTCTGGTATTGAAATATTCAGTTATGAAAATAATTAACAGAGGTATTAAACTTCCTAAAAAAATTGCTGTTAAATAATTTTTTGAACGTTTTGGACTAATTTGAACAGCATTTTCAAATCTGGCCTCATCAAGGACTTTATTATCAGGAGTATTTGATGCTTTGGCAATGCCTGATTCTGCTCTTTTTTGCAGAAGGAATGTAAAAATGTTATTATTTAAATCAAAATCGCGTTGAATATTGATTAGCTGGCGTTCTGTAACCGGTAATTTTTCAAGTTCACTTTCTGCACTTTTACTCCTTTCATCTATATCTTTTAAACTAATTTTAGATGTAGTTATCATCTCTTTTACATTTTCTTTTAAAGCAGCAACGGTTTTTTGTAATTTTAAATTTAGCATACTTATCGCTGGATTATCTTCCTGTGCGCTGTATTTTAAAACAGCTTTTTGACTGTATAAATCTGTCAACTCACCCACTAAAGAGCTTAAAACAGTTTCAGGAATTCCAAGAACTGAAGGGACTATTATGTCATTATATTCACTTTTTTTCTCCAAATAACTTTTTAGATATTCGCAATATCTTAATTGTAATTCGGCCATCGTTTTATCAGATTGAATATCAGATAATTTATCATAAACAGCTTGTCCTTCTTTGTCAAAATCAAGAAATTTGTTTTCAAGCCTGAAATTTTGAAGAATTAATTCGGATTTCTTCAATGAATCAGAAATAGAACTAAGTTGTGAGTCAATAAACTTAATAGTGTTGATTGAAGTCCTGTTTTTTTCTTCTAGTCCATTTCTAATATATACTTCACATAATTTATTAAGATAATCGGCTTCTTGTTTGGCAACCGGACCAAAAGTGGATAATGATATTACAGTGCTTTTCTTCTCACTTGTTGAAATACTAAGTTTATTTACGTACTGATTTGTAAGTGCATTTAAGTCATTTACAATAAAGCCAATTTTCGTTTTTTGTGTCGGAATAGGACATTTACGATAATTTTCTTTATTAAGATTTATTATGAAATTAAAATTGGGATGTCTGAAAGCTTCTCCAAATTTCATTACTTTTTTTAACTGGAATTGACTATTAATTTCTAATAAATACCTGTCTTCATCCAAAACTGAAATATAGATTGGCTGATATTTCATGGTTTCAAGGACAGTATCAAGTTCAACATTAATAAAAGGTTTGTATAAACGTGATTCTCTCACTCGACCAATATAGAAGTAGGTGATTATGAAATCGAGTTCTGAAAGCGTGCGGCGTGTTAACGTGTACGATTTTAGAATAGCTATTTCATTTTCTACATTTTGGCGTGAAAAGTACCGGTCAAGAGATGGTATAAGCATTTCAGCAGCGGATTTTCTATCATCACTTATCATTACAGTAGCATTGACACTGTAAAGTGGTTCAGCATAACGGTTAATCAGATATGCTATTGCATAAGCTATACCTAAAGAGATAACAAAAAGAGGCCAGTTTGAAATAGTTTTTATTAGAAATCGCCTGATATCAATATTATCTTCGTGATGTATTTGATTGGTCGAATCAGTCATTTTATTTTATACCTCTGATTAAAATTATAGTTGTTAAAGTTATCGATATTGCTGAGATAAGAACAGAATAATCAGCAGCTAAGAGTCTAAAGCTTGTGTTTTTCATAGGTTCTATATAAATAATATCATTTGGAAGTAAATAGAACTGTGGAGAAGCCAATATATTTTTATTTGTCAAATCAATTCTATAAGTTTTAGTTCCATCAGGTTCGTCATGTAAAATTAGTACATTCCTTCTGTTAGCATAGTAAGTTAAATCGCCTGCCATTGAAAGAGCCTCAAAAATATTTGCCTTGTCATTGAATATAGTAAATTGTCCCGGTTTTTTCACTTCACCTATTACTGAAATTTTAAAACTAACAAGCCTTAAATCTACTTGTGCGTTGGTGATAAATTTATCTGCCTGCTTTTGAATTATAGATAATGCCTCCTGAACCGTAAAACCAGAGACCAATATTTTCCCTAATACGGGTAGGGTTATTGTTCCATCGGATTCGACAGTATAACCTATAACATAAAATCCTCCCAGATTTGATGTGCCCGAACTTGAACTTGATGACGATAAATTATTATTAAAAACATTATTTATATTTTCATCCATACAATTCACCTTAACATATAAAATGTCTGCAGGTTGTATTTTATACTTACCTGCTTTACACTTAAATAACGAATCTTCAGTTGAAGGATTTAAACTATGCAGGTAAGTAATATCTCTATAACTTGTGCATGATGCCACTAAGAATGTCAAAAGAGTAATAAAAAAAAATCTTTTTAAAATAGACATAATTTTAAATATATAAAAACTAATTAATTCTGAATTATGCAAATATATTAGAAATATATAACATTAATTTACAATAATATTTTTGGAGAAGAAAGAAAATTTTAGGAAAACTAAAATGCAGCCATAAGTAAATCAATATCACTAGAAGGAATGCTAAAATGATTTCCCATAAATTGATTTGTCAATATTCCATTAAAAATATAAACTCCGTGACGCAATCCAATATCTTCTTTCAATTGCGAAATAAATCCTCCTGACTCGGCTGTTTTAAGTATTAACGGAAGAAATATATTGCTGAGAGAAATTGAAGAAGTTCTGGATACTCTGGATGGCAAATTAGGAATACTGTAATGAATTATTCCATATTTTATATAAACAGGATCCGATTGGTTCCTGTATTCCGAAGTTTCAATACAGCCTCCATGCGCAATACTTATGTCAACTATTACAGAACCTTTTTTCATTTCTTTAACCATACTTTCTGTGACAAAAAATCTGGGACCCTTGTCAAAGGATTGTCTCGCACCTATAAGAACATCTGCTGATTTTAGAGCCTTTTCAAGAACCTGTGGGTGAAATACTGAAGTGTGCAAACTTATGCCAAGGTTATTTTGCATTTGTACTAAGCTATTTACAGAATTATCAAATACTTTTACAAAGGCACCAAGTCCATAAGCTGCTCTGACGGCAAATTCGGCTGCCGTCCCAGCACCAATAATTACTACTTCAGCGGGTGTAATACCGGTTACACCACCAAGCAGAACACCTTTACCACCTCTGGCATTACTCAAATATTCGGCTGCAATAATTATTGAAGTAGTGCCTGAAATAGCATTCATAGATCGAACGACCGGGTAGCAGTCATTCTCATCCTTAATATTTTCGAATGCAATAGCTGTAATTTTCTTAGCCATCAGGCTGCGTATATATTCTTCAGTTTGATTAATCAGTAATAATGAAGTTATAATAGTTTGTTGACCCTTTAACAAATCTATCTCTTCATCTGATAATGGCGCTACTTTAATAATAACGTCAGCCTGAAAAACTGACCTTTTTTCTTTAACAAGAAACCCACCGCGTTCGCTATAATCGCTATCAGAATAATTGGCAGCTTTTCCGGTGTTGCTCTCAATTATTACTTCGTGACCATTATTGACAAGTATTTCAACTGCTTCAGGTGTTAAAGGTACTCTACTTTCAATGGACTCGCTTTCTTTAGGTAATCCAATAATGAGTTTTTTTTGCTTTTTACCGATTTCAAGCATTTCTTCTTGCGGTAGAAGTCCACCTTTGCCGAAAGCAAATCTAAGAGAAGAGTGTTGCGCACACATAATGTTGGTTCTTATGGTTGTTTATGAAAACTCAAATTTATACTAATATTCAAAAAATTACAATACTTTAAACTCCTTAATTTACCCATAAATTAACTATTATATATTTTATTATTATTAATAAGACATGATTACAAGTTTGAATTCTTTGAAATTTAATCCAAATTTTTTATTGTTGCTTTGAAGTTAAGATAATTAAATCTGTTTTATTATAATTAAAATGAAGTCAATCAGGGAAACTTATCTTCTTAATACCTTTTACATCTTCCTGAATTTTTACTTTTAAAGTATGTTGAGGTAAAATTGTTTCTGCAGGTTCAGGCCATTCAATAAAACAAAAATGTCCACTATAAAAATATTCTTCATAGCCAAAGTCGAACAATTCTTCAATCTTATTTATTCGATAAAAATCAAAGTGGTACACAATATCTCCACTTTTAGTATAATATTCATTCACCAAAGTAAAAGTTGGACTTGTTACTACATTAACAACATTGATCTCTTTGCAAACGGCTTTTATTAAAGTGGTTTTTCCAACACCCATTTTACCATAAAATGCTACAACAGGTTTCTTAATAATAAATTTCAGAAGAGACTTAGCTACAGATTTTAATTCATCTTTACTATGAATTGTAAAGCTGGGCATATTAAAGAAATTATTTAGCAGATAATGTAATTAACGGTATCATCATTTCTTCCATAGAAATACCTCCGTGTTGAAATGTATTCCGGTAATAATTTACAAATTGATTGTAATTGTTTGGATAAACAAAAAAGTCATTGTTATATGCAAAAATATATGTTGAAGTCAGGTTTACTCCGGGAAGATGCAATTCGGAAGGTTTTCGTACTTCGAATACTTCTTTTGGATTATAATTAAGATTGCGTCCTAATTTATAACGAAGATTGCTGGAAGTATGTTTGTCTCCCAAAACTTTTACAGGATTTGCTACACGAATTGTACCATGATCAGTTGAAATTACAATTTTCATGTTATTAGCAGCACATTCTTTAATGATATCAAGCAATGATGAATGTTGAAACCAGGACAAAGTTATGGAGCGATATGATGCTTCATCATTCACAAGTTCTTTCACTACTTCTGTTTCAGTCCGGGCGTGAGATAAAATATCTACAAAATTGAAGATAGCAACAATTAAATCGTGATGTCTGAGATTACTAAAGTTATCGGCCAGCTTTTTAGCAGATTTCTGATTATTGATTTTATCATAAGTATAGCTAAATCCTTTACCAACGCGATTCATTTGAATTTCCAGCAATTCTTTTTCATTTATATTTTTAGCTTCTTCATCTTCATCGCTAATCCATAAATGGGGATATAATTGCTGTATTTCAAGAGGCATAAGTCCAGCAAACAAAGCATTCCGGGAATATTGAGTTGCTGTTGGCAAGATACTAAAATAAAGTTCTTCTTTGTCAATTTTGCAATACTCGGTTATAACAGGTAACAAAGTCAACCATTGATCGTAACGTAAGTTATCAATAACGAGAAACACTACTTTGTTCCCTTGTTCAAGTAACGGAATAATTCTGTGTGTAAATACAGCTGGTGAAAGGATAGGTTTATTAGGATAATTTGGATTGAGCCAGGTTGAATAGTTCGATTTTATAAATTTCGAGAACTCACTATTTGCTTCAAATCTTTGCATTTTCAAAACTTCAGTCATATCCTGACCGGAATTTGCAAGTTCAAGTTCCCAATAAACCAGCTTTTTATATATTACTACCCAATCGGTATAATAGCGGGCACTGTTTATTTGGATTCCTATATTTGCAAATTCTGATTGATAAACAGATGTTGTTCTTTCCGTAATCAGCCTCCTGTTGTCAATATGTTTTTTAATTGAAAGCAAAACCTGATTGGGATTGACAGGTTTGATAAGATAGTCATCAATTTTTGATCCAATGGCTTCATCCATGATATTCTCTTCTTCACTTTTCGTTATCATTATTACCGGTATTCCTGGCAATAATTGCTTAAGTGGTGTAAGTACTTCAAGACCGCCTTTACCTGGCATGTTTTCATCAAGAAATACTAAATCGATGTCATTTTCAGAAGCTTTTTTTAATGCATCATCTCCATTAGTTGCAGTAATAACTTCATATCCTTTGGATTGAAGGAAAATTATATGGGGCTTCAATAAATCCATTTCGTCATCGGCCCATAATATGGTGGTTTCTTTTGCCATATCAAATTGTCAGGTTATCGACCATAGTTGTCCTTAAAAAAATTCATGTACCTGTTTTCTGAACCGTCCTGTTTGAGAGTAGCCATATTTATTTCAGAAATAATGAAAGAAGTTACTACGCCACTTCCGATATCTTTCATTATATTTTTATTCTTATTAGCTGCATTAAAGTAATTCATAGCTTCGGTTTTACTTTTAAATTCTCTCACAACAATTATCTGGCTGTTTGTACCAAAATTATCAGCTTTTACCGTGAGATTTGAATTTGCATAATTGTCCAGGTTAAAATTTATAAGATTAAAAACCAATTGGTTTTGATCCACCTTCTTTGATTGAACAATCATAGCAAAGAAGTGTTTATCATTTTCTGCAGCAGGCTTATAAATTTCTTTTGCTATAACCTGATCTTCTGCTTCTTTCACTTCAGGATGTTGTACATCCATTAATGCAATAATATCTTTTGATGCATTAGCTTCTTCCGATTTTGGATAAGATTTTATTAATGCATTAAGCTCTTTTCTGAGCGTTTCAATATCTGTAAGTTTGCCAGTTGAAAGTGCTTTGATAAATAAAAACTTAGGTGTGAGCTTATGATTTGGATAATTTGTCAGACCCTCATTTGCTTTTGACACAGATGAACTGAAATTTCCTGCATTATAGTCATCATAAGCTGATTCATAAAGTTGTCCAACAGCATTTTCTTTTTCCTCAAGTTCTTTAATAAAATTTGGGTTGGTGAGTAGTTTGGCATAATTGCTTTCTGGAAATTTAGAGAGCAAAATAGATTTATATTCATCGGCTTTGGAAGAATTTTCCATTTGTCTGTTGAGGATATAAAGCTGATAAAGCGCTAGAGCTGCTATCGGGTTAGTAGGATAACGCCTGACAAGATCATCGAATTGTTTTGCTGAAAGTTTATATTCTGAAAGTTCGTCCTTATAAATAATCCCAGATGAGTACAAACTTTTACGAATTTTATTGTTTGATACATCCATTAATGAATCATTTATTGGCAGGTTTACCATATAATAATCACGCGATTTATTGCTTAAAGTTTTCTTTTTGGCATTAACTTGCTTGTCATTATCCTCGCTTTCTTCTGTATCATCACTTAATGCTATTGATTTTTTAATACTGCGCCTCCAATTGTCTTCCAGTTTACGTCTACCCCATTTCATTTGAAACTCGGTTTGGCCAAAGCTTTTAGAGGAAGGGTTATAGAAATACCATTTACCTCCTGCATCTGTCTGATTTTGATTGCTACTTTGCTCCATATCATTAGCACTCAACATGTTTTGTTGTTGTTCCAAAAGTTGTTCCTGCTTTTCTTTTTGTTCTTCTGCTTCCTTTTCTTTTACTTTTGCTATGATTTGATCAATAAACATATTGCGTTCGTTTTCTGACATTTTAGCTACAAATTGCACACTGTCTTCAAATGAAACAGTATTCAGGTTATCGGCAAGACGTTTCAAACTTTTAGCCCTCGCACTAATCTTATCATAATCGGGAAAAGTTTCGTCAATATTTGTCATTGCACTGTCATAATAAGCTTGTGCTTTCAAATAATCTTTTTGATTGTAATTGATATCTGCCATAGCCAGGTAACTTTTTGCTTTCTGTCGCTGATTTGAAACACTTTTCACAACAGACAAGCTATAATTTACAAGTGCTTTGTCAATATTTCCTTCTTTAAAATCAAGATTTGCTAAGGCATAATATACCTGATCAAGATATTCTTTATTTTTACTATCTTTTAACAGTTTATAAAGTTGTTTCCTGATATTTTCTACTCCTGAACCGCCAGTTTCATAAGTTCCTGCCAGATTAACACGAGCATTAAATGTCATCTCGTATGGCGGACTCATTTTAATAACTTTAAGATACTTACTGGTAGCTTTTGCCATGTCGCCGGTTAATTGATATAATTGTCCCAAAATGAAAGTATACCTGAGTCTTGATCGTTTATCACGTGCTTCTTTTGCCGCTATTTCAAGTTTTGGAATAGCGTCATTAAGTCGTTTTTTATGAATATAATAATCTGCATAAGTGGCATATAAAAGTGAGATTAATTTCTTTGACAACTCTTTATTTTCAGACTCATGTGATAATATGTCTTCAGCTTCCATGTATTCTTCTTTGATTATAAGTGTTCTGGCAAGCCAAATCTGTGTTTCATCAGCAGTGTTTTCTTTTGGAAATTCCTTAATATTATATCTAAATGCTCCGGTAGCAGACATGTCGTCACCTTTCATAAGACTTGCTTTGCCAATCAGAAGATATGCGTCATCAATCCATTTGTTGTATTCTTTTTTATTATAAAGCTCTTTTTGCCTTTTTGTATGAATACCATGTTTAAATTCTGGTTTAGCTGTAATGGAATGAAGAGCAATTACCTTATATGATTTTTTTATTGTTCTCTCCATTTCTGAAGATGCAGAAGATGAAGATGCAGCATTTGGAAAAGGGAAAATAGGTAAAAGTGTTGTATAATCATTTTTTAAGGCTTCGTTCATCTTTTTTATACCCTTCTTGTAACTCTCATTTCCGTTGAAATAAATATTGTATTTAGAAGTAATATTATGATAAGTACGAGTCATCAGGGTATTATGCTTAGTAGAACATTCTGTGAGCAAAATAGTCACCAGAATCGAAATATATTGAGCCTTAATTTTCAAATTATGATTGTTTTTTGTATAAGTATTACTGTCCGAAAAAGATAACAGTATTGCTTTTATTTTATTGTATAAAAAAAGGAAAATATCGCTTTTTAAAATCAATGACAATTATACTAAACTTTTCCCAAAAGGTAATAGGTATTATTAAATATAGATATTAAGATTTATTGATTCTAGTTGTATTAAGCCTGGATTAATTTAAACTGCAGATACACTTTTAATTTGCGGAATTTCCTGAAGTAAGGCCTGTTCAATACCGGCTTTAAGAGTTTGAATGCTAAAAGGACAATGCCCGCAAGCACCAATTAACCGAACTTTTACTTCAAGCTCAGGTGTTAATTCTACAAAAGTCACATCGCCTCCATCAGAAATCAGATAGGGTCTGATTTTTTCCAGTGTTTCGTTTATCTTTATAATGAGTTTGTCCTTGTTTGCTCTTTCCATTAATAAGTAATTATATGAGTTTTTATTTATAAGTAATTTCAACTTTTTTAGTAGGTGGAAGGTTTGCATTTCTTTTTTCAATTTCAATAATTACTTTTTCAGCAAGAGATGCAAATGCTTTTCCTTCAATTGTAAATGGATTCGTAGCTGTAGGTTTACCATTATCGCTGTCTTCACAAATACTTTTAACTATTGGAATTTGTCCCAGTAAAGGAATGTTGAAATTTTTTGCAAGCTTTTTTACACCCTCTTCTCCAAAAATGAAATACTTGTTTTCAGGTAATTCTGAAGGTGTGAACCAAGCCATGTTTTCTACAATTCCTAATATCGGGACATTTATTTTATCACTTTTAAACATGTTTATTGCCTTAATAACATCTGCTAAAGCAAGGTTTTGAGGCGTACTTACAACGATTGCAGCGGTAACAGGCATTTCCTGTACAAGTGTAAGATGGATATCTCCTGTACCTGGAGGCGCATCTATAAACAAGTAATCAAGTTCACCCCAGGCAGTTTGTGCAATAATTTGTTTAAGTGTGTTTGTAGCCATTGGTCCTCGCCAGATTAGCGCTTCTCCAGGTTTAATGAAGAATCCGACCGATTGCAATTTAATTCCAAATTTTTCTAAAGGTGCAATTAATTCTTTACCATTTTTTGTTACCATTCCCGGCTGATAATTTTCAGCTCCAAACATTATTGGAATAGAAGGACCATAAACGTCTGCATCGAGCAATGCGACTTTTGCGCCAGTAAGAGCTACTGCTATAGCAAGGTTTACCGATATGGTAGATTTGCCGACTCCTCCTTTACCGGATGTTATTGCTACAATATTTTTTACATTATCGAGCGAAGCAAATTCCGGGAGTATATTTTTTGTTGGAAATTGTTCATTTATCGTAACCTCGTAATTATTCCCAAACAATCCTTCAATAACTTTCCTGCATGCCTTTTTAATGGAAGATGCTAATGGATCATTAGGTTTGCTGAATAAAAGTGTAAAATTTATTTTATTACCTTCAACATTAACATCCTTCACTATTTTCAAAGATACGATGTCTGTTCTGCCTGATGGATGATTCACATGTTTTAATGCATCCGTTACCTGTTCAATAGTTATTAACATTTTAATTTAAACTAAATAAACATTCAATTGTAAAGATAAACAAAACAAATTTCATAAAGTTGAGGGATTTATTGCGATTTGGGAATACTTAAATTACTTTTCATGCGTCAGTTCGGTATAAAAATATATTTAGTTCTTTAATTAACGTGAGTTCGATGTAACAAATAAAATATAATTTATAGATAGATATATATAACAATAATCTACTTTGTGTTTTCTTTGAGTCTTCGTGACTTTGTGGCATTTCTTCTGAAAAATTTTGCCACCAAGACACCAAATCACCAAGATTCACTAAGAAGAAAATACAACTAATTGTTGTACAATAAATCATATATCGAACTCACGTTAATTATATGTATTTTACTTTTTGTCTTGAAACAAAAAGTAACAAAATATTCAAGAAAATTTGAAGCTTCACCCCGCTAGCTTTCTCACACTCGCCAAATTTTCATGCTAACGCTCTTTCCGGCTATCGCCGGATAAAGACTTAGACTGGTAATTTGAGCGTTGAAAATCGGTTGTTCCTTCAAAGAGCCATCTGGTCTCCTCCCGACTAGTGGAATAAAAAGCAACAAACAGTAAATTAATGAAATGAATATATTCTTAAATCGAACTCGGGTTAATTACAGAGCTTGTAAATTTTAAATAAACAATTCTATTTTAATTCTTTGGCTGGATTCCAGAAAAGCTTGTTAAATTCAATTACACGATCTTCTTCTATTTGTATTCCTTCACTTTCGAGTAATTGACGCATAACATTTTGTCCTCCGAAGTGAAGTCTGCCGGTTAGTAATCCATTACGATTGACAACGCGATGGGCAGGAATAAAATCCTTCATCTGGTGGCAATTATTGAGTGCCCAACCTACCATACGTGATGATTGAGCTGTACCAAGGTAACTGGCTATTGCACCATAAGTAGTTATTCGTCCATAAGGTATAAGCCGTGTAACCTCGTAAACAAGGTTGAAGAAATTATTTTCATTCTTCAATTTCCTCAATGTTTTCATTTCCTTCTAGCATAAATTGCATATAATGGATAGGTTTTTCTTCTTTAAGAAACATCTGTTCATAGTGAGTTTTAATTTCAAATGCTTTATCTATATGTTCCGAATTATACAAATCATCAGTATGAATAAGGATTTTGCAATTGTTTTCACTTAACAATCTGAACGTATAATCGAAAAGCTTTTTATTGTCTGTTTTTAAATTAATAACTCCATCACTTTTCAAAAAGTTCTTATACATATTAAGAAAAACAGAAGAAGTAAGACGTTTATTCCTCCGATTGCTTTTTTCCTGAGGGTCAGGAAATGTAATCCAGATTTCGTCAATTTCATCATTATTGAAGAATGAACTTATGAATTCAATTCTGGTTCGCAGGAAAACTACGTTTTTTAAACCAGTTTTGATTGCCTGGCGTGCGCCTACCCACATGCGTGCTCCCTTGATATCAATACCTATAAAATTTTTATTAGGATATTTTTCAGCAAGTTTAACTGCATATTCACCTTTGCCACATCCAAGTTCTAAAACTATGGGTTTTGTATTTTTAAAAAGAACATCCGACCATTTGCCTTTCAATCTATGATTTTTATTAAATACTTCATCAATACCAGATTCAATAACATTAGAAAATGTTTTTAATTCTGAAAACCGGTTAAGTTTGTTTTTACCCATTGAAAAATGAGAAAGATATTATATGATTTAAAAATTAAAGTTTATTAAATTTTGTTATAAATAACGAACAAGGATTGCAGATTTTTGATTTTAGAAATTTATAAAATTATTATTCTAAAATCATTAATCCTTGTTCTGATTTCATTTTATTCAACATTATGGACGGATACTATTTGGCATTTTCAATCCTGATACCTACATCAGTAATATCTTTAAGTTCCGTTTCTCTCATGCCATGCTGAATATAAAATATATATTTTCCCAGTTGACCAAATCGTATATTTTGCTTATAAACTAGTCTTAAATCAAATATATTGCCAATTCCCGAGCCCACCCATTTGCCTTTAGAATCAGCCAAAGTAAACTCTACAGTATCTATAAGCCTCTTACCGTCAGGGGCAATTGTAGTAACTAATAAATAGATATTACAATATTTATAAAAATCGTTATGTCTTAGATTGATATCAACATTTTTTGATGACAAAGTATCGGTGGAAATATATTCAAATCTGAAAATTTTATTTTTTGGCCAAGATGCACCATGAACAGTTTCGTTTTTTTCGTAAACATTGAGGTTCACGCAAGCTGTTAACAAAAACGATTGTATAATAAACCATTTTTTGAAATCATTCATTTGCTTTATTTTGATTTCTGTTTTTGTGATCTTTATTCTTGTTTCTTTTCTCATCAAAACGGGTTAAACTTTCCTGTCCTACAACGTTTTTAAAGTCCAATTCAGGCTTAACTGTCTTGTTGGTTTCTTTATTTTCTTCATGTTCAATTTTAAACTTTTTGTTCAGTTTGTTTGCTTCAATAATTTCCGCGACACGTTCAACGGAAAGAGCCACAAAATCAGAAGATTCTTCTTTTCCGTAGGCATACCACATAATTCTTCTATAGACATCGGTTTTTTGGTGATAAGCAGTTCCATCAGTAGTTTCCAGAGGAATTGAAACATCCGGAAAATCTCGCTGGGCATCAAGGTAAGAATCCAGCTCATAATTTAAACAACACTTAAGTTTGCTACACTGGCCGGCAAGTTTTTGTGGATTCAGAGATACTTCCTGGTAGCGTGCAGCATTTGTTGCTACCGAAACAAAATTTGTAATCCATGTACAACAGCAGAGTTCTCTTCCGCATGAGCCAATGCCACCGATTCGGCCGGCTTCTTGCCGTGCTCCAATCTGTCGCATTTCAATTCTTACTTTAAACTCTTCTGCCAACACTTTTATTAATTCTCTAAAGTCAACGCGTTCATCGGCTATGTAATAAAAAATTGCTTTTGTCTTATCCCCTTGAAATTCCACATCTCCAATTTTCATTTCGAGTTTTAAATTCTCACTTATTTTGCGAGCTTTAAGCATAGTCAGCTCTTCAAGATCAATAGCTTCACGCCATTTATCAATATCTACAGTTTTTGCTTTACGGTAAACCTTTTTATATTCACCATTATCAGTGCGAACCTTATATCTTTTAATCTGCTGGCTAACTAATTCTCCAATTAATGAAACTATTCCTATATCGTGACCAGGCGAAGCTTCAACAGCAACAATATCTCCTTGCTTTAATGACAAGCCATTCACATTCCTATAAAACCCTTTACGTGTATTTTTAAATCTGACTTCAACCAAATCAGTAGCAATAATGCCACTTGGTACATTTTTTAACCAATCGAACACATCGAGTTTTGAACAAACACTTGTCATGCAAGAATGAGTGTCAGCTGCGTCATTCGTCATATGGGTGCACCCACGTGAAACAAATCCATTTCTTCCCATATTATTCATAAATTTGAATAGACAAAAATATACAATTTATTGTTTGATCAGCTTAATCATTTTTAAAGACAAGTCAAGAAAAATTATTTTAGAATTGCCATTGGCCTCAATATGATATATGGCACGGTTTAATTCCTCACTAATTTTATAAATATTATTTATAGTTACAAACTGATGAAATTTTTCTGAAAATTCAATTTCTATATCATTTAGGTAAACTATTGATTTATTAGCTGCAGTCATGGTAAAATTTTCGCGCATCAAACGAAGACATATATTAAGAAATTTCTTTTGCTTTTCCCTACCTAGTCCGGACAGTTCTTCTGACAATTTGATCAGTGCTAAAACATCCGGTTTAAAGCAAGTTCTCATTAATTTTACAAAATAGTTGAAAAAGACAATATCATCATTTTCTGTATTTGATAGTTCCAATGCTTTTAGATAATTACCTCCGGCAACACGCACAATTTCTAACAATCTCGACTTGTCAGGTATTTTTTGCGAAAAAGCGTTCAGCATATCAGGAAGTTCAATAGGTGGAATTTTAACAAATTGTGCCCTGGATAAAATAGTACTTAGAATTGACCCCGGATTTTCAGACACAAGCAGAAATAAAGTTTTTGCCGGTGGTTCTTCTATCATTTTTAGAACTTTATTGGCTGCTACAGAATGCATTTTTTCAGGCATCCAGATAATCATAACTTTATAATCCGATTCAAAAGTTTTAAGGTTAAGTTTGTGAATAATTTCACCGCTTTCTTTTTCAAAAATACCTCCCTGCTTATTTTCCGATGCAATTATTTCGATCCATTGATTTAAACTGATATATGGATTATCTAAGATAGCAATGCGCCATTCATTAATAAAATCATCGCTCACAGCTTTATGATTTGAAACTGTATTAACAACCGGGAAAACAAAATGAAGATCAGGATGAATAAGTTTTGAATATTTTTGGCATGATTTGCACGTCCCACATGAATCGTCAGCTTGTTTGTTCTCACAACAAATATATTGCGCATATGCTAAAGCCAATGCCAGGTTACCGGAGCCTTCAGGTCCTGCAAATAATTGAGCATGACTTATCCTGTTCTCACTTATAGTTTGAATTAATTGTTTTTTTAGTAACTGCTGACCTATTACTTCCTTAAATTTCATTTGTTTAATTGTAAACTTTAAAAGGCCTTATTTATGAAAAGCCACTTTTTCCTTTCAGGAAAGGTTACTTCCAGAACAAAAGCTTTTGTAATTTATTCTTTATTTTTAATTCTGGCCGTATTCTGATAATGAACAAAAGTAATTAAAATACTTTTTTTTATCTTTGCATGTTCTTTTTAATTCATAAAAATCCAATAACATGCAAACAATAAATAATTACAATTTTAAAGGGAAGAAAGCAATAATCAGGGTTGATTTTAATGTTCCCCTGGACAAGAAGACATTTGAAGTTACAGATGATACTCGTATAAGGGGTGCTGTACCTACCATCAAAAAAATACTTAAAGATGGAGGTTCAGCTATTCTAATGTCGCATTTGGGAAGACCTGATGGCAAAGTACAGGAAAAATATTCTCTCAAGCACATTGTTTCAGCTGTTGAAAAAAATTTGGGTACAAAGGTGAAATTTGCAAATGATTGCGCAGGAGAAGAAGCTAAAGCTATGGCAGCAAACCTTAAACCGGGAGAAGTAATGTTATTGGAAAATCTTCGCTTTTACGAAGAGGAAGAAGGTAAGCCCTATCATCTTGGCGAAAATGCCACTGAAGAAGAAAAAAAGGCTGCAAAACCAGTAGTAAAAGAAAAGCAAAAAGAATTTACAAAGAAACTTGCAAGTTATGCCAATTGCTATGTAAACGATGCGTTTGGAACAGCTCATCGTGCACATGCGTCCACAGCATTGGTAGCTGATTATTTTCCAAATGATAGTATGTTTGGATATCTTATCGAAAATGAACTTAAAGCAATGGACAAAATACTCCTTTCTGCAGAAAAGCCTTTTACCGCAGTTATGGGAGGTGCAAAAGTTTCTGACAAAATATTGATAATAGAAAACCTATTGAACCGGGTTAACAACCTAATTATTGGTGGAGGCATGACTTACACATTTATTAAAGCCCAGGGAGGAAAAATTGGCAAATCGTTATGTGAAGAAGATAAGCTTGACCTTGCGTTGGATATCTTAAAAAAAGCAAAAGAAAAAGGAGTGAATGTTTATCTTCCAGTTGATGCTATAAACGGCGACATTTTTGATGCCAACGCAAATACTAATTATTCTAAAATTGACCAAACTCCTGACGGATGGATGGGTCTTGATATTGGCGAAGAATCCATAAAATTATTCAGCAATGTTATTGAAAATTCAAAGACAATTTTGTGGAACGGTCCAATGGGCGTATTTGAGATGGAGAAATTTGCAAAAGGCACTTCAGCAATTGCACAATCTATTGCAAAAGCAACACAAAAAGGTGCTTTCAGCCTGATTGGTGGTGGAGATTCAGTTTCAGCAATCAATAAAAACAAACTTGCAGATAAAGTAAGTTATGTTTCAACAGGTGGTGGCGCCATGCTTGAGTATATGGAAGGTAAAGTACTTCCGGGCATAAAGGCTATCAGGGGGAATTAAGAGAAGCCCCTCCCAAACCCTCCCCAAAGGGGAGGGAGTTGAAAATAAAACCCCCTCTTTTGTAGGGGGAAAGGGGGAGGTTTCAGTTGTCCTGCCAGGGCTCGAACCTGGACTTTTCTGATCCAGAGTCAGACGTGTTACCAATTACACCACAGGACAATTTTGCTGCAAAAGTAATGAAATATTCATTCCGGCACATTTTATCAAAAATCTTTTTTAATATCTAAGCAGATTAACCCCATAAATCTCAGATGTCTGTAAATGATAATCCAATAAATTAATATATTTTTGCCACAAATTCTCAATAGCAAATGTTTTACTTGTTTTAAAATTATATTCATGGCAAAAGAAAAAATAATTTTAGCATATAGCGGAGGCTTGGACACTTCAGTTATTTTAAAATGGCTCATAGATAAAGGATATGATGTAATAGCCTATATAGCTGATGTAGGTCAGGATGATGATTTTGAAGCAGCAAAAGTAAAGGCATTAAAAATTGGAGCATCTAAAGTATATATAGAAGATTTGAAACGTGAATTAGTAACCGATTATTTATTCCCGGCTATTAAAGCTAATGCAATATATGAAGGAAGATATTTGCTGGGCACTTCACTTGCCCGTCCACTAATAGCCAAGCGTCAAATTGAAATAGCCGAACTTGAAAAAGCTAATTTTGTATCACATGGTGCTACAGGCAAAGGCAATGACCAGGTTCGTTTTGAATTGACTTATTATGCTTTAAATCCCAAAATAAAAGTTATAGCTCCATGGAAAACACAAGAATTCCTGGATCAATTCAAAGGGCGTACCGATATGCTAAAATATGCCGAAAGTAATGGAATACCTGTAAAGGCTACTCTAAAAAAACCATACAGTGAAGATGACAACCTTATTCATATAAGCCATGAAGCCGGGATACTGGAAGACCCAAAACATCCTTTTAGTAATGATATGCTTTCCAAAATAGTACCTCCACAGGAAGCACCTGACAAAGAAACTAAGATTGAAATTCATTTCAAGGATGGAATACCCATCAAAGTTGTAAATAAAGATGACAGTACAGTTAAGACAAATCCGCTTGAATTGTTTGTTTATTTGAACAAGTTAGGTGGCGAGAATGGCATAGGTCTTTGTGATATGGTTGAAAACCGCTTTGTAGGAATTAAGTCGCGTGGCATTTATGAAACACCCGGTGGCACTATACTTCGAATTGCCCATATGGATATTGAAGGCATAGCAATGGATCGTGAAGTCATGCGTCTTCGCAATATGCTTACAGAAAAGTTTGCTGAACTTATTTATTATGGTTTCTGGTTTAGTCCTGAAATGGACTTTTTGCTCGCTTCTATTAATAAGAGCCAGGAAGTAATAGATGGAGTTGTATATTTAACCCTTTATAAAGGCAATGTAATGATTGACGGACGAGAGTCCCCCAGCTCACTTTATAACAAGGAACTTTCAAGTATGGATATTGAAGGTGGGTTTGACCAAAAGGACAGTGCCGGATTTATCAAAATAAATGCAGTCAGACTTATGGCACATAACGCGATTTTAAGAAGACGAAAATCTTAGATAAGAAATGATGATACTTGACTTTTCCATCAGCAATGTCTATTTCTCTTTTTTTAAAATTATTCCTTCGCCACTTTGCGTTTCATGGCTGAATTGAACTTCATTTTTTACAGGATCGAATTTTAGTTTAAATCCGTGTCCCCAAAAAATATTTTTTTCTATTGCCTCCATTATAATTGTGTCCCTAAAATTATTAAAGGACAAACTCAAATGATTTTTTTCAACCCCTACTATGATTTTAAACGAGTTAAGGGAATTTGAATAAACGCCATTATATAAATTCAATTCTGATGAAGGAATATCCAATGGTTTGAATATGATCCCTGAAGAATTTCTGACTGAATCGATCACGGCTGTACTTACCCAATATAAACTTGAAAATCTTGCAATACGTGCATACTCACGCCGAGTGAATATCAAATATTTGCCGTCAGGAGTTATGACAGGATAAATATCTAATTCGTCTGTGTTAATTCCTGTTCCCAGATCCTTTGGCAGGGTCCATTTTCCTACTTTGTCACGAAAGCTAACGTAAAGGTTATTTCCTTTAAATTTCGGGTTATACTTCCATGAATTGAATACTAAAAAGCTTTCATCAGGTGCTATGTAAGGACACTCATCAGTAGCTACTGAATTTATGGATTCTCCCAGGTTTTCGACTTTTAAATATTACCCATTTTCTAATTTTGAACTAAATATATCCGATTCACCATATCCTTCGGGCCTGCCCGATGTAAAATACATTGTACCGTTTGGCGCTAAACAAAAATCTGGTTCAACGAAATCACTATTTATTGGTGATTTTAGCCGCACAGGATCACTCCATCCGTTTAAAGTTTGATGGATAACGAAAATATGGCCTGTATTTTTTTCTACAGTCGGTGAGGCAAAATAAATATCTTTACCATCAACTGAAAAAAATGGTGTCCAGATACGCTCTCTGGGAATATTTAAAGAGATTGGTTTTGTCCACTTACCATTCAGGTTTGACATGAACATGACTTTTGATTTCGACCATGCGCTATCAGTGATCACGTAAACGAATCTCTTGCCATCTAGTGAAAATGTTCCATTTTGGACAAATGAATGAGGAGTTGAAATTAAATCCGGTGCAAAAATAACAGGTACATTACCCGGAGGTGTTTGCCCAAAATAGTCGATTTTTAATGTATCATTGAATTGTGCGATTGAATTGTAACAAGTAGCTATAATTAGATAAACGAGAATGGTTCTTATTTTTTTCATGATAATAAATAGTTTTAAAAAGTCGGAGCTATGATTAATTAGTTAGACAACCGATTATTTTTATACCCTTATAATATTTAGTGTCTATTTTGAAAATTATTTATTTTGGCCGGAATTATCCTATCACTTTCATTATCTTTTCTATAATCTTAAGGTTGTGATATGCACTCTTAATGTTGTCTTCTTCTTCAAAATCGTTGAAGCTTATAGACAATATTAGCAGGGAAACCGGGTTAATAATCTTAAATTTGCAAAAAGCAATTCTACATAAATTTGAAAACATATAACACTCATAAAAATTCAATATATCCATTTCAGAAAAGTGAAATAAAATATCTTTCGCATTGCAGTCTTTGTCCACGAAATTGTGGTGTTGACAGATTTTCTCAAAAATTAGGATTTTGTAAATGTGATGCCTTATTTCGTACGTCATCTGTTTGTGTTCATAAAGGAGAGGAAAGTGTTATTTCGGGAGAAAAAGGTATCTGTAATATCTTTTTTCCGCATTGTAATTTACAATGTATCTATTGTCAGAATTACTATATATCGAAAAACGAAACCTATTTGCCAGATGCCACTCCTTATGATGAACTTATCAGAGATATTTGCTCTGTTTTAGATAAAACCGAGAATATTGTTGGTTTTGTTTCTCCGTCGCATTTCATCCCCCAAATGTTGGCTCTGGTAAGAGGTATTAAAGCAACTGGCAGAAATCCGGTTTTTGTTTATAATACCAATGGCTACGACAAGGCAGAATCATTAAGGTTACTTGAAGGTATTATTGATGTGTATTTGCCTGATTTTAAATATATGGATCCAACACTAGCTTATTACTATTCACAGGCCAGAGATTATCCGCAAATAGCTTCAGCTGCAATAAAGGAAATGTACCGTCAAAAGGGCTCAACGTTAATTATAAATGACAGAGGTATTGCTGAGTCGGGTATTATATTGCGACATTTGGTTTTGCCGGGAGCTATCGACCAAAGCATCGAAGTATTAAAGTATATAGCCGAAGAACTGTTGCATAAACTTCATATTTCACTGATGGCGCAGTATTATCCGACCGAAGTAGTAAAAAATCACGGTGAATTAAATCGCACCATCTCATACGAAGAATATAAACGGGTTGTTGATGCATTTCATGAATTGGGTTTCTATCGTGGCTGGACACAGGACTTAGAAGGTTATGCATCATATAGACCGGATTTTTCAGTTAATCAGCCATTTAAAGAGTAGTAGTTTCTATTTCTATCATAAAGCACATGTAATAAAAAGCCGCAGGAATAAAATTCTCCTGCGGTCTCCTAATATAAATTTTGCTAGCCAATAGTTTCTTTTTAACCCATTGCGTTTATAATCTCTTCAGTTATTTCTAAATTGTGATAAACATTCTGCACGTCATCATCTTCTTCAAAATCGTCAATCAGTTTTAATACTTTTTGAGCAGTATCGTGATCAAGTTTTTTATAGTCATTCGGGATACGCTGCAATTCTGCATTCTGTGCTTCAATTTTCATTTCTTCAAGTTTCTTGCGCACGTGAGCAAAATTTTCAAAGGAACAGGTAAGCACAAAAGCATCATCTACATCTTCCACTTCATCAACACCGGCATCAATTATGTCAAGCTGAAATTGATCCGGATCAAATTTGCCTTTTATAACAGTAATTACACCTTTTCGCTCAAAAAGAAAACTTAGTGATCCATTTGTTCCTAAATTACCACCGCGCTTGTTAAAAATAGATCGAATATTACTTACCGTCCGATTGTTATTATCGGTAAGGCATTCAATAAAAATTCCAACACCTCCCGGTCCATATCCTTCAAAAGTAACGGGTTGTAAACTTGCGCCTTCACTACTTGCTTTGTTAATTGCCCGTTGAACATTTTCTTTGGGCATATTTACTCCTTTTGAATTCTGAATTGCCAGCCTCAACCTCGGATTTCCATCTTCATTAGGGCCCCCTTCTTTAACAGCTATTTGTATTTCCTTTATTATTTTAGAAAAAATTTTAGAGCGCTTTGCATCTGAAGCACCTTTAGCTCTTTTAATTTTCGACCATTTACTATGACCTGACATATTGAATATTAATTAATTATACACAATAATTTTTTGTCATTGCAAATGTACAAAAAGGATTGATTAAATAAAACATTGGCAATGCTCGTTAATCTATAAATGATCTTTTTATACCTTCGTATGTTTTCAACAATTTATTAATTGCAGGTTTTTTAAAATTTAAATAATTATTAATAGTTCATGGTATTAATAAATGTAATTTTTTTAGTATGTCAAAAAAAATAATAAGCTTTCTGTTTGTAGCAATCATTTTGATTGCCTGTAGTAAAAAAGAGATTTCAAATCCACCGATAAATCTGAGATGCCAGGAAGATGAAAATCCTATAAATATTGACAATCCCAATCCTGCATTTAGCTGGCAGTTTTCTGATAGCATTATTGGTTATATGCAAAATGCTTATCAAATAATTGTTGCATCAAATGACAAATTGCTTTCAGATAAAGAGGCAGATTGCTGGAATTCAGGAAAAGTAAATTCGAATCAATCTCAATTCGTTTTGTATGCAGGCAAATCCCTGGAACCGACTAAAAAATATTATTGGGCGGTTCAAGTTTGGGACAGCACTGGCAAACCTTCCGGATTCAGCAGACTTGCATGGTTTGAAACCGGATTATTGGATGCTAAAAATTGGAAGGCTCAGTGGATAAAAGCTCCGGGAACATTAAGTAAGTTTGCATCAGTATTGTTCAGGAAGGAATTTAAAGTTGACAAAGAAATTAAAAGTGCCAGGATTTATGCTACCGGTTTGGGAGCTTATGATATTTACATCAACGGGCAGAAGGCAGGCAAACAGAGGCTTGCTCCCGGTTGGACAATCTTTAGTAAACGTATTCAATACCAGGTTTACGATGTCACTTCGATGTTGCATGAAGGAATAAATGCAATTGGAGCTGTCGTGGGAGACTTTTGGAATGGCAGCGAAGATTTAAAAACAAATTCTGATTTGAGGTTTATCGCACAATTAAAAATAGAAAATATTGATGGTTCGGAAGATTGGATTTATAGTGACAAAGACTGGAAGGTTCATTCTTCTCCGGTTATTGATTGTTCATACGATGGAGGCGAAAAATATGATGCCAGGCTTGATTTACTTAATTGGAATAATTCAGGATTTCATGAAAAAGGTTGGGTTAACGTTTTAACTGAAAAAAATACCAATAGTCTTGTAATACAAGAATTACAGCCAATTGTCGTGGAACAAGAAATAAAACCTGTAAAACTTTTTAAATTGGAGGATGGACAATTTGTTGCAGATATGGGTGAAACTTTGCCAGGTTGGGTAAAAATAAAAGTAAAATGCAATACAGGTCGAATTATCAAACTGCAATACCTAGCTACTTTTAATAGTAAGGAAAGCAAGACAGGAAAAATTGTTGCTACAGATGAATATTGCTGCAAAGGTTCAGAAACTGAAGAATGGGAACCGGAATTCGCATATCATATTTTCAGATTCGTTAAAATTTCAGGTTTGCCTTACAGGCCGGATTCGAACACGTTAGTTGCCAGAATTGCTTATCCTGATGTTAAAGATATTGGCAAGTTCAATTGTTCAAATGAACTTATCAATAGCATTTATAAAAATATTAAAAGATCCGGCAGAAATAATTTGGTTTCCATGCTCACCGGTCTGCCGGACTATGACTCAAGATTAGGTTCTCCCGTTAGCGTACATGCATTTGCTTCAACCGCACTTTACTTATTCAACATGAACAAAGCATTTAATAAGTACATACTTGATCTGCGTGATATGCAGATAAGCAGTGGAAGAATTCAATTTCTGCCCGGTAATGGAAGTGAAGCAAGCTCGCCTGGATGGTCGGATGTAATGGCAATATTACCCTGGAAAACTTATTTGGCTACTGGAGACAAACGAATTCTCACAAATAATTACAATGCAATAAATGCATGGCACAATTGCCAGGTGAGAGAAAGTGATGCAGCCTCACCACCTTATATGCATAATCGAGGTGGTAAAGGAGATCTCTATTCGCTGGATTCTACCAAAGTTGAACCTTTAGGTTCTTGTTATTATTTTTACACAACATCAATTTTAAGTAATATAGCTGATGCACTTGGGAAACCAGATGATGCAACCAGCTTTATGGAGCTAACTGGTTTTACGAAAGACCAGTTTAGTCAAAGTTACTTAACTTATCGTATTGCACGTTATTGGTCAATGTCTCAAACAGCCCATGTGTTGCCGCTTGCTGTCGGACTTACTCCATTATCGCATACCCGGAGAGTTGCTGATTTTATTGCTTCAGACATTAAGAAAAAAAATATTCATCCATCAACGGGTATTTTAACTACCCAATTTTTATTACCTCTGTTAACTGAGTACAATCATCATAATTTGGCATTCCAGTTAATTTCACAAACATCAAAGCCGTCATGGGGATACATGGTTGAAAGAGGTTCATCAACAATATGGGGTTCGTGGGATGGTAACGAAGATGCTTCGAAATACCAGCTTGCACTTGCATCAGCAGGAGAGTGGTTATTTGCTTATCTCGCAGGTATCAGGCCCGATTCAAAATTTCCCGGATATAAGCATAGTATTATTGATCCTGAACCTGTTGATAATTTAAAATGGGCAGAAGCCAGCTTACTTACAATGTATGGCAAATGGAGTGTTCGTTGGGAAAATCAGTTACATAAATTATTAGTATCAGTCGAAATACCAGCGAATACCTGGTCCACGCTTATGCTTCCCGTTAAAAACATTAAAACTGCAAAAATAATTATTGGTGATAAAGTAATTATGGAAAAGGGTAAATCTACAAAGGATTGCCCATCATATATTAAATTTAAAGGATTTAATGCAAACATGGCTGTATTTGATGCAGGAAGCGGGAAATATAGTTTTCTTGTAGAGTAGTATTTTTTGGAAGTTTTGAAACTTTTTCCTATATTTATTTAATTATTTGAAAATTATTGTGAGCATTACATTACTATTTATACTTCCTCAAAAACCATAACTAAAACTTAAAACTATGAAAAAATTTAGTTTAATAGCGCTGTTAATAACGGCTTATTTTTTGTCTGGTTGTAAAAGCGGTAGTTCCGGAACTAATTCTTTAGGAGTAAGTGGTTCAGATGCTGTTTGTATTTGGGACAATATTTCGCTGAAAGAAGCTCCGAATGAAAGTGGCAAGTGGTTATCGGCAATAAGCATAGGCGAAAAAATCACTTACCTTGATGAATCAAAAGAAGATACTTCTGGGAAAAAGAAGGTTACATATTTTAAGGTACAGTTGAAAGATGGTAAAACAGGTTGGGCGCAGAGTGATTTTATAATTTTGGGAAGTAAACCCGCCGTTATTAGCCAGGACATGGAATTATATTCTCGCCCTGATTTGTTAACCAAAACTGGCAAAATGTACAAAGCTATGGACATTATTGCTGTTAAATCGGAACAAAATGGGTTTTTAGAAATTGCGGGCAAAAGACAAGAAGGAAAGTGGATTGAAAATGGATGGATAAAGAATAACGGGGTTTCTTATTCAGATATTGATATTGCTGTTGCTAAGTACGCGCGCAAGGCATTGGATATCGCCGATAGTAAAAAGCGTGCAGATGCAATTAAAGAAATTGTAAATAACCCTGACTTTAGCGGATCTATTTTTATTTCAATCCTGAAAACTCCGGAACCAGAAACTGCTAAGCCGACACAAGATACAGTCCCTGATGTAGACTAGCATTATTTCTTGAATCCAACAGGTTGGGCAAAAATTACTTTTTGTTCTTTTCTGAGCAGCAATTTGTTGCTCAGGAAAGATCGATTTACCATGCCAAGTATTACAGTGGCCAGGTTTTCTGAGGCAGAGTATAGATATACGTTTTCGCTGATGTAAGCTGCATCCGCTGCAGAATAAATTATTTTTGAAGAATCGTCTCCGCATGTTTTAGCCAAATCTGCAATAAAGATTAAGCATAACGGAGCTTCTTTCACAAATGCTTGTGTACTAATATCTGCTCTGACATCGACATCAATCTTTTTATCAAGTTTTTGTTCTTTAAAATTATATAAGTAAACTCCGGATTTTAGAGCAATATAGATATCAATATCCTGCCTGTTACATGCTGATGGAGCAGTACGACCTCCAGTTTCAGGCCTGTTTACTCCATTTGCAGCCCAAAGTAAATCAGATATTTCCTGTGGAGTAAATTCTTTATTGCTGAATTTACGGGTTGAACAACGTTCGCGCAAAGCATTCATAAATGGTTTGCCTCCATTTATTTCGGGCTTAGGCAAATTATCTATTGAATAATTAGTCGAACCTCAAAAAGTATATTTTAGATTTTGCAATTTATTGCCGTCAGCTGCAAACATAAAAAAATGCTTTAATAATTCATTTAAAAATTGAGCCAAAAGATGTTTACCCGTTTTCCACAGGTTCATCATCCTTTTGAAGTTCATTGCAGATGCCGCTAACATTACATTTATTGCGTCTCCATAACTTCCTTTTAAAAAGTTCCTGACCATTCGATGGTCGTGTTTAAGATGTCCTATTACAGGTTCAATGGCTGCCCTGCGTTTGTGCTTTGCCCTTCTTGACCGGGTAATCATCTTGTCTGTTTTAGGTAAATGTATTTGTGTGTTGCGTATTTGTTTTGGCCCCGGATAGCCCCTGTCAACATATACATGCTCTGCTTCAATGCCAGTCAACCGTTGATGTTGATCCAATGCTGCATCTAATGTTTTTGAGTCATGCAGGTTTTCGTCAAAATTTAACGCCCCTACTATAACTCCTGTTCGTTGTGTGACCAGGATGGATACCTTGCTGCCAAATTCATATTTTTTATGTTCTTTACCTTTACTAAAGCATTTAACCTGTGGTTCATGTAAACTGTAGATTTTGTCACTATCACTTTTCTTTTGCATCAATACTTGCTTATAAAGTGACAGCTCTGTTCCCCATTTTTGCAAATCTGATGGCGCTAGTTTTCGCTCTATGTCCCTGACTAACCTCCCTGCTATTGTCTTTATCTTCTTACTTGCTTTGCGGGCTTTTGCTTCGCCTCCTTTTCTGCGTTTCAACCTTTGTATGATGCTTAATTTTTTTACAGTCCGCTTATAGCTTTGACGTAGTTCAATGTCTTCTTCTCCAGCTATAGCCTGGCACTTATGGATTATCTTTTTGTATAGTTTGTCATCTGTAGGATAGGTAATATTTTTCTCTTGAACAGTACTATCTCCACTTAATGTTTTTCCCTTGCCATCTTTCCCGTTAATACGGATGCTCTCTTTTAATATCAATTCCACTCCTTCTTCGCCAATTCGCTTTCTAAATTCAATTAACTCTGTTGGGACACATGGCGCTGTGCTACAAAAACATTCTTCCCCGCTAAAATATTGATAGTAGCTATTCTCTGACCATTGCCCAACTATGCTTTCATCGCTTAAGTTTCGCAGCTGTTTTAAAATCAATAAGGACACCATTAAGCGAATGGACTTTGCAGGGGCGCCCATATTCGAACTATAATGCTTTTTAAAAGCATCTTCAAACATTTGCCAATCTATTGTATTTGCCAGGATATACAGTGGATGGCTATGGTTCAACTGCTCTTCAAATGTGCGATAGAAGCTTAATTGAGATTTGTCTTTCTTTCTTGGTAACATAGTCTGCAAGCTTTTTGGCAAAGTTTGTCAAAACCTGCAAACTAACCTTAGTGAAAATTAATAAGTTATCAACTTTATTCGTTGATTCTCAACAGATTGTTGATGTAATATCCGCCTTTTGATATTCGACTAATTAATTGATTGTTTGCAGGAAAAAAATAGTATTATTGCCAGGTAGGCACAATGTTTTAGTTTTATAGGATGCATTTCAATTTGGTTTTATTAGATTTGATTTAAAAACGAAGATCAACGATTTTTGATTTTAGAAGTTAATATTTTCTGATTTTATTTATTTTACTTCTTAAATCAAAAATCAAAAATCTCTATTCTGAGATTCATTTCATTATTGAATATCTTCTTCCCGTATCTGAACTCTTCTGATTTTTCCGCTGATAGTTTTGGGTAATTCCGTAACAAATTCAACAATTCTTGGATATTTATAAGGTGCAGTAACTTTTTTCACATGTTCCTGAAGTTCTTTGGCTAAAGCATACTTGGGCTGTAATTCTTAGTTAGTATAACAGACGCTTTTACAATTTGTCCTCTGTCAGGATCAGGTACGGCGGTTATAGCACATTCGAGTACAGCTGGGTGTTCAAGAAGAGCGCTTTCTACTTCAAAAGGGCCAATCCTATAACCTGAACTTTTAATCACATCATCGGCACGGCCAACAAACCAGAAATAACCGTCTTCATCACGCCAGGCCATGTCGCCTGTATAATAAATACCATTTTGCCAAACACTGCTGGTTAATTTTTCATCCCTGTAATAGCCTTCAAACATTCCTAAAGGCTTGCCCTTTGAAGTATAAATAACAATCTGCCCTTCCTCACCGACTTCGCAAGGTTTATTGTTTTCATCAACTATGTCGATTGCATATCCAGGCGAAGGTTTTCCCATTGAACCGGGCTTTGGTTCTATCCATGGATATGTTGCCACTGCAACTATTGTTTCTGTTTGTCCAAAACCTTCCATTAATCTTATTCCGGTTGCTTCAAGGAATTGTTTATAAACTTCAGGATTTAAGGGTTCACCTGCAACAACACAATATTTAAGACATTTAAGATTAAATTTTGATAAATCTTCTTTAATTAGAAATCTGAATATGGTTGGCGGAGCACAAAAAGTAGTTACTTTGTATTTTTCGATAACTTCCATCAGATTTTTGGGAACAAATTTATCGTAATCATAAGTCATAACAGCACTTCCTGCAATCCATTGACCATAGATTTTTCCCCAGGCAGATTTGGCCCATCCGGTATCGGCAACTGTGAAATGCAATCCGTTATCCTGAACATTCTGCCAAAATTTTGCCGTAATTATATGTCCAAGAGGATAAGTAAAATTATGACTTACCATTTTCGGCATTCCTGTTGTTCCTGATGTGAAATAGAGCAACATCATGTCTTTATTTTCTGAGGCTTCTTTTCCTTTAGGCCTTTCAAATTTTTCAAATGCTTTTTCAATTTCATCAGTCAGGTTAAACCAACCTTTACGATTGCCACCAATTAATGCTTTCAATTTAAACGTTGGTGATTTTTCTTCAGATTCTTCAATATGCTTAATTACTTCAGGTTCATTAACTGAAATTATCATTTTAATGTCAGCCGCATTGTTACGGTAAACAATATCTTTTGTACTTAACAGGTGGGTAGCAGGTATTGTAATTGCCCCTAATTTATTTAATGCAAGGGTGCAGAACCAGTATTCATAGCGCCTTTTAAGAATAAGCATTACCGGATCCCCTTTTTTTATTCCTTTAGACTTTAAAAAATTTGCAGCCTTATCACTATAATTTTTCATCTGGCCAAAAGTAAATACTGCTTCGTTCCCTTTATCGTCGCACCACACCATTGCAATCTTGTCAGGCGATGCAATTGCAATTTCATCAACAATGTCGTATGCAAAGTTGAAATTTTCGGGGACAATAATTTTAAATTTCTTAATGAATTCTTCGTAAGATTTGAATTCTGTCTGCGAAAGATATTTGTTCAATAACATAGGTTAAGGTTTATTTATTATAAAACAATAGCAAGAAACTTTGCAGGTTTATTATTTAAGGCTTTCAATGAGTGTTTATAACCCGAATCAAAATATAATGAATCACCTTCATTAAGGATAATTTCATGTTCATCAATAATTACTTTCAAGCTGCCTTCAATAACATAATTGAATTCCTGTCCGGGATGCGAATTAAAAATTACAGGTGAATCATCCGGTTCAGGTTCCGCGGTCACCATAAAAGGCTCAGCCTTTTTATCAATGAAATTAAAAGCCAGGTTTTCATATTTATATTGTTTTCTTCTCTCAACGCTTAAACCTTTTCCTTTTCGAACAAGGCAGTAAACATGAAGTTTTGGGTCCTCACCACTTATTATTGCGGACAGATCAACATTTAGGCGATGACCTATTTTAAAAAGAAAACTTATTGGAATATCTATTTTGCCACATTCATATTCCAGATATTGCTTTGCAGATACTCCGCAATCTTTGGCAATTGTTTCTACAGCAATGCCGGCTATTTCCCTTAGCCCTTTGATCCTTTCAGCAACTTGTTTTATTTGTTCTGTCATAAATTGAAATTTTAATTAAACTTATAGAACAATATTGTTAAGTTAAGCTTTAAATCACCCTTCGACAAGCTCAGGGTGACAATGTAATTAGGTCATGCTGAGCTTGTCGAAGTATGACCTTTAATTTGAATTTTCTTAATTAATAACATTGAATGTAAAACTGAAATTTACAATTCTCAATATTAATGATTTTATTGCAATTTTTAAAAATCATAATACCAATTTACAAGAGATGTTATGAAAGAAATATAAATAAAGTTTGTGTCATAGTTGTTTCTAAGTATTGTTGCATTGCGGTAAATATAGCCGGCTTCAATGCGCATATTGGTTCTCGGATTTATTAAATATGCAATGCTGATATCATTATACTTTAAATTGGTCTGTGCCCCGTTTCCGATAAATGGTACTTGAAAAGTGTAATCGATTATATAAGAATTATGAATTATTGGATTTATTATTTTGTTCCCTATACCATATGTTGCAAAATTCATCTGTTCATTAAAATGCCAACTTTTAAGGTGGTAATGAACTTTAATGATCCATTCCTTAAAATTTGTCCCTAATGGATCCGCCAGTGGTTGGTTGTAATGCGAATAATTGAGAATATTAGAATTATATTGATATGCTCCTTTTGGAGAAGCATTGTATTCTGCTTGTAAATAAAGATTTTTTAAATCGAAAGCATTAAAATATTTTGCACCTGCTTGCCAGGATAAATGTTCTCCGGAATTTTTTCCACTGGAATCTTTATCAAAAGCTAACTGGTTATAGATTTGAACTGTTTTTAGAATATTTAGTTTAATTCCTGTTCCTACAACAGACTTGCAATTAACACTGTTTAAAATAGAATTTATAAATATTACGGGATTCAAATAATTGCCATTAAAACCAATATTCTGTTTGCTGTCGGGATAATTCCATAAAGTCCCTTCAAACAATGAAATTTGAAACCAGTAGTTTGTCATATATGTTAAAATGTTAAAGCCTGCTAATTTTTTTTCTCTTACACCAAAATCACTTGTTGGTAATGAGTCACACATTAGTATGGCCATAATTCGGGAATACTGTAATTTTTTGAAATTTACTGTGACCTTGAAATAAGGGTAGTTGAATGAATTGTCAGATAAAAACAATGACCTGTAACCATCTCCAATAAAAAGTTTTCCGTGTCCAAACGTTAATTCAAAGTGCTTTCCGGCCTGATAATATAATAAACCGGTTGCATTAGAATAATCGAAATCACCTTTTTGTCTGATAGCACCTTGTCCGGGAATAGTCAAACTGCTATTTGCAAAATCATTGAGGTAAGTTGGAAATTGAGATTGATTCTCATAAAAGGATGATTCGAAATATAGTTCTTTTCCAACGCTGCCAAATATTCTAATTCCACGGGTGTTGTTATACCAACTCACATTCAATTTTTCATCTCTTTCGAACTCAAAGTTAAATAAAGGGTCTAAAGATATGCTAAAATCACTGGTATCTAATTTTGCCAGGTTTTCATAGCGCAATTTTCTGATGAACCAGTTCTTTTTTTCTTTTGGCTTATATATTTCGAATGAAAATAGAGAATCAGAGTTGACTGATTTGTCAAGAAATTGCATAGAGATTGGTTTTGTAAAAGTTGGAAGATTAACTTTATTATTAATTGCCCAGTTGTCAAGCGTCCGTGAATAATTGGTTTCCAGGGGAACAAAAATTTGTGAGAACAAGGTTGTTCCTGGAAAAAGAAGAATTAAAACAATTACAACTTTAAAAACGGTTCTCATTTAATAGTCGTTTTCATTGTTATATAACAAAGTTGAAATACCTATATAGAAATAATTGTCCAGTTTAGAAGACATACTATTTGTTCTATAAATAAGATTGCATCCTGCCACTGCACACAAATTCCATTTAGGTAAAATAAAATAACTAAATTTAAAATCATTGAAAAATGATTTAGTTTTTAAACCCTGCCCTGTAATTATGTTATAATCATTGTTACGCATCGTGTACGGCTTATAAATATTGCTTCCATAACTTACTAATGAAGTATCTGCGCCGTACATTGCACTAACGGATTTAATTGAAAACAGCCATTTATTTTTTGTATATCGCACTATGCCAACAAATTCTCTGAAGTTTGCGCCCAACGGATGTGCCAAAGGCTGATACATATTTCCATAATTGTTAAGCGAAGTAACATGAGAATAAGTATATGGTCGTGCAAAATTAAATTCAGCTTGTAAATAAAGGTTTTTGCAATTGACAAAATTGAAGCTTTTAAATCCAGCCTGGATTCCATATTTGTCTCCCCACCAACCTTTATTATCGAATATTTGTCTGACAATTAAATCATCGAGGAATAATTGACTATAAAAAAAAGTACGTTTCCAAAATCTGATTTTTAATGAACCTCCCAGATTGGCATTATCCGGAGAATGTAAGGAGAATTCCACAGGTCTGAAAAAAATCACCGGATTGAAATAATTAGGATCATTTCCACGATTTGTAATGGAATCACTTCCGTGCCATACAATAGCTTCAAAGAAGCCCAAATTCAGTCTTTCAGTAACATTATAGCTGAAATAATGAATTACGGCGTGTTTTTCTTGCAGATCCGAATTACCTGAATAAGAATTAATATCTCTAAAAAAAGTATAAAGAAAAATATATTTGATTCGCCACGCGATTACAGTAAGACGGGCAAAAGGATAAGGAGCTGTATTATCCGAAAGCAGCATAGAACGATAGCCATCGCCTATGAAATTTTTGTCAATACCTGCAGCTAACGATAAGCAAGATATTGGAGAATATTGGAGTAAACCAGTTAACAAAGGATTGTTATAGAAATCTCCATATTTAGCATAATATCTTCCAAGATGAGGGACTATTCGATTTGAATCTATTTTTTCGGTAACATAATTTGGAAACTTATTTATGTTTTCAGTAAAATTTAATTGAAAGAACCAACTTTTTCCATATTTAGCTCTAAAACTTGCTCCAGCTGACAGACTTAAAGCATTATCATTTTTAACGGATTTAGAAAATGAACTTTCGTAAAGCGGTAAAACAGATATGTTCTTTTCATTTTTAAAAAAAGTATAGTTGATTAAATTAGCAAGTTCTGAGGTATCAAGCTTTATTTCGCTAAGATTATAAGGTTTAATCGCACTATGAAACCTGGTATCATAAGAAACAGATTTTTCAATAAAAAAATTATAATAGTCATTTAAAGGAAGGTAAGGCTGAGAATGGGAATTTGCAGCAAAAAAATAAAGAAATAATGTCGCTATTATTCCCTTTTGCATCATTTGATCGGGTATTAGTGGCAGAATTTTTTCAAGGATTATCTAGTTTAAATTTCTTTTCCTTCAATTTAAAAATGAATTCAGGAAGTAGAGAAAAGAAAATAGCTAAAACCAGGTTTATAATCATCAATTTAAAAATGCCCAAATGATCGAGATAAAAATTCAATATTATAAAAATAAAATTGACTCCAAGAATACACAATGTTGCTTTTATATGCGACATACCCATTGCAAGTAACCTGTGATGGACATGATTGGTATCAGCTTTAAAAGGTGACTTTCCACGAAACAAACGAATAAAAAATACTCTTAAAGTATCAAATAAAGGAACTATAAGGATACCAATTGATACAGCAGGAGCAGAGCGCACAAAGAATTCATTTGAACGGACGATATTAATTTCATTGAACTGGACAGCCATTACAGCAATAAATAGACCAACAAGCAATGATCCGGAATCGCCTAAAAATATTTTGAATTTTATACTATAAACATTAAACCAGAAAAAAGTAATTAAACTACCTGCTAGTGTTGCAGAAATTATGGCATAATCGACATCACAATTAAATATAAAGAAAACTCCAAAAACTATTGAAGCCAGTATTCCGACACCAGAAGCTAATCCATCTATTCCATCAATCAGATTAAACCCATTAATAATTACAATAAATACAAATAAAGTCAACAAAATGCCGGGTATAAAATCAATAGTTGTTATTCCGTTAAAGCCATGTAAACTGGTAAACCGGAAATTGCCCAGTAATATTACTATAAGGGAAGCTAATAATTGGCCCCAAAGTTTTTTAATAGGAGCAAGTATAAGAATATCGTCCTTTAAACCAAAGAAGAAGAGAATAATTGAGGCAATAAAAAGATATTGAAATTCGTGATGTTTAGTAAAATCAGTATATACTCCTATAGTAATCAGAAGAGCTGCAAATATTGCAACTCCACCAAGCGCAGGAATATTATTTTTATGAGATTTTCGAGTACCCGGCTCATCATATAATTTCTTAGCTTTAGCAATAAAAACTATGGTAGGAATTGATGTAAAAACTATGGCAAAAGCCGTAAAAAACGATAATATTAACGACAATATTACTGAAATATCCAAAAGCATTGATTTTATAATTTAATATCAAAAGTATATAAAATTTTCTTTCAATATTTCCCTTTACCTTTATTTATTGGCTATTCCTTTATTATAGTGCGATTTATCGCCAATTTAATTTTTAAATACATAATGCGGAATCCAAGATAAATAAATCTAAATAATTCCTTAAGATACCCTGCGGCTAATGAGATACATCCAAATGTCTGATATTTTCTTTGTATAAAATCTTTACTGGGAAACATACGATTTTTCAAGTACTTCAATTTACCTGAAAATGGTTTTATATTATGAAATTTTTGATAATAGTGAGTTAGTTCAGGATTAATGGATGTATTTTCAATATGAAATAATATTTCTTGTGGATTAGTGCAATATTTATTTATTTCAGATTGAACATTTTTTTCAAAAATTTGCTCCTTAAATAAATAACCGACTGTGCCCAGACTATGATAAACGGATTCGTAAGAGTTAGTTTCAGCCACAAGTTGCAAAAAATTATCCCATTCAATTATTGCCAGATTTTTTCGCAGAAAAAGAAGTAAATCTATATACCAAATCAATTTAACCGTTCCACCTCTAAACGTACTGAAAACATGATGGCATAAATAAAACAACTGTTGATGTTTATTCAGGACATGAACATTCAGCCCTTCAATTTGACTAATTTCTGCTTTATCCCAAATTACCTGCAATGAGAGTTGAACTGGATCATAAGCGTCAAATAGGGAACGATGAAGCTCAATAGCAACTCCCTTGTATAAAAGTGGCGGATAATGGTGTTTTAAAGAATCGATGTATTTCGATTCTGAATAAGTAATAGCTTTACAACCCATCTCGTTTAAAATATTCAAAGCTTTTTCCGATTCTTCAACTTTTATAAGAATATCAATATCTGTCATTGGTCTTAAAAAGGGCAGTACATAAAGTTCGTACTGCAACGAAATACCCTTTAAAGCTATTAAGTCAATTTTCCGGGATATTAATGAATTTGCGATTTCAAGAAAAACTCCCCTGAATTTAAGATTACGAATATTTGCCTGTTTATATTGATCTTCCAACAATTTTTTATACTTTGTTTGCAATATATTCAAACTGCCTGTTTGAAGAAGATTATAGTAAACTAAAGGAGCAACTGAATTTCGTACAGCACATTCAAGAAACCAATCCCACCGATTAATATTATTTACCAGTTGAATTAATTTCTCCTTGCTGATACTCTCAGGAATAGGATTTGATGTTAATAATAAAAACTGTATTTCGGCAGGTAAATTCATAGATTTTGAGGATATAAAGATAACGAATTCAATAAAAGGATTGGCTTAAATTTTATAAGTTTTAAAAATCGGAAACAGAAAGACTTTTCAGAAGTTGGGTAATATAATTAAACCTGTGGCACTATTCGAAATTCTTAAAAAATTTATATAATAAGATTTTTGTAAAATGATGCATTAAAGTTGAAAACTATAGATTATAAAATTTAATTATTTTTTTTGGAAGTTTCGCTAAATGAATTGAAACATTTCTTTATATAATTGTGACCCCTAATTTTGATATAGCTATTTATTTCACTTATTCAAAAATTCTTAACTTTGAAATACTCGGAATTAAAAGTAAAAAAATGAAAACAAATATTCTACTTTCAACTTATATTGCATTAGCAATATCAATATTTTCAAATAATTTATCTTCCCAGATTAACGATTGGGAAAATCCAAAACTTACAGGTATTAACCGTGAAAAACCTCACGTAATATTGCACCCTTATATGGATGCAAAAGCAGCATTGGCGGGAGACTTGAAAAGTTCACCATATTATATTTCTTTAAACGGAAGCTGGAAATTTAATTGGGTGAAAAGTCCAAATGAAAGACCACAGGATTTTTATAAAGAATCTTTTGATGCTTCTTCATGGAAAGATATTGAAGTTCCTGGTGATTGGCAATTTGAGGGATATGATGTCCCGGTTTATGTAAATATACGATATCCATTTAATCCTAATCCTCCATTAATACCCTCTGAATACAATCCTGTTGGATCATACCGAAAAACATTAACTATCCCAATGGGTTGGGGCGAAAGGGAAGTATTTATATTTTTCGGAGGAGTTAATTCATTTTTCTATTTATGGATCAACGGACAATTAGTTGGAATGAGTAAAGACAGCAAAACACCTGCCGAATTTAATATTACAAAATTTATTAAACCAGGTTCGGCAAATACTATTGCAGTCCAGGTGTTTCGTTGGTGCGACGGCAGCTATCTGGAGGATCAGGATTTTTTCCGTCTTAGTGGAATTGAACGTGATGTATACATTTATGCCGCTCCAAAAGTACATATCAGGGACATTGACATCAAAACTGATCTGGATCAGGACTATAAAAATGGTACTCTTACTATTAAAGCGGAAATTATCAATTATTTGCCGAAGGAAGCTAAAGGAACTATGGTAGAAGCTGTTTTATTAGACCAGACCGGGAAAAATGTTTTTCTTCCTGTTAAACAGAAAACGGATGTAAAGGACAATTCTGAAGTGAATTTTGAACAGACAATTGTTAATCCGCTTAAATGGTCATCGGAATATCCGAATTTATATACTGTTCTCGTAACATTGAAAGATAAAAGCGGAAAGGTTCTGGAAGCATTTACCGAAAAAACGGGTTTTCGAAAAATAGAAATTAATGAAGGCAACTTGTTAATAAACGGTGTCAGGGTTTATATTAAAGGAGTCAACCGGCATGAACATGATCCGGTTACTGGTCACGTGATATCGGAAGAATCTATGATTCGCGACATCAGGCTCATGAAGCAGTTTAACATCAATACTGTCCGTACCAGCCATTATCCCAATGATCCACGATGGTATGAACTCTGTGATAAATATGGCTTATATGTAATTGATGAAGCCAATATTGAGTCACATGGTATTGGCTTTGATGCTGATAAAACGCTTGCTAATAAATCTGAATGGAGCGATGCGCATATGGATCGCACGGTGCGCATGGTAGAACGAGATAAGAATCATCCTTGTATCATTATTTGGTCGCTGGGTAATGAAGCAGGAGATGGTAAAAATATTGAAGCCACCTATACTTGGTTACATAACAGGGATAATTCAAGGCCGGTACAATATGAACCGGCACAGTTGCGAAACCATACAGATATATACTGTCCTATGTACTCGTCAATTGAAAATTTAAAGGTTTACGCGTCAAAACAACAAACACGTCCGCTTATCATGTGTGAATATGCACATGCAATGGGTAATAGCACGGGAAACCTTAAAGATTACTGGGATGTTATAAAAAGTTTGCCTTACCTGCAGGGTGGTTGTATCTGGGATTGGGTTGACCAAAGCTTTGCAAAGAAAAATGCTTCAGGAGATACTTGCTGGCTTTATGGAGGAGATTTTGGAATTGTAAATAATATTCCAAGTGATACAAATTTTTGTTGTAATGGCTTAGTCTCATCAGATCGCAAAATTCACCCTGGTTTATGGGAAGTAAAAAAAGCTTATCAGTATTTGAGTGTAAAGGCAGATGACATTAAAACCGGCAAATTCGAAATTCTCAATAATTATGATTTCACGGATGTTAACCAGTATGAAATTCAATGGAGCATACTTGAAAATGGAAAATCAGTTGCAAATGGTAATGTTGCTAATCAGCAGATCCCGCCTCATAAGAGTAAAGCAGTTACTGTGAATTACCCTACACTTATCCTTGCTCCAGGTGCTGAATATTATATTTTATTTAGTTTTAAAGCTAAAGCAATAGGTGAAATGATTCCAAAAGGGCATGAAGTAGCCTGGGAAGAATTTCGACTTCCTTTGGAAAAGGCCGAAGTAAAACCCGATCTTGCTTCTTTACCAAAAATTAAGATAAAAAATTATAATCCAGATAAACCTGTAATAGAAGGAAATAATTTTGAGATTACTTTTGATGCAAAAAAAGGATTGATGGTTTCATTTTCCTACAATAGTACCGAATATATATCTTTGACACCTTTACCTGATTTCTGGCGTGCTCCTACCGACAATGACATGGGCAACAAAATGCCTTTACGCTGCGGAATCTGGAAACGTGCTTTTGATGATGCAACAGTTGACTCTTTTAATATGGTACAAATAAATCCCAGCGTCATAGAAGTTCATACTGTTTTTAATTTGCCTTCAATTGCTTCAAAGTATAAAATAGTTTATTCAATTTTTGGCAGTGGTGAAGTAATTATTCGTAATCATTTTATTCCCGGGAAAATGAATTTACCTGAAATGCCGCGTGCCGGCATGCGAATGGGTATTCCTGAACGTTTTGAAAATGTCTCATGGTATGGGTGTGGCCCGCAGGAAAATTATATTGACAGGAATTTGGGCGCTAAAGTCGAATTATACTTTAGAAATATTAACGAATTTTTCTTTCCTTATGTCAGGCCACAGGAATGCGGCAATCATACTAATGTGAGATGGATAGCTCTAAAAGATAATCTTGGGAATGGATTTATTGCAGCCGGACTACCAATGTTGTCAGTAAGTGCACTAGACATTAATGCTGATGATCTTAATTGGACGCCTCAAACAAGACATAGTTGCGAAGTAAGGAAAAGCATTTTCATCCATTTAAATCTCGATTATAAGCAAATGGGCGTAGGTGGTGATAACAGCTGGGGTGCTTTAGTACATCCGGAATATACTGTTCCTGCAAAGGAATATAGTTATACAATTCGCATCAAACCCTTCACTACCGTTGAGGGTCCGGAAGATAAAGTGCTGAAAAAATTGTATTGATAAATCTGATTTTTTCTTTTATATTTGATCGCTGCCTTAGTTACGAAATCGCATAAAATATTATTTTAAATGAATATATTACTTATTGGTTCAGGCGGGAGGGAAAACGCCCTCGCGTGGAAAATAATACAAAGTGAAAAGTTAACACAATTATTTATAACACCTGGAAATGCAGGAACAGGAAATATTGCGATAAATATTGAACTTATACCTTATAATTTTGATTCAATTGCAAAGTTTGTTTTTACTAACCGGATTGATATGGTTGTAGTTGGTCCGGAAGATCCATTAGTTAATGGTCTTGCAGATTTTTTCCTTAAACATGAACAATTAAAAGATATACCTGTAATAGGACCTTTAAAAGCAGGGGCTATGCTTGAAGGAAGTAAAAAGTTTGCAAAAGAATTTATGCTTCGTCATAAAATTCCAACAGCAAAATATTTAAATGTCACGGAAGGAGAACTAGAAAAAGGATTAACATTTATCAGAAATCTAAAACCGCCTTATGTTTTAAAAGCCGATGGATTAGCTGCTGGAAAAGGAGTTATTATTATTGACGAGATAAAAGCGGCAGAAAACGAATTAGAATCAATGCTGCGGGGTAAATTTGGCGCTGCGAGCAAAACGGTGATAATTGAAGAATATTTGCAGGGTATTGAATTGTCTGCATTTGTTCTCACAGATGGCAATTCCTATATTATATTACCTGAAGCAAAGGATTATAAAAGAATTGGAGAAGATAATACTGGACCTAATACAGGTGGCATGGGAGCGGTTTCTCCGGTTCCTTTTGCCAATTCCGAATTTATGCAAAAAGTTGAAAAACGCATTATCAAACCTACAATTGATGGATTGCAAAAAGAAGGTATTTTATTTAAAGGATTTATTTTCTTTGGTCTTATGAATGTAACAGGCGAACCTTATTTGATCGAATATAATGTTCGAATGGGCGATCCTGAAGCTGAGGTTGTAATACCGCGCATAAAAAATGATATTTTGGATTTGTTTCAGGCTGTAGCTGCAAATTCACTGGGTGATGAAAAAATTGAAATTGATCCACGAACTGCTGCAACCGTTATGCTGGTTTCACAGGGTTATCCCGGAGCTTATTCAAAGGGGCATTATATTAATAATCTTGAAAAAGTAAAAGATAGTTTAATTTTTCATGCAGGTACTGCATATAGTTATGGAAAAACTATCACCAATGGCGGAAGAGTAATTGCTATTACTTCATACGGCAATAATAAAGATGAAGCTCTTGCTAAGTCTTATTCAAATGCCGAAGTTATTGATTTTAAAAATAAGTACTATAGGAAAGATATAGGGTTTGATTTATAAATTATAGCCAAAGTGTTTCTTAAAATTGCCAGATCGAATCAGCCTGTTACAGTAATATTGATACCTTTTATTGGATTGATTATTTGGTATAATCCACTTTTAATTCATCAAAGTACTCCAAACAATACTATTAGCTCAATGCCGCTTGAAAACCTTTTACAAATATTATTGCTGTCTCATTTATTCTTATCAAAACTTTTGGGTTTCATATTGTTCCTGAGTATTTCATTTTATTTGAACCATCTTAATACAAAATATATATTTATTGAAGAGCGAACGTATTTACCTTCTATTGTTTATATTGTAATAACTTGCATTTTATTGAATAATAAAAACTATTATCCTATTTTACCGGCTACTTTATTTTTTTTAATGGCAATTGAGCGAATTTTTGATTCTTATAAGGATGAAAGACTTTCATATAACGTTTTCGACGCTGGTCTGCTTATTGGAATTGCAAGTTTATTTTACTTCAATATAATCTTTTTCATTATTTTTTTCTGGAGCATACTATTGATAATAAGAAAATTTTACTGGCGGGAATGGCTGTATATTCTTATGGGTGCTTTTGTTCCTTACTTGTTATTGTTTAGTTTTTATTACCTCACTAATCGGGATAATGAAGTTATTTTTCATGCAATCAAGGATAATTTGATTGTTCATAGCAAATTATTTTTCAGTAAAATGCAATATATAACAGGTGGATATTTATTATTATTAGTTTTACTTTCAAGTCAATATATAATTCGAATTCTCCCTGGTAAGAAGATATTTGCACGTAAATCATTTAACCTGTTTCTTATAGCTTTTTTGATATCATTAGCAGTATTAATTATTGTACCTTCTGCTTCTATTGAAATAATATTTATAGCAGGTATTCCGATGTCATACCTCATTTCACATTATTTTATAAGGTACAAAAAATCAAGATTGATAATAATAATCTTTGATCTTTTAATAATAGGTTTTATATTGACCCAGGTATTCAATCTGTAATACAAGATTATTAGTACTTCATTTAACAGAGTCTTTTTTTTTGGAAATAAAAATTTCTACTTTTATACCTGATATTGCCAAGTTCAACTTGAACTTGAAGCTTTAAAATGAATTAATGAGTCTGATTTTAAGATGAACGTGCAATTATAATATGGCCAAAGAAGCTAAACAAGAGATGACTTTCCTTGAGCACCTCGAGGAACTTAGGTGGGTAATAGTACGTTCACTTTTAGCAATCTGTGCGACTGCTACAATTGCATTTTGTTTCAAGCATTTTATATTTGAAAAAATCCTATTAGCTCCACGAATGCCTGAGTTTATTAGCAATAGAGTAATTTGCTATTTAGGAAAAGCTGCAAGACATTTGCTTGAAAAGTATTTTACTTTTCCCGATGTATGTATTAACCAACATCCTATGCCATTACAGAATATTACAATGGGAGGCCAGTTTAATATGCATATTTGGGTATCTATAGTAGCTGGTTTGATTTTGGCTTTTCCTTACGTTTTTTATCAATTCTGGAGTTTTATTAACCCAGCGCTTCATAAAAATGAACGACATTATGCCAGAGGTGCCGTATTCTATAGCTCTTCATTATTTATAACAGGTATATTATTTGGCTATTTTATGCTACTTCCGTTTTCTATCGACTTTCTTACAACTTATAGTGTAAGTGATGAAATAGAAAATAAAATAAATTTTGTTTCATATATTTCAAATATAACTACGATAACACTTGCATGCGGTCTTGTATTTGAACTGCCTATTGTTGTGTACTTTCTTACCAGAATAGGTGTGCTCACACCAGCTTTCATGGTAAAATACTGGCGTCATGCTGTAATAGTTATTCTTATAATAGCTGCAATCATCACTCCTCCGGATGTGGTGAGCCAGACTATAGTAGCGGTACCTCTTATTTTACTTTATTTTGCAAGTATATTAATTTCAAAAGCCGTAATACGGAGAAAAGAAAAGAAAAAATAAAATTGACTTTATTTCGTTAATAATTATTAAGATAGTTTAAAAGAATAAATTTTAAAAATGATACTAAAAACAGAACACCTGGTAAAAAAGTACAAAGCCAGAGCAGTAGTCAAAGGAGTTTCTTTTCAGGTTGAGCAGGGTGAAATTGTAGGTTTGCTTGGACCTAACGGTGCTGGGAAAACAACTTCATTTTATATGATTGTGGGACTTATAACACCAAATGAAGGTAAAATATTTTTGAATGATGAGGAGATTACCAAAGAGCCAATGTATCGCCGTGCAAAAAGAGGTATAGGCTACTTATCCCAGGAAGCCTCAGTATTCCGCCGTTTAAGTGTTGAAGATAATATTCTTGCAGTTTTAGAAATGACAGAATTACCTAAAGATGTTCAAAAAAATAAAGTTGAGTCGTTACTTTCTGAATTCGGTTTGCAGAAAATAAGAAAAAGCCTCGGTATCCAGCTATCAGGAGGAGAAAGGCGCCGTACTGAAATTGCCCGTGCTCTTGCTATAGATCCAAAGTTTATTTTGCTGGACGAACCTTTTGCAGGAGTTGATCCTATTGCAGTGGAAGATATCCAGGAGATAATAACAAAATTGAAAACCAAAAATATTGGAGTACTGGTAACAGATCATAATGTACACGAAACCCTTTCCATTACAGACAGGGCTTATCTCTTGTATGAAGGAGAAATTTTAAAATTTGGCACTTCACAGGAACTCGCCGATGATGAGCAGGTACGTAAATTGTATCTGGGTAAGAATTTTGAACTGCGATAGGTTTGTATAATAATCCCCAATTAATTTTCTATCAGGCAGCTTTAATGAAAGGAACAAACTGGTCTCTCTTGCATGCAATTTCTTTATAAAACCAGGGCTTTAACATGCAATGATTATCTATATGTTTAATGAATGAGAGTTTTGAGTTTACTATAATATTCTTAATAGTACTTAAAAAATCGTCATCAAATTCAGCAAGTCCCTTTTTTTGTAAATAGTCGAACCTCAAAAAGTATATTTTAGATTTTGCAATTTATTGCCGTCAGCTGCAAACATAAAAAAATGCTTTAATAATTCATTTAAAAATTGAGCCAAAAGATGTTTACCCGTTTTCCACAGGTTCATCATCCTTTTGAAGTTCATTGCAGATGCCGCTAACATTACATTTATTGCGTCTCCATAACTTCCTTTTAAAAAGTTCCTGACCATTCGATGGTCGTGTTTAAGATGTCCTATTACAGGTTCAATGGCTGCCCTGCGTTTGTGCTTTGCCCTTCTTGACCGGGTAATCATCTTGTCTGTTTTAGGTAAATGTATTTGTGTGTTGCGTATTTGTTTTGGCCCCGGATAGCCCCTGTCAACATATACATGCTCTGCTTCAATGCCAGTCAACCGTTGATGTTGATCCAATGCTGCATCTAATGTTTTTGAGTCATGCAGGTTTTCGTCAAAATTTAACGCCCCTACTATAACTCCTGTTCGTTGTGTGACCAGGATGGATACCTTGCTGCCAAATTCATATTTTTTATGTTCTTTACCTTTACTAAAGCATTTAACCTGTGGTTCATGTAAACTGTAGATTTTGTCACTATCACTTTTCTTTTGCATCAATACTTGCTTATAAAGTGACAGCTCTGTTCCCCATTTTTGCAAATCTGATGGCGCTAGTTTTCGCTCTATGTCCCTGACTAACCTCCCTGCTATTGTCTTTATCTTCTTACTTGCTTTGCGGGCTTTTGCTTCGCCTCCTTTTCTGCGTTTCAACCTTTGTATGATGCTTAATTTTTTTACAGTCCGCTTATAGCTTTGACGTAGTTCAATGTCTTCTTCTCCAGCTATAGCCTGGCACTTATGGATTATCTTTTTGTATAGTTTGTCATCTGTAGGATAGGTAATATTTTTCTCTTGAACAGTACTATCTCCACTTAATGTTTTTCCCTTGCCATCTTTCCCGTTAATACGGATGCTCTCTTTTAAGATCAATTCCACTCCTTCTTCGCCAATTCGCTTTCTAAATTCAATTAACTCTGTTGGGACACATGGCGCTGTGCTACAAAAACATTCTTCCCCGCTAAAATATTGATAGTAGCTATTCTCTGACCATTGCCCAACTATGCTTTCATCGCTTAAGTTTCGCAGCTGTTTTAAAATCAATAAGGACACCATTAAGCGAATGGACTTTGCAGGGGCGCCCATATTCGAACTATAATGCTTTTTAAAAGCATCTTCAAACATTTGCCAATCTATTGTATTTGCCAGGATATACAGTGGATGGCTATGGTTCAACTGCTCTTCAAATGTGCGATAGAAGCTTAATTGAGATTTGTCTTTCTTTCTTGGTAACATAGTCTGCAAGCTTTTTGGCAAAGTTTGTCAAAACCTGCAAACTAACCTTAGTGAAAATTAATAAGTTATCAACTTTATTCGTTGATTCTCAACAGATTGTTGATGTAATATCCGCCTTTTGATATTCGACTAAATAGAGTACAAGTTTTTTCCAATCTTCAACTGTCGGCCTATAATGACCAGAAGCTATATTGATACTACTAATTTTCCCGTTAGCATTTATTTTTATATCTCCTGCATAAATTACATTTTCAGCATTATTGGCAAGAAATCCATGACCCCATCCGATTTTTATAGTTTCGTCATTTAAAATTACAAAACTGAATTGGGTATTTGCAGACACACCTATCATACGATTATCATGCATCTCAAATAGAATTTCATAATATTTATATTTACCATCGGTATTATCCTGCTTCATATCTGTTTTTAAGGATGAACTTATATTAAGTTCAGATATATCAGGAATTTTATTTGAATATTTGTAGACACCAATTTTACTCATATATTCTTCAATAGCATTTGCTAATTTTTCGGAATAAGGATAATAGGAAATATTCTGCAAACATTTATTATAATTTAAGAGATCCTCTAAAGTCAATGGTCCGATCAAAACTACGTCTGGATAAATATTATTACCGTTGTTAAAACCTACTAATTTTCCGTCAGTTACTTTGAATTTTACTCCGGCTTCTTCCAAATCATAAAGGAATTTGCGCATTTCAGCAGGATACTTGTCGATCGCCAAAATCTTTAAAATATCTTCAATATTTTCAGCTTTTCCCAATTTATCCAACAGTTCAGACCTGTTTTCTGAATTTACCACAGCTGCGTTTAAATTACTTAATACTGTTGCATCATTAATACAAATGTTTTGAGCATGAGCTAGGTTATTTAAATCGGTCAGGTCATTTGCTAAAAGCACATCGAAAGCTTTAAATAATTCAGGATTTTCTTTCATACTTTTAAGGAAATTGAAATCGTTTTCAATTGCTTGAAGGAATTGTTGTTTAGCAGCATCAGTAGTTAAACTACGCCATCCATCTCTTAAACCTGAATTATAATGGAATTCAAAAAAGTAGTTCGGGTTTTTATTTATCAAAAGATTCAAAGAATTTATGACATCATCTGAAAGATTTAATATTATAGGGGAATCATTCAGAATCAGCCATTCATAAGATCTGTTATTTGGGTCAAGAACTACTTCTATTTGATAGTTGAGAAATTTTATGTTGTTCAGTTCGATATGGGTATTTTCATTTGTTGCATCAGTGAATATTTTATTAAAACCTGTCATGTCTTTTTCAATATCCATATATGTATCTATATCATCGAATATGAACTTGTCCGAATTAATATTGATTTTGTCAGGATTGTATAATAAAACATCTACTTCACTTCTTCCTAAAATTATTCTTGCCGGGACAAAATTACCTTTTTGGATGATTTTCCAGTGGATACAAGCTTCGTAGGCTGTTATTAACCGTTCATTTATATCTGTAATATTTTCAAGTTTATTGAATTCTTCATAAAAATTTAAATAAAGGTCCGCCATTCCTATACTAGTATTATTAATCAGCCTATCATTTATGTAAGTTGGGTTAAAAATTTCAAGACTATATTTAAATATTTCTTCAGATATCCCGGTTTTTTTAAAATCTTTTGCACCATTCCCAAAACCTTTTGGTATAAATTTGCCATCAATTACATAAAAATTATTATCCATAGCATTGCCTTTTAATTCAGTATGTCCTATTTCAACAGAAACAAATTCTTTGTTGTCATTTTCGGCCCATACAAAGAATTTACAGAAATTCTCGCCTTCTTTAAATGCTTCCATGTATTGCCATTTGGCATTTTCTATTTTAGGAAAAATAATCCGATTTGCAATGCTTCTAAACCAGGGATTATTTTTTTCGTCAGTTACAAATTCAAGTTTTCCTGTCAGGTTTTCATTCTTTGAACCAATTAATGCTGCTTCATTATTTAAAGAATAAATTCCAGATTCTGTAATGGTCATACTTGTACTAACACCCACATCTTTTGCCTTTATCAGGTCATTATTAATTTTAATACTATAAATTCCATCTTTCTCACTGATAGTGCCTATTAAAGTTTCTCCATTTTTAATCTGAATCCCATCTTCTGTAATGATAAAAATGTCAATCCTGGATAATAAATCATCAGGGACATTGAATACGGCTTTAACATAATCAGCAATTAATATTTTTTTAACGTCATCTATTATTTTTGCTTCACCTAATCGGTCGAGCAGGTCAATTTTGTTACTTTCTTTTCTGACTTTGTTATTTAAAGCATTTAATATAGTTTTTTCATTGGCACACAGTTTTTGTGCATTTCTGAGTTTCAGTAATTTTTGCAAATCTTTGGCAAGTGACATATCACCTGAAAGCACTTCAAAGGCACTAAAAAGCCCCGGATCACCTTTAAAAGCCTTAAAGAAGTCTATATCATCTTTGCTGATATTTAAAAATCCCAGCTTCAGATCAGCAGACATGTTCAGCCAAGCAATCCTGAAAGTTTCGTCATTATGAAATGCAAAAAAGATTTCAGGATTTTCATTTATAATGTCGTTTAAAGTGCTTTCAATTTCAGGAGTTGCATTTTCCAAAATAGGGGAACCATCGGTTAGTTTCCAATAAAATTGTCCTTCCTCTTTGTTATATGCATTTGAAATGACTTTTATTTTATACTTAGTAAATATTATTTCATTAAAGTTTCTGCTTACATTACTATTATTTGCATTGTCTAATATTTCCTTAAACTTTTTACACTTGTTTCCTAACTCTTTTATAAAACCTCTCATTACAACATCAGTTAAATCAATATCTCCGGGCTTATAAGAAATATATTCAACTTTATTATTGTAAGTGCTTCCTGGTATTGATTCATCACTTATTCTAACTCTTAATGGTAAAAAACCAGGGGGAAGTATAGTTTTATAAGAACATAAATCAGCAGTTTGTTTTAAACGTTCTATTTCGTCTGTTATTTTTATCATAGATGCAGATTTCCATATACTATTAAAGTCAGTAAATAAATAACCAGTTTCTGTTAATTCACATAAGTCACCGCTAATATATATCAATGGATATTTTAAGTTTACATAATTAAGCATTGCATTTTCAATGCTTTTATTCATAAAACCTTCAGGGATTTTAAATACATGGCTTTTTATCATCTTGTCATAATAAGACACAGATCCTACAGAAACATCGTTCAACTTCTCATCAATTATAGCCCGCATTGTGTAAGAAATCTCATATGCACCCTCGAATAATTGAGAAGATGATACTTGTAGTAATTGCCAGTTAACTATTTTTCCAGCATCAGGAAATATGATGGCATCGGCTCTACTTATGAAACACGCAGAACCGTTTTCGTCAATAATCAAATCCAGCAGGTTAGTTAAATCTTCTCCATTGCTACCCTCAATGGTAATTCCTTCTCTAATTTTAATTAAAGTACCGGAAATATCTTTTTGGCCTTTAATAGTTTCATTTTTTACATTGATTTTAACTTTCTCAAAAAGTTCTTTAATCGAGCCTACCGGACCATTTAATTCTTTATTTACTATATTTAATATTTTCTTTCCATTTGCATCTGTAGCATCCTGAAGTATATTTGAATTTTCATCAAGCAGCAATTCAATATTATTCTCAAATATTTCATCTAAAGTCTTTCCAATATCTAAATGCTTTGTAAACTTAATTTCACCTACATTTACACCTCTGCTCTCAAGCTCTTTCTTTATATTATCTAAACTGATATCATCTGGCTGGTAATGTCCGCTCTCAATTGTGACATTCGTAATTTTTCCATCATTAATTACAATTTCACCCGCTGCTGCAACAGGTTTTCCATCGACTAAAGAAGCATGGCAATAATTGAATTTAGCCGGATCAACACAAATATAAATTGTCCCATCTTCAGTCATTACATAAATAGCTTTTACATCCGGAAGTGTGCTTACAGGATTACCATTAAAATCAAATATTTTTCCATCTTTATTAACGAAGAATTCGAACGTGGCTCTTTTTTTATCATCTCCAATGTATTGGATACCATTTTTAGCATCATCATTTATTCCTCCCTGCTTATATTCATCCAGCATATTCTTTGTAGTATAACTGTTATTAGAGTGCCCTTTAACAACAATTTGCTGATCATCATTATTCAGGAGTTTAAGCTTTCCCCCGGATTCTTCATAAGCAATAAAATCGTTACGAGCGGTTTCACCAAAATCATTTAAAACATTATCGATATTAATTGCTGTTGTTATTTCATCTTCTGATGAGCAATTAATAATTCTTCGCGCCAAAGCATCGGGACTAAGACTATTTTGAAAGGCTTCATCTAATTCATTTTTTAGGGATAAATTGTCTGCAGCTTTCCAGACATATCCGACATTTTCTTTTGTAGATTCTTTAATTAGTTTGACATTCGAATTTTTAAAAATTATTTCATCCACCTTAAAATCAATATTTTCGCCATTGGAACCTCTCAGTACAAAATATAATTTCTGTTGTTCAGGGTTTAGTTGAGGAAGCCTGCTATTTTCTATGCTCTTGAAAATTAATTTATCTTCATTAGGCTGAAAATCTTTGGTTGTTAATTTTGATATAACGCTGTACATAATTTTTGATTCATCTGTTGTAACTTCAATCATTTGAATGTCTATCGGTTCATATCCGGAATTTTTAATAATGTTATAATAGAGACTTTCTTTATAGTTTTCACGTAAAGTTTTTCCATTTAATAACAGTGATGTGAGGTTTGAACTCAGATCTTCCATTCCTTTTACAGCTATTAACTGATCAGATATGAACTTAGGTTTGTCAGAAATTTTCCAAATTTCTGGATTGCTCGAATAGTCAACCATAAGTTTGGCAATACCATGTCCCTTATTTTCAGGAGGGGGCAAAAGGTTTTCTTTTATATGAAAAGTAAAACTTAATGAGTTTTCATATTGATCATACATTGATAACCCGCAAAATTTAATTTCCTTTTTTACATCACCTTCATCTATGGGTTTAACAAAAAAGTCAGGTTTGTTGTATTCTCCTGGTTTTAGCGCTGTGACAAATTCCCATTTCATACCAGCTTCTGAGGGGAAGAATATGACATCATAATCAATCAATCTAAAAAATGTATTTCCGTTTCCATCCATGCCAAGTTGCACGTAAGAAGTCAAATCTGATCCAAAGAGGCCAATTATTTTATTTGGTGCATTTATTGCAATTTTTGATTTGAGAATATCTTGCCCTTTAATTTGGTCAGGAACAACTTGTATTTCATATAAATCACCATTCTTTACAATTTCAGCAATCTTTTCATTCGATTTGAGATTGAACATTTCAATAATATCTCCATTATATTTAATATCAATACCATTAGCTTTAAGGCCATTAATGTCCATTCCAAAAATAGAGTTGAATAAATCTGTATTATCGCTCCAACCGGCTTTATACCTAAACCAGCCATTACCATTGTCATCTTTTATAAATTCAACCTTGTCAGTTAAGTCTTCATCGTTTTCACCATATATTTTTTGTCCTTCATTAATTTTAAAAACTTCACCCTGAACTTCATCATATTTCTTAATATATTTACTTTCTACAACTAATTTATTTTCATGAAATTCAATATCATCTTTATAAAATATTTTTCCGATTAATTGTTCAATAGAACTATTATAAATTTCTATATAATCTTTATAAGCAAAGAATATATCATCATTCATTAATTCCATGTAATCGGGAGTCCCAAAAACAATTGTCATAACTTGATCAAACTGGAAATCTACGAATTTTATAAAGTCAATATTTGCAATTCCCCTATACCTAAATTCATCTTCTATAAAATCTAATCTGAACCCTTCAGGTAAATAATGTCCGCTCTGGTTTGTAATTTCAAGAATTCTGCCACCTTCCCCACGTATGGCTCCGCCAATCATAATGGGCCCGCCTTTTACAAAGTACGTATGATGGAGCAATCTATTTATTCCCGGTATTTTCATATCTCCTATATAAATGGTCCCATCCTCTGTCATAACATATATGTATGCTTGAATCTCTCCTTCTTTCTTAACAAATACATAATTGCCGTTTTTATATACCAATTCGCCGTTTTTATTAATATATACTTTATAATCATCAGGATTGATTAAGTCATAATCACCCAATTCACCTTCATACTTTGCTAAATCTGAATTTACAGGATATTTGGGTTCGGCTCTTGTAATTTTTGTATTAGAACGTCCTTTTGCAACATCAATAATATCACCACTATTATTTATTAGCAATTTAAGCTCTCCTCCGGATTTTTCGTAATTGATGAAATTATCCCGTATATTTTTTTCTTCTCATCCATTTAGGACTTTATCAATATTAATAGCAGTTTTTATTTCCTCATCTGAAGTGCATTTAGATATCCTACGGGCTAATGCATCAGCTATTTCGTTATTTTTAAAAGCTTCGTCTATATCTTTTTGCAGCGTTGATCCTTCTGCTGCTTTCCAGACATATGGGGCATTATTTTCCGATGATTCTTTAACCAGTCTTAGATTTGATTTATCAAAATTAATCTCATCAACCTTAAAAGAAACTGCATGATTAGCTTTCAATTCATAGTACAATGTTTTTTGTTCATCTGTTAACCGGCTTGTTCTGTTAAATTGAATGGTGCTAAAAAATTCATCTTCTCCGGACAAATCGGATCCATCCAGGACTGAAAGAACCCAGAATTGTGTCTTTGTTTCTCCATTAATAGGAATTTCTTCCGGTTCAATTTCTATGGCATGATATCCGCATTTGCTGATAACTTTTTTATAATTGCATTTGTCAAATGCCTCTGGCATACTTATATCCTCAGAGACAAATGTTAAAAGATTTGTGCTGAAATCGTTTTTCCCGTTGCCACATGATAATATATCTCTGATAAATTTCGGTTTGGAACTTAAAGTTGTCGGGTAGTTAGCAGGATTAGTGGCAAATTCATATACCAGTGATGCTATTCCATGACCTTTGGTACCGTCTTTTATTGCAGGCAATTTGTCTTTTACAGAAATATCAAAGCTAACTGATTTACTGGGTTCGTCATAAACGGAGTAGCCAAAATACGTGGATTTATTGACATCTTTTGGCTTAACAGAATATTTAAATTCATTGCCTACTTTTTCTACTTCAACAAAATCCCAAACTTTACCGGATTCGGCAGGGAACAGAATCCCATCTTTAGTTGAACGGAACATAATATTACCATCCTTATCTTTTATTAGATTGACAAAGTCGTTAAGTTTGGCATCATAGGCACCATATATATTAACAGAATTATCGATATTATAATACTGTGAAGTGAGGGGATTAAGTACTTTACCGTTTATAGATTCGCCAGATATTCTTATTTCACTTGAATTACCATTTATTACAACATCGGCTATTTTATTATTTAATTTTAAATTGATTAATTCTATGTTACTACCATTGTACTTTAGATCAAGGCCTGATATTTTGAGATCGTCCATACCCATTCCGAAAATTTCCTGGGAAATCAAATCGAGTTGAACATTTAGATCAGGAACATATATGAGTTTAATTTTACCTGATTCTCTTCTAACTTCAGAAAGCTCATATCCTTTGTTTTTCATTTTTTCATATTCAGGCAATGTTTTTGCAACTTCTAAATCGGAACTATTCGGATAAGTCTGTCTGAGTTCATTAATTGCTCTTCCGTCCATACTATTTATTCCGAATGATTTAACAACCTTTTTATTGCCAAAACGGTCTATCGCATTGTATATTACGCTTGTAAAATTATCGTGAACTTGAGTATAGCCGGGATTAGATTCAAATGTGATGTCATCAGTAACGTTTATGCCACCTATAAATACATCCTCAGATGTGTTCGGCAAATCGGCTACTGCATTTTCAATTGGACTATTATCCGGGCCCTTCCCGGCACAAATCAATATAGGGGTTGCCGGGTCGTCGTCAATATTATCAATGTTCTCAATTGTCGCAGAGGATACATAAGTCTCGGACCAACCCGAAAAGTCATCATTAAGAATGATTTTATTTTCGTTCACCGACATTTTAACTCCGGATTTTTCGAGAATTGTAAAGAATATACTTGATTCCTTCGGAAATTGATTTAATGTTGTGGCAATGGTAATTATCTCCGGAAGATTTTCCGAAGAAATATTAGAAAGCTTATTTAACAGCCAGTCTTGTTCATTGCTATTATTAAAGACTTCTAAAAGTTCCGCATTGTTAATCAGAAAATGCTTTTCATCAGTATTTCCGGATATTTTATACAAACTTTGCCACGACTTAGCCATTTTCGTAATTTCTTCATCTTTTTCAATTTTTGCAAAAAGTTGATACATTGAATTATCGTTGTTTAAAATTTCAATGAGTTCTGCAGTCTCATCTTTTGACAAAGTTTTATTGAATATTGAATTTAAATATTCAATTTTTTCATTCCACCCGGCTTTATCAAGAGCAAAATAAATATCTGGGCCGTCCTGAATAGCTTTTACTGATTTAAATTCAGAGGTTTCAATAATTTTATCGTCACTAAGCAGATTATTTAAAATCTCATTATCCGGAACATTGTTAAGCATTCCGTTTCTGACATAAATTAATGTTTTAGGGTTATCTGTAACATCAATTTTAATTTCATTGATTGAAGAGCTGTTAAGTTTATTAGTTATTATGTCTTTTACAATTTCCGGATTGTCATATAATGTATTGCTACTTGAATATTTAAAAGTGAAAGTATTTTCAATTTGGGTGGAACTACCTAATTCTTCGAATTCATCATTGATTTTTATTTTGCTATAATCTATAACTTCAACACTTGCATTACCTGCTTCATTTACGGGTTTAAGAAAGTATCTTGTTTGTGCCGGACCATCAGTCTCAAAGCCTACAGCAATTAATTTCTTTTCCTGACCGTCAAGTGTCAATGTACTGATTATTTCCGAAGAATTGGCACCAGAACTATTTGATGCATTTATTCCTAGTTTAAGAATTTCATCGTCTCCCAACATTAATGTATATGTATCGTTATCAAATATCCATTTTGCGTTGTTATTAAACTCTATGTAATTAATAATATCCCTGGCTTCCTGGTTTGGATAATATTGGTTTAAAGCTGCTTCCAATCCTGCAACTTTATCATATTTGTAAAAGTCTTCTCCGAATGTATTTACTAGTCTGTATTTAAAAATGGCTAACCGCTGAGCAAAAACCTTCGGTTCCAGGTTAAGATTTATTAAACCTATTTTGAATTTATTTATTTGATTTTGCAGATTGCTTAAATTCCCATAATCAGGTAATGATTTGCTAAAAATTTTTGGTAATCCAAAATTAATGTCAGTACTGTATTTTTGACATCTTAGTGACAGACATTCTATTGCTTCATTTAAATTGCCATTATTGTCTTTGATAAAATTTAAAAATTCACAATCGCTCTTCAATTGTCCAAAAATATAATTCTGCCCAACCGTTAAACCATTTCCAAAACTACCAATTAAGGTTAATTTGTTTTCTGTGCAGTAAGCAAGTTCATTACCACTAAATCTGATAATATAACCTGCTTCATTCTTTTCTATAGTTAACCCGTATAAAGAAGCGATTTGTTCAAGATTTTTTATTGTTAAAAATGGAAGTCCTTTACCTATAGCTTCTAAAACCTGTCCTAAACTGAAAGGCATGCCGGCCATACTTAAGGCAATTTGTAAAAAATCTTGTTTTTCTATAGCATATGCAAGAAAAATTATATCCGGAATGATTCCAAGACCTGCAATGCTCAGAGGAATGCTCGCGATGCCAAGTGATGTATAAAATACACTTTCCCAGTCCACAATTTTATAATAAACTTCATCATCGGAGAATGTGACAGTTTTAAAATCTTCCGGAGGGCAATGTTTGAGTATTGATATAAATGCATCAGATAATCCATAACCTTTAAAAGTATGATTTTGAAAAGTATAACACATTATATCTTTATGATGATTTTTTATTGCTTTTTCTTTTATAAGAAATTGAGAAAAAATGTAACCAGTAGGTAATGAAAATTTGAAATCTGTCAATTCAACATATTTATCTAAACTGTTTAATTTACCATTATAACTACCACCAGTATTTTGCGCTAATACTCCGTCCTGGTGCATCCACGTAATCATTTTCAAATAATTTTCCTTGTAACTGGGAATCTGCTCAATGGTTATTTGATCATCTGTACTCTCTATTGGGATTTGTTGTTCTGAGCTCAACTGGTTGAAGTAATCGTAATATTTTTTATAATTATTAGTGAAATTGTAAATTTGACTATTTATATTAGAACTGCCGTCAATAATATCAGGATCGACAAATATTGATAAGTTCACAATTGCAGGCCTTCCTGCTGTCTTAGTATCAAATTGCTTAAAAAATACGTCTCCTGTTGGTGTGATAAAATACCCAAAAATTTTACAAGTTTTGTAAATTTGAGTGTATACATGTAATGGATATTGTTCATCAAACTTATAATTATCGGGACTCTCATTATTACTTTCACCTATTTGTTTCGCGATTATAATATTATCTCCGCATATATAAGTACACGTTGTTCTATATACGGCATTGCGCACCCCATTCTTATTGCATTTATAACGCAGCATGAAAATAAACCCAGTATTACTCTTATCATTCTTTAATTCAATTTTATTAAATACATCACTGACAAAATCTTGAAGGTTCTGTTCTTTTAAAGGAAAATCGAGCTCTTTTGAAATTATATAAATTTGTTTAGAGTCATAATCCGAAAAATTTTTAAACCTGTCATTATATAATGCCTTAACATTAGATATTTGTTTAAATGGAATATCAGGATCATCAGAAATAATATAGTTATCGGGCGTATTATTATTCAACTCTTGATTAAGCCAGTTGACGAAACTATTTACATAAGGGGTTAATGTTTCTTTCGAATAATCATAATCACAAACTCCATTATATGGTGTATATCCGGCATATTGATCATCAGGAGCTAAATAAGGACCTGACATATCTGTATTAATTGTATTAGTAAATTGTTCTACGAATTTGTATTTGTACGGATTATCTGGAGTTGTTCCTAATGCTGTATTTATTGCTTGTGTTCGTATATTATCATTAACTAATTCAGGTGATGTTTTTGTGACTCCAGTACATACGGAACTCATATTATACGGTGAAACCAATTGTAATATACCTTGTTGCTTTGGGCTTAGTAAAACATTATCAAAGATACTTTCAACCGATTTTTGCATATTAACCTTATCGAGGTTTTGTTGTCTATCAAATATTGCATAATAATCGAAGTACCTGTTCAGATAAGGCATTTCTCGAATTGCATTATTCGTATTATTGAAATCTTCAAATTCCTCGAACCAATTATTATTAATTAAATAGACCTTTTCATTGATATTCTTGCCTGTATTATAACTAACCAGGTTATTAAGCTGATCTGAATAAGTACCAATTGCTTTGTCATTAATACTATTAATAATGTCGTTAATATAATGCAGGGATTTATCAGCATCAAACTTTTCAGTTATCATTGAATTGATTACACTGGCAAATTGTATATTTTCACCGGCATAGTAACCATGAAATGTTTTAGTTGTGAGCTGGTCGTTATTTACAGGGTCATTATAAATATGGTAGGGAAGTATTATTATTACAGAATTACTTAGATTATTAGTACTATTGATGATACTTTTAATATCGAGTTTCTCGGATATTTCCTTAATAAAATCATTCACTTCCGATGCAAGAATGCTGATACTTGTTTGTTTTCTTAATATGTAAACCTGTTTTCCCCCAAGTAGCGATAAATAAAGTAATTTGTCTTTAAAATTATCCAGATTTAAATTATCAATGTCTGTATAAACAAATTGATTAGGATTCTTATTGAACTTATCATTAAAATAATCAACGAAACTTTGTACTTCAGTTTCCCGTTCTTCCGGTGTATATATCTTTTTTTCTTCTCCAACATACCCGGATGATAAAATTCCGTTTATTGCTGAAGTAGCATTGGTAAGGTATTCAAAAGGATTGTCAACGTTATCTGTTACATTTCCAACAGCAACTGAGAACTTAGAATCAAGTCTATTAGAAAACACGCCCGATCGTACCGCATATTTTTCTCCCTTAGTATATGAAGGATTATATGCTAAAAGAAGGCCATATTCCTTACTAATTTTACTATTATCGATCAAATAGTTTACAACTTCATTGGGATCAATATCTTCTTTATCAATAAGTACACAGTAATAATTTAAATTATTAAAAGAATTCGAGTTTTGAATTGATGTATAAAAATCCGAATTCCAATCCTTCTTGACCGCGGAATTTCCAACTACATATTTTTTATATTTATTCTGTTTGGTATTATTATCAATAAGCCAATCTAGTTCTTTCTGATAATTTTCTGGGGACCTTTCAACTACAATATTTGCTAAAATGTTATTTATAAAATCTTCATTTATAATATTTATATCTTGTTTTCCACTTTTTATAATAATTGATTCTGGAATATTACCGTTTCTAAAATTTATGTTATTAGCACAGAGGTTTGGATAATAATCAATTTCTTCATTAATAGTTCCGTAACTATTAACAGTTGAATATTTATAGTAAGGTATTAATAATACTGCGTAATCAGTCTTATCTATATTCTTCACTGTACCGTCAGGAGATTTGAATTCTTGCTCGGCATATTTGTTAAACGTATTTAATTGTTCATTACACGTTAAGGGAGAGCTTATCTCCTGTAAGACTATATAAAAGGATTTGTTATAAATATTTGATAATAGATTTATATTTGTTTCAAATGCTTCTGCTTGTTCAATATTTGAAGCATCAGAAAAAAACTCAGAAAGATTATTAGGATAACATTTAAAGTTGTTGTCAAAATACCAATGTTTATTAGCTGGACTAACATTTTTTAAAAAATCATCGACAAGTTTATTAGCTTCATCTTTAATTTCCTTATCAGAAACTCTGTTCTGATAGAGCAAGCCGGAGCTCTCTAATGTTTTAAAAAGTTCACAAAGATCATTTACGGAGGTTTTAGTTTTTGCAAAATAATCATCACCATATTTTTTATCAGGATCAAAAATATTATCTTTTATATAGTCATCGAACCCGCTTATTTTATTGCTTGTATAGAAATAATAATTGAACTCATCTTTGGCATCAGTAACAGGCACTCTTGCTATGATAAGAAGCTTGTCTTTTATTGTTTCATCACTTATTTTGTTATAAAGTTCTTCTGCTATATTATTATATTCATATTTTTTGTCAAACAATACAACATACGTATTTACCTTGTTTGTTCCATTTAAATTATCAGACTGAACTTTTTTAGTTATATCTATAATGTAAGATTGAATTATTTTATTTATGTCAAGCATTTCCAAGGGGCAGCCTCCTATTACAAAATTCATATCAGTGGGGTCTAAATGAGAATTCTGGGCAACAGCATTATTGATAGAACTCGCAAAATCATCAAATTTTGTCAAGACAGGACATTCAGATAAAACAGCTAATGCTTTTTTTACTAATTGGACATCAATTTCCGGTTGTTCTTCAGTATACATTATAGTTGACGGAGAATTTAGGTTATAAGGGTTTTCTCCTTCTGCTATGTTTACTTTTGTCTCAGTAATAAACAAATTATAATTATCGTACGCGTAATTAAAATAGGTTTTACTATTATAATTATAATACGGCAATAAAATGAGGGTTAATTGGGGGTTTGAGAAGTTTATTATTTTTTTAGCCTTCTCCATAGCTTTTTGTGTATAGTAATTGAAGGCGTCAATATTCAACAGAGGTGTATTAATTTTTTTTGAAATGATATAAGCTGTTTTTCCTTCGGAATTTAACCGTTTAACTAAGTCCTCGATAGAGGCCTCATCAACGGGGCTAATGCAATTTTTTTTCACACTTAAATCATCTTTATATATATGAACTGATGGGTTACGATTAAAATCTTCAAATATTGGTATAAGTGTTTCAAGTTCATCATCAATTTCTTCATTCAGTACGCGCGTTTGTTTTGGTGAACCATAGTAATTATCAGGGGGTAGATAAATTTTAAATTTTTCTAATTCGTCTAAAAATTTTCCTATTAATGCAAAATTTACATCTATATTTTTATTGCTAAATTCTTGTTGCAACAGAGTATTCAAATCTTCATCAAATCCGCTAAGTTTAGTTCCTGTGTAAAACCCGAAATTCTTTTCCAGGGTGTTTTTTTCTGAGCCATCGTTATCAATAGAAGGTTTGTAAATGATTACAAACCCATTTATATTTATTTTTGAAATTTTTGAAACGTTATTTTCAACTAACCATTTGGCAATTTCAGCAGCGCTCTTTGTTTTATCTTCATTACTAAGATATTTTTCATTAATAAGAACTACGTAAGGTACAACGCCGGAATATGTTGATAATTTAGCTGATAGGTCATCTCTTTCTTTTTGAGAGTTGCCGACATCGTCCCCTAATACGTATTCATTATTTGACTGAGGCATCACATAATTATTTGCAAAAGCTGCATCCAACTTTTGCTGATAGTAATCCAATGTTCTTTTAGGGACTATGCATGAAATAATATTATCAATATAATTGAGATCTATAGTAGGGGACCCTGTGGCATCAATTGAGTGAGGTGAAATCGATGTATTTGTTAATGTTATCGGTGAGTAGTATCCATAAAAGATTCTCCAGATTGGATTCGATAATTCATCTTCGTAACCATAGTAGGGTAAAATAATAAAAGTAGTTGTGGCTTTATTTAATCCACAATAATAATCAGGATCGTTACATACCTTTTCAACAACTTTTTCCTCAAATTCTTGTATCCGGTTATCATAGTCATGTTCCTGTTCCTGCTTGGCCGTTAATGGAATATTTATCTTTTTAGAAATAACATATATTTTTTGATCAGCAGGTATTTCTGAAATACTGTTTTCAATAGATATACGCTGATCATCATTCAGAAGATAAAGTTCGTCATTCGTGTTTTTATAATTCTCAATAAAAATATGCTTTTTGTTATTTTTCGGATCCTTAATTTTGTTTTGGATATATAAAGCCATTTGAACGACTTCATTGTCCATTTGTTGTTGCATAACTTCATCTGTCTGGTAGGGCCCTATTTGATCTTTGTTGAAATTAAATAAACTGATTAACCCGTTCAAAAATCCAGTTACTATAAAATTTCTATCATTAACATTTAAACCCGTATTTGCAGCTGATTTTACATAATTATCTATCTTTTGATAATACCCGCTATAATATGGAGGTAAGCAGAATGCATAATTACAACTTACAGAATAATGAAGTATGCCATATTCATCTATTCTATCGTATTTAAGATATTCGAAAATTAATATAGCATCTTTTGCATATTTGCCTTTATTACTAACCTGGCTATAGTTATATACTGTTTTAGCCAATACTCCAGGATCATAAGTAGAGTAATAGGGCATTGCAATTTCTTTTGTTGTTTTGCCATTTGCGTCGTCAATTTTTATTTTATCAATACCATGATTATTAACCAGGGCATTTAATTTGATATAATATATTTCAATATTATTCTTTGCATATTTATTATTATTTGCATCTAAGAGTTGATTATTAATATTTGCGTTTTCAGCGCTACTACTACTATTACCTGTTATATAATCGTACCTGCAATCTAACACAAAAACCCGGTTTGCCTGCGAGGTCAGATTATTCTTATCAATCAAAGCATTTAACTTGTCAATATAAAATTTAAAAGTAATTGCCTGATCCTGTGAAAACAAATCAGGCATAATGCTAAAGCATATAAACCAGCCAATGAGAAGTTTTGAACAAAATGAACTTGTCTGTATGGTTTTAAAACTTGAAATAATTTTATTTTTAATTATCATATTTCCGGTTTCTTAAATGAATTATAAACTCTTAAATATTATTGTGCTACCGGGGCTAACCTATTTTCAAGGTATGGCTTCAACCAGTCAATTATTTTATTTTCAGGGCTGTTCTTATTTATTAGTTCATATAATTCTTTTGTAGTTCCTTCTTTTGCCGATTCAATTTCATTCACTAACTGGCAAAGTTTTTCTTTGCTGTAGTATTTGTCCAATTCTGGTAATAATTGCCTTCTTTTCTCCATTTCCTGCTTATATTCTTCGAGATACGTATATAACTGGCCAAAATATGGATCATCTTTAAGTTTTTCCAGTTCCGCTAAGGTGAATTTTTTTGGTATGCTTGATATCATTAAAATCTGGCTGCTGTCGCTTATATAAGAGTTTACTGTAAATCCTGTATTTGTGCTATCTTCATTTTGTTCATTTTCTTTGTCATAATCATTTAATTCTGCAATAATCTCGGTTTTTAACGAATCAATAGCTTTTCTCACATAATCTTTTGCCGGCGATTCGTCGCAAAGCAGGTTCGTATTTTCTCCATATAAAAATGAATTAAGACTGAAAAAGACAGGATATTTTATGTCATTGTGATCCAGTGTAACTTTGTTCTGGAGGTTATAATCGAGATAGTTCTTTAATAGCTTTAAATTGTAGTATTCATTACCTGTGACATTGGCCTGGATTTTATAATATTTTTTAGTTGAAGAATTGTCAGTATTCTGGACAGGATTTGAAGAATCCGGTGTATATTTCAGTTGTACTATTATATCATCATTATTTGGAAAACCAAGTGCAATTCCACCAAATAAATTCGGCCAGAAAGAGTTAACCACCGGATCGAAGTAACAGACCAAATCTATATTTACTCCCAGTTTATTTTCAAATATTTTAATGGAATCCTGCGTGACAGTATCATTAAACATATTCATAAGTGCAAGAGCCTCTGAAAATTTCTGATAGTCGAAAAATTCAACGATATATTCAGTTAGTGCCGACTGGTAATTTGCTGTATCGATCTTCGATGCAGAAGTTGTGCTTTGGCTATTCTGACTAAAATTGTTTTGCCAGGATAAACTCACGATAATAAAAAGTACTGACCAGTTTCTCATTATATTTTGTTGCATTATCATTTAGTAAGAGGCTTTAATAAACTTACGTGTTACTGAAGCATTGTTAGTCATAACCTTAATTATATACATTCCGGCAGGTAAGCCACCAAGATTAAAATTCTTGTTATAGACTGACTCAACTTTTAATTTCTCAAAATGGATAATCCTTCCATTGATATCTAGCATGTACAGCACAAGATTAGAAGGTACACTTATTTGGAATTCAAACATTACTTGTTCTCTTGTTGGATTAGGATAGAGTTTTGAATATAAAAATTCTACCAGTTGGTTTTTATCACCATTTTGTTTATTATCTCCTCCTGATTTTTTCGAAGTCCCTGCATATCCTTTAGCTGTCCTGATTTTTGTTAGTGTTTCAGAGCAGGTAGCAGTGCTTGCTGTTAATTGAATCGTGTATGTTCCTTCGGCGTAATAAATATGACTGGGTTGTGATTCATAGCTATATGTGTTGTCTCCAAAATCCCAATAAAAATGTGCTGTTGTCGGATAACTGACATTTGTGAAACAAACGGTATCTCCAGCTCTGAAAGCCGTATCTTCTGCATTGAAAGCACCTTTAACCAAAAACATTACGTATACTGTATCGGCTGTAGTTTTTACTATGGTCGTATCACTTGAATTGCAACCTTCCGGTGAAATTACGCTTACCCAATATTTACCCGGTACTGAAACATTAAGGGTACGATTGTTTCCGGCTTGTCCGGAATCAGAACCCCACCTGTATTTGGCATAACCTTCGCCTGCATCCAAAGTCTCTGTTTTTTCGCATAAATAATATTCATTGTTCAGGTTAACATACGGTAATGAGTAATCATAAACTGAAATTGTATCAGATGATGAACATCCGTTTGGACTATGAACATCTAAATAATAAACTCCTGCAAAACTAGTCTTTAAGATTGGCCCGGAAATACTGTCATTCCATAAGTAAGTATATCCATTTTCAGGATCGTTAGCAGACAATGTTACAGTATCATTCTTACATTTGTAAATATCCGGACCTAAATATACACGTGGAGATTGTAAAATATTTACAGATACAGTTTCAGTATCCCTGCAATTGTATTTTTCAATCTGGACCCAATAGTCACCACTTTCATTAACCTTGATTTTTCGCGAAGTATCACCTTCAGACCATTTGTAGCTGCACCCATTGTTGCCTGCATCCAAAGTAGCTTCATCACATGCTTTTATAGAATTCCCAAAACCAGGTTTTAGAAAACTGACAACATCTATCTTTATAGTATCTGATGCGCTGCATTTTCCGTTTTCAACTACAACATAATATGTTCCTGGTTTTGTAACCTGAAAGGAAGAATTCGTAGACTTATCGGACCATAAATAGGAAGTGCCGGTGGTCTCCGCGTTTAACTCAATCGAATTTCCTTCGCATAAAGAAGTGTCATTTCCCAGGTTGACAATAGGCATATTGTCAATCCTGACGAAAGCACTATCGCTTCCTTTACAGTTATTTATATCGGTAACTTCAACCTTGTATGTGCCGGAAACAGTAACGTTAATATAACTATCGGTACTACCGGTTGACCATAAATATGTTGATCTGTAATTATGAGCTTCAAGTTTATATGTCTCGCATCCGCTTAAGGAATCACCAATGTTTACTCTTACTTGCGAATTCAATTCCACGTATGAACTATCTTTATTTATGCATCCTTTTGAATCTGTAACAGAAAGATAATATTTGCCTGTTGTGGTTATGAGATTATCCCTGTCGTATATCCCGTTTGACCAGTAATATGCAGCGTTGGCTTCTTCAGCCTGCAAGGGCAGTGTGCTTCCGCAGGTGAATACACTGTCATCCAAACCTGTATGTGGAAGTGGATATACAAGTATGTTTTTTGTAACGCTTGAGCTGCACCCGCTATCAGAAACAGCCGTTAATTGAGTCATGACATTAATAGAATTCTTAAATGCATATTCGGGATTTGCGGCATTTGATGTACTTTCATTATTAAAATTCCATTGAAATGACATATTTCCTGAGGGCAGGGTTGAATTATTACTGAATTTTGTAGAATCACCAAAACACACAACCGAGTAATCAAAATCCGGCGAAGGAGTAGGAAAGACTTCAATATTCTTTGTTAGTGTTGATGTGCATTCTGAAGCAGACGTTACCTGTAATTTAACTTCATGTTGTCCTGCCGTATTAAAAATGAAGGAAGGATTAGGATTTATGCTTGTGATTCCATCGAAGGACCAATTATATTTCAAACTATCTTCAGAGTTGTTATGAAAACCGGTAGTATTTCCTGCGCAAGAAATTTCATAGTTAAAACCGGCATCGGGAGGAGAATGAATTATGATTCCTTTTGTTACTTTTGTAGTACAACCGTTGTTTTGTATAGTCAGGCTAACATTATATTCCCCTTCGGACTGATAATAAAAGCTGGGATTTTTTTCATGTGAAATAAATGAATCTCCGAAATTCCAGGCATAAGTTACATTTCCACTATTGATGTGGGAAGTAATTTGAAAATGAGCAGAATCATTTATGCAATTATTTGTCACTGCAAAATTCGGTGCATCGTAAGCCGATATTTCTACTTTTTTTGTAATTGAATCGACGCAATTGCCATAATAATTAATCACCGTCAATTTTACAGGATAAATACCCATAACAGCAAAAGAAAAACTGGAATTATCCATAGCATGATGAGTCGCGGTTTTATTATCAATGCTTCCCGAAGAATTCCATATTGACTTTGTAATTGAGCTATCCGGAGTACTTGTGTTAATGCAATTTATCGTGTTTAAATGGCAGACTTTTTCATAAGTAAAATCGGCTTTCGGATTATCGTAAACAATTATTTTATTTTCTGTTTTACTTGAACATCCTGAATCGGATATGCAACGCAGACTGACACTAAATTTTCCATATTTGTCATATTTTTTAACAGGGTTCTTGTCGGTTGAAATTGTTGAATCACCAAAGTTCCAGAAATAATGTAACGCACCTTTATCAATGCTTGAAGCATCAGTAAAATGAATGGAATCGTTCTTACAATAAAATGCGTTATTTGTAAATCTTGCTGAAGGAAAATGGTTCGTATGAACACGAACCGTATCAAAATTTCCGCATCCATATTCATTGGATACTTTAACAATAAAGGTGTCAACATCCTTTTTATTGTCAGGGATTACAATAAAGGTTCTTGTTGTATCGAGTAAATCAGTAGATCCTTTAACATACCATTCAAAAAAAGTTTCCCTTCCTATATTGTTTTTGGGTTTTGGAACGAGTATAATTGTATCTCCAGCACATGCCCAAACGTCTGGTGGCAATGACAATTTAATTGTATCTTCACATATCCTGCCGCTGTTGCTGATCAAATATCTTCTCAATAAGTTTAAATTACTGCTTGAAATTGTATTGGCAACTGAATTAATCCTGCAACTATCATGAAGATGATAAATTGTACCTGAAGGTAAATCAGTTGAAAAAATAGATATAGCTGATTCATCATATCTTTTATTTGAGAAATCGGAAGTAAAATAATGCAGTATGAGATTGCTGAGAAGACTGGAACTGGTATTCGTTTGAATAAAAATTAAAGAATCTTGCCAGGCTGGTATCTTTAATAACGAAAAATGGCACATGTCCGCGTTCAACCGTAATACTTCCATTTTGACGGGAAATTTCTGCACCCAGATTTCCTACATTTACAGGAGAAGGAATAGAAGGGGAATAAGCACGGATATAACCACAGGAATCAATAGAATTTTTTGAATCAACAATCTTGTGAGAATCCGACTCTCCGATAAGGAGTCCACTATCCCTGTTAACCGCGGGAGAATTATTGAACAAATCAATATTATGGCCGTTCAGGTTAATGTTGCCATTTTTTAATTCAACTTTACCGAATGCTTTGAAATTAGTTTTAAGATATAGATTATTTGAATTGTCAAGAATAATATCATTGAAATAAATACCATTTGAATCCGGACCTGCTATGTATTGCTTTTTCTTTCCTGAGAATATTACTTTACCGGTTGGAGCTATATTCGCGTCCGGATTTGATGAAGTATAGAATAAATTATTTACCTTATTGATTAGACTATCTGTAATATAAATGACACCAGCATTGTGAATATTTTCTACATTAAAATTGCTTTTATTTACAACAATGCTTCCATTAACTTTTAAAGTATCATTAATTATTTTCAGCCAACCGCCATTAATAACCAACCTGTCCTGGGCTCCTGAATCTAATGTGATTAAGGAAAATACAAAGCAGATTGCAGCAGTTTTCAATTTATTCAATAATTGAAGTTTCATTGCTTTTTGTTTTAATAGCTTCTGTAACAAAAAAGAATTTATTTTTTAAATGTTTTAAAGTTTTATGATATATGCCAGTGCATAGTATGGTGGACGGTTTTCATGTGGCATAGAAGAGCCATATGGTAGCAATGAAGTTCCTCCTTCAGGAGTAATAATTGTACCGCTATTAGTTATTAGACCACCCATATCACTTTCTGAGCCATCGGAATCTCCTTCAGTTTTTATCGCTTTTAAAGCGGTGATCCCCATTCCAACCCCATGCGTCAACATAAGCGACTATATTATGAGAATGTTTCCCCCCACCATGATTATGCTTTGGCATTTCTGACAATTTCAAAGCAACTGAATCCTGACCTCCTATATCACCAGGATTATAGCGCTTGCCTACACCGACAATAAACCTGTTCGTCAAATCAGGAGTTTTAATGCCATTTACTGTTTGGCCGTTGCATAAGGCCCATCCTTGCGGAATCTGATTAATTGCACCTGACCACATAATTATTCCACCTTTCGGTACCGGCCCGTTACCTGTAAGATTATTACTATAACTTTGTGCAGATACATTACCATTTACTGTGACATTGTTGTTTACCGTGACATTGCCGTTTGATGTAAAAGCTCCATTTGCAGTGAGAGAATTATTTGCTATTATTTTGCCATTTGCTGTTATGTTGCCATTTGCTGTAAATGTACCTTTTGCCGTAATATTGCCATTTGATGTAACATCGTTTTGAACTAAGACAGCGCCTTTTATAGTAATATTATAACTTGTTGAGATACTTGTGTCATTTAGTATCTCAAACGGAACCATAATTTTCCAGCTGTTACCCGTATGTAAATAGTATGCTTTTTGAACGTTATTATAAAAGACCAGGCCATCAGCAGGTTTCTCAATTAAACCAGTATCAGATAATGAAGGTATAAGCAATCCACGACGATCGGCATTAATTTGCAGAACAGCGCTTGAATCAGGAGTATCAGTATTGATTCCTATTTGGGCATTTAATCCTGTATGAATACAAATTATAATTATACAGGAAAGAAATTTCAATAAATTTGACGTCTTCATATTGTTTAGTTTTATTAGAATTTAGTCATTAGTCATTAGTCATTAGTCATTAGTCATTAGTCATTAGTCATTAGTCATTAGTCATTAATTTTTATTGTTTTTATATTATATATTTCCGATTTCCATTGTTCGCCCGACTTATAATACACCCTGAGCTGAAAGAAATATTCGGTGTTTTCACCAGGTAATGTATCTTCATAACTCGTTTCTTTCAGTAAGCCCGTTATTGCCTTAAACCCTTCGTACTTACTTTTTTTTCTATAAATAACAGACCCTAAAAAGTCTTCCTTTTTTTGTATCTCCCACTTTATGGATACACTTTTGTTTTTAGGGTCATATTTTAACTTAATATTATTTGCTCCAGCTGCAATTTGTTCTTTGGATTTTTTTGTGAAGACATAAGGATCCGAAAATTTTGATCTATTTCCCGAACTGTCAAATGCAACTAAGGAATAGGAATATTCGATGTCAATTTTCAATGACATATCTTTGAAACGATTGTCGGGTGGTCTGATTTCTTTATCGTTTAGTTTTATCTGATTTGTTATAGGTTCATTTGCCTGTTTACGATAAATTTCATATCTGCTTAAATCAGGTTCCACGTTAGGCACCCATTCAATAAGTACGCCTTCCGGGGAGTCAGTAATATTTTTGATATAAGGTTTTGCAGGAGGAGTTACATCCGGCATTTTTGCGACTACTTCTTCAGAAGGTTCGCTTCTGTTTAAAGATGTATCTATAGCAACTATTTTATAAGTAAAACTATTAGTTACGTTTCTTGGCATCTTATCTGTAAAAATGCATACTTTAATAGCATCGGGAGTAATTTGAGAATATTCTTTATACTTTGCATCTACCGGTTTTCTTAATACCAAATACCCCAGCAAGTCTGGTTCAGTGTTTGGGTTCCATGTGATGATGAACTTTCCTGTATCGGAACTTATTTTTACTTCTGAGGGTTTTGAAGGAGGAGTATAGTCACGGAATTCTGTAAAGGTTTTATTGGATTTACCTTCAATATTTTTCCTATTAACACTTGAAATGCAGTAATAATAACCACCGGGGATATTTATTGGATCATTAAATTCCCTCGTTCCAACTGAAAGCATTTCCGGAGTAATGCAGGTCAAAGTATCTGAATGTTCACCACGATAAATTTTGAACCCTATTATCTGTTCCTTATCATAAGGATATTCCCATTTAAGTTTGATGCCACTTTTAACTGCACTTACAGTTATTTTTTCGGGTGATTTGGGAGGTGCCATATTACTTGGGATAACATTGAATTTCTGTGATTCGGTCCCTTCATCACCAAAAAAATCAATAACTCTTAAAGTATATGTATAAATTGAATCGTTAACTAAGTTTTTATCCTTGAAAAAAACATCGGGATAATTGAGTTGTCCCTTTTTGTCATAACCTTTTGATGTAATAATTGGAAGCTGGTTTAACTTTATCATTTTTGGATCCATAGTTGAAGAGCGATAAATATTTACTCCAAAATACCTTTCTTCTTCCGGCTCCCAAACCATCGAAACTGATTCATCTCCCGGAGAAATATGTATGTTTGACGGAGGCAGAACATTATACATTTCTTCCAGGCTGATTTTCTTTGAAATAATCAGGTCGGATTCCTTTAAACCTGCAAGCGAGGTTATTTTATACTGATATGATTTTCCCGGTCTGGCAAGCGTATCTGAAAAAAACGTTCCCAAGAACCCGGCAAACTGATTGTTTTGGATAGCTTTTATTATAACAGTTAAAAGCAATATTCCTTTAATGTTTTCTTTTGGTGATTTTATGATTATATCTGCTATTGACTTCAGCGCAGGATCGTTTGAAAAATATTCTTTTGGAACATAACTCCCTATTTTCAGGGGAGCATCATTTAGTTTTACCCAATTTAGTTCTGATGAGTCTTTTCTGTAAATATTAACACCGTCTTTTAAATAAATATCTTTAAAAAACCACTTTATTAATATTGCTTTATGATTATTGATTATGGCACTTTTGGCAAAAATCCGGCATTTTGCATCCTGTGCATTTAATGAATTTATCGTTGAAATATTCAGGATGCTGATGAATATGCTTATATAAAAAATATGTTTCATATAGTAAAATATATTTTAGTTAAAGTGTCATCGAATAATTCATGCCAAAACCAACCTGAAAAATTCCTAGCACTGTAAGAGTAACATTAAAATCTCCCGTAGCAGTGGTAGGAGGCGGATCGAATATTACATAAGAGTTACCGGTCAATGTTGCAGACAATATTTCGACTTTACTATCACCGATTATTAATCCCACTGATGCCCATGCCTGTAACCAAACTCCGGCTTTTTCCAATTTAAGTGAAGGTGCATATATAACCGCTACCTCTATGCCTGCAGCAACTCCAAATCCGGCGTAAGCTGCAAAATCTATCCCACAAATATTGATAGACGGACTTTGTGCATAACCTGAAAAACTAAGACCCAGGCCAAGATCAAAATCTCTTTGAGTTATAATTAACCAGCCCGTTGGCGACCATCCGGCGCACGCAGGAACGAATATAATTTTCTTTTCTTTTGAACCAATTCCAATCAGGAAATCACCTGGCTTCAGATCAACTGTTACAGTTCCATCAGCACATAAAACGCTTGTGGTAATATTGATCGAACCAACACCCAGGAAATGTTGTTCTTTTGAATCATAAGAAAGAGAAATGGTTCCTTTTGCAGTGCTGCTGCAAATATCAATATTCCCTTTAAAATCTATATTAAAATTGCCATCGGTTTTAACAGTTACACTGGCTGCTACATCAAGCTTTACATACGAACCGTTTGTAATGCCGTCGTTTAGTGCCAATGTCAGACCGGCCCCATAATCAATGCTCGCATCGGGTTTTTCGGATTCGTCAGTTACAGACATATGATGGTACAGCTTGCCGGAAATAGCTGTAATATTTATTATACCCAAAGGAATGACCTCCGATAATGGCTCTGCTTTTTTATTTTTGTCCTTACTGGCATCATCTCTGGCATCATACCCTACTCCCACGTACCAATAATCCAAATCACCACGTTTCCCGCTTATGTATTTGGCGCTGACTTTAAACTTTGTAGGAACTTTGACAAGGACATCAAAATTTCCTTTAAATACATTTCCTTCAATACTGTCATTAATAAATTTGACACTTCCGACCACATCAACTATGGATGTTTTAATACTTATTTTAGTTGGATCAAATACTATAATTTTATCCAATCTACCATCTTTGATTTTTTCACCCAAATCTGAGAAATCAAGTTTTACATTATCTCCTAAATTATCCAACAACGTATCTGCAAATCCACCGGCACCTTTTCCAAAAGCATCCGTAACACCTTTAACAATAGCTTTTGAAACTGAATCTTCAATTTGTTTAGCCAAATAATCCAGGCCTTTTTTTGCCAATTGATCAAATAGTGTATCGTATATATCAGAAGGGTTAAAATATTTATTAAAGAAAGCATCCTTAGCGCCATCAATGCCTTTTTGGATTTCATTAAAATCAAATAATTTAGATATAACTTGATCATTAATTGAACCTAATATTCTGTTTACATCTATTACATCGTTCAGATTTGCATTTCCCCCGTTATCTATAATTCTATATCCAAATGTTGTCAATTGTGCCCTGAGTGAATCCTGGACAATTTTTGAGATTTTTCCTAATATTTGGTCATTAATCGGATCGGTGACCTGTTCTTTAACAAAGCCATTTATCCTTTTATTAATTTCATTGACTATAATTACTTTGGTGCTATCGGCAATATTATTAATTACCTGTTTAATGTCATCTTTATCAGTCATTCCCTGAATTGCCTCAGAAATAGTATTAATTGAGGCTCCTACTGCATCTGAGACGCTTTTATTGGCAATGTCGGTGAATGATTTGACGGTAGCTGTTACTAATTTTTTTGCATCGTTGGTTTTGTCATCAATAGGTTTAAGAAGATCACTGATTAACCTGTCATATTCTTTTTTTAATATTTTGTTAAACAGTTTATTTATATCGGTAATTTCTTTGAAAATATCAACCTGGTATCTTTGCTCTAATGACTTTATCCCTGCTTTTACCTTTACGGCCTCTTCTTTCTGTTCTTTGGGTAATAGCTTTACGAGTGTGTCAATAGCTGCCCACAGTTTTTCTGAAGAATAATCTACACTAACAAAAGAGACGAATGCAACTTCTGTATTTCCATTTGTATATTTTGTTGTATCACCATAGGTCCACTTATCACCCTCTGTTTTTGATCCGCTTGTATGTGATAAAGAATCATTTTGAGTAAAATTGTTTTGCGATAATGAATTTTCATTGGTTATTTTATCTAATGTATTTTTTTTACTTTCCGCCACTTTTTTATTAATATCATTCTCTAACTTTTCTGGGCTATAATTTTCCGGAAGGTTATTAAGATCCAGGTTAGTAATTGTTTGGGAAAGAGGTATACTTGATGAATCTTCGGAAGTACTATTTACTTGTTCATTGTTATCTGTTTCAGTTGTTACCGGAACATATTCACCAAGAAATTTATTCTCAACCAGACTGTAAATATTGCTTCTTGTAGGTCCGTCAGGCCCGGTAGCATCTTCAGACATAATAATAATTGTCGATACACCAAAAGCATACAATCCATCAGTACTTCCGGCACCTATATTTTCAATTGTAATTGGGAATGATTTAATCGATCCGGATTGCTGGTGTGTTAAAGGGGTCGTTCCGTTTGGTTTTCCAAATCCTATTTTTAAATTGCCCCAGGCCTTAAAATTATCTACAGATTCCAGCTTAAAATTCAGTCCGGGCCAATCAACATCAAGAGTCATATCCATTCTTTCATTGTCGGCAAATACAGCCCGCTCAATCTTGAGATTTATTTTTTGGTCGCCTCCGTCAGGATTAAACGCGAATTCCAGACCTGCCAGACTTTTATCCAGGTCGCCTGGCTTAAATCCCAAGTCTGAAATTTCGATTGTATAAGGATATTCATCAGTTTCGTTGATAAAAGGAATCTTAATGCTTCCTTTTTCAAATTTGTTTATTACTCTCCCTTTTTCTACCTGTATATCCAAATTATTCAAAACAGAAGGAAAAGTATTAAAAGTTGAATTAATACTATCTGTAAATTTGTACATATACTGGTAATCCAAACCAGTAGAAGTAATCCAGAATTTGACCGAATCATTTTTGTTTTGATTGGTATTATAAACAATTTTATCAGTTAACCTTAACTGTCTTGTACTATCTAATAGCTTGTTATAATCAGTTTCAAAGTCACCAAAATAGCAGCCTTTCCATTCAGGATTATTTTTAAATTTAAATGGTGATTCAGTTTCTGAAAAATCAATTACGTAAGAAGTTGGTTTTAATATAATACCTGTATTTCTAACAGGAAGAATTTCCAAATTTGGGTTAGTTCCCTGTATCCAGAACAATTGATTTTCATTAAAAGGAATGAATGATCTTTTGCCGGAAGTCGACCGGATACTATTAGGCAACATTATTTCACCACCGAACCGAATGACAAAATTATTTTTTCCACGAACAAGAAAATTTGATTTTTCCGAGAGATCAATAGTAAAGCCAAGTGGATCAAGCAAATCAAACTCCCTTGTTTTTTCACTTACCTGCGCTACTCCAAGCAAAGTGAATTCATTATAATTAAAAAAAACGGGAACAGACTCTACCAGGGGTATATCCGATGAAATTGTCGGATAAGGTAAATTCCATTGAACTACACCATGAAATGAAAGCATATCTTTTGTTAACAGGAGTTCATCTGGAATAAATTTAGCTTCCCCATTTGCTTCATATTCAGGATGGAGTATAATGGGAGGATGTTTTTTCATATCTGCTGTCAATTCTCCTTCCTGCATTACCCATTCGCCACCGGTTTTTGCAAGCCTGATATTTTCAAAATTCATTTCTATTTTTTCACTATCTGAAATACTTATTTTACCTACGCCGCTAAGATTGTCCATATCCGTTGATGACGCCCTTACTAACTCAACGACGTGGTTGCCTGCTTTAAAAGCTTCAATAGGTGGTGGCCCGTAGAATGTATTTACATCGCTCTTGGCAATTTCATGTGAATCACTATAAGCCTTGACCTGCCATGCAAATTGTTTTAAAGGAGAAAATTGTTGCGATACCAAATTTTCATAGCCAAGCGATCCACTCAAAATAGTACTTTTGTAAGTGTAGTATGGAGAATTGAAATCAATAGCGTCCGATGGAACATCACCATCATTAAGTTCGACTATTTTTAATTCATATGAGTATTGTTGATTTTTTAAAAGATTGTCAGGAGCGGACCAACTGAACATGCGATCTTCTCTCAACGAAAATGCATACTTATCTACAGGAGATTCAATTTGTATTTTACCATTTTTTGGATATCCATAATAAAACCATCTTGTTTCACTAAATCCGTTGTTTTTAAAAACAGGTTTTTTATCTGTATTGGTTGCTTCAACCCGGTAGGCATACTTCTTGCCTTCTTCAAGCAATGGTTTTGAAATACTGTACTGGTAAGTATTTATATTAACTTCTTCAGAAGTAAAAATTGAAAGAGCGGAACCATCTTCAATTGCATTTTTAGGATCAGCATAAGGATCGGTAATTTCATAAATGTGCAGTTTATATCTTGTAGTCAGAAGATCGGCAAATGGAAGTTGCCATTGAAAAGTAATATTTTGAATTGTTGTGGGATTGATAATACTTTCCTGTAAAGGCACAATCAACGTAGGCGCTTCATATAAAGATATATCAAAATATTTTTTACTTATTTCTGGATCATTAATTAACAAATCCGGCCGACGATAATAGTTATAAACTTCTACCTTCAATGTGTAAGTTCCTTCTGGTAACATGCCTCCGGATTGTTCAAATTGTTCCTTGGAAATACCTGAAATGTCCAGGTTGTTAAAATCAAAGTACTCATATAATTCTGAGCCGGAAACCCATTTAAAAACACCGGCAGTTAAAGTAATTGGTTTTAAAGGAATGAAATCTTGTTTTGTTGAAATTCCAAATGAGGCACAATACAGTTTTATTTTAAGTTGAACATCCCATGTTTTATTGTCATTATCTGAAAAGTATATGCCAATTTGTAATTTTTTAGTAATGTCAGAAATATAGTCACTTAGGTAAATGGGATAAGGAGCTGAAATTAATATCTGCATTTGTGAAACTCTCACATCCCTGCTTGCTACCTGTGAACTTAAAAAAATATTGCCTAACAGAAGCAACAATAAAAAAGTTATAATTCTTGAGTAATGTTTTTTTATCATAATCATATCATTTACTGAAGTTGTATGAATACCTAATGCTTCCCACTAGTTCACTTGATTTCTTTTTTCCGGAAGTATCCCTTGAGTTATTAAATGAAACTGCGTTGTTCAGGCTTAAACTATGGTTTTTCAGGAAACTGTAGGAAACAGAAAAATTCAGTACTGTTACATTGCTATTGGAATTCAAGCCGTTGTCCTGTCTTAAAAAAGAGAAGGACAGGTTGGTATTTATTTTTTTGTTAAAGAAACTCCTGCTGGCACCTAACGTTGGTCCGACTGTAAGACTTTGAACGGAATCCTGTTTGAACTTTGAATAATTAACGGCTGAATTTATAGACAGTTCTATAGGTATTAGCGTAATGCTATAAGAAAGAGTTCCTGATGTTACAGTTGTATTATTACTGACGGCTTCAGTTCCGTTTTGATTCAATGTATTTGCATTTTGCATATTAAAACAGAATGAAATATTGTGATTTGTTTTTTCCAGTCCTTTAGAGTAATTAACATTTATTCCTTTGTTTGTAGTGGTTTGAATATACTTAATAGAATCATTCATATCAACTACAGAAGGTGCATTGCTGGAAGAAAAATTTGAATAAGTCAGGCCAAAATTCAGATTTTGATTAACAGCAAATGAAGAATTTAAAGAATAGATGTTTCTCCTGCTGGTGTTTTTTAAATTGTTGGCCAGATTATTCCTTTGAGTTCCAATACTTCCGCTAATATTAAGCTTATTACTTATCAGGCTTTTGGTTGCATTTACAGTCCAGTCTTCTACATCATTTTCTGAATAAGATGTACCAAGAGATTTATATTCAGGATCTATCCATTTATAGGCAACACCAAATGAATATCCTTTTCCCTGGTAATTGAGGCCGCCGGTTATGGCATTTTTAATTGATGTCGAAAACCTGGGAGTGAAAAGGCCTTTTAAATAATTGGCTATACAAAATCCGGAAAATTTACGCGCAGGTGAGGTAATATCTGTAGATAAATAACTGGTCGTGTATTCCAGTTTGAGATTTATATTATCGCCAATTTGATTATTAGTAATAATTCCCATTACTAAATTTTCCTGTGGTTTAACTTTATTTATTGAATCCGGGTTAAGATGTACTGAACTCGTGTCATCTTTTGCTTTAAACAGTATCAGATCAACATGGTGTTTACTTTTGCCAATGCCAATCATAGTTCCCCATCCATATCTTGCATAAGCAACATTTGTGACGTCACCAGTTGCAAAATTTACGGGAATAGCTTCATTAAACCGGCCATACATAAAACTGAAGCTAAAAATTGATTTTTCAGGTTTTACTTCTACTCCACCTCCAAGAAAAGTAAGCCCGGAATATGAGTAAGAAGAAAAGTTCATACTTCTATAACCCAGGTGGGCAGTTATAAATTTGTATTTAGGACTAATACCGTAGTGTGAATAAACAGGTCTGTTTAAGACTCGGTCTCCTTTTGTAATAATGAGGGAAAAAGGAATGTCGAAAACGCCATATATATTAAAATCAAGATTTGCATTTATACTCCACGTTAATGGATCTCTTCTGGTTTCCATACCATGAAACCCATACCAGCCTGTACTGGCGCCAATCCCGCCTGCAACAGTTAGAGGTTTTGCATCTTTAATTTTTTCCAGATCCTGGGATTGTGCAGTATTAAAATAGCTTATAAAAAATGACATTATTATAAATAGTTTTTTCAATATATTTATGTCTTTATCTTTTACACTTGCGTTCTTAATCTATTTTATCGTAAGAGAAAAAGCTATCATTATTTTTCACATTCTTTCTTTGACTGAATTTGAATTTTGCTCTTTAGACAAAAATTTCTCTTTTGTTTTAATAAGTAATTATAAATTCATTTAAAATCAATTATTCCAGATAAACAGGAGTCATTATCAATTTTACATTAGATAGAACTATATTTTTTAGTTGTACATTGTTAAAACATCACTGCAGTATAGTTTTCAACAAGTATTAGAAATGAATCACAACAAAGAATATAATTCGAACAAAGTATTTTTGAAGGTACCGGAAAAAATATGTTCATATTCTAACAATAAATGTTTCTTAAGATAATATTAAAATAAGCAAGCCTTGAAAGCGCACAAACATATAATTTTATATTTTTTAACAATGTTGTAATTCTTTCAAATGATGTTGTAATTCTTTCATTTGATTTATGTTTTTTTAATTTTATCTGCACAAAACAAATAACAGTATTCCCTTATTATGCTCTTAAGATGAGATAATTAACTTGAATAAATCATGCAAAGCAATTAGTTTAATCTAAGAATAAAGTGTAAAGAATAAATTTCAAATTTCACTTTGAAAATTTCCAAATACAGATTCTGAATTTAGTTATGACAATTTCTTAAAAGGGAAGTTTTTCAACAGAATAAGTTTTTTATAATCTAAAATATTCTGCTAATAGGTAAGTTAAAGCGGTTTCTTTTTGCAGGTGACATCTTTTTTATTTATCTAATTTTTCAATATAAGTAATGAATTTATCATTAGCTACGGTGCCTTTACTATCTTTAGAAAAGCCGGGTTTAATTCTGTCAACAAAATACATATCAATATCTCCTTTATTCTTTACTTTTATTTGACCTCTATAAGTACAATCAAAGAAATCTTTGATAATATCATAAGTTTGACCTGATATATTTACCTTATTAATTTCTCCTGCCGATTCCATACGGCTGGCTGTATTTACTGTATCACCCCATATATCATAAGCAAATTTCTTTTTTCCAACTACACCTGTTATTAATTCGCCGGTATGTATACCAAGTCGTAAATTCCAAACCAGTTGGTTATTTTTTGATTTTATAATGTTTAATTCACGAATTACTTTTTGAATTTCAAGCCCTGCGAGAACTGTCATAAAAGGATTTTTGTGATTAGGAACCGGAATTCCCCCGGCACACATATATGAATCTCCAATTGTTTTTATTTTTTCCAAATTGTATTTTTCAATTATTTCATCAAGTTTTGCAAAGAGATTGTCTAGTTCAGTCACAAGTTGTTCCGGGGAAATAGATTCAGTTATTTTAGCAAAGCCCTCAAAATCAGTAAATAAAACTGAAGCAAGTTCATAATACTTTGCTTTTGCTTTTCCGAATCTTTTTAGTTCTTCTGCAGTATCATACGGAAGGATATTAAGTAATAATACTTCAGATCTGTTCTTTTCAGCTTCCAGTTCCTGATTTTTTTTCTTAATCTCCTGCTCTGCTTGTTTTATTAATGTTATGTCACTATCAATAGCAACAAGTTTTACAACTTTTCTATTGTTATTCAATATTGGAGTCAATGTAGTTTGTATCCATCGTCCCTTGCCATCTTTAGTGATATTTACAGATGAGTAAACTATAGATTGTTTTTGTTTTATGCATCGGTTTATTTCATCTGCAATTTGCTTATTATTGCTCCAACCTAATATATTTGATCCTTTGATGCTTTTATATTCCTCAAAAGAGAACCCCGTGAGCCTGGTAAATCCATCATTTACCCATTCAATTTCACCTGATTCGTCTGCAATAATAACCGAATTGCTTGTTTGACTAGCAACAATGGATAATCTTTCCAACTCTTCGTTAGTTTCTTCAAGCTGCTTGTTTTTCTCGGCAATTAAATCTTTTGATCTTTTTAATTCAAGATGAGTATGTACTCTTGCATTGAGCTCCGATTGGTTAAAAGGCCTTTTAACATAATCAACTGCGCCATATTCGAATCCCAAGGCTAAATGTTCAGCATCTGTTAATCCTGTAAGAAATATTATTGGAATATCCTTTGTTGAAGGATACTTTTTCAATTCCCTGCAAACTTCGTATCCATCAATACCTTCCATTACAATATCCAGAAGAATGAGATCGAACTTGTTGCCTTTAGCTTTTGTGATGGCTGTAGCGCCATTATTTGAAGTAGCAATTAAATAATTTTCATTTTTTAAAATGCTCGTGAGGTATTCAATATTGGTCGGACTGTCATCAACAATTAATATTTTGAATTTTTTCTTGTTGTCGTGTTCCTTATTGTTCATGACGTCAATATTTTCAGTATCCTACTTTTATGCAAATAAAATAAATCAGAGAAGAGAATTGCTTCAAATATATTAATTATTTGCTACTTAGTCGACTTGTGTTATTTGCATTGGTGCAAACAACATGCTTAAAAAATAATTAAGTTTTAAATGAGATGAAAGTATATAAAAAATCCCGATTTTGAGGGATATGTGGCGCCACCTCAGCATAAAAACCATTGAGAAAATAAGCGTTATGAAGTATTAAATTACACTTTAAAAAGGGGAAAAAACTTTTACATATGACACTTTCATAACCTGTGCCATGACCCGAATTCGTGTTATGGTAAAGGGTTCTGAAACGATATTTGATATATTTCAGAATTAAAGCATTTTTTAGAGAAATTCATGTTTATATTTATTTCTTAAAATAAAAGTCTCCTTTTAACTTTGACCATTCCTGGGGGCTTTGGGCGTTTTTACTTCTTTTCTCAACCTGGACACGTGTTTTCTTGAATACACTTTCAATGGGTTGGGAGATTATCATTTGCTTAACTAATTCTTCTGTAAACAAGCCGTTTGCACCCTGGCCATCTGAAGCAGCTGCACCTTCGGATGTGGCAAAAGAAATAATAGTTCCACTGGCAGGCGAAATTGCTTTAAATCCTGTTTCACCACCCCTTTCCCAGGAAATGAAAGGATTGTTACGGCAGGCATCTAAAATTACAATATTGGTATTGTCCGGATATTTTTCAAACTCTTCAACAATATAATTCACTGAAATAGCTTCCCATTTGCAGTCCGTCTTTTCCTTCATCACTGCATCGACAGGAATCAGGTAATTCATTCCTTCGACCTGAATGCCATGTCCTGCATAATAAAATAGAGTTACGTTATAATCGGGTAATTTTTTGCTGAACATTTTTATAGCATTTTCCATATCTGTCTTGCTGGCATTGATACGTTTGATCACTTCAAAACCAAGGTTCTTCAATGTACCTTCTATCAGGTTGGCATCATTCACCGGATTCTTCAAATTTGTTTCTCCGTAAACTGAATTGCCTATGACAAGTGCAAGGCGCTTTTCGAACATCGTTGACCCCATTTTAATCACACGCTTTTCTGATGTAGTACTGCCGGCCATATTAGTTGCAATAATAAAGACCCCGTTATCTCCCTCCTTCAATATTATTGGTTTCTGCCAGATATAATTACAGTCGCTGATTCCGGAGCGCTGAAATACCATATCGCTTATTTGTTGTGTGCCGTTAACATATATCTGTGCCGATTTAAGATCCGTAATTGACTTGATACAGACTTCTATATTGACACTTTCGGTCATTACCGAAGAAACGTATGCATCCGGGACATCCCAATTAATTACAGGCGGATTATCAGTAGGATTGGTCAGATAACGTAATTCCGATTTGGTAGCTCCTGTAACATTGGTTGCAACAATATAAATGTTATTCTCGCCCGATTGAAGGGTTATAGGTTTTTCCAACAGATATTCTCCGATTGCATCGGGTAAAGGAGTGAATCCGTGTTCTTCAGATGCTACGTCATTTACATACACCAGAACCGATTGTAAATTATCGCTGGATTTAATTTTTGCCTTGATTTTTGCGGTATATTGATTTACATCTGTATTTGGCTTTGACGGACTAATCCAGCTAATAATCGGGGCCATCATTTTAGGGGTTTCTATATTGGTTGCATTTCCTGTAATTATATTTACATTAGCAACAGGGTTTTGGGGTCCTTCTTTGACCTCGTATATGATAAGTCTCTTTTCTGAAGATGTGTTTCCAGCAATATTGCTGGCGATAATACTGATGCTGTTTTCCCCGGATTTTAGAACCAGCGGAAATTCCATTGTCCATTGGTAATTATCAGAGTTTGCTTTTTTAAGCACCTGCTCTAAGGAATGGGCAATGCCATTTACTATTATTTTTGCAGATTTTATAGAACTGGTCGATCTCAAACCTGCCTTGATTGTACATTGCCCCGTATTACTGGTAAGGTTACTATCTAACGGATACAACCAGGTAATAACAGGAGGTTGGGTTTTCGGCTTATCTGTATTTATTGTTTTTCCAGGTCTATCATTTTGGGCAATGGAGACAGTATCTCTTCTGGTTTCAATGGGCGTCTTATGTTTTTTTTCAGAAAGCTTATTTGTTTCTATAATCTTAATATTGTCACTTTTCTTTTCTACAGTTACATTTTGAGCATTTTCTTTAAGATCGGATGATTTAGTATTTGAGATTGTTTTATCTGAATATTTATCAATACTTAGCGGTTCAATTTTTGCAAAGATGCAATCACTCATACCGCTTAATATTAGTTCTTTGGATTTATTTACTGTCTGTATCCTTACATAATGTATATCGCTGGCGTCTTCAATTTTCTTAATATTAACGGGTACTAATTCAATTTTTACAAAAGATAAAGAAGATTTATCAGAAATTATTTTCTGCGGGTAAGCTAATAAAACAGCATTAGCCAATAAAAAAATTAAAATAGTTCTGTATGTGATATTTAACATTTTAAAGTTATTCTTGGGTAATACATCTCACACTTAAACCGTTAGGCTTATTTTGTTCAGTGGTCGAAAAACTATTTTTGCCAATAAATTTTGCTTTAGCACCAGGTTCATCAGGAGTACTTGTCCAAAAAGCTGCTAATACACTAGCATAATTGTTTTTTCCATCTAGATAAAAACCCGGGTATGAATGAGAAATAAAAACATCTGTCAGTTCTTTTAGGATAGCTATCTCATTAGTGTGATGAACTACTTGTTTTATATTGTCTTCTAACATTTTCCATTCAAAATCCGAAGGCAAATGCCAGCCTGCAGGGCATACTTCTAAAGCAATTTCCCATGTATAGAATGCAGAAGTATCATTCATGCTGTACATAAATTTGGATGTTTTATAATTCAGATTGTCTTTCATCCAAATCTGGTCACCATAGCGAATCCATTTATAGTGTTGCCCATCACGTCCATCGATAAAAGTACCCTCCTTGCCTGGAAATTTACTTTCCGAAAATGATACTTCAACTTTAAACATTATATTGCCTACTAGTTCACTTTCTTCATTTAATACATCCCATGTAGCTGTTTTATTAATACCAGGTTTTATGCCTGGTCCAACATCCCCTTTTATCTTTTCCAAAGGTTTGCTCCATGTAGCCCCTTTATCTTTTGAAAAGAGAATCTTAATATCAAATTTTTGATTTACATCCGTAATCAGATCGTAATAAATAAATATCTGATTCCCTACCTGCTCAAACCTCGTATTTTTTATCTCATATCTTTGATTAGCGATATTTATAAATTGATTACCAGATGCATTAACTCCGACATTACTGCTGTTTTGTGAGTACAATAGAAAAGAGCAAGTAATAAAAAGAATTATAAGTAATGACTTTTCCATAACTAATTGACTTATTTTAAAAAATAAAAAATATTTTAAAATGATTAATATCTCATAATTTGTAAAGAAAAAAAATAAGAAATCTATTTTTCATTTTTAAGTAATATCAGTATGAGTCCCGATATAAATTAAGTTTTTAAAGCAAGTTATAATTAATTTTCCTGCTATTTTATTTTGTTTTGATTTCTTTTATACAAACTTACAAAAATCTTGAAGTGAAAATCAAGAGTTAATATAATTTTTTCATATCCAATTGTGAAACTTAGATGTAATGGATGAACAAAATGCAAGTTAATATAATTTAAGGAATGTTTAGTAAGTGCATAAAAACCATATAGTAATATTCTTGAACAACTAGAGATAAGAAAGATAAATCTGGAGAAAAGACTAATTGAAGTAGATTGCAAAAGCCGGAAGGCATGATCATATGTGGCCGACTAGATTGCAAATAATATAAATATCATATAAACAAGTTCTTAATAGTGGTCACGGATGGTCAATTTATTCCGGCCAGATGTGATCAAGGTTACTGGTTTTTCTAAACTGTATGCAAATGAAAAAACCACTTTTATAAACAAGTTTCTAAAAGTGGCTTTTTATTGTGGGCCCACCTGGGCTTGAACCAGGGACCCCCTGATTATGAGTCAGGTGCTCTAACCAGCTGAGCTATGGGCCCTAAATAATTGATTATTGATTCTTTTTTATTGAGGATTAAAATTAATGAATAAAATTTTAATCCTCTTCAATAGACAATTGGCAATTGTCAATAATCAATTATTTTTGGGATTGCAATATTAAATATTTACTGAGTATTTTTCAAACGTTTAATGGAATTTTTATGGCTAATCTGGTTTTTGGGGATAAAGAGTATAGAAATATTAAAAACTTGATTTTTGATTTGGGTGGAGTTATAATGAATATTGACTTTCAAAAGGCCTTAAATAATTTAAAGGAAATAGGATTTACTAATTTCGATAAATTATACAACCAGTTGGGACAATCTACCCTGTTTGATAACTATGATAAAGGCTTAATTTCTCCAGTTGAATTTAGAGATGGACTTCGCAAAGTGACTAATATAAATGTAACAGATAAGGATTTTAATAAAGCATGGAATTCAATGCTTGTAAAAATTCCGGAAGATAGAATCCGGCTATTGCAAAACCTGAAGAATCATTTTAAAACTTTTCTTTTAAGCAATACAAATGAAATTCATCTTACACGCCTTTTTGAATATACTCGGCAAACTTACAATTTTAAAAACCTTGATCCACTATTTGACAAAACCTATTATTCATGCAGGATTCATATGCGTAAGCCGGATAGCGAAATTTACCTGAAACTTTTAAAAGATGAAAATTTAAAAGCAGCAGAAACTCTTTTCATTGACGATTTCCAACTCAATGTTGATGCTGCTATGGCTTTGGGTATTCAGGGATATTGCCTGTCTATAGAAAATTCAATAACAACTATGTTTGCCGAATACGTTTAAAACATTAGTTGTTGAATTAAACAATAAACTGAGAGGTGTAACATTGGGATATACTACTTAGAAAGGAGTTAATAAGATTTATCGTTTTTAATCTAAAAGATATATATCAAATAATTGCATATTAATATGTAAATTGCTAATAATAAATTGTATGGATTTGTTATTTATCACAAAAGAAAACTTTTAGATTCAATCTCAAATATTTAATTATAATAATTTAAAAATAAAGACATAAACCCTTATCGCAAGCCAGACAATACAACCTTAGAAAACTTAATTTTAAACAAATGAAAAAGATTTACAATGTAGCATTATTAATGTTTCTAATAGCTGCTACATGGATAAAATGTGCAGCACAGGATAACAGCAAGTCCTTACTTAAGCAGGTAATACAGGAAAATCAGGAAGCTGTGGATGCAATTGCAATGTATCCAACGGAAACAAGAAGAATAATATTTGAAGCTTGTGAATACCCTGAAGTTATCGCGAAACTGAATGCAATGCAAAAGAATTCACAAGATGCATTCGAAAAAATAATTATGATCTGCTTGTTCAGATTGATAAAATGAATAAAAGTTATAATTCAGATTTTGGCCTTTTGCTGAACAACTATCCTCCCGAAGCGGCCAATGCTTTCAGGGAAATGATAAAAATGCCTGAAGTTCTGGATTTACTATACGACCATATGCAATATACGGTTGTTGTAGGAGATTATTATAGAAAAAATCCTGAAAGAGTTTTACATAAAACAGATTCTTTAAATCTTATATTAACTCAAAAAAATACTCAGGAAGCTGATGACTGGAAACAAAGTATGAATGACAATCCCCAGTCACAGGAAGAATTTACCCAGGCTGCGCAGGAATATGCCCAGGATAATGGCTATCAGCCTGAAGATTATAATGCTTCACTTACACCGGATGTCACAAATTACAATTCTAATCCTTACAATTGGTGGTTCGGCTACCCTTCATGGTATCCTTATGATTATTGGAATCCTTATCCATATTGGTACGATTGGGGATTTTATTATGGCCCAGGCGGGCATGTGGTTTTTTTCGGACTTCCCTCTGCATATTTCATGGATTGGTACTTTTATTATCCGGAACATTATTACAAATACCCTGAATTATCAAATCATTATTATAATTATTATGACAATCACCGAGAATCAATGAACTATAACAGTATAAGCCATAGTGTGAATAATTGGCGTAACAGGAACAGGGATATAGTAAATGATGATTGGGACAAAGATAATTCCAACAGAACCCGGCGATTTAAAGAGTATGGTCAAATGGAGATAGATAGAAGGGAATATAATGCCAAAAATCCGCAACATCAGATTGAGCAATCTGAATATTTACAAGAGAAACAAAAGAATTATCCTTTATTATCTGTAGATGCTTCTAAAAAACAAGTAATTCGAAGGGATTCTAAAACAGAATCTTCTTGGGAAACTATAACTGAACCGGTTAAGAAACCAACTGTTGCAATACCGGATCAATATAAAGTTACAAAAAATGAACAAACAAATAACAGACAGCCTGAACAAAATCTTCAACAAAATACAAATGTTCAAAATAGCAATATTAATAAACAACAACCGGTAATCAAAAGTCCGCAGTTAAATAATGAGCCTAATCAAAGACGTGACAACGTTAACATAAAGCCTAATAGTCCTAGTCCTTCAAAGCAGACTGAAAATTTCAATCAGATAAGAAATGCTCAGCAATATCATCAAAATACATGGAAGCAAATTGAACCACAACAGCAACCTGTAAGGCAGTCCCAGCAACAAAACTATTCTCCTCCTCCCAGACAGCAGGAAAACCAACATGTTGAGCAACCAGCCAGACAAAATACTCAAACTCCATCAAATAATAAGAGAAAATAATAAATAAAAATTTTTTCAAATATATTTTTGACCCAAATTACGCATTAGGAGCGTAGCGAACTGATGCGTAGTGTGTTGCTTTGTGCGTAGGCATTTGGGTTAACCCCGTTAAAGCGCAGTGATAGCGGCCCGTAGGGCACATTACGCATTTTCTAATGCGTAATGTGGGTTTAAGCTTAATTTTTCCAATAAAAATCCCCTCCTAAGGCAGAGGGGATTTTTCGTTCTTAAAATCAAAAATATCTCAAAACTATTGGGCTTAATTACATTTCGATGTTCCGCAACTTGTACAGGTAAGGCATCCTTCCTGGTAAATCAAACTTTCGGAACCACATGACGGGCATTTCTGTCCCGATTTTGCCAGTGTACCATTAGGGATATATTTCTTCAAAGCTCTTTCTACACCGTTCTTCCATGTGTTTATGGTTTCACTGTCAAGTTGCAACGAACTTACCAGGTTTACAACATCAGCTATGGGCATTCCATATCTCAATACACTTGAAAATAATTTTGCATAATTCCAATATTCTTTGTTGAATTGATGTGATAAACCACCAAGCGTATTTTTGTAACCATATTTGTCTGTATACTGGAAGTCATAACGAGTATTGCCTTCTTCGTCTTTATTTTTAATAATTTTTCCTTTGGTGATTGATTTAGGAATAGGGAACATATCTTCTTCCTGCAAACCTGTGAATATTTCATAAGGTCTGTTGTCTAAAAGGCCAATGAATGCAATCCAGTTTTCATTATTGTTTTTGAAACGGATAATTTCAGCTTCTAATACTTTCGGACGCTTTAAAGGTTGATCCATTTCAAGCGTCTGCTTTTCTTTTTTATCTTTTTTATTGGATACCAATACTCCTGAACGTGAATTCTCGCGGTAAACAGTGCATCCTTTGCAACCGCTTTGCCATGCATTGATATAAAGTTCGCCAACCAAATCTTCTGTAGCATTTTCAGGAAGATTAATGGTAACGCTGATTGAATGGTCAACCCACTTCTGTATTTCGCCCTGCATGTGCACCTTTTTTACCCAGTCAACGTCGCCGGATGTTGCTTTGTAATAGGGCGATTTAGCAACCATATCCTGAATCTGTTGGTCGTCATAGTGAATGACTTCATTCATATTATAACCATTCACTTCAAGCCATGTCATAAACTTATGGTGAAATACATTGTATTCTTCCCAATGATCGCCAACATCATCAATAAAGGCAACTTTAACATGGGTGTCGTTGGGATTTACTTTCCTGCGGCGTTTGTACACAGGCATGAATACAGGTTCAATTCCCGATGTAGTTTGGGTCATTAAACTTGTTGTACCCGTGGGGGCAATAGTAAGCAAAGCAATGTTACGACGGCCGAATTTCATCATGTCCTGGTACAACTTTTCATCTTCTTTCCGCAGGCGTTGAATGAAAGGATTATCTTTTTCAAGCTGCCAGTCAAAAATGGGAAATGGTCCGCGTTCCTTTGCCATAAATGTGGAGGAACGGTAAGCCTCAAGAGCCAGTGTTTTATGAACTTCTACGGAAAAATCAATAGCATTGTCGCTACCATACCTGATACCCAATGCAGCCAGCATATCGCCTTCTGCTGTAATACCAATTCCTGTGCGACGTCCTTCTTCTGTTTTTATCCTGATGTTTTCCCAAAGCTTTTTTTCTACTCTTTTTATTTCATGATCTTCAGGATCACCTTCAACTTTTTTCAGAATTGAATCTATTTTTTCAATTTCAAGATCAATGATATTGTCCATGAAGCGTTGTGCAATGCCAACGTGTTTTTTGAACAAATCAAAATTGAATCTTGCATTTGGTGTGAACGGTTCTTCTACATAACCGTAAAGGTTTATTGCCAGAAGACGGCAGCTATCATAGGGACAAAGTGGTATTTCGCCGCATGGATTTGTAGAAACAGTGCGATATCCGTATTCAGCATAGCAATCTGGAACAGATTCCCTGATAATGGTATCCCAGAATAAGATTCCCGGTTCAGCTGATTTCCATGCATTGTGAACAATCTTTTTCCAGAGTTCGCGTGCATTTATTTCTTTTTTGAATGTAGGGTTTGGTGAATCTACCGGGTATTGCTGAATATATGTTGTGCCGCTTACCACAGCTTTCATAAAATCATCGTCTATTTTAACGGACACATTAGCCCCGGTAACTTTTCCTTGTTCTAACTTTGCATCTATAAATTTTTCGCAATCGGGATGTTTGCTGGAAATACTAAGCATCAATGCTCCACGGCGGCCATCCTGGGCCACTTCTCTTGTTGAATTGGAGTACCTCTCCATAAAAGGCACAACACCGGTTGAACTTAGTGCACTATTTAATACAGGACTGCTAATTGGACGGATATGTGAAAGATCGTGTCCGACGCCGCCTCTGCGTTTCATCAACTGAACCTGTTCCTGGTCTGTTTTCATAATGCCACCGTAAGAATCGGCAGCATTGCCAATAACAAAACAATTCGAAAGAGATGCAATTTGAAAGTTATTTCCAATTCCGGTCATAGGACTGCCCTGGGGAACTATATATTTAAAGTCTTTCAAATACTCGTACACTTCCGCTTCCGACATCGGGTTTAAATATTTTTTCTCAATTCGGGCTATCTCTCCTGCAATCCGATGATGCATATGGTCAGGGTTCAACTCATATATTTTGCCGAATGAATCCTTCAACGCGTACTTATTTACCCACACTCGTGCAGCAAGTTCGTCACCTTTAAAATACTCCAGGGCACTTTTAAATGCTTCCTCGTAAGAGTACGTTCGCTTCTGACTACTATGTTTAGATGTTTTACCCATCTCTTCGTTTTGTTCTTCCTTTTCAACTTTTGTAACTAAGGTCTCATCGGTCTGCATTTTCCAACTTTGTTAAAGTGTTAGTAAATCGGGGTTTAAAAGTTTTTGAAGGTTATTGATATTTATCTTGCAATTTAAGACTCTTCTGCACACAGTTCCAAATAACCTTGTTTGCAATTATCAACTTCTAAATCGTAGTTATTAACAATTGAAAAATTATTTTGTAAGACATTAATAATCAAATCAATTAATTATAATTTCAATAAACACTGAGGTTTTCAACCAACAAGACATTATTTATATTGATTACAGGCGACTACTTAAAGATATTCAACTTAACAAGAATTAAAATATAGATTTCTATTTTATTATCCGAAAATATTTTTTATAAATTCAATGTTTTGGATAATATTAACTCTGTAGCGCCTGTATTGTCCGTAATATAACGCTTGCAAATCTGACTGGCATTCTGTAATGAGGTAGGGTTAGTGAGAAAATTATTGAAAATATTTTGTAATGTATCAAAATTATTAAATGAAAATGCTCCTCCATTTTTAACCAAATCATGAGCTTCCCTAAACTTCGAGTAATTTGGTCCAAACACAACCGGAAGTCCAAAAGTAGCTGCCTCCAAAACATTATGAATGCCTTTGCCAAATCCACCTCCAATATAAGCTATGTTTCCATACTGGTAAATTGACAACAACATACCTATGTTGTCTATTATTAACACTTCATAATCTTCAATGTTCACACCATCGGATTGCGAATATTTCAATGTTTTGCGATTGAGTTTTACAATTAATTGATCTAGTTGAACTGGATCTATTTCGTGCGGAGCAATAATGAACCTGCAATTACCATTGCAATGATTAATGAACTGAACCAGGTAGTTTTCATCAGTTGGCCATGTGCTGCCTGCAACAATTACCTTGTGATTATTTTTAAACCGTTCAATTACTGGAAAATGTTTTACCTGGTTGGAAACGTAATGTACCCTGTCAAACCTAGTATCTCCACTGATAGTAACATTGTCAAATCCAATTGATGCAAGTAAATCTTTCGAAAGCTGGTTTTGTACGAAAATGTGTGTAAACATATGAAGAATACTTCTGTACCAAAACCCATACCATTTAAAGAATACCTGGTTACGTCTGAAATTTGCCGAAAAGCAATATACCTTTATATTATGTATATGCAAAATTCTGATATAATTATACCAAAATTCATATTTTACAAAGTATGCTGCGGAGGGTTTTACAGTTTTAATAAATTTTATTGCCCACCATGAAAAATCCAAAGGCAGATAACAAACGTAATCAGCTTCCTTATAATTATTGCGAATTTCATATCCTGAAGGAGAGAAGAACGTCAATAAAATTTTATATCCAGGATTTTGCTTTCGAAATGATTCTATTACAGGTCTGCCTTGTTCAAATTCTCCAAGTGAAGCTGCATGAAACCATATTACCTTATTGCCTATGATCTGTGCTTGTTCAAGATTTAGAAAAAGATTTTTACGGCCTTTTAAGAATTTCCTGGCCTTGCTGTTAAATGATGAAGCGATTAAAATAGCCAGCCAATAAATTCCAATTATGATGTTGTATAGAAATATCATATTTTATAAATCAATAAATTTTAACGCAAATGTAAATATTTGCCGGTTTAAATGTACCGGACTTTATTGAAACTTTAGATTTGAACATCGTAAAGCACAATGATGGTGTCAGTTGTAAGAAATAACCTTGTTGCAGATTAAATATCAAGACCAAGTGAATACATAAAGTTATTAACAATAAAATTCAAATAGTTAATATTTTGCAGTGCTTAAAAAACTTCAAAGTAAATGGTGTTTTATATTTTTACCATACAAAATTTTATATTTTAGAAAAACAAGACGTGAGAAAAAGGAAAATTACAATAAAAAATGACGATAATTTAAAGCGGAAGAATAGAAAAACAATTTGTTTTAATAATTACGAAATACAGGCACTTAATAAATATTTTAAAAAGTACAAAATAGACAACCAATCAAAATTAATGCGCGAAGCAATTTTGAAGTCGGTATTAAAGAAGTTCTCTGAAGATTATCCGACACTATGGGATCAGCCTGGTATTTCTATGCAAACGTCTTTGAGTGTTTGATTTTATTGGACATTGGCTTAAAAAAATGGATTTATTGAAAAATAATAATTTTTAGTATGTTAGATTTAATTAATTAATTTTTAATACATTCGCCGTTGCAAAAACTCTTATAAATTGCCTGTATGATTTCGATAACAAACGTGCTATATAAGATTTCAAGTTTTACTTAGGGAATTATACAAGTAATTGCAAGAGGGGTCAAATTTTGTTAACTTAATAAAAAGAGAGTGAAATGAAAATTAGGCCTTTTTTCTTTTTAAGGATTTCTTTCCGATTACCCGTTATTCACCTTTTTGAGAAGTTATACTTACTCAATTCAAATCTTCAGCTTCTACCACAATTTTATTTTGAATAGTTTTTTAACCAGACTATTCGTTTTATTTCAGTATTTTCTGAAAAATGAAACATTAGTTTTAATAAAAAGTAAAACAAGAGAATAAAAAAAATAAAAAAAAACCGCATAATAATTTCAAAAAATATATATTTGCGGCTCGTTTTTTTTGGCAAGAATTCTAGTATTCACCAATTTAATTTTTATGAGCTTAGATGGTAAATCAGTTTTCTGTTTCAAGTCTTTTTCAAGTGGAGAAAGATTTGAAAGGAATTCTTGTGGGCAACAGAATTCCGCGCGACTATTTTGTGACTAAAGGTACTGGTCAGAGTGATATTACAATCCATGCAGGGTCGTACCACTTAGCCCTGAAGGAGGCCAATATCGAGATGTGTAACATTATGACATATTCTTCGATATTACCTGGAATAGCCAGGAAAATAAGTAAGCCGGACCATTTAGAACACGGCGCAGTGATGGAGTCGATTATGAGTGTTTGTAATGCAGAGAAGGGCCAACGGGCTTCATCGGGAATAATATATGGTTGGTTATATAATAAGTTGACACACGAAAAGTTCGGCGGATTGGTTTGCGAACATAGTGGAAACTACGATGAAAAGGAACTTAACAGGTTACTGGATGCAAGTTTAAATGAACTTTACGTCAACGGATTCAATGACAGGTATCATCTCAGAAACGTTGAAAGGATTTGCGAAAGTTTTGTTCCTGACAAGAAATACGGCACAGCGCTGGTTGCCCTTTGTTTCACCAGCTACGTGTATCCTGTAATTGAGGCTTAGTTCGAAAGAGTTAAGCCTCTTTTCTTTTTGTTAGTTATTTCTATCGGTACCTTTAATTCAATATTAGAGACTCTGACAAGTCTAAATAGTCGAACCTCAAAAAGTATATTTTAGATTTTGCAATTTATTGCCGTCAGCTGCAAACATAAAAAAATGCTTTAATAATTCATTTAAAAATTGAGCCAAAAGATGTTTACCCGTTTTCCACAGGTTCATCATCCTTTTGAAGTTCATTGCAGATGCCGCTAACATTACATTTATTGCGTCTCCATAACTTCCTTTTAAAAAGTTCCTGACCATTCGATGGTCGTGTTTAAGATGTCCTATTACAGGTTCAATGGCTGCCCTGCGTTTGTGCTTTGCCCTTCTTGACCGGGTAATCATCTTGTCTGTTTTAGGTAAATGTATTTGTGTGTTGCGTATTTGTTTTGGCCCCGGATAGCCCCTGTCAACATATACATGCTCTGCTTCAATGCCAGTCAACCGTTGATGTTGATCCAATGCTGCATCTAATGTTTTTGAGTCATGCAGGTTTTCGTCAAAATTTAACGCCCCTACTATAACTCCTGTTCGTTGTGTGACCAGGATGGATACCTTGCTGCCAAATTCATATTTTTTATGTTCTTTACCTTTACTAAAGCATTTAACCTGTGGTTCATGTAAACTGTAGATTTTGTCACTATCACTTTTCTTTTGCATCAATACTTGCTTATAAAGTGACAGCTCTGTTCCCCATTTTTGCAAATCTGATGGCGCTAGTTTTCGCTCTATGTCCCTGACTAACCTCCCTGCTATTGTCTTTATCTTCTTACTTGCTTTGCGGGCTTTTGCTTCGCCTCCTTTTCTGCGTTTCAACCTTTGTATGATGCTTAATTTTTTTACAGTCCGCTTATAGCTTTGACGTAGTTCAATGTCTTCTTCTCCAGCTATAGCCTGGCACTTATGGATTATCTTTTTGTATAGTTTGTCATCTGTAGGATAGGTAATATTTTTCTCTTGAACAGTACTATCTCCACTTAATGTTTTTCCCTTGCCATCTTTCCCGTTAATACGGATGCTCTCTTTTAAAATCAATTCCACTCCTTCTTCGCCAATTCGCTTTCTAAATTCAATTAACTCTGTTGGGACACATGGCGCTGTGCTACAAAAACATTCTTCCCCGCTAAAATATTGATAGTAGCTATTCTCTGACCATTGCCCAACTATGCTTTCATCGCTTAAGTTTCGCAGCTGTTTTAAAATCAATAAGGACACCATTAAGCGAATGGACTTTGCAGGGGCGCCCATATTCGAACTATAATGCTTTTTAAAAGCATCTTCAAACATTTGCCAATCTATTGTATTTGCCAGGATATACAGTGGATGGCTATGGTTCAACTGCTCTTCAAATGTGCGATAGAAGCTTAATTGAGATTTGTCTTTCTTTCTTGGTAACATAGTCTGCAAGCTTTTTGGCAAAGTTTGTCAAAACCTGCAAACTAACCTTAGTGAAAATTAATAAGTTATCAACTTTATTCGTTGATTCTCAACAGATTGTTGATGTAATATCCGCCTTTTGATATTCGACTAAAGACATTGTCAGGTCAACTTTAATTATTTTATTCAATACCTGTCAGCGTTCGAAGACCTGACAGAGTTTGAATACAAAATCATTTAGTTCGCTTTTGTTTTAAGGTTTTATTTATTTTTAAACGCTTTGATTCCTGCAAACTTTGAACTGCTGCCAAGCTGATGTTCAATTCGCATCAACTGGTTAAATTTTTCAACACGCTCGCCACGGCAACCACTCCCGGTCTTCAAATGACCTGCATTAACAGCTACAGTGAGGTCCGAAATAAAGCTGTCTACAGTTTCACCACTTCGGTGTGAAACAAAACAATTATACGAATTCTTATAAGCCAATTCAATGGTTTCGAGGGTTTCTGTTACTGTTCCTATCTGGTTTAGTTTTATCAATATCGAATTGGCAACACCTTTTTGGATACCTTCAGCAAGGATTTTTTTATTGGTGCAGAAAAGGTCATCGCCTACAATTTCAATCTTTTTGCCTAAAGTCTTGGTCAGGTTTTGCCATCCTGTCCAATCATTTTCTGCCAGGCCATCTTCAAGCAAAGCAATCGGATACTGATTTGCCCAGCTTTCCCATAACTTTACCATATCATCGCTCGAAACTAATTTCTGAGTACTTTTGAAGAATTTGTATTTGCCGTCTTCCCACAATTCACTGGCAGCAGGATCCAAACAAATACTTACTTCACCGCCTGGTTTATATCCGGCTTTGGTAATGGCTTCAAGAATAACTTCAACAGCCTCATCATTTGATTTCAGGTCAGGAGCAAAACCGCCTTCATCGCCTACTCCTGTGCTATACCCTTTGGTTTTCAACACCGATTTTAAAGTATAGAAAACTTCTATGCCCATTCGGATAGCTTCAGTAAATGAAGTTGCACCGTGCGGGGCAATCATGAATTCCTGGAAATCTACATTATTATCTGCATGTTTTCCACCATTGATAATGTTCATACATGGAACAGGTAACAAATGGGCATTGCTGCCACCTAAATACTGATATAACGGTATCCCGGCGCTTTCGGCTTCCGCACGGGCATAAGCCATTGAAACTCCGAGTATGGCATTGGCACCAAGTTTAGATTTATTTTCGGTACCATCCAGACCAATCATTAAATAGTCAAGCTCACGCTGACTTACAAAATATTTATCTACAATTTCAGGAGCAATTTTATTATTTACATTTTCAACGGCTTTTAAAACACCTTTTCCGCCATAGCGCTTTTTATCACCGTCGCGTAGTTCACAGGCTTCGCGCTCGCCTGTTGAGGCTCCGCTCGGAACCATTGCGCGTGCAGAGGTGCCATCTTCTATAGTCAGTTCGACTTCAACTGTAGGATTACCTCTGGAATCGAGGATTTCAATTGCTTCAACATCTATGATTTTCATAACTGTTTATTTTTTGAGTTATTACTAAATATTTATTTTGTAATCCAATAAATAAACATATGGTTTCTTTTAAAGTTTTAATATAATGGTTGATTCTATTAATTTCCTAATATACCTTTTTAGTCATCCGGAAGTATTATATTTTCGATAAAAAAAGGACTGGCAACAGATATGCCAATCCTTATAAATTATCAATTAAGCTTGTGAAACAGCAACAGCAACGGCGACTGAAGCACCCACCATCGGGTTGTTGCCCATGCCTATTAATCCCATCATTTCAACATGAGCCGGAACGGATGACGAACCAGCAAACTGGGCATCGGAGTGCATACGTCCCATAGTGTCAGTCATGCCATACGAGGCAGGACCAGCAGCCATATTATCGGGGTGCAGGGTACGACCTGTGCCTCCACCTGAGGCAACTGAGAAATATTTTTTGCCCTGTTCCACACATTCCTTTTTATACGTACCAGCCACCGGATGTTGGAAGCGTGTAGGATTGGTTGAATTTCCGGTAATAGAAACGTCAACGCCTTCTTTATGAAGAATAGCAACACCTTCCCGAACATCGTCAGCGCCATAACAGTTTACTTTTGCTTTGTCGCCTTTTGAATAGGCTATTCGGGCAACTTCTTTTAATGCACCAGTGTAATAATCGAATTGCGTTTGCACATAAGTGAACCCATTTACACGGGCAATAATTTTAGCAGCATCTTTTCCTAAACCATTTAGAATAACTCTCAACGGTTCTTTGCGCACGCGGTTGGCTGATTTTGCAATACCTATTGCGCCTTCGGCAGCAGCAAATGATTCATGGCCTGCAAGAAAGGCAAAACATTTGGTTTCTTCACGCAACAACATAGCGGCAAGGTTTCCATGTCCCAAACCGACTTTACGGTCGTCTGCAACCGAACCGGGAATGCAAAAGGCCTGAAGGCCTTCGCCCAATGTGGCTGCAATATCAGCAGCTTTGGTCTGGCCTTTTTTTATAGCAATGGCAGCTCCTACAATGTATGCCCACATAGCATTTTCGAAGGCAATTGGCTGAATGTCTTTTACAATTTTGTAAACATCTACGCCTTTGTTGTCGCATATTTTTTTGGCTTCTTCAACAGAAGAAATACCATACGAATTAAGCACTTTATTTATTTGATTAATTCGTCTTTCGTAACTTTCAAATAATGGCATTGTATGTTCCTCCTATTCTTTACGTGGGTCAATAATTTTAACTGCTTCATCAATGCGTCCGTATTTGCCTGAAGCTTTTTTCAGTGCTTCGTTGGCATCGGTTCCGGCTTTAATCATGTCCATCATGCGGCCCAAGTTCACAAATTCGTAACCAATAATTTCATTGCCGGCATCGAGCCCTATTTTAGTAATATAACCTTCGGCCATTTCGAGATAACGAGGGCCTTTGGCTACAGTTCCGTATAATGTTCCGGTAACACCGCGTAAACCTTTTCCCAAATCTTCGAGACCGGCACCAATGGGCAGGCCACCTTCGGAAAAAGCTGTTTGAGTACGTCCGTAAACAATTTGCAGGAACAATTCACGCATTGCGGTATTAATAGCATCGCAAACAAGGTCGGTATTCAGTGCTTCAAGAATGGTTTTTCCAGAGAGGATTTCAGCAGCCATTGCTGCCGAATGGGTCATGCCTGTGCAACCAATGGTTTCCACCAATGCTTCCTGAATAATACCGTCTTTAACATTCAGAGTCAGTTTGCAAGCTCCCTGCTGAGGGGCACACCAACCCACACCGTGGGTTAAGCCCGAAATGTCTTTTATTTCTTTGGCCTTTACCCATCTGCCTTCTTCGGGGATAGGTGCCGGGCCATGATTTGCACCTTGCGCGACACAAATCATACCTTCAACTTCATGTGTAAAACTCATATTATTTATTAATTAAATTTGAAAAATATTAAGAACGATAATCTCCATTGTATTTTGTAAAAATAGTAAATAACATTTCTGGTACATATTCTTTATTGGAGGAAAATCAATTTTAATTAAGTTAAGTTATAAAAAATATTCTATTTCGCATTTGAATCCAATTCAGACATTTCATCGTCCAGAATCGGTACTTCAAGCAAATGTTTTGGCAAGAAGAATTTATTTGCAATAAGCGTGGGAATTACTGCACTGGCAATAACTGCACCCACTAAATAGGTATATTGACCTTGTGTAATAATATTATGCGTTAAGCCAAAAAGTGCAGAGATAGTACCAAATGTCAGTCCTGTTGACATGAGCAATGTATAATACCATTTTTCCTTTTTATCTTCCCTGAAACTATTAATTACAGGATACAATCCAAATATTTTAAAAGCCACCTTACCTGCAAAAAATACAATAAAAATCAGAGGTGCAGCGATGAGTGCAGGTAAAGACATAAGGGCACCGGCACGCAAAAAATATAAAGAAGTAAAAAATCCTATTGTTAATGTGCGTAATCTTCTTACGAAAAATTCATCTTTTTCAATTGTTTTGGCAAGCAACATTCCAATAATATAGGCCGGCAATACCGGTTCGCTGCCGGACCATAATGCCAATACTCCCATGGATAAAAGAACGAAAAGTATCCATTTTGTGCGAATAGCAGCAGTTCTATGTGCAAAATGTTTTATGATGAATTCGGTAACAATAGGTAAAATGAAAATTAAAATTACAATTACGGCAATAAATATTAATGTTCTATAAGTGAATGGAGCAAATATCAATCCCAGGCCAATGACTGTACCTAAATCATTAATAAAACATGCACCCAGAATCCCTTTTCCATAATCTGTTTTATTAAAACCATACTCAAGCATCACGGCATAGACCACTGCCATTGAAGTTGTAGAAAGTGCTATACCTGCAAGTAAACTGGCTTGTAATCCCCATCCTAAGAAATAATATGCAATTAGTGAACAACCGATAAAGGGTGCAAAAAAACCAACCAATCCAATAATGGATACTTCCTTAAGTTTGGTTTTCATGGTGTCGGGACTTAATTCTGCACCTGCAAGAAAGGTAAGCATAATTGCTCCTATGCCGGTACAGAATTTTAACCAGTCTGCATTTAGTGAAAGTTTGTCTGTATAATTCAGCTTGAAAGCTGCATATCCGATACCAGCACCTACAATAATTTCTATTAGAGCCATAGAAATTTTTACACGATTGGCAATAACAGTTGAAAGGACTGCAGATAAAAACCAGAAAGCTGCGAGAAAATAAATACTAATCATAAAAGTAACTCCTATTAACTAAATTAGTAGGAGTCATCAGCATTATTGCGGTTTATGGCGAACTCCATCACCGGCGCAAAAGTAGAAAAATTTCTTTTTTCTTAATATTAATATTACTAAAAAGTTTTTTAGGAAAAGATGACAAAGTTTTTAAAACAGAAACTTGATTAAATTTCTGGCTTTGTTAATTTAGTATAGTTTTATTATATTTGTGCAGTTATAAAACTATATAAAATGATTATAGATAGCTGCCCAAAATGTAAAAGCAAGAATTTTCGTAAAGATGGTATAGTTAAATCAAAACAAAGGTTTCTGTGTAAAGATTGCAAGCATCGATTTACTGTAGGGCAATTAGGAAAGCCGAATGACCTTAAAAGAAATGCCTTAGTTTTATATTTAGAAGGCTTAGGTTTTAGATCAATAGGAAGATACTTAAATGTGAGCCATGTTGCTGTTTTTAATTGGATAAAGTCCTTTGGAGAAAAGTTGGATGAATTTAGAAATCCTGGAGATATTGATGTAATAGAATTGGATGAGATGCATACATATATTGGTTCAAAAAAAACTACTGCTGGATATGGATTGCTGTTGATAGAAATGGGCATAGGTTCGTCAATTGTGAAATTGGCACAAGAGGAACCGAAACTGGAAAAAGGCTCTGGGAAAAAATTGAAGAATTTTCCAAAGGGATAGTTTGTGCTGACTATTGGAAAGCTTATAATGAATTTGTTCCGGAAGAACAATTAGTTCAGACAAAGGCAGAAACATATACAGTAGAAGGCTATAATAGTCTTTTTAGACATTTTTTGGCCAGATTAAGAAGAAAAACAAAATGCTATACAAAAGCAAAACATATGTTGATTTATTCAATAAAATTGTTGATGTTTAAATGGAATAATGATTTAGCTATACTTTATTAACAATGCCAAATTTCTATCTGTATATTTCCTCAAACCTGGCTTCACTTTTTTATCGGCAACTCAAATTGTTCCCACGCAACTATGTGGTTTTTTGGAAGCATAGGTTTAGTTTCCTTTTCAAGTACATTGAAATTTACGAAATATTCAATTCCTTTAACAGAATCAATTTTAAGAAGTTCAATGTTTATATTTTTTGAAGAATTTGGCGCTAAGTTTAAAGAATCAATAATTCCTGAACTAATATCTTTTCCATTTGCAGTAATATTCCATTTGATCCTGAACTCATCCAGGTTTGTAAAATTATAGTTGTTAGTAACTTCAAACAAGCCTTTGTCAATATCAACTACTTTAAAATTGACATACTGATATACTTTTTTTACTTCATTTAAGGAAGGTAGAGGAGTTCTGTCAGGCAAAACAAGAGCGTTTATACTGCGGTTGGTGTCGTTTTTAATTTCTTTTAATTGCGGGTCAACCCAGTTTTTGATAAATCCGCCCTGAAGAGGTTTGTATGATTCAATTACTTTCCAATAATCTTTTAAATTATCAACTTCGTTTCCACGGGCGTAAGTATATTCGCTCATGATAAGAGGTTTTGTCCGGATGCTGTCTGCATAATTCTTTAACTTTTCAATACTCATGTTTATTGGACAGAAAATATCTGTATGATTATTCAATTGGGCAGGTTCATATTGCACCGGACGCGACTTGTCGCGGTTTTTTATCCAAGCATAAGTAGCTTCAAAGTTAGTACCATCGCCAGCTTCATTTCCTAAAGACCAGATAATAACTGAAGGATGATTTTTGTCTCGTTCTACCATGTTGCGTGTTCGTTCAATATGAGCCTGGCGCCAAACGGGATCATTAGCAGTCTTATTTTCGTCACCGGAACCCAAATCGTGAGAATCAATATTTGCTTCGTCAACAAGATATATACCATATTCGTCGCACAATTCCAACCAACGTGGATTGTCAGGATAGTGGCATGATCGGACGGCATTAATATTGTTTTGCTTCATCAATTCAATATCTTTCAGCATCAGTTTTTCGGTTATTGCATTACCATTGACAGGATCATGCTCTGTGCCTGTTGACACCTTTCAAATAAACTTTTCCCCCATTAATCAGCAAGTTTCCATCTTTTATTTCAACTTTTCTGAAACCTACTTTTGAACTTACCACATCTGTCGGTTTGCAGTCTTTATCTTTCAGCGAAATAACCAAAGTATACAAATTTGGTTTTTCAGATGACCATTGAAGCACCTGGGGAATTTGTTGCTCAAAATAAATGAAACTATCCTTTTTGCTTGATGCATCTATTGTACGAATCAAAGGAGTAATAACATCTTTACCTTTTTTGTCTTTTAGGTTTATTACCAATTTATATTTTCCGCTTTCGCTTTTAACGTATTTTTTTATAGCGACAGATACTTTAAAAATGCCATCATTATAATTGTTGGTCAGATCTCCTATTACAAAGAAATCGCGAATAGCAACATTAGGCACTGAATAAATGTAAACATCACGATCAATACCACTCATTTGTAGCATATCCTGATCTTCCAGATAACTTCCGTCGCACCAACGATACACTTGAACTGCCAGAGTATTTATCCTGCCAAATATTACATAAGGAGTTATATTAAATTCCGAACCTGTTTTACTGTCTTCGCTGTAACCAACTTGTCTGCCGTTCATCCAAACGTAATAAGCTGAATTAACGCCTTCGAAACGAATAAATACTTGCTTACCATACCAAGTTTCTGGAATTGGAAACATACGGCGATAAGAGCCAACAGGATTGTCTTCAACAGGTGCATGTGGAAATTGAGCCTTAAGAAGGTAGGTGATATTGCTATCTTTTAATGTTCCAAATCCTTTCATTTCCCAATTTGAAGGTACATCAATAATGTCCCAAGAAGTGGCATCAAAATCTTTAGGAGGAAATTCTGTTGGCCTTTGTGCCGGGTTAGGCACCCATTTGAATTGCCATTTTCCATTAAGTAGCATTACTAACGGTGAATTGTACCGGTTACCCTGGTAAGCAAGTTGTTCATCAGGATAATGATAAAAACAAGCCCTGGGATATTCTTTATTTACTTCATTAACCTGGGGATTATCCCATTCTGGAGTCTGAGATTTCAGATTTACGATGTACAATGAAAATACGGTAACAATACAAATTAAGGAATTCTTCATTGACTTTAAGATTTAAAAAGACAAATTTAAGATTCAGATTAGATAAAAGAAAAAATTGAGTCAATTAATCCAGGAAAAGATCACATTTAAACAGATGTTATTACAATGTCGTTTAATTAAGCATCAAGACACCCTTCGACAGGCTCAGGGTGACTATGTAATAGGTCATACTGAGCCTGTCGAAGTATGACTTATAATATATAATTCCTTAATTAAACGACATTGAATATTATTATTTAAATTAATTTCCTAACGAAATGAGAATCATTGCAGTCTCTATAAATCTGATGAATTGTCTTGTTTAATAATGGATGAATAAATTCACAATCAATTTCATTAAAAGGTTCGAGTATAAATTTTCGTTCAGCTATATAAGGATGAGGTACAACCAGGTTTTCTTTATTTAAAATTAATTGTTCGATAAAAAGAATATCAATATCAATTGCGCGGGGTGAGAATTTTTCTTTTTTAAGAATTCTTCCAAGATTTTTTTCAATTGTTTGTGATTGTTCAAGTATTTGTACAGGTTCAAGATTTGTTTTTACTAATATAACTTTATTCAGAAATAATTCCGGATGACTTGTACCCCATGGCTCTGTTTCATATAAGTGGGATGATTTAATGATTTTACCAATGCTTTTTTCAATTTGGGTTTCAGCTTCTCTGATAAAATATTCGCGATTATAAAGATTACTTCCTAATGACAAATGTACTAGTACCATTTTTATTAAATTTGCCATCAAAAGTAAATAGTTTTAATTTAGAACCAAGAACCAAAATAAAATGCATAATTATAAAGCAATGTCGCTTAATTAAGTATCAAGACACCCTTCGACAAGCTCAGAGTGACCATGTAATTAGGTCATACTGAGCCTGTCGAAGTATGACCAATAATATATAATTCCTTAATTAAACGACATTGAATTAAGATTAATTAATTTTGTTAAGAACAAATTGTAAGTAATTGCCATTATTTTAATTTTATGCAATCTTAGTTCTTGACTCTATAACTCTTAAATCTTTTTTATATGAAAAACTTTTTTAAAATGGTGCTGGCTACTATAGTTGGCATAATTATTTCAAGCCTAATCATGTTTTTTATACTTTTAGGAATTATAGGTGTAATTGTTTCATCAGGCAATAACCCTGTTGTAATCAAATCCAATTCTATTCTGAAACTCACATTTGACAGGCCAATTGTTGACAGGTCTTCGAATAATCCATTTGCAGGATTAAACTTGTATGGCATTGGAAAACCAAAAGTAGATGGTCTTAATGAAATATTAGATAATATTAAAAAAGCAAAAAACGATGCCAACATTAAGGGCATTTATTTGGAATTGACTTATGTTTCTGCCGGCATTGCTACAATTGAAGAAATTCGGGAAGCACTGATTGATTTTAAAAAATCAGGTAAATTTATTATCGCATATGCCGATTATTATGCTCAAAAGTCTTATTATTTATCTTCAGTAGCAGATAAAATTTATCTAAACCCTAAAGGAAGTATTGAATTTTTAGGTTTACGAAGTGAAATTATGTTTTACAAGGGAACTTTTGAAAAACTGGGAATCGAAGTTCAGGTTTTTAAACATGGCAAGTATAAAAGCTATCCTGAACCTTATGTTAACGATAAAATGAGCAATGAAAATAGATCACAAATTTCCCATTTGCTTAAATCGGTTTGGGCATACACACTTAAGGGCATTTCAGAACAAAGAAAAATAAGTATTGACAAGTTAAATAAACTGGCTGACAGAATGGTTCTTTTGGATGCCGATACATGTCTGGCGAGTAATTTTGTTGATAGTTTATTTTATAAAGATCAGCTAAATAAGCAATTGCTTGTACTTTCAGGACAATCAGGAAAAGAACCTGATTTTATCAGTTTGGGGAAATATGAAAAAGTACAGGCTTCTTCCGGTGAAAAAGCATATGCTAAAGCTAAGATAGCAGTAGTTTATGCCCAAGGTGAAATTGTAATGGGAGATGAAGATGAAGGAGAAGTTTCCAGCAATAGAATTTCAAAAGCATTAAGAGATGCACGCATGGATACCTCAGTTAAAGCGATTGTATTTCGAATTAATTCTCCAGGAGGAAGTAGTCTGGCTTCCGAAATAATTTGGAGAGAAGTAGCCCTTGCTGCCAAAGAAAAACCTGTTATAGCTTCAATGGGCGATTTGGCTGCTTCAGGAGGATATTATGTTTCTTGTGCTGCAAATAAAATTATGTCCAGCCCAAATACAATCACAGGTTCTATAGGAGTATATGGCATGATTCCCAACGTAAACCCATTTTTTAAAAATAAACTTGGAATTACAACTGACGTAGCCAAAACAAATGAACACTCTGATTTTCCTACAGTTTTTCGCCCTTTAAATTCTGAAGAAAAAACCTTATTACAATTTGAAGTTGATAAAGTTTATAATGATTTTATTACCCGCGTGAGCGAAGGACGTGGAATTGGGAAAACAAAAATTGATGAAATTGCTGGGGGGCGCGTGTGGTCAGGTAGTGATGCCATTAATATTGGATTGGTTGATACATTAGGTAGTATTAATGATGCAATAAAAGTGGCCGCAAAAATGGCAAGGTTAAAAAATTACAGTTTGATCAGTTTACCTGAAATTGAAGAACCATTTGAAAAGTTTATTAAAAGTATTACTGACGAAGCTAAATCCAATATTATAAGTTCTGAATTGAATGACGAGATCAAGTATTTGCAATTATATAAAAAAGTTCAACGTATGGAAGGAATACAAGCCAGGTTACCATTTGAAATTGAAATCTATTAATTTCAGGACATTCTAATTAACTTTTAGGGTTTGAATAAATATTAAATATCCGTACTTATGAATATTTTGCTTATAAATTTATTCATAATAGAAATACTGTCATCGCTTTTTATACTTATGTTTTTTGTTGTCCTTGTCTGGATGCTTCTGGACATATTAAGGACCAATTTTAAAAATCAATATGCAAAGCAATTCTGGATAGTTATTCTTACCTTTTTACCTGTAATTGGCATGATGTTTTATCATAATTTTAAACGTAGAAAAAAATTAGATCCAAAATAATGATTTCTTGTATTTTTCAATTGTGTTCAACAAAAAAATTCCAATATGATTATCGGAAAAGCTAAATATTCAGATCTTAAAGAGATTCTTGAACTTCAAAAATTAGCTTTTCTCGAAGAGGCACGTATTTATAAAAATCAGCATCTTCAACCACTTGAACAAACCCTTGAAAGTATTCAGGAAGAATTTAAAGAGAAGATGTTTTTAAAAGCTTATGAAAAAAATAAAATTATAGGAAGTGTAAGAGCCAAGATTACGGATGCTAATGTTTGCTACACTGGAAGGTTAATAGTTCATCCTCAATTCCAGAATCGGGGAATCGGCAGCCAACTAATGAAAGAGATAGAGGGATATTTTCCATCTGCTAGTCGTTTTGAACTATTTACAGGAAATAGAAGCGAAAAGAATATCTATTTATATAAAAAAATAGGATACAACATAATTAGTGAAATGGATACTGATATGGGAATAAAATTGGTAGTAATGGAAAAAACTTCAATTTGGAAAGACAATTAAATGCAATTGATAAATATTTACAGAAAAATAATTATATTTACCTTAACGTCAAACTCCTAAAGTTAAATCAAATAAAACTTCAAAATTGATTTTTCTTAAATGGTTCAATAGCTTTTTGTAACTACATAAGTAACTAAAACTAACATTAACTAACTAAGCACTAAAATGATGAAATTGTTCAAAAACATTGTAATCGGACTTCTGGCACTTATAATAACGCTGGGAGTGATTGCTTTTATATTGCCTTCAAAAGTTCATATTGAAAGGTCAATAAATATAAAAGCACCAAAAGAAGTAGTCTTTGACCAGGTTAATAATCTTCAGAATTGGGAAAAATGGTCTCCCTGGCAACATATTGATACAGCAATGGATTTGAAATATTTTGGAAATGAAAAAGGAGAGGGAGCTGGTTTCGAGTGGAAAAGCGACCAAAGCAACGTGGGATGCGGAAGTGTAACAATATTTGCTTCTAAACCATACGATTCAATTTATGCCGAAATTGACTTTTTAAGCAAGGGGAAAGGCAATTTGTATTATCTTTTTAAAAAATCTGATTCCGGCACTAAAGTAAAATGGATTTTTGAGTTGAATCTGGGTTATAATCCAATTACACGTTACATTGGACTGTTTATGAATAAAAGAATCGGGAAAAATTTTGAAAATGGTCTCGATAGTCTTAAGCAGGTTGCTGAAAATATTTCAACCAGACATCAATTAATAACTAAAGAAATTAAGGTATTGGCATTTACCTATATTGGTATCAGGGAAAAGATCAAACCTGTTGAATTGGGTCAGAAAATGGGGATTAATTTTAAAGAGCTTAAGATGTTCATCGAAAAGAATAAACTAAAAATGACAAATGTTGCTTTTTCAATTTATTATTCTTTTACAAAGGATGAAGTTGAGTATGAAGCAGGCATCCCAGTTGAAAAATGCAAAACCGGCAATAATAAAATTAAAATTGGACAGATGAAAGCATGTAAGGCAATAGTTACAGACTATTATGGGCCATATTCTGGCCTGGGGAAAGAATATGAGGTTATTGAAAAGTGGATTGTTGATAATAAAAAGAAAATTTCGGGTTTGCCTTTTGAAATGTATATAACTGGTCCCATAACTGAAAAAGATTCTACTAAGTGGCTTACTAAAATTTATTACCCGGTAGAATAAATCCGGCTATTTTAATATTTTAGTTTATCATCTAATAATTTTTATATTTTTGCATTCGCTAAAAAACATAGCGTTTATTTTTATATGAAATTACAGGGGAATTAGCTCAGTTGGCTAGAGCGATTGCATGGCATGCAATAGGTCACGAGTTCGACTCTCGTATTCTCCACTAAGAAACCCGGTGCGAAAAGCAACCGGGTTTTTGTCTGGAAATTTATTCTGCTAGCTAAATTCGCTAATCCTTTTCAATTTCTCTTTATCTGTTATCTCAATTGTTTTTCCTGAAATCTTAATAATTTTATCTTTTCGCAATTCAGACATAGTGCGAATTACATTCTCCGTTGTCATACCTATAAATTCTGCAATTTCTTTTCGCGAAATTGGTAAATCGAAGATATCATTTTTGCAAATTGAATCGGAAAAGTAAAGTAAAATATATGCTATGCGACCATATAATCTGCGCTGTTTGACTTCCAGGAACGTAAGAATTATTTTGTCGGTTGCCCTGTTAATCTTTTCGATTAAACTGAGAGCAAACTTGCCATTATGTTCGGCCATCTGCTTTATCTCATTTAATAAAAGGCTGCATGTTACCGAATCTTCTATAGCTGCTACTGAATAATTGTAATGTTTTTCAGAGAAGATGCTTAAAAGACTAACAAAATCAAGTGGTCCTGCAAAACAAATAATTTGTTCTTTTCCATCGTTTTCTTGCCTGAATAATTTTACAAGACCTTCTTTTAAATAGGTGAATTCCTTTATTTCTTCACCTTTACGAATAATTAATTCTCCTTTTTGGTAATTTCTTTCAACTTTTTGAGTACAAATCGCTTCTATTTCGAGAGTACTTGCATTCTCGAAAAAAAGAGACTTTAATTCACAACCTTCGCAATTACAGGTGCTTAATGGCATATTAAATATAGATTTTGATATTATGTTTAAAGTCTATGAAACCTCTTAGCGGTTAAGAAACGGTTCACTCATGCTTAACGCCCAAAACCTGTTTTTTATCATAACCTGATATTTATCATATCAACAACATCTATAGGCTGTAGTATGTTGAACTAATTTTGATAAAAATTTAAAGTTAATTAAAGTACTTAAGATTATATATAATATATGCGCAATATATTGATATTGGGTTCTGGCACTGCCGGAACAATTATGGCAAATAAACTTTTAAAAGTTTTAAAAAGTAAGGAATGGAAAATTACCCTTGTCGATAACGATAAAATTCATTACTATCAACCAGGTTTTCTCTTTATCCCATTCGGAATTTATAAAAAAAATGATGTCATTAAACCAAAAGAAAAATTCATACCCAGAGAAATTGAAATAGTTTATGGAGACATTGAATTAGTTAAACCAGATGAAAAGGAAGTAAACTTAACAAATGGGACAAAACTAACTTATGATTATTTGATAATTGCGACCGGAGCAAAGCTTGCACCAGAAGAAACTCCGGGATTAAAGGATAAATTATGGAATAAAGAAATATTTGAATTTTATACTCTTGAGGGTTCATTAGCATTGTCTGAACGCTTTAAAAACTGGCAGGGTGGGCGTCTTGTGATGAGTATTATAGATATGCCATTTAAATGTCCGGTTGCACCTGTAGAATTTATTTGCCTTGCAGATGAATATTTTACAAAACGTGGCATCCGGGACAAAGTTGAAATTTCACTTGTAACACCGCTTTCAGGAGCATTCACAAAACCGGTGTGTACAAAAGTGCTGGGTGATATGCTTGAGAAAAAAAATATTAAAGTGATACCTGACTTTTACACAGAGCGTGTTGATAATGAAAATAAAAAACTCATTTCCTATGACGAGAAGGAAGTTGAATTTGATTTACTTACAATAGTCCCTCTTAACAAAGGTGCTGATTATATTGGCAAAAGCGGACTAGGCGACGAATTAAATTTTATCCCGGTGAACAAAAATACCTTGCAATCTGAAAAGTATCCGGATATTTTTGCGTTAGGTGATGCAGCAGCAATTCCTGCTTCAAAAGCCGGATCAGTTGCGCATTTTGCTGCTGACTATTTAATTAAAAATATATTGTCTGTTATTCAGGGTAGAAAAGCTGAGGCAATATTTGATGGTCATGTGAATTGCTATATTGAAGCCGGGTTTGGAAAAGCTGCACTTATCGATTTCAATTATGAAACAGAACCATTGCCAGGAGTTTACCCATTTCCTTTGATTGGACCGTTCTCACTTTTGAAGAATTCCAGGATAAATCATTGGGGCAAACTTTTATTTCGTTGGATATACTGGAATATATTGATCAAAGGAAGACACCTGCCGGTAACATCGCATATGAGTATGATGGGAAAGAGGAAGAGTTGACTATTGTTTATTGTATATTGATAATTGTTTATAAAAGAATCAAGAATCAAGAATCAAGAATCAAGAATCAAGAATCAAGAATCAAGAATCAAGAATCAAGAATCAAGAATCAAGTTTTTAATAAAAAATATAAAATATTAAATATAAAATTTTGAATATCATGCCAGAAAAAATAATTGCAGGAGTTAACGTTCAGGTGAATAACGAAGGTTACCTGCTCGATTTGAAGCAATGGACAAAAGAGATTGCAGTTGAAATAGCTAAAGAATTGGGAATTACCCTTACCGAAAAGCATTTTGCTCTAATAGAGTTTTTACGACAAAAACAAATAGCTGGTGAAACACTTACTATCAGGAAAGTTGGCACTTCAGGTATTGTGGATATTAAAGAGTTTTACCAACTTTTTCCCGGAGGACCTTTAAAAAATGCCTCTAAAATTGCAGGGATACCTAAACCTGTCAGTTGTGTGTAATATGGAATCAGGAAACCAGAATCCGGGAAATAGTAGAAAGTGAAGCGAAATTTGAAATGTCGAATAATGAATGTCGAATAATGAATGTCGAATAATGAATGTCGAATTTAATACCTTAACCTCTAAGCTCAATGCCCAATGCCCAATGCCTAAAGCCTATAAGCAAACTAAATAAATGAGAAATGAATACAATAGAAGAAAATCCTTTGAAAAGAGTACTGATAATATGCTCAAAAGGCAATATTGAAGATGTATATGCTGCACTGGTAATGGCTAACGGAGCAGTAATGGAAGGGATTGAAGCCAAAGTGTTTTTTACCTTTTTTGGGCTAGATGCAATAACCAAAAAGCAAATGAACAAGTTGCATACTTCAGTAGTGGGAAATCCTGCCATGCGCATGCCTGGAGGTATTCCATTCCCAACATTGCTTGGAATAATTCCCGGTGTTGAAGCAGGCGTTTCAGCAATGATGAAAAGCCAGATGGGAAAACTCGATATCCCTACAGTTAAGGAATTTATGGAAATGATTACTGCAGGTGGAGGTGAAATATATGCCTGTAAACTGGCCGCCGATATGTTTAAAATGAAAAAGGAAGATTTTTGCGAAGAAGTCACTGATATTATTACCGTGGGGCAACTATATGCAATGGCAGGAGGAAGTGGAACGCAAATTATATTTGTATAGATTTATTTTTTGTCTGCCTTTTTAATTGAATTTGCAATCCGGTAACCGATTAATCTTTCGTAACGACTGGAAAACTGCTTGTAGTAAACAAAAACCAAATAGTCGTTTTCAGTTTCGTAATGATTACCTTCAACGAAAGTGAGATCGACATTGTCGCTGTTATTTGGTTTATAAGCATATTGATAATTGTAGTAACCCTGTTTAAGCAATAATTTAAGTTCATATACCTGGTTCTCGAGGTTGTAACTCATTTTCGAGGCCTGGTTACATTTCCAGTCAGTAAGAGCGCCGTATACAAATAAATCACCATCCAGCAATGGTTCTGTTGTGGAAAGTATTAAATGAACCATTACATAATCGGCATCATTACTTTTATCAACACCGAGGCTGTTTTCAACAAAATAATTTCCATTAAGGTCATTGTCAAAAAAGTAACGGGTTTTTGTTCTCCATGTATCAGGATGAAGCTCAATAGTGTAATTATCACCTGAATATTTAATTTTATTAATTCTCGGACTTTGGTATTTGATGCTTTTAATGTCAAAATTTCTGAATTCATTTCCACCATCAAAAATATTTGAATCCAAATCATCGTAAACAAGAACATTTCCTGCTAATAATCTTGAAACGAGAAATGATTTTGTCCTGCATGGCATGCCATTCTGGTTTATTACAATCTTTATCTCGCTTTTCAAATCAGTGAAGTCTGTAACATTTGGTTTAAGGGTTATTTTAAATTCCTGACCTTTCATCATGTATTTCGGAATTTCAGGCCGGAGAATATCAAGATCAATATTGGCAATTGTTTCGTTCACGTAAAACTTTTTGGTAAAAGCCATTTTAGTTTCATCATAATCTTCAAAAACTTTAATTATGTAATTTCCTGATAACCGAATTTTACAATTTTCATTTGGAAAAATAACAGAATAATGGAGATAGTTTACAAGAGTATTTATTGAAAACACATGGTCTGTTATTTGATTTTGAAAGAATCCATCAATATATTCAGAAGATGAAATGTCGGTTGGTTCCCAGTCGGAATTACAATGAACCAGGGAATAACAATAGTTTTTGACTTCATGACTAAAATCATCAAAACAAAGTTTCAGTTTGTCATCTGTGTTTAATTCTATGACTGGATAAGAGAGTTCTGCTCCATTCCTGTAAATTTGAACTGTATGAATATTTTTATTGTAAACAGAATCAGTAACAGGTTGGGCTGTAAGGTCAACAAATGAAATAATCCAAAAAATTAAAAGGAATAATATTTTAATAGTTTTCATAAAAAAACATTGATAATGCATATTTTAAGCTGAACAGTAGTTTTTAAAAGTTTATTTTGCTTTTAGTGTTTTTAAAATTTTCCTTGCACCGGGAGTTGCATATTCACAGAACTGTCCTTTTTCATTGCTATAAATCAGGTAAGCATCCAATTCGGGATGCCGGGCTAGAAATATTTTGCTTTTTTCAAGTCCCATTACCATACAAACTGTACCATATCCATCAGCAGTAAAACAATCATTAGCTATAATTGATGCACTAAGCACATTCTGTTTTGCAGGGTATCCGGTATGCGGATCAATGTGATGAGCATATTTAATACCATCTTGAATAAAAAATTTGCGATAGTCGCCCGAAGTAGCAACCGCTTTATTGCTCAAATATAGTATTCCCTGAATTTGTTCTCCTGGAACAGTACTTCCATCAACCGGTTTATCTATTCCAACCCTCCAGTCTTCTCCCTTTGCATTTTTACCTTTGGTACGGACTTCTCCACCAACCTCTACCAGGTAATTTTTTATTTCAAGTGAATCTAAAAACTTACAAACCACATCAACTGTAAAACCTTGTGCTATGGCATTAAAATCTAAACTTATCTGCGGGTATTTCTTAATTACTTTGTTGCCGATAATTTTAACCTTGTTCATTCCTACATATTGAAGTAATGTATCAATTTTTCTTTTACTAGGGATTTCTCTTTTTTTGGGACCAAAACCCCAGGCATTGACCAATGGACCAACTGTCACATCAAAAGCTCCGCCGGAATTTCTGTTTACTTCTATTGATTTATAAAATACTGCTTTGAAATAATCATTTATTTTAACATCAGGTTCGTTAGCGTTAATCCTGGAAATAATTGATTTCGGGTTAAATATTGACAAAGTGAAATCAATAACATTTAAAATAGAATCAATTTGACCTTTTAAATCAAGTCCCGGTGAATTTTCATAAGTAACGTGATAAGTTCCTCCCTGCGCAAACCCTTCAATTTTAAAGTATTCGAAATGTTTGGTTTTGCAACTGGAAAGAGCGATTGTAAATAAAATTATAATTAAAATACTTTTTAAACGCATGGTTTTGTGAATTAGTGTTAATTAAAATATTCTTTTGATGCTGATATTATTTCATCCAGCTCTAGCTTTGTAGCTGAGTCTTCACCATAAACGAAAGTAGAAGTTAAATATTGCCAATCGGTTTTGTTGAGGCTGAACAAATCTCTTGCTATAATTATTTCTAATTCGGCACGGGTTTTAATATCATTGATTTTGGCAGGGATCGTTATGCCCAATTCTTTTTTTAAATCTTCATATTCTTTAGAATTGCTTTTGTGATAAAGAAGGGAAAAACCTAATTTCACGATCTTATTTTTTAATTCTTCGGTAGCTGCTGGGATTGGAAGTTCGTATATAAAATTCATTGTCAGATTAGCAGATATTTTATTTCGAATATAATAATTGAGTGTCAAGGAATTCAATAAAGACATTAAATAAATTGTTTTCCAATAATCTTGTTGAATCTGTTTGAAATATTTTCCTGCTTTCTGATAAGTGAAATTAATTAAGTAATTTAATGAATGAACTGATACAGAATTTGGGTATAAAACAGTGCAAATTAAAGTACGTTCGTTTGTAGAACTACCAATAGCCCTATATGCTAAACGATATGTTTGGAAATCTAATTTGAAATTATTCTTTACAAAATAGCTGCTTACTTCGTTAGTTTTAATATCAAGATTTAAATCAGCTTTAATTCGTTTTGTTTCTTTGTTAATTAGTTCTTTATTAACAATTGCTTTTTCAATATAATTGTTTATATCTGCATAAGCACTTGTAAATTGATGGATAGATTTACCTTCATAAACTGGAAAAACATCCTTTTTACCTTTTTCTTTAATTAAAATATTTGCATCGTCAGTTACATGAAATTCTCTTCTAAAATTATAACCAAGTTGTCCTAAAAGATCGTGATTATTAAGCATTTTTTCACACAAATTATAATCAGTTTGTGAAGCAAATTCCATAATTGACAAATTATGAGGCGAGAACTTACGTGCAAGATTAAGGCTATATTTTAAAGGATTTTTAATATAAAGATCCTTGGGGTCATGCAAATAAAAGTGAGTATTGAAAGCATTATCATCTTTAGGTTTGACTTTTTGTACAAGCACTATTGAAAACTTAAAACGATTGTCAACATCAGGAAATATTTTTGTATTTGTTTTATCTTCGGGATTTTCCTTAAAACCCCTGTTTTCGAAAGAAAACAATTCATGCAATGTATTATCAATAAGTGATAAATTACGTAATCCAAAGCATCCCTCATCAGTCTGAAAGCTTGATGGTATAAGAATATTAAGGAACCCTCCCGGTTGGATAATTTGCAGGTCGCGTTCGAATAATAATTTAAAATAATTCAAATGTGAACGCATGGCCACGCTGGTTTCTGGTTTCAGGTTATGGTAAGTATAATTTTCCGAAACAAATTCAGTATAATCTTTATAAAACTGGCAGTATTTTTCCCATTCTTTAGCGAATGCTTTATCTTTTTTCAACTTTTTTTCAAATTCCTTTTCAAAATCGGCACGATCCATTTCATATTTGCCAATGTCGGCAAATTCTTTAGCAACAGGATATATTTCTTCCCAGGGAGGATTGCTTATGATACCTGAGAAACCTTGTTTCTCAGTTGGCAATGGATTGCCTTCATAATCGAAATATAAATAAAAGAACTCAAGGCAAATAAGTGTAGGTCTGGTCAAAGGCTTCAGATTCGGTGTCAAACCTTCACGCAGCTTTTGTTTTATTTGCTTAGCCTCATGTAATATATCCGGTCTGTACGGATTGTTTATATATGCGTCCCGGATTTGGAACAATTTTATAATATCCGGTTTGTATTTCGAAGAAATTATATTTAGTTGATCAGAGATAGGCAAATCAAATAGAGTATCTGCACAAATAAAATTAAGTTGCAGGTTCGGTAAAATATGATTTGTTTCTTTACCGATTTTACGAAAGCTGAATAATTTAGGCTCTATTTTTACAGCCTCTTTCCACAAGTTAGTTTTTGCAGTCTCGATAGCCCGCTCGTCAATGTCAATAGCATGAATATGACGGAGTATAATAGAAGCCATAAGTTTGCGCTTGTTGTTATATAGAGCACGGTCTAAAAATTCCTGGGCCTGGGTTACTTTTTTTGGCACTTCCCATATACTATGTATTTCACGTGCCCAATCGAGTTTTTGAAAAATTTTATTGTAATATGAATAAATATCGCGCAAAACTTTTATTAAAAAACTTCCACTACCTGATGAAGTATCGGCAATTGAGATGTTGTACATTTTATCTATTGCGGTTTGAGCTGAACTGAAATCAAGATTATCAAGAGCCTGCAGAACTTTAGAAACAGCAGGTTCAAACAATTCGCTTACCAAACGATTGCTCATGTAAGTAGTAATGTGCCTGTGCGTGTAAAAAATTCCACTATCTTTTCGTTGACTGGCAATAAAAGTTTCATAAGCTTTACCAAATACATCCTCGTCTATTTTACGATAGTCATAATGTACTAATCCTTTTCCAAAGGAAAGTTCCCATTCTCCGAATCCCAATACACGTTCAAAAACGCGGCCAAATTTTCTCCACTCATCTTCGTCTTCAGGAAGATATTCCCAAATGTTAGTTGAAAAAAGCTCAGTATCGTAGAAATATTCAAAAAATTCTTCTGTCTGCCTAAAAAAGTGCTCGAAACATTTTGCCATGCTTTTTACTTCCCACATATATTTGAGCCGCTGGTACTCTTCAATAAGATAATGGAAAGGGATCAGGCCATAATCTTCAAGGGTTTTAACAAAAATCATCTTGTTAATAAAAAGCACGATAATTTCATTCTTTCTAAACCCGTTTTTTTCAATATAATGCATGGTAGAAAGCTCATCAAACCATTTCTTAAGGTCATTGAAGAATTCATTTTCAAGTTCCGGCTTAATACTCTGGTCTTCTAACCGGTGAACAGTATCCCAGAGGTTTTCGCAACTAAGAAATTGACGCAAAAGTTCCGGGAATTTAATTTCATAAAATGGTTCATAATCAATAATAGCTTCGCGATTAAACAAGTATGCATTCTTTAAATTTGTAAGAATTACAAAATCGTTTCCTAAAAGATATTTTTGAATTTGATCTTTGTGGTTAATGTAATCTAAAGTTTTTGCTTTAATTTTTATTACATCACCTGAATCATTAGTTATTTTTTCAAAGCCAGGTTTTAATTCAATTAATATTGGATTAACAACATTTTCCTGGATGGCAAAGTCAACAAATCCACCTTTGATTTTGACTTCTGCAAAACCCTCTCTTAAGAGTACATCGTCAACAAGCCTTTTTAGCAATTCCTGGGTTGCATGTTCAGGTTTTGTGCCTATTTTGAAAGTTCTCAGATAATGCTTAATTTCATTATAAGAGATGCTATCGATAAGATTATCTAAATCTCCGATATCTATTTCTTCGTAAGTGTTGAGCGCTTCTAATTCTTCTATTATTTTAACAGGTTCCATCCAATAATTTAACTTCTTATTGCATCAAAAATAAGAAATAAACATGCTAACCTCACTTAATTTTTTAAGATAGTATTAACAAAAAGGAAGAAATTTTAAGTAGAAAACAAGTTGAAGTTTTAATATACACAAATGCTTATCATAATAAGATAAAAATTACGAAAGCCTATTCTTATAATCTTCATAACCAAATTCTCTTACCAGTCTGAAACCTGTTTTGTCGTTCCAGATTCCAATTGAAGGATGCTGAACGCCATTGAACATTGTAGTTTTTATCATAGTGTAGTGAATCATATCAAGGAAGATTATTTTTTCACCAATTTGAAGTTCGTGGTTAAAAGACCAGTTTCCCATATAATCGCCGGACAGACAACTGGAGCCGCCCAAACGGTAGGAAGGTTTTCCTTCAGCTTCATCCATAGCGCCTATAACCATTGGTTTGTATGGCATCTCAAGGCAATCGGGCATATGTGCGGTGAAAGATACATCGAGCATCGCAGTTTTGATCCCACTGTTTTCTACAATGTCTAGTACAGTTGAAACTAGGTAACCGGTTTCCCATGCAAAAGCAGCACCCGGCTCTAAAATTACATTGATATGAGGATAACGGTTTTTGAAATGTTGAAGTAATTCAATAAGATGGTTGCAATTATAATCTTTCCTAGTTATCAGATGTCCGCCACCCAGGTTAACCCACCGGACCTGCGAAAGCAGATGACCAAATTTCTTTTCGAAAGCTTTCAATGTTTTTTCCAGGTCGAAAGAACTGGATTCGCACAAAGTATGAAAATGAAAACCTTCAATTTCTTCCGGCAAACTTTCGCCAAGTTGCGAAGCTGCAATTCCAAGTCTGGACCCTGGAGCGCAAGGGTTATAAAGAATCGTTTTAACTTCAGAAAACTCTGGATTTACGCGGAGTCCGAAACTGATATGGTTTTTTAATTTTTTAATTTCAGGATAAAATTTCTCAAATTGTGAAAGTGAATTGAAAGTAATATGACTGCTTATTTTAGTGATTTTATCAAATTCTTTATTGCTGTATGCCGGACAATATGTATGTGCAGGCAAGCCTATTTCATCAAATGCCAGTTTTGCCTCATTATAGGAACTGGCTGCCGCGCAATTAAACCCATATTCATTGATAACAGGAAATATGCTCCACATGGCAAAACCTTTTAAGGCCAGAAGAATTTCAACCCCTGACTGGTCTCTTACATTACTAAGTATTTCGAGATTTTTTCGCAATAAGGCCTCATCTATTACAAAGCAGGGAGATGGTATTTTTAAATAGTCAACGGGCATATTTTATTATTATCCATTACTTAAGATTAATCAAAATAAGGAACATAATTTAAAAAATTGAAAGCCATATATTAAATCCAAAAATACAAAATATGACGAGAAGGAAGAAGATTTTGTCGATTTTACGAGGAACAATCAATATTTCAATTTTTGAATCAGAGTTCTAAATCAATGTTATGTAATTCATGCCAGGGTAATCCATGAATATTTAATGCATCCATAAACGGATCGGGATCAAATTCTTCAACATTATATACACCTGGTTTTTTCCATATACCCTTAAGGTACATCATAGCTCCAATCATGGCAGGAACACCTGTTGTATAACTTATGCCTTGTGTGCCAGTTTCTTTATAAGCTGCTTCGTGACTGCAATTATTGTAGATGTAAAAGTTTTTTTCTTTTTCATTTTTAATTCCTTTAATCCGGCAGCCAATAGAAGTCCAACCTTTATAATTTTCGCCCAAATCGCCCGGATTTGGAAGTACAGCTTTTAAAAACTGGATGGGAATAATTTCAACACCATTATAAATAACTGGATCGATTCGCGCCATTCCTATATTCTGAATAACTCTCAAATGAGTTAGGTACTCCTGCCCAAAAGTCATCCAAAAACGGGCACGTTTAAGAGTTGGAAAATTTTTTACAAGGGATTCCAATTCTTCATGATACAATAAGTAAGATTCTTTTGGGCCAATATCCGGGTAATTCAGAGGTTTGTGAATTTCATGAGGATTGGTTTCAATCCATTTTCCATTTTCCCAGTATTTTCCTCTTTGAGTAACTTCGCGAATATTGATTTCAGGATTAAAGTTAGTAGCAAAAGGTTTTCCATGATCTCCGGCATTACAATCTACAATATCGAGATAGTGGATTTCATCAAAGTGATGTTTTGCAGCGTATGCAGTAAATATATTTGTTACACCAGGATCGAATCCGCAACCCAGAATTGCAGTAATACCTGCCTTTTTAAATCGTTCCTGGTATGCCCATTGCCATTTATATTCAAATTTTGCTTCGTCTTTTGGCTCATAATTAGCTGTATCTAAGTAACTGGTTTTTGTTTCAAAACAGGCATCCATAATTGATAGATCCTGATATGGCAACGCAACGTTTACAACTAAATCAGGTTTATAACTTTTTATTAATTGTATAAGTTCAGGAATATTATCTGCATCAATTTGAGCAGTTTTAATTTTATTGGCCCCTACAGCATCAGCAATGGCATCACATTTTGACTTGGTTCTGCTTGCAAGTAAGATATCTGTAAAAACATCTTTTGCTTGAACCATTTTGTGAACTACAACTGTGCTGACTCCGCCTGCACCAATTACTAATACTTTACTCATTTTATATCTAAGAATTTATTAAGTTGGTATGATTTTATCATGCAAATTTAAGCATCTTAAAGGATATTTTATAAAGTTGTAAACTTAAGATTAGAATTATGAAATGATTAAACAAATAGAACTTGACTGAAGATTTGAAATGAACAATCAATAAATATTATAGATTTAAAAAATAATTAATTTTATTCCAACAATGAGGTTTATGACTATTGAAATATCAACATAGTTTTAAGAAAGTCAATTTAATCGCAACTTTTAATTTTTTTGCTTTGAAGAAAAATAAAAAAAGAAAATAATGAAAAGAGAAGAATCAGAAATAATTGAAATTGTAAATAGGGAAACAAAAGCATGGGATACAAAAGATGTAAACATGCTGCTTTCAGTATTTCACAAAGATATGGTATGGCCCTGGTCAAAAACGTATTTATTAATTCATAACATAATACAATTAAATTAATCAGGCTATGTACAAGAGAATATTCAAATATGCTGTAATGTCAATCACTATTCTTACTGCAAATTTAATAATAAGTAAAATAAGTAATTTACTGGCGGGATACCGGGTATATTATAAACCTCTTACTTTTACAATAATAGCAATGGCAATTATTGTACTAATTTTATATCCTCTTTATTCCCATCTTGAAAAGTGGCTTTCAATTCTATCGGCCAAAATTGTAAAATCAGGCAAATCATTTGGAGGCAAATACGTCGGGTTAATTTTGATGTTTCTTTTTTGCCTTGCAATTCTGCTTTGTTTTTATGCCAAAATGTGGTACCAGATTAATGTTGTAAGGTTGCTTTTTAATGGACAAATAGAAAATTACTTTTAAATTAATATTCCATGACATTTTTATTTTTATTATCTTTAATTATTCGTATTTAATAATTAGTACAAAAAATAATTTTGATGAAAAAAAATATTTTGTAAGCATAGCATTAAGCGAAAACAAAACGTGGGTAATTCTCCATTAAATTTATTAGAGTTGATGGCCTTCTAAACATAAAGAGGTTATCTAATTATCAGATAGCCTCTTTAATTTATTAAAGCAAAAGCAATTTTACTTTTTAATTATTAATTGTACTTTTTGCTGGCCGCTAGAAGTGAATATTTTTACTATGTATGTTCCTTGCATCAGGTTACGAACGTCTATTTGATTTACACTGCCATTAAGTTGTTGCTGTTTTAGCATGCTGCCATAAATATTATAAATCCCAATGTTAGCATTATTTTCACCGGTTTCAATAGTAAGCAAACCTGTTGTGGGGTTTGGATAAATTTTTATATTAAAACCATTAGTAGAAACCAGTATATTAGTTATAGAATTATTGCCAGTACTATCCATTTCAGCCGATTTTTTACTACTGCATACAGATACTAAAGAGGCTGTCATTTGAGAACCTGTATTGGCTGTGAAGCCGGGGTTAAATGTAATACTGTTCGAGGCTTCTACAAATAATGTTGCACCACTTGCAACAGTGGTGGCTGTAGTGCATGAAACTAAATTCACTGCTTCTATTGGGCTTGTTGTATTATCGTAGCCCGAATTAAATGGCCCGCAGATATTTGCAGTTGCTGCCGGGTTTCTTAAGCAAGCTGTAACAGTAATTACAGAGCTTGGGGACGAGTTACCAGAGGCATTTATTGCTACAACCTTATAATAATAAGTTACACCTGGAGCTGTATTGGCATCAGTATATGTAGTTTTACTTGCATCCAAAGGTATTGTGGTTACAGATGTAAAGTTTGGTGAGGTTGACTTTTCTACAATATATCCAGTTGCTCCTGTAATTTGAGACCAGCTTATGGTTACACCACTGCTGGACGATGATCCTGAAGTTGAAGACGGGGCGAACATGGTTGATATGGGGACAGTATTACTATTTGAGCTAGCAAAAGAATTAATAGCAGTAACATAATAGCTATAGGTTTCACCGGGAAAGATATTGTAAATATCATATTTTTTTACAGGTGGATAAACTGTAATTATAGGGTTTCCAGAATTGTATATATTAAAACTGGTTATAGTTGTATCATTTACAGTCCAGTTTAACTCAATCTGGTTCGATGATATTGCTTTGGCTGTGAGAACTGGTGAATTTGGTATAACCGGGCATTCTGGTTGAACAGGCTGTTTGGTAAGCCAACCTTCTCCTTCACTTGCAGTGGCAATATATTTTGCATCGTTTACGGCACCTGAGCAATTATCAAGGGTTTTACGATCTATTTCATAATGTACATCGGACTGAACCCAATACATTAAACTCTTTGGATCATTTAAATGATCCAGTAATAAAACATGCCCTATTTCATGGAGTATTTGACTATAAAAGTCATCACCATCAATCGTATATCTACCGGGTAAACTGAAATCCCACGGCCATCCATTAACAAAAATAGGATATTGAATAATCTTAATAGTATCGGGATACGATGATATAGCAGTTTTGCCATCACTGAGGTTATTAAAGATAACACTTGTTTGCATAGTTCGTCCACTTGAATAAAGTTTAGGCACAAAATCAATAAAATTCCTCGCATCCTGATTAACAGCAAGTGAAATGTTGAGTTTGCACGACCAGCTTTTGAATGCCCATTGTACAGCAGAATCGGCGGCAGGATCGGCTAAAATGCCAGGCCCCAGTTTAAAACCAATGCCATGCGGGGCATCCTTATTACATAAAAAAGCTACATATTTTTTACCATAATCATCAGTGCTTTGCTGATAGTTCTGACTTATTGTTATTGAAACGCAAGTTTTATCTGAAGTAGCGTTCCAACCGGTTGTTAAGGTTATCGGACCTGTTCCTATAGTCGCATCCGCAAAAATTATAACATTTGGCAGTAACATATGTATTACTGTATCGGTCCAATATTCAGTTTCGTTTGCATTTACCTGGTAATCAAAATCATCCGCATCGCTTAACATAGTAGTACTGCCATCGGAATTTGTTAGTCCATCGGCATTCGTAAAGGTTACCATGCCGCATGCCCTGTTTTTGCCAAAGCCTTTACCAGTAATAACAATAACCTGGTTACGGCCTGCTATTAAATCGGAAGAACCGTCAAAGGGTGTAACATTTGTAATAGATGATGTTGGACATAATATTTGACTGTCGGGTTGTTCATAATGATTAAAAAAATTGGTTAATCCATCCTCATCATAATAAAGATTATTAAGGTCATAATCTCCAGTATGAATAAAATTAAAAATTACACTCTGATCAGGTGTATTAATGTATGCAGGCATTATTACATGAAAAAGAATATAAGTTTTTGAAGTAACAGGTACATTTGCTAAAAGAATATCAATTTCATCATCATTTACACCATACTGTAATGAACTATCTGGAAAATCGGGGCCAGGGGAAAGGATTACACCGTCACTATTAAAAATATCTTTATTAAATTGTATGGCTGCACCTGCATCAGCTAAGCTTACTTGATCACTCGGGGTCATATCTACATCAAATTCCATAAAAACATCAGAGCCTAATGCACTGGTAACAAAATTCTTCATGGTAAAAGTCAAATAAACATAATCGTCATCGTTGTTAGTAGCGAAGGCACTTTTAAGGGAGCTATTGTTCAACTTTTTTTTTTCGAGCTGTTGCTCATACCGTTTTTTAATTTCTCTTTTTAGAGAATCCATGTAAGCAGGTGTTTTCTTTTTCATACAATTGGGGCAAGGCCCTGTTTTATATGTTGGTGCCGGATCCACATAGGCCGGTACATTAAGCCCCGGGTATTCCCGCAAAAGATCATATACTTCGGATTTGTAGTGCTTATGTACGAGGTCAATATATTCTAAACCGCTATGTCTGGAGTAAACATCACCTGTTAAAATTATTTTATTATCAACCTTGTCTATATTGTATTTCGGGTTAAAAGGATATTCCTTGCCCTCCCTGCATAAAAATATGCCTAATGAATCTGCAATATTATTTTCAATTGTAATTCTCTTATCCTTTTCCGTAAATGTGTGAGTTTCAAATAATATTTCCACGGTACCTTCTTTTAAGTTCCCTTTAAAAACTTTTTTAATATCAACAATATATGATTCCATAAGTTTTCCATTATTGTAATGAGAAGCTTTTTTAATAAAACCTTCAAAAATAAAATCGGCACTTTTAATTTGTTTGTCGAATTGTATGCTATCTTGATATTTATATTGAGCAAGAATTTTTTCATAATTCAAGCGTGAGACAATTGCCATGCTGTCGTGAAATTTTACTCTTCTCAACTGCTTTGCATTTTTAATACTGTCATCTTTGGCAAACAGGCTTATTAGCTGCGTAACCAACAAGCATAATACTATATATTTTTTCATTTGCTTATATTTTCAAGTACCTAATGTAAATTATTTATTCGAAATTTCTTCAACTTTGGCTTTTAAAGCATCGTTTTCTTTTTTAAGGTTTTCAATGCTTTTATTCTGCTCAATTAAAAGTAAAGTAATTTCTTCAATTTTCTTTAGCAGTGTAGCGTTCATTTCGGCCACGTCAATGCCTTTTGCTTTAGCTTCGGCCTCTGTAGGCACGCCTTCAAGATGCCCGTTGGCTTTTATGTAGGCTTCTGTTTCAGGAAGGCTTTTTAGTTTGTAATCCTTTCTTAGTACAAAATCAGGGAATATGCCTGTTTGCACTACCATTTTTCGCGCATAAACATTTCCTGATGATACTTTGAAATTTGAACCTGTTATATTAACATCAGCAACAGACGCAGCAGAGCCACTACCCCCACCAGATCCGGAAACTACAGCCGCAATATTTACATTTCCATTAGTTGCCGTAATATTAATATTAGCAGGACCGTAATCACCGGTAGAAACAATCATATTAGCATTTTGATCAATACCAATGTTACCCATGTTATTACCTGAATTATTAAATACGACATATTGTGTAGTTTGAGTTGTTGATGTATTATTTAATGTTAGGGCTGTGGCATTACTTGTTGATATTGTAAAATTTCCATTTGAAGTTAAACTTCCAGCAGTAATTGCACCTGTTGTTGTTAAGCTGGCTGCTGAAATAGATTGAAGAACATATAAGGCAGCGCCTATACTTGTTGTTCCGTTTAAACAGATTTTACCGTTGGTATAGCCCAAACCAGGTGTTATCGTGATGTTACCACCAAAAGGATAATTACCATCACAAGTAGTGCCCGATACTAATATAGACCCTGCCGTGCCTCCATTTTGACTTAAACCTCCTTTAATAGTTACATCACCGCCAAACGCATAACTACCGCTTAAATAAGCTTTCCCCGCAGTAACATTACCGGCTGTGGCGGATGAATACTGGGCACCTTTAATTATATAGCTGCCACTTTGGCAAACATTATTACAATCTTGTGATTTACTTACTAAGCTAACAACAAAAAAAAATGCAATTAACAATTTAATAGTTTTCATAAAAGGTTTTATTTAGAAATTTGCCTACTCTTCAAAAGCATTTCGGCTTATGCTTATCAGGTTATTATTGACATATATCATACTTTGTGCCAGAACGTTAAGTTTTGTTCATGCTCAAATATATAAAAATAAGTTTAAAACAAAATTTTCTATGGAGACAAAAATTTCGAAATAGAAAATAATTGAGCTTAATGCTTTAATTAAAAATTATCAATAGTTTTGATTTAAATTAGAACAGAAAGTCAGATCCTTACTTATTCTTTAAGTGAGGATTTGTTTTTTAAAGATATTTGGTGGCTATTTTCCCTAGTACATCATTAACAAATTTAAGCATTCTGTCATAATGTGATCCTTCCCAGAATATGCTTTCACAATTCTGGCATATGTAAAAATCAGTAAAAAATTTCCTTGTCAATGGTTCAATCTGATTTAAAATATCTTCTTTTCTAACAGGTTTTAATTTCCCATTGCATTTTATACAACGATTAAAAGGATCAGTAGCTTTATACAGATCAAAATATTTGAGTACTTCTATCAATTGCTCTTGTGGTTTTTGATCGCGAATCCAATATCCATGCGACACAGTCTTCACTTTTAATAGACCAATATCACGGGTTAAAATTATCCGATGTTCAGCAATTGATATTTGTAAAATCTTTTCATCATCATAATCATTTTGATATAGAGTATCAAATCCTAACATTCTCAAATATTTTGCAAGTTTTCCTAAATGAACATCAAGAATAAATTTTGTTCTGCGAAGCGGTTTATGTCGTAGATGGGAAACATCTGAAATATCTAATTTTTCAATTAAAGGGTAAACCGAAACCTGATCATTGCTTTTTAAAATATAGTTAAAATCAACGGAATTACTGTTAACGAGTATCAAGTCAACTTCTACATGCGGAATACCAATAGCTTCAATTACATCTTTTATAGAAGGTGTACCTTCAAATGAATAAGAAAATTTTACTTTCTTTTTATCTAAAGGAAGAAAGTCATTCAGTTCTTCGTAAAATCTAAATGTAGCTTGATTTAATGACATATCGAGATATGTATATTCAAATATAATTTAAATGAATTCCAGATTGATATATGAATGTAAAAAATAAATTGCAAATGAATAATAAATAACGTGAGTTCGATATATGATTTATTGTACAACAATTAGTTGTATTTTTTTCTTGGTGAATCTTGGTGATTTGGTGTCTTGGTGGCAAAATTTTTCAGAAGAAATGTCACAAAGTCACGAAGACTCAAAGAAAACACAAAATAGATTATTGTTATATATCTATACATCAATAAATTATATTTTATTTGTTACATCGAACTCACGTTAAATAGGTACATCTATTAATTTTTATAATTTTATGTTTTTATGATTATTAAATAATTGAACAAAAAAATGGAATTATTATGATTAAAAAAACTAGTTTTAAAATAATGTTATCACTGATATTCCTGATATTTTATAAGGGAACAACTGCATTTGCAGCCGACAATAAAACTAATACATCATCATCAGTTTCGGCAGTGACAGTTTATCTTGACCGGGCACTGGTAACTCGAACCATTTCCCAACGACTTACTAAAGGAGAACATACTTTGGTTTTTGACAATTTACCTGAATCAATTGACCAGAATAGCATACAGGCCAACGGTGAAGGTGATGCAATTCTAAAAGATGTGAAACTTAAAAAGGAGTATTATTCTGCTACTACAGATGAGGAGAAAAAGAAATTGAATGAGAAAATATTAGCGCTTCAGGATTCGCTGGTCGATGCAAATGATGTTATATCAAATGCAAATAAAGAACAAAAAATGACTGCTGAACTGTTAGAAAAAATAATGGTCAGGATTACCGCGGTTCCAACTAACGAAAAGGTTCAACTACCCGAGCCTGATCCTGAGAAATGGATGAAAATGGTTAGTAATTATCGCATAAAACTAGATGTACTAAATAAACAAATTCGTTTAACTGAAAGAAAAATCAGATTGTTAAATGATCAATTGAATTTTTTTCAAACTAAGATTGCCAGTTTAGGCGGAGGCCAGGAAAAGTCGAAAAACTTTGCCGAAGTATTAATTGAAGTAAAAGAAGAATCTAATATTTCCGTTAATTTTTCGTACATTGTGTATGGACCAAGCTGGTATCCGGTTTATGATATTCGTGCATATACCGATTCAAAAAAAATGCGAATTACTTACCAGGCAATGATTCAGCAAAACACGACAGAAGATTGGAATAACGTTCAAATAAAACTCTCAACTGCAAAGGCCAATATGAATGGTCAGCAGCCTGAATTAAGTCCATGGTACGTTAGCTTATATGAATATCCGAAAAGAAGTGAATCAGAAGAAAGCTTAAGAAAACCAGAAATGGCTCAAATGTATAGTAATTCAATGCCTACAGAAGTTAGTAAGGCATTAATAACAAGAGAAGAAAATAAAACCGGGGAGATTAAAATTAACGAAGCATCTGTTGAGCTAGGTGCAACTTCAGCAGTGTTCGTAGTTCCGGGGAAAAACAGCATCAGCAGTGATAATCAGCCGCACAAAGTCAATATAATGACAAATGAATTTGATGCATCTTTCAGGTATTCGACTGTACCTAAATTAATGACGTATGCTTTCTTAAAAGCTAAAGTAAAAAACACAACTGATTATCCTTTATTACCGGGAAGTACAAACGTATTCCTCGATAATAATTTTATCAGCACGTCACAACTGGAGCAGGTCAATCCGGACCAGGAATTTTGGATATTTCTGGGCGTTGATGAAGGCATAGAATTAAAATATAAGAATTTGAAGCAATACCAGGATGAAGAAGGATTGATTGTCAAGAAAAATAAATTTGTTTATGATTACATGATTGAAATCACAAATAATAAAAAAAGCGAGGAAGAGATAGTGGTTTGGGATCAGATACCTATAGCCAATAGTGCAGATATAAAGGTTAACTTGATTGCTCCTGATCTTTCCCAGGAGAACAAGGATATAAAAATTGATGATTACAAATACATTGAATGGTTTTACAAAATAAAGCCGGCTGAAAAAATTAGAATTCCTTTTAAATTTACTGTTGAGGGGCCAAAAGATAAAACGATTAGCGGATTATAGGCTTTACTTATAAGATTTGACTTGGGTTTATAAATTAAGAAAAATAAACCTGTCAGGTTTTTAAACCTGACAGGTTTTATGTTTTACTTATTCAAATCCTGGTTTTTTTCTTCATTTTCATTTTTGCGTTTCACATAGTCGTGAAAAGCTTTCTCGCCTTCTTCTTCCCAGAATTTGTCGTAATATTGCCATGTTGAAGAATGACACTGGCATTTGTCACCTTTGTCACCATGTGAATGATGAAAAGCATGATCGCCACAACCGCAACTATGTGAATGACCCCATCCTTTTCTGCCCCAGCAATGCCAACCATGATGAGTAGTACCAAAAAGAATTCTGGCTAACAATGCAAGGCCGACAGCTTGCCAGAAGTTTATTGTTGAAATCTGGAACAAATGCGGCATAAGCCAATTCCAAAGTAACATTACAACAATACCGCCTACCAGCATAAATGCTGCAAATCCAATTATGCCCAATAGTCCATAACCGGCACAGTGCCATATATTACAGTGACAACGTTTTTTCCCCGAACAATTTTCTTTCGTTTCCATAATCATTTATTTTATTAATTTGTTTGTTTTTTTCAATAGTTAAAATATTATATAATTTAGCAAGGGCCCTGTGTTTTCTGGAAAGCAGAGTTCCAATAGGAACATTCCATTTTTCTGACAACTCACCAAATGTTTTATTTTCGAATTCAGTGGAAATAATAATAGCTTGCTCATCTGGTTTCAACTGCGATAGAGCTTCATAAAGTAATTCATTGTTAATTTCAGGTGAATATGAATTTTCACTATATGTTTCATCGGAAATTGAGTTTACCTGTGCATCTACTTTTTGATTTCTTTCAAAGTATTCTACTGAAAAATTATTCCCTGCTTTCCTTTTTTCATCAATGATTTTATTTTTCAATGAACGGTACATGTAACCAGCCAGGTTTTCAATTTGAGAATCAACATCTAATTTGTTCAATAAGCTCAAAGCTACATCCTGAATTATGTCTTCCGGAGACGAATTTAAAAACTTCTCTTCTATGTTTTTCCTGACATAATTCAGCAGTTTATTATACTCTTTTTTAAAAAAGCTATCAAAAGATTTCTTTTGTTTTTCCGCTGTCATATAATTAAAGACGAAAATGTGAGAAATTATTGCAATTTTTAAAATAATTAATACCAGGATATCTAAACAAGTTATAAAAACTAAAGTTATAAAACTGAAATAGGCAAATGAATTAAAAATTATTAATAAAATCTCCATGCGATTTAGGTAGAAAACCTGTTGACAGTTCTAAACTGCCTGGTGTTCAAGCAGTCTAATAATTTTTCTTTACATACAGTATGTCAAAGAATTTTGTTTAGGAAATATTCATATATTTGTAACTCAAGCCCTGTTTATGATTGCAAAAGAAATCATCCCTCCGGTTCCAAAAGAATTACTTGAGCAGGAACTTACAGAAGATAAATTTGTAAGAAAAACCAACTTTGGAGGCAATCTTTTATATGTACTTACATACCATGATTCTCCCAATCTGATGCGTGAAATAGGGCGTCTGCGTGAAATCTCATTTCGTTATGGAGGAGGGGGAACCGGCGCTGATGTTGATATTGATGAATTTGATATTTCGGATGATCCATATAATCAATTAATAGTTTGGGATCCACAGCATCATGAAATTTTAGGTGGATATCGCTTTTATATACCTGGAAAAGGTCTAACAGGAGATGAAATAGTTAAAAGGCTTTCTACTTCACATCTTTTTACTTATTCCGATAAATTTAAAAATTTGTACATGCCTAATATGATTGAGCTTGGAAGATCATTTGTGCATCCTGCCTATCAAAGTACCAACCGGGTTCGTAAGGGTATTTATGCACTGGATAATTTATGGGATGGGTTAGGAGCTATAATGATACATAATCCTGAAATGAAGTATTTTTTCGGAAAGGTGACTATGTACACTCACTTTGATAAAATAGCCCGAAATCTTATTTTGTATTTCTTAAAGAAAGCATTTTGGGGATAAAGAAAATCTTGTTACTCCTATAAAAGCTATTGAATTGGAATGGGATGAATCTGAAATGGAAGCTACATTTAATGGACAAAATTATCTTGAGAACTATAGAATATTATCTAAAAAAGTTCGCTCACACCATGAAAATATACCTCCGCTGTTCAATGCCTATATGAACCTTTCTCCATCTATGAAATCATTTGGCACTGTAATTAATCATGAATTCGGTGATGTTGAAGAAACAGGTATACTTATTACTATTGCAGATCTTTATAAGACAAAAGTTGAAAGACATATATCAACTTATAAAAGGGTAAGATATTTTCTGCGAAAAGATAAAATGTTTTAGGCTGCTTCATTCTCTAATCACTTCTACTTTACCATTTTCATTTACTTTAATAATCTTTGAGGGATCATATTGATTATTGTCATCCTGCCGCCATTTTACTACGTAATCTATATTTTTTGTTATATCAGGAAGAATTTCACAGAAATTTTTTGGTGCCGGATTTCCGCTAATATTTGCTGATGTTGATACAATTGGTTTTTTAAATTCTGAAATAAGTCTATTACAGAATTCATCATTCACTATACGGATACCTATGCTTCCATCAACATTTATAAGATTAGCGGCAAGATTTTTTGCACCAGGATAAATAATTGTTAAAGGTTTATTTTCACTTTCTAAAATTCCTGATATAATTTTCGGTATCTGGATTACATAATCTTTGATTCTGCTAAATTTATCGATTAAAATAAGCATACTTTTTGTATCAATTCTATTTTTAATATTGTACACTTTTTTAACAGCTTTTTCATTCGTGGCATCACAACCGATACCCCAAATTGTATCTGTCGGGTATAATATGGTTCCTCCATCAAGCAAGACTTTCAAAGCGTTTTTTATATCTTCATCCATATTTTGTCAGGCATAATGTACTATGATTTTTTTGATGCTGCAGAATATTACTTCTGTCATAAAAAAGATATGAGAATGTATAGTTCGTGTGGCTTTATACAACCTTATCATAAACAGACAGAATGTTACTGGCAATTTTATCTCGTTTAAATTGCTGGGCATGAATAAAACCGTCAATTATCATGTTATTGCGCAATGTTTCATCCTCAAGTACAGCTATTATTGCATTTGCAAGTTCATCTACATTTTCAGGATCAATATATAGAGAAGACTTGCCGCCAGCTTCAGAAAAGCATCCGCCACGTGTTGTTATTACAGGTGTTTTTGACGTCAAAGCTTCCAGGATTGGAATTCCAAAGCCTTCAAAAAGCGAAGGATAAATAAACATAATGGCAAGCTGATAAAATGCAGGTAAATCTTCGTTAGGCACATGATGCAGGAAATATATATTTTTTATTTTATGTTTGTCGATATAATTTGTAATCGAATTAAAATACCCTGTTTGCCTGCCAATAACAACTAATGGGAAATTAATTTTCCTATGTTGTATGGCTTTAATAATATTTAATAGATTTTTTCTTTCTTCAATAGTTCCGACATAAAGAATGAATTTATCCGGAATGAGGTATTTCATCACTATTTCAGCTTTTTTGTTCTCTCCTGCCTGTTGCCAGAAAATCGGATGACATCCCTGGTAAACCACCTCGATTTTTTCCTGTGGAATACTGAAAAATTTAATTAGATCATCTTTTGTCTGCAGGCTTACAGCTATTACCCTGGAAGCCCTATGTGCAGCATATTTTGATTTCTTTTCATATATTTTACGATCAATGGATTTATATAATTGTGGATAACGCATAAATATAATGTCATGGATGGTGACGATTGACGGAATACCCACATTCTCTATGCCAACAGGCAATTCATTACTCAAACCATGAAACAATTGTATTTTATCTTCAGCAATTTGTTCTGATAATTTATAAGTTCGCCAATATGAAGGTACCATTTTGTGAAAAAATTTCAATGGTCCTTTTATACTTAAATTGGGTGACTTATGAAAAAGTACTGATTTTTTTGGTTTTGGAGAGTACAGAAAATATTCGTTCATAGGAAAGAAATCCAAAAGAATAGAAATCGTGTCACGGCTGTAATTGCCTAACCCACTTTTGTTGAAAAAAGCTCTCTTAGCATCAAAACCTATTTTCATAATTTTAAGCCCACCTCTATCCCTCCCTTTGGGAGGGGATAATGAGTGGTTTTAGTTTAATAACCAATAAATATCTATTAAATTTTTAGCCTTCCCTTTGGGAAGGTTTGTTGTTGGGACTTACCCAAATTTCTTCATTCGTACCATAGCTTCTAAAACATTTTCACGATCAGCAAATGATGAAAACCTGAAATATCCTTCACCAGATGGTCCGAATCCTGAACCAGGCGTACCCACTACATTAATTTCATTTAACAATAAATCGAAGAAATCCCACGATTTCATATTATTTTTTGTCTTCACCCAAATATAAGGTGCATTGATGCCTCCAAATACTTTATAGTCAAGTTTCACTAAATTATTGCGCATAATAGTCGCGTTCTCCATGTAATAATTTATTATTTCACGTATTTCCATTTTACCTTGTGTAGTAAAAATAGCAGCAGCAGCCTTTTGCACAGGATAAGACACTCCATTAAATTTAGTAGTTTGCCTGCGTAACCATATTGGATTTAAAGGGAATGCATTACCTTTTTGATCATAAGCCTTTAGGCTTTTAGAAATTACAGTATAAGCACAACGTGTTCCCGTAAATCCGGCTGTTTTTGAAAAACTTCTAAACTCAATTGCAACTTCCCTGGCACCTTCAATTTCAAAAACTGAATGAGGTAAAGATGGATCACTGATGAAGGCTTCGTAAGCAGCATCGTAAAGTATTATGGCTTTGTTTTCGCGAGCATAAGCAACCCATTTTTTTAACTCACTTTTAGTAATGGTCGTTCCTGTAGGATTATTTGGGAAGCACAGGTAGATGATATCAACTTTTTCTTTTGGTACCTGCGGAACAAAACAATTTTCTTCATTACAAGGCATGTAAACAATGCCCTCAAAATAACCATTTCCCATTTCAATACCTGTGCGGCCATCCATTACATTGGTATCAACGTATACAGGATAAACTGGGTCGCTGATAGCTATTTTATTGTGATGACCAAAAATTTCAAGTATATTCCCCGTATCACATTTTGAACCGTCGGATATAAATATTTCATCAATATATAATTCTATTCCACGCGACTTATATTCATTGTCAAGTATTGCCTGCCTGAGAAAATCATGACCTTGTTCCGGGCCATAACCCTGAAAAGACTTTTTTTTACCCATCTCTTCAACGGCTTTTAGAAAAGCTGTTATTACAGCCGGAGCCAATGGTTGCGTGACATCTCCAATTCCCATTCGGATAATTTTCTTATCAGGATGTAATTCTTGGTATTCTTTAATTCTTCTTCCAATTTCCGGGAACAAGTAACCTGCTTTAAGTTTCAGGTAATTTTCATTTACAAATGCCATATTAAATCTTTTACCTGACAAATATAACAATTGCGTATAACAATTCTGTGATGAATATAATTTCAATTCACGATGCAATGTCGTTTAGTTAAGCAGTTTTATATCATTAGTCATACTTCGACAAGCTCAGTATGACCTCATTTTATTGTCATCCTGAGCTTGTCGAAGGGTGTTTCGTTCCTTAATTAAACGACATTGATTCACGATGGATAAATTATTAGTTATTTACAAAAAAAATATTAACCAATATGCGCAACTATCCGTATAAATGTTATTTGAAATTAAACTATCAGAATTTGAAAAAAGAATAGTAATTTTAAGAATTATAAATATAACGAATTAAATTATGAATCCAATCTTGTCGTTTAGTTTGTTTTTACTGGCATGCATTCCTGTCGTCATAGCAGTATTATGGTTGCTTTATAAGAAAACTATTGTAAAAAACATATCTATTTTGATGTTTTTTGAACTTGTGGGAATCAGTTTTATGAGTTTTATTGTTGGTCAGACTGAACTTTCTGGTTCGTATTGGTTTATACCTGCTACATTAATTTGGTTTTTGGGAAGTACTTTCTTTGTAACTATTTTAATACAGAAACCATTACAAGGTTTAAAAAATAATGTTGACGAACTGGCATTGGGAAATTTAAAAATTGAAGTTGATAAAAATACTTCTCAAAGGAATGATGAAATGGGAGAAATGGCTAAATCAACTGACAAACTGGTTCATCAATTACTTCAAATAGCATCAAAAATTCATGAGAGTTCAAATAATCTGATAGAACTAAGTGAAAGGATTAATCAAGGTGCCGGGCAATTATCTCAGGGAGCTGCTGATCAAGCAGCATCCGCGCAACAAGTTTCTTCCAGCATGGAAGAAATGGTAGCAAACATACAGCAAAACACTGATAATTCTAAGCAAACAGAAATAATTGCTGTAGAATCAGCAGCAGGTATTATGAAAGGCAACAGTTCTGTTGTCACGGCAGCCGAATCAATGAAAAAGATAGCTGAAAAAATTTCCATTATAGGTGATATTGCTTTTCAAACAAATATTTTAGCTCTTAATGCAGCTGTTGAAGCAGCTCGTGCAGGTGAACATGGCAGAGGATTTGCTGTTGTAGCTGCAGAAGTCCGCAAACTGGCAGAGCATAGCAAAGTTGCTGCTGACCAAATTAATGAACTCTCGGCACAGGGAGTAAAAATTTCAGAAACTGCTGCTAATGAACTAAGCACAATAGCACCCGAAATTGAGAAAACAGCTAAGCTGGTGCAAGATATTACAGCAGCAAGCATTGAGCAAAATTCCGGAGCAGAACAAATTAATAGTGCTTTGCAAAGGTTAAACCAGGTTACCCAGCAAAATGCACTCTCTTCTGACCAACTTGCACAGGGTTCTGATTTATTAGCTAAGGAAGCTGAAAATTTAAAAGAAATAACTGCATTTTTCAATGTGGAAATTAAAACTCGCTCTTCAGCAAATCGAATAGCGGCAAAATCAGCTAAAAACAAAACAGTTCCGACAGAGGTAAAAACTGTAGTAAATAATGGTTTAAAGAATAGCGATAAGGTTAAACAGCCTGAGAAGAATATTGAACCACAAGCCGAACAGGAAAAAACAGAAACACCCAAAGTAACTTCATTCAGAAAAGAAACTCCTCCAAACCGAAAACCTTCCGATGGCTTTAATCTAAAAATGTTTGACGAAGATAATAAAGATGCTGATTATGAAAAGTTTTAGAGAAATGTTTATTAGAATAACTCCTTTATTCAATAATTATTTCTTAAGAATGAAAGTGATTTTCTACTTGATGGAATAAATTAACCAATTTTATTTCTTCACTAAAGTAACTTTTAACATGTCAGCCTGACTTACTTTAGTATAAAAATCTTTGAACTTTTGTGCTTCGGCTGGAGCAAAACGACCTGGCAATAAAATTAATTTTCTATAGTATATTATTCTATCCTTTGATGTTAAGCTGCATTTTGAATTATATTGCGCAAATTCAGAATTGATTTCGCACTCATTTGGTACTTTCTCTATAGTGCAGTTAGAAGGGATTATATATTCAACTGTATCTATTATTGTCTGAGGACGCCTGATTACAATATCGCTTTTTCTTTGCTCGGTAATATCAGGGATTTCCATAATCTTACTTTTAAAATTCAATGGGATAATTAATTTTTTATTCATAATTGTTGCATACCTGTCAAGGTTTAAATTGACAGATTCGTTTATAACTGGAAGATTTTTATCAGGTTGATTAAATGAATAGTCAGCAATTATAAAATTGGAAATATTCATTTTTTTATAAAGCTGTTTTTTTATATCCTCGTTGGTTTGGACCGATAAATATTTTGCTTCATCAAAGTTACATCCTTCATAGGAAGTTTTTACAATGGCTGTACCATTGCCTTCAATATCAATAGTAATTATACTTTTAGAAGAAATTATGTTTTCTTCAGGAGTATATAACCTTGTTTTAATTAATACTCCTCTATCTTTCGTAATTGCTAAAGCATAGCGATTATCTGTAAAAGAACCTATATGACCATAGGGCAGATAAGGGCTGGTACATTCCAGGAAAATAGTATCTTTTTCAAGAGGAACGCTTAAAATAGCGTGGTTAAAAAATTGTGAAGGAAAATCAACAATGATGTTAGAAGCATTTTCGCCAGCTGTGATTAACATATAATTTGCTTGAATTCCAACAGACTTTAATAATGCATAAGTGTAATTTGCCAGTGCTTTACAGTCACCATATGCCAAACGATCAACTGTTAATGCATCAAAAGGTTGCCATCCACCAATTCCAACCTGGATACTTACATACCTTGTTCGTTTTTGCATATATTCATATATCTTCTGAATTTTTTCTTTGGTAGTCAAACCTTGTGTAATATCCTGTAAGGTTTTTATAGTAGCAGCAGATAATGTATCCCTATCTTTATTAAGTTCTATTATCCATTTACCAAAATCTTTCCAACTTTTTAAATTGCCTTTAATACCATCAACTTCAAATTCTTCAGGTGCAAGAAATACGACCGGTGTATAATCTAATAATGATTCTTCAAAATCTTCCTGGGAAAACGCAGGAAGATTGGTTATTGTCCATTTGAGTATTTTTGTTTTTTCTTTTTCTTCAATACTGCAAGGTTGGGGCATATTTTTTTCATAGTACCTGATTTTTGAATCATCCGATATATTAACAGTTAATGAAGATTTTTCTATTGCACAATTATAATCGGGATATACTTGCCAATAGGGCAAAAACATCAGGCTTTTAAGTTTTCTTTTAAAAGTAAATTCAATTGTAAATGGATATTTCCTGTATTGCGGATCAAAATATTTAACACGATTGTCTTCGTATAATGAATATCCATTAATTGCTGAATGGTCAATAATATCATCTCCCCAATAAGATTTTATTTTTTTACCTTCGCTATCAATTATTTTGATACTTATACCACTAATCCTTGTAAATGCATCATAAAACTCATGGAAAACACTTAGATCATAACCGTTTTTATTCAGGATTGTTATGTCAAGAGTATGTTTTTCAAATGCATCATCATTATTTACGTCAATGACTATATCATTTTGTCTGATTACTGCTTTTGCATTCTTTAAAAGTTCTTTTGGAATTAAAGATACTTTTAATTCAGTGTAATCACTTGCAAATAGGGAATAGCAGATTATGAAGCAACATAATACTGCAATAATTTTTCGATAATAGCTCATTTCTTTTTAATAATAATTGGTTCAGATTCTTTTTTTACAATTTCAGAATATAATTGTTTTAAATATGGATATGCATCTTGCGTAAATACGGCTTTTGATATTGATAGATCACAATTGACCATAATGATATTTCCCTGAGAGGAAACCCTGAATATAAATTTTCCGTTATTCTCCGGAAGAGCAAAATTCACTGGTTCCGGCTTTTCCGCAACTTTAAAAGAATCAGGAATTTCAAATTTAATAATGTATTTCCTTTCATAAGGATAAATAAAATCAACCGGAATTTTTCTTTCTTCAGGTTTAAATGGATTTATTTTAATTTGCTCTACAATGAAAGGCAGAAATGAAATTGATGAGTCCGAAACATCATTATTTCCGTTATATTCTATTGAATATTTAATATTGGCCGGAGAATAAATGTCACTGACGTTTTGAAAAGTCGAAGTCAAAATATGTAAACCAGGATTATCTCTTTCATAACTTTTAATAAATTCATTACTGTCATTAAATGAGTAAAATTTTTTTCTGAATAAATAACCGGCATATTCCTGGTTAGAATAATTAAGGTTCCCGGTTATGTTGCCATCATTTTTAATTTTTAAATCCGCATATAGTTTTGTTTTATCCTTTCCGCCAGGTTTGAGTTCTGTCCAAATTGAAAATTTATCATTAATTAACCTTCCATTGCCATTAATGCAGCGTTCTGGTAGATATCCAGCCGGCAAATAATCCTCAGTTGCATCTAATAAAACATCTTCGCTATTTATTTTTGCCAGGGCTATTACATAATTTAGCTTGTCAATAGTTGGAAATATGAAAGAAAGCATTCCATTTCTGCGTGTGCTTAATGCAACGGGATAAGTTTCAATATTCAGTTTTCTAAGTAATAATATAAGCGCTAAATTTACATCACCTACGTTTCCCGATCCTTTACTCATAGCATATTTAATAGTTGACTTAGGAAATATTATATCCTTTTCATTCCATTTTATTTTTTTCCTGATTGTTTCATAAGCTGCAATCATTTTTGCTTTTGCCGTTTTTGCTGTATCTTCAATATTTTTCGCATCTTGACCCATAAAAAAAATGGTTCTCAATTCGTCTCCGAAAGAAGATTTGTCTAATAAACAATTGCTGACCGCATCCCACGAAGTAGCAAAATCCATGTGAAACCAGGGAACATTTATGTAGGAAAATTCTAATTCAAATTTTGTTAAAAAGTTGTCAATATCATTCATAAATGGTTCTGGTTTTAGAGCAGGCATATCTTTTCCAACCCATCGGCCATTTTCATTAATTGACAAATATTGAAAGCCAAAAAAATTCTTTTGAATTCCAATTCCGCTTGGTTCATATAATCTTAATTCACTCCACATAACCGGAATATCTTGTTGAAAATACCAGGTATAAGGAATGCCTGTAAAATAAACTTCAATGTCAATTACCGATCCTACCTGGACATTTGGCATGGTAACCCTGTAACGATAACGACTCCAGGTTACTTTTTCTTCAAATATTGATTCACTTTTAAGTTTGTCTTTTACTATCTCACCATTAACTAAATTATATGTGCAACCTTTGATACTGGATTTGGAACGAACACCCATTATGAAATTAGCTCTGTCACATCCTGATTTTTTTAAAATTTTAAGTCGGTATATTCGGGTAAAATTAAATTGATTTGGTTCAAAATTTCCATAATCACAAACAACTACTGCATCTGCAGTAGTATCTTTATCGTACACTTTCATTTCTAATAGCGCCTTATCAATTTTCCCATATTTAATGGGGTCTGGTTGCGAAAAGGAATAATAATAAAAGTTTAAAATCACATAACTACACAAGAGTGTTTTTTTTAAATGATTATTGGATTGCATGAGTTTTAATAATTTAAATTTGATCATAATTGTATTTTTTAAATGCAGCAATAATTAATTTCAAATCAGTTTTAATAAATAAAAGGCCTTTGAATTGTGAATTACAGGTTCATTATTTATAAATAATTTATAAAAAATATTAGGTTCAAAATAGATGATATAGGAAAGATTAATTTGGCCAAATCTAATATAATTTCTTTAAAGTTGAAATATAACTTATACAAATATGAGTTTATCAAAAAGCTTTAATATACATTTTTTATCATAACGTTTCATAAATTCGAAAAGATGATTATTTTTGCACCCTCAAATAGTAAAACAATTTATTAAAGAAAATATTTGCAATTATGGCTTATCATAAATCATCTGAAAAAAGGATCAGGCAGACTGAAGGCAGAAAGCAGAAAAATCATTATTATGCTAAATCTACAAGAAATGCAATAAAAAAGTTACGAGATACAACAAAGAAAGATGAAGCGCAGGAATTGTTGCCTAAAGTAGCCTCTATGCTGGATAAATTGGCTAAGAAAAAAGTTATTCATCGCAACAAGGCCTCAAATTTAAAAAGTAGCCTGACAAAACATGTAAGCAGTTTATAAATTGTCATTCACTTTTAAAATATTCAAGGCCTTCAATGTGAAGGCCTTTTTTTGTATTACTTATAAAAGTATTATAATAATTTGAATAAAAAGACAGAATAGTTTTATTTTTAAAAGATTGTTTTTAACAAATTCTTTTGAAATTTGTACTTACGATTTTAATAATATATAAATGGAAGAAGTCAGAGTTATCCTAGCCGATGATCATAATCTATTCAGAAATGGTTTAAAACTCTTGCTTTCAAGCTATAGAAATATTAATGTGGTAGCTGAAGCTTCTGATGGCGCTGAACTTATTTCAATACTTGATAATGTACAGGCAGACATTGTTCTTATTGATATAGAAATGCCTGTAATGAACGGCATTGAAGCTTCCAGAATTGCATTGGAAAAATTTCCGGGACTAAAAATAATTTCTCTTTCAATGTATGGTGAAGAAGAATACTATTATCGTATGATTGATGCCGGAGTAAAAGGCTTTATTTTAAAAAATTCTGATATTACAGAAGTAATTAAAGCAATTGATTCTGTTATGAAAGGTGGCACATACTTCTCTTCGGAAGTGCTTTATAATGTTGTGAAAAACATAAAGTCTGTTAGCAAGACGCCTGCTAATATTGCATCTATTTCTGAACGTGAAAGGGAAGTACTTGAACAAATTTGTAAAGGACTTTCAAACCAGGAAATAGCGGATGTCTTGTTTATTAGTAAAAGAACAGTTGAAAAGCACAGAGCCAGTCTGCTTTCAAAAACCAATACTAAAAATACCGCCCAGTTAGTAATGTATGCTATAGAAAACAAATTGACCGATTTATAAGATTTTTAGATTTTAGAAAACATGAACCAAAAGAAATTACCGTTCACCTTAGAACAAATTAAAAAAATTATTTCTCAACATCCCACGCCTTTTCATATTTATGATGAAAAAGGTATAATTGATAATGCCAGGAAACTTAACAAGGCATTTTCATGGAATAAAGGTTTTAAGGAGTTTTATTCCGTAAAAGCTGCTCCCAATCCGTATCTAATGAAGATTTTAAGGAATGAGAATTTTGGCACTGATTGCAGTTCTCTTCCTGAACTAATACTTTCAGATAAAGTTGAAATAGTTGGTGAAAATATTATGTTCTCTTCAAATAATACTCCTGCAATTGAATTTATTGAAGCAAAACGACTTGGTGCAATCATTAACCTTGATGATATAACACATTTGCCATATCTGGAAAAACATGCCGGTTTACCGGAATTGATTTGTTTTCGTTATAACCCGGGGCCACTGAAAAAAGGAAATGAAATAATAGGTCATCCCGAAGAGGCTAAATACGGATTTACGCGCGAACAACTGTTCGAAGGTTATAAATTGGCAAAAGAAAAAGGTATAAAACGTTTCGGTTTACATACAATGGTTGTCTCTAATGAATTAAATTCAAATTATTTTGCCGATACTGCAGAGCTTTTATTTAATCTTATTGTTGAAATATCAAGGGAATTAGGAATAACATTTGAATTTGTGAATCTGGGAGGTGGTATTGGAATACCTTACCATCCTGATGAGAAAGCAATTGATTGGGATATTTTAAGCAGAGATATTAAACAGCAGTATGATAAAATTATTATTGGTAACAATTTACCGCATCTTAAATTATTTCTTGAATCAGGCAGGGCTATTGCCGGACCATATGGTTATTTGGTTACCAAAGTTCAGCATATTAAAAATACTTACAAGAAATATGCAGGACTTGATGCAAGTATGCACAATCTTATGAGACCCGCTTTATATGGCGCTTATCATCACTTAACTGTAATGGGGAAAGAGAATTTACCAAATAATGTCATGTATGATGTCACAGGTTCACTTTGCGAGAACAATGATAAATTTGCTATAGATCGTATGTTACCTGAATTAAAGCCGGGAGATATTGTTGTATTTCATGATACAGGTGCGCACGGACACGCTATGGGTTTCAATTATAATGCAAAGTTGCGTTCGGCCGAATTGCTTCTTCAGGCAAGCGGCGAAGTAAAGCTAATCCGGCGTGCCGAAACGGTTAACGATTATTTTGTTACGCTGGATTTTAAAGGTTTGGAGACATTTGAAGTTTAATAAAATATTAAATATCGAATATAAAATGTTGAATATAAAATTCAAAATTTGACATTTTATTATTTTCTCTATTAATATGAAAACAAAGCTGGCCAATATGCTTCTTGCCGGTAATTCCCGCTTTAATACTGACTTGGTAGCAGCTTATGTTGATACAAATAAGAAAATTTTTGGTGAGTTGATTGATCTTATGCACCATGCTGAACCACCCATTCCACAGCGTGCCGCGTGGGTTATGACTGCTGTTACTGATATACATCCCTGGCTTATTCAACCTTACATTAAAGATATTTTAGAGCGCTTACCTTTATATAATCATCCTGGTCTTGTTCGAAGTGTGTTAAGACAATTTAGCCAGATGGAATTTCCTGAAGAAATAACCGGAGAGTTATATGATTTATGTTATAATTTTCTTAATGATACTAAACAACCAGTTGCCATTCGTGTTCATGCAATGCAAATCCTTTTTAATATATCTGAAAAAGAACCTGACTTAAAAAACGAACTAAAACTAATATTCAATGGAATACTCGTTGGCGCATCTGGAGGTCTGGCTAACAGGGCATGTAAATTATTGAATAAGCTTAATAAACGATGATGGCTCATACTGTCAAATCAACAATGAAATTTGCCTCAATTGAACGATAATAATTTATAAAATGTTATTTTTACATTTAATAATAGAAATTAATACTACTAACTTATTATAATATATTTATGAAATTTTTTTTCTTATTCCAAACATTAGTTTTGTTCATACTTGCTTCGTGTAAACAAGTCGAACAAAAAGCCGATAACGGTCTTGCTGCTTTAGACACATTAGTAAAAAAAGAGAATTTTCAGAAAACAATTTATGGAAAGAAAACGGATCTTTTTACTTTGAAAAATGACAGTGGTATGGTCGTAAAGATCACGAATTATGGTGCACGCATAGTTTCTATATTGGTTCCAGATAAATATGGCAAATACGCTGACGTTTGCCTGGGATTTTCTAGTATAGAACAATATGTCAACGATAGCACATTTTGTGGTGCAATTGTTGGACGTTATGCGAACCGCATAGCAAAAGGAACTTTCAAAATTGACGGGCATCAATTTAATCTTCCAATAAATAACGGCCGTAATTCTTTGCATGGAGGCAAGAAGGGTTTTGACAAAGTAGTATGGGATGCTGTTCAAAACAACGATACATTGACGATGTCTTATACTTCAATGGATAAGGAAGAAGGTTACCCAGGTAAGGTTGATATTCAAGTCAAATATATTTTGACAAATAATAATGAATTGAAAATTGAAAGTCAGGCTACCACAGATAAAAAAACCATTATTAATCTCGCTACTCATGGTTATTACAATTTGAAAGGTGAAGGTAATGGAGATATTTTAAGTCATCAGCTTGAAATTATTGCAGATAGCATTACACCTGTCGATTCTTTCATGATTCCTACGGGAAAAATTGAAAGTGTAAAAGGAACTCCATTTGATTTCACTTCGCCATTTCCCATTGGTCAGAGAATTAATGAAAACAACCAGCAATTGAAATATTGTTTCGGGTATGATAATAATTGGGTATTAAATAATAAAACCGGAGCTCTCGCACTTGACGTCCGATTGACTGATACTACATCAGGAAGGGTAATGGAAGTTTATTCAACTGAACCTGGTGTACAATTTTACAGTACTAATTTTTTCAATGGATATCACGTTGGTAAAAATGGTAAGCCTCTTAAATATAGAAGCGGTGTGGCTTTTGAACCGCAACATTATCCAGATTCTCCAAATCATAACAATTTCCCGTCAACTATTCTTAGCCCAGGGAAAATTTATAAATCTGAAACCGTCTATAAATTCATTGTAAAAAAATAATTTGTTAAAAATGTGTTTATTTTGATACACATAATAGCCGGGAATTAATAAACTTTCCCGGTTATTTGTTTAGAATTATTTAATTTATTAGGGTTTTTAGATATTTGTTTTTTGCAAATTAAAATGAAAAATTTATTTAGAACGATATAGATTTTAGAAGTATGGATACAGGAATTATTGTTAAAAAATATAAGGAACTATACAAAACAGAACCATTAATTTCACGTGCACCTGGCCGGGTGAACCTTATAGGCGAACACACAGATTACAATGATGGCTTTGTATTGCCTGCTGCGGTAGATAAGGAGTTGGTTTTTGCGATTCAAAAGAACAACTTAAAAAAAATTCGTGCTTACTCAATTGATCAAAAGCAAAGCGGTGAATGCAGCCTCGACAATCTTAAGTCACAGAAAGGTTGGATAAATTATATTATTGGAGTATTTAGTGAAATTTCAGCTAAAGGAGTAAAAATTGAAGGGACAGATATTGTATTTGCCGGTGATGTACCACTTGGAGCTGGCATGTCATCTTCAGCCGCATTAGAATGTGCTCTGGCAAACGGGCTAAATACATTATATAAAGGTATATTGGATAAACTTCAACTGGCTTTAGTTTCTCAGGCAGCCGAACATAATTTTGCCGGAGTGAAATGTGGTCTTATGGACCAATTTGCCAGCATGTTTGGAAAAAGCAATCATGTAATTAAACTCGATTGTCGCACCAGGCAACATGAATATTTTCATTTTGACTTTTCCGATTTCAGTCTTGTTCTTTGCGATACCAATGTTAAGCATACTTTGGCTTCTTCAGAATATAATACGCGGAGAGAACAGTGCGAGAAGGGCGTCCAGGTAATCCGGGAAAGGTTTCCAAAAATTATTAATCTTCGTGATGTAACTATTGAAATGATGAAAATCATGAAAATTGATTTTGACCCAATAATATTTAAAAGATGTCTTTATGTAATTGAAGAAAATGTACGAGTTGAAAAAGCTTGCCAGGCATTATTGCAAAATGATTTTGCTTCTTTCGGTGAATTAATGTATCAATCGCATGATGGTTTAAAAAATATGTATGAAGTAAGTTGTCGCGAACTTGATTTTCTTGTTGATTTCACGATGAACAGAAAAGAAGTATTGGGTGCAAGAATGATGGGTGGAGGTTTTGGAGGTTGTACAATTAATTTGATTAAAAGTAGTTCCGTAGATAGATTTATTAATGATATTTCACCTGTTTATCAAAAAGAATGCGGAAAAATGATGAAAACCTATGTTGTCAAAATTGGCGATGGTGCCAGAGTAGAAGTATAAAAATATTAAAATGTCAACGACAATGACAATCCGGTTGCACCAAATCCCAGGTAGGCAGGTTGGACTTTAAATGTAGGTTTTATTTTTGATTGAAGACGAGCTGAATAATTATTGTTATTTATAACTTTTGTCCTGCCTCTGTTAACGGCATTTCTGGCAATAGCATATCCCATAGCTATTGCTAATGGGTAATCACTCATCCAATGTACACCATTATTAAGCATTTGATATCCACATATTGCCATTAGTGAATAGCCAATTGGTTTTATGAATTTATACTCAGGATAATTCATTGATATTATTGAAACGGTTGCCATTGCTGTTGCAAGATGGCCTGATGGGTAGGCATCATATGAAGGTACACTTGAATTGTATTCTTCAAAAGAAGCAAACAGCCGCCATTTACCTCCGGGAACTGAACTTCTCATCGGCGTTTCACGACCGGCCAAATGTTTCAATATTTGAATATATACACCAACCGTCAGTATGCCTTCAGATAGTTCACATGATGTCCTGAGTGCACGATTGTCGCTTTTTATCAATCCGAACACATAAAAACTTCCGTCAACAGCTAATTCTGTAATACCATCTCCTATATAATATAAACCTGAACTTAAACTTCCAGGAATATATAATGGAACGTCTTTAATCGGAGAGATGTCATAGGTTGGATTATCTTCTTTGAGATTAATATATCTTCCAAATCGTTGAGCTTCTGTGATAATTTTCTGATCATACTGCATAATGAGAATTGTTAATGCTGTGACAACACCAATGGCAGGCAGATTTTCTTTTTTGTCAAGTTCCAAAGGAAGTGAAAGGAAATTAATTCCTGAGTTTTTAAAATAACTTCCTAATTTTGGGCGCGTGTATAAATACGATATATTATTGTTGAATTTATATAACGAACTATCCTTACCAAGTGAATCGGGTAACTGTGCCCGATCAATAGTTTTAACTTCTTGTGAAAAACTATTCGCTGAAAGATATAACAATAAAGCAATACAAAAGATATACCTCATATACAAAAAATTTCCGGGCACAATATTAATAAATAGGATTGAAATATTTATGAAAAAAATAATTGTTTAATACAATTTAATTTTTTTTTTGAAGTAGCCGGATTCATTATGAACATTAGAAGTAAATGAAAATGATTATGAAAGGAATTAATTTTTATAGATGTCACTGCAAAATAAACTATAATTAAAATCAGTACTAAACTTTGAATTTGAGATCATTTTTTTTGTTTTTATTTTTATAGTTTAAACTAAAATAATATGGATAATTCTGATAAAGAAAAAATTAAAAAAATCATCTCTGACAGGGAAACAGCACATAAGTTTTATTCTAAAAATTCTGAAGTATATAATGCTTTTGTAAAATTGGAGCAAAAAGCATATAGTTCTAAAAGTCTTGATAAAATAACAAAAGAATTAATTGCATTAGGGATTTCCATTTATATAAATTGTGAATCGTGCATGGAATGGCATATTAAACAAGCGCTCGATTCGGGAGCTACCAAAGAACAAATAATTGAGGCTATTGAAGTGGGAATTGAAATGGGAGGCGGACCTGCAACAGTTTCAGGAAGATTTGCTATGAAAGTGCTGGAATATTATTCGTGAAATTTTTGAAGTTTGTTCAAAAGAACTTTTATTCATTAGTTAGTTGGCTGAATAGCCAAAGCTTATTATTGAATTCTCCTGCCGTCAACATTATGTATTCTTCCACGGCTTTATGCCGGTTGATAAATGAAATCAATGAAACCCTGTAAATACTGTCATTTATTACAAGTATTTCCGGAGTAAACCCCTTTACAACCAGTTCACTTTTTAATACTTCAGCTTTATTCATACTTTTGAAACTACCGGCAATTAAGTAATACCGTAAAACTTTTTGCATTGATTGCTGAGTACTTTTGCTGGTGTCATTTCCGGTTCTCCCTGATTTTTCATTGTATCTTAATGCATTTCTTTTCAAAGTGTTTGCATCAATTTTACCACTGAGAGTGTCATTAGTTGCAAAAGAAGTTTTGGCAATTTTGTTTCCTGTACCAAAAAGCTCCGAAATTTTTGCAATACTTGCCTGAATATAACCTAATTGAAATAGGAAAAATATTCCTATTCCTATAAATATTACTATAATGGTTATTAAAATTCTATTAGTCCAGTTAACTTTTTTAATTGGTTCAGGTTTATAAATCGGAGTGTAAGGTTTATTTTCTTTTATTACTTCTCCTTCAATCTCAATTAATGGTAATTTAGCAGTTTCCAGTCCAAAACTATCAGCAAAAATCAAACTGTCTTTTTTTGCTTCAAAAATAATTTTATTGTTTTCCTTTTTAAAAGCGCCAATTTCATTTATTTGGAAAGATATTCCTTGATCAATTGCAGAAAGTATTTCAGATACCCATTTTTCAATTTCTTTTTTAGCATTATCAATTGTCAAGTCATATTCTTCGGATAATGTATTGATTAAAGAATTATCGTTAACATCAATATTTTCAGAAAAAACCAACTGACGAGAGGGCGGTGTGATACTGTTTGAGAATTGATAAACCTCAGCGGGAATATAATTCAGGGAAAAAGTACCTAAACCTGCTATTGATACAGAATTATTTTTTATTAATAAAGCTTGTATTATCCTGTTAATATCCATTACTTAGAGATTTATTAAAAACAAATGTAATAAAAATTTAATTAGGCATGATATAGATTAATTGGTACGTTTATTAACTTCGTAGTTTATTTATCATAGATATTCCTATTATTTACGGTGTATTAGTAACGGTTAATTTTTTTTAGAAATAGCATTCAGAAATTCAAGCGTTTAATTAAAATATGAAAAAACAGGTACTTGTAACAGGCGGAACGGGTTATATTGGTTCACATACTGCTGTAGAACTTATAAATGAAGGTTTTGAAGTTATTATTATTGATAATTTATCGAATTCAAAAATTGAAGTGCTTGATGGAATACAGAAAATAACCGGAGTAAGACCGTTATTTGAAAAATTTGATCTTTGTAATTCTGAAGCTGTTGATCAATTTTTCAAAAAATATTCCAAATTAGAAGCTATTGTTCATTTTGCGGCTTCTAAAGCTGTTGGAGAATCAGTTGAAGTTCCTTTAAAGTATTATCGCAATAATATAGTTTCTTTACTTAACTTGCTAGAAGGAATGGCAAAATTTAATATTTCAAATTTTGTATTTTCTTCATCATGCACTGTATATGGCCAACCGGATTTCTTACCTGTTACTGAACAAGCCCGGGTTAAAAAAGCATTATCACCGTATGGTAATACAAAACAAATAAGCGAAGAAATTATTCAGGATGCACAAATTCCTGATAAAACTTTGCAAGCTATTTCATTAAGATATTTTAACCCAATAGGCGCACATCCAACCGCATTAATAGGGGAATTACCAATTGGCATACCTAATAATCTTGTTCCATTTATAACTCAAACTGCAATTGGATTGCGTGATGAATTAAAAGTATTCGGGAACGACTATAATACTCCGGATGGTTCATGTATAAGGGATTATATTAATGTTGTAGATCTTGCAAAAGCGCACGTAGTTGCAATTAACAGGTTAATCAGCAGGAAGAATAAAAGTCCTTATGAAATATTCAATCTGGGTACCGGCAAAGGCTTATCTGTACTTGAAATAATTAATACATTTCAAAAAGTAACCGGAGTAAATTTTAAATATAAAATCGTCGGTAGAAGAGCTGGTGATATAGAAAAAGTCTGGGCAGATACTTCGTTTGCAAATAAAGAACTTGGCTGGAAGACAGAAAAAACAATTGAGGAAACATTACTTTCAGCATGGAATTGGGAAATGAAAATTAGAAATAAATAAAATTTATTTGATGAATAAAACCATCTTGATAACGGGAGGAGCCGGGTTTATCGGATCGCATGTAGTCAGATTATTTGTGAACAACTATCCTGAATATAGGATAGTTAATCTCGACAAACTTACTTATGCAGGCAATCTCGAAAATTTGAATGACATCGATTCTAAACCCAATTATATATTTGAAAAAGCTGATATAACTGATGCGAAACGAATTACCGAACTTTTTGCAAAATATAATTTTGACGGAGTTATTCACCTTGCTGCAGAATCGCATGTTGACCGTTCAATTTTAGATCCGATGGCTTTTATAAAAACCAATATTCTTGGAACGGTTACATTATTAAATGCTACTTATGAATCATGGAAAAATAATTTTGAAAATAAGAGGTTTTATCATATTTCAACCGATGAAGTTTTTGGTTCACTGGGAAACGATGGGTTTTTTACGGAAGCAACTGCTTATGATCCTCGCAGCCCTTATTCAGCTTCAAAAGCAAGTTCAGATCATTTGGTATCTGCATATTATCATACTTACAAAGTACCTGTTGTCATATCTAATTGTTCCAATAACTATGGGCCAAATCAGTTTCCTGAAAAACTTATTCCACTTTCGATTAATAACATTAAGAATAACAAAACCATTCCTATTTATGGCAAAGGTGAAAATATTCGCGACTGGCTTTATGTAGTTGATCATGCAAGGGCGATTGATGTTGTGTTTCATAGTGGCAAAACAGGAGAAACTTATAACATTGGCGGCAATAACGAATGGAAAAACATTAACCTGATAAAGCTTTTGTGCGAAATCATGGACAGCAAACTTAATCGCAAACCCGGAACATCTGCAAAACTTATCACTTACGTGACAGATCGAGCCGGTCATGATTTGCGTTATGCAATCGATTCATCAAAAATACAACATGAACTTAACTGGAAGCCGTCATTGCAATTTGAAGAAGGGCTTAATATTACTGTCGACTGGTATCTTTCCAATGAACAATGGCTTAATCATGTTATTTCAGGTGAGTATGAAAAATATTATGAAAGCCAGTATTTAAAAAGATGATAAAATATTAAGAATTTTTCAATTTTATTAAATTTAGAAATTATTATTTTAGGTCATAATTCGACAAGTTCAGTATGACCAGGTTGCAAAGTCATCCTGAGCTTGTCGAAGGGTGACTCAATTTTAAACCAACCATCTTTAACTTTCAAGTATAATTAAAACTTGCATTTTACATTAAAATTTTTATATCTTTGCCGCCGATATAGCAAGTATTTTTGATTTAGGGGACAGCAGTCCCCTATTTTGTTGTCTTTTTTTCAGATGATTACTAAAGAGAAAATACAAGAGCTTGTTGAAAGCATAATTGACCCTAAAAGACAGTTTTTAGTAAATATTGCTGTTAAACCGGGCAATAAAATAATTGTAATTCTGGATGATTATAATGGAATTAGCTTGGATGATTGCGCCGACATCAACAGAAAAATTGAAGCAAACCTGGATAGAAACAAAGAAGATTTTGAAATTGAAGTATCGTCACCAGGTTTAACGCAACCATTTATCGTAATTCAGCAATATTTTAAAAACATTGGAAAAAATATTGAAGTGTTGTTAAAAAATGGAATTAAGATAAATGCCAGATTAATCTCAGTGAATGAAAAAGGCATTAATGTTGAAACAGAGAAAAAGATAAAAATTGCAGGAAACAAAAAGAAACAATTAATATTTGAGAAACACTATTTTGACTTTGAAAATATTAAAAATACCAAAATAGTATTACCATTTTAATAAAAGATCAAAAAACATATCATATGGAAAATTTGAATTTGATAGAAACTTTTTCAGAGTTCAAGGAACTAAAGAATATTGACAGGGCAACTATGATGCGGGTATTAGAGGATGTGTTCAGAGCAATGTTGCTGAAGCATTATGGGAGTGATAATAATTTTGATGTAATTATTAATATTGATAAAGGCGACTTTGAAATATGGCGTAACCGCCAGGTAGTTGAGGATGGCGAAGTTGCAGATCCCAATTGTCAGATATCATTATCAGAAGCCAAGAAGATAGAAAAGGATTATGAAATTGGTGAAGATGTCACAGATGAAGTAAAACTTGCCAGCTTTGGAAGGCGTGCTATTCTTGCATTACGTCAAAATCTTAGCGCCCGAATCATGGAACTTGAAAAAAGTAACATTTTTGCAAAATATAAGGATAGGATTGGCGAAGTAATAACCGGGGAAGTTTACCAGGTTTGGAAAAAAGAAATTCTTGTGCTTGACGATGAAGGTAATGAATTGATTCTTCCTAAAACTGAACAAATTCCTTCAGATTATTTTCGAAAAGGAGACACAATAAGGGCAGTAGTCGTTAAAGTTGATATGAGAAATAATAGTCCTTTAATTTTGTTATCTCGCACTTCAACAGTTTTTCTCGAAAGGATGTTTGAACTTGAAGTACCTGAAATTTTTGATGGACTTATTACAATTAAAAAAATTGTACGTGTGCCTGGAGAAAGAGCCAAAGTTGCAGTCGAATCATATGATGAACGCATCGATCCTGTAGGTGCATGTGTAGGTATGAAAGGCTCGCGTATTCATGGAATAGTCCGTGAATTGCGTAACGAAAATATCGATGTGATAAATTTTACAAACAACACACAACTATTCATAACAAGGGCGCTTAGTCCTGCTAAAATTTCTTCCATAAAAATTAACGAATCTTCTAAAAAAGCTGAAGTATATTTACATCCAAAGGAAGTTTCATTGGCTATTGGAAAAGGTGGTCTGAATATTAAATTAGCAAGCCAGTTGACAGGTTATGAAATTGATGTTTACCGCGAATCAGAAGACGATGATGAAGATGTAAACCTCGATGAATTTGTTGATGAAATTGAAGACTGGATTATTGATGAATTAAAAGCTATTGGTTGCGACACTGCTAAAAGTGTTCTTGAACTTAGCGTTGAAGATTTGGTTAAACGTACTGATCTTGAAGAAGAAACTATTAAAGAAGTAATGAAAATTTTAAAGGCTGAATTCGAATAAATAATGAACTTCATTGTATTTTCAGCAATAATTTGTAATATCGGATTTTAAACATTAGGGACATAAATATGGATGAACAAAAAGGAGCACGGCTTAGTAAACTTGCAAAGGAATTTAATGTAGGTATTACTACCATTGTAGAATTTCTCAAAAAGAAAGGCTATTTGGTAGAAAACAATCCTAATACAAAAGTCAATCAGGATATTGTTGCGTTACTCCAGAAAGAATACAGCTCAGAAATAAGCGTAAAAAAAGAATCAGAGAAGCTTGATTTGCGAGGATTTCGTGATAAAAAGGATGCATTTGCCATTCTTAATGTTAACAAACCCCGTACAGAAGAAGAAGTTGAAGTTGATGAAGAAGATATTGTCAAAGAATCCTATCCAAAAACTACTCAAAAAGAACCTGAAGATAAAGAGAAGAAAGAAGCAAAAGTTTTAGGCAAAGTTGAAGTTGATGCTCCTAAAAAAGATACTAAATCAGATAAAGGGAAAGAAGATTTTGAAAAAGTAGAAATTATTGATGAAGAGTCAATTGAGGAAGGTGAAAAGAAAAAAACTAAGGGAAAGACAAAATCTCGAAAAATTCAAGAAGATGATTTAGTTGATATACCTGTTGAATTACCAGAAGAACTAGAGCAGCCTAAGGTTGTTGGTAAAATTGATCTTGAATCAATGAATCTTCGCACGAGGCCTCCTAAAAAATCAGCAAAAGAGAAAGAAATTAAAAGGCAGGAAATAGAAGCTGAAAAGCAAAAACGCAAAACTGGAAAAGCAAAAATTGATAAGGAAGAATTAGAAAAGGAAATTGAAGTTTCCGGTAAACAAATATCCACTGATGAAGTAATACGGGCTAAAGCACAAAAGCTTTCTGGGCCAACAGTAGTCGGAAAAATTGATCTTCCGGAAGACAAGGATGAACGAAAGAAACTAGTTGCATCATCCAGCAACATGGAAGGTGATCATTTTAAAAAGAGGAAACGTAAACGTATAAAAATTGAAGGGCAGAAAGTAAGTGTTGGTGAAAAAGGTGAAGAAAAACAAAAAGATTTTAAAGGTAAAAAAGATAAGAAAAGACCAAAAAGAGCATTTCGGCAGGAAGTTAGCGAGGAAGATGTTCAGAAACAAATAAAAGATACACTTGCCAGGTTAACAACAAAAGGCAAATCAAAAACTTCAAAATATCGTCGCGAAAAACGTGAAGCTATTAGCCAACGGGAAATAATTGAGCAGGAAAGACAGGAAATGGAGAAATCCATCCTAAAAGTTACTGAATTTGTAACGGTAAGTGAACTGGCTACAATGATGAATGTTCCTGCAACAAGCCTTATAGCTACTTGTATGAGCCTGGGATTATTCGTTTCAATTAACCAGCGACTGGATGCTGAAACGATAGTTTTATTGGCAGAAGAACATAATCATAAAGTAGAATTTGTAAGTGTTGAAATTCAGGAGGCTATTAAAGAAGAAGAAGATGCACCAGAGGATTTAGAACCTCGTCCTCCAATTGTTACAGTAATGGGACATGTTGATCATGGTAAAACCAAACTTCTGGATTTTATTCGTAATACAAATGTTGTGGCTGGTGAAGCAGGTGGTATAACCCAGCATATTGGTGCATATAGTGTCAGACTAAACGATGGGCGGATAATAACATTCCTTGATACACCAGGTCATGAGGCATTTACCGCAATGCGAGCCCGTGGTGCTAAAGTTACTGATGTTGCTATTATTGTCGTTGCAGCTGATGATGGCGTTATGCCTCAAACCCGTGAAGCTATTAATCATGCACAGGCAGCAGGAGTTCCATTGGTATTTGCAATCAACAAAATTGACAAAGCAACAGCCAATCCTGAGAAAATAAAAGAAGATTTGGCAAAAATGAATTTGCTTGTCGAAGATTGGGGAGGCAAGTATCAATCCCAGGAAATATCTGCAAAATCAGGACTTAACATAGATAAACTTTTAGAAAAAGTACTGCTCGAAGCTGAAATGCTCGATTTAAAAGCTAACCCTAATCGCAATGCGATGGGCACTGTCATAGAATCATCACTTGATAAGGGCCGGGGTTATGTCGCAACTATACTAATTGAAACAGGCACTTTGAAGATTGGAGATCTTGTCCTTGCTGGTACACAACTTGGCCGTGTTAAAGCAATGTATAATGAGCGTGGAAAAAGAATTGATAATGCAGGACCTTCTACTCCTGTGCTTGATTCTTGGTTTGAATGGTGCACCACAGGCAGGAGATGAATTCCATGTGTTAGATGATGAAAAGGAAGCAAAAGATATTGCTACAAAACGTGAGCAATTGCAGCGTGAACAAGGCCTTCGTACCCGTAAACATATTACTCTTGATGAAATTGGACGCAGAATTGCCATTGGTAATTTTAAAGAATTAAATGTAATTGTCAAAGGTGATGTTGATGGATCAGTTGAAGCGCTTTCAGATTCACTCATTAAACTTTCGACACCTGAAATACAAGTAAATATTATCCATAAAGCAGTCGGTCAGATTTCTGAATCCGATGTTCTTTTAGCTGCAGCTTCCAATGCAATTATTATTGGTTTTCAGGTTAGACCTTCCATGAATGCCCGAAAACTGGCTGAGAAGGAACAAATAGAAGTTCGCCTCTATTCCATTATTTACAACGCTATTGAAGAGTTGAAAGATGCTATGGAAGGTATGTTGTCGCCTGAAATTAGGGAGGAAATTGTTGCAACACTTGAAATAAAAGAAATCTTTAAAATTACTAAAGTAGGAACAATTGCCGGTTGTATGGTAAAAGAAGGTAAAATGCAACGTAATACCAAAGTACGTGTTATCCGTGATGGTATTGTAGTTTATACCGGAGATCTGGCTTCTCTCAAGCATTTCAAAGATGAAGCGAAAGAAGTTGTTTCGGGACAGGAATGCGGTTTGAATATCGAAAATTTTAACGATATAAAAGTTGGTGATATAATTGAAGGTTTTAAAGAAACTGAGGTAAAGAAGAAATTGTAAATATAAAGCCAAGAACCAAGATCCAAGAGTTAAGAATTGAGAATCAAGTAGCTTTACTTGTTGTTTTGAACCTCTTCTTTCTGCTTGTGTCCGAATTTGTTTTTAATCCACCAGGGTAAAATAATTGAACCGATTATCAGGTAGGGATAATAGCTGATGAGTCGCCACAGGAATGCCAAAACAGTTGCAAAGGAATTTATTAATCCTGCCTTCACCGGGATAAAATCACTCAGATACTTAATAAAAATGACTTCAGAAAAACCACTTCCTCCGGGTGTTGGGCTTACCAACATCATATTTGACATTACGAGTTGCCGTGCGAACAACAAAAAATGATCCGATACTCCAAAAAAGGCTAGCAAGAGAGCATTTACAACAAAATACCTTGAGCACCATGAAAAAAAAGTACCTCCAAATGCTTTGAGCCAAAATCCAATTTTTTTACGCCGGAATTCCTCTGAACTTGTTATTATATCATTACCTGTAATATTGGCTTTGTACCTGTATTTTCTTAGAAAGGGCAGTTTGAAAATATAAAGTAATAACCATTTAAGTCCGCGCGGATTGACAAACAACCCATAACCTAAAATGATAATGTAAATGAGCTTCATTGAATAGCCGATAACGGCGAACCAAAGAAATTCATTGCTAAATGAAAATACGCCACTTCTTCCTGCACCTACCGAAAATAAAGTTGGGATACTGATAGTCATAAGCAGTAAAGGGAACATGATAACAAAATAAAGTTCGTCCAGAAAAGAAGTTGCCATTACTACGGCAGTACTGCGGCCAAAATTTACTCCTTCTTTATTTACATATATCATGGCAATTGTTGTTCCGCCAACTGCAGAAGGTAATAAAGCTGACGAGAATTCCCACAACATGATAACTCTGAATGCCTTTTTCCACGACAATTCTTTATCAGTTAAAATCCTGATGCGATACATATAACCAATATCCCGCATAGCCATGAATGCAAAAGCAAGGATTAAAAACATCAGCATTGAAAAACTGAAATTTACATTTTCAAAAGCCTTTGGGTTGAAGTTTCTTAAAAGAAAAAAAGCAATAACACCAAGTCCGATAATAATGGGAATAATTATCCTGAAACCTGAGATTTTCTTAAATGGGTTCTGCGAATGTTGTGTCATAAAATTAAATCCTGCAAAAATATTATTGATTTAATAAATCGTCAAAGATAAAATGTTTATGTTAGTAAAAGCTTAAACAGAATTTCTTAATAAATAATAAAACAAAAATGAGCCTCTAATACTTTCAGTTAATAAAGCCGTAAAATACTTACAATCATCTTTATAAAAACTTTATATATACTTCAGTTTTCTTAACAATTCCCTTATAGGTTACTGTTTAATTTTGTTAAGTGAATTAATACAATTACTACAATGAGCTCAAAGATTTTTTATTCTGTAATATTTTTGATAGCAAATCCATTAAAGACTGATGTTGCATTGGCTAACGGACCAGTAAGCTATCTGCTTGGCTCTATAATTGCCTTGATTATATTGGGCTACCTAATTTATACTTTATTAAAACCAGAGAAATTCTGAAATCATGGTGGTTTTGTTGACCGAATTCTTTTTGGGTATTGCGCTGTTATTTTTAATTGGTAGAATAATTGGTTATATTATTGATAGACTGTCACGCAGAAATTAATATTTTTATGCTATGAATGAAGCAATTCAAATTTTACTCTATGTAACAGCGCTAATAGCACTTGCTCCAATATTAGGAAAGTTTATGGCCAAAGTTTTCATGAACGAAAAACATTTCATGAAACCAGTCTTTGGCTGGCTTGAAAAATTAATATATCGCATTATTGGTGTCAATTGCGAAGAAGAAATGAACTGGAAGACTTATACTTCTGGTATCTTGCTCTTTAATTTTTTTGGTATGTTATTCTTGTTTGTACTGCAAATACTGCAAGCATATCTTCCTTTGAATCCAGAAAAATTACCAAATGTATCCTGGCATCTTTCATTTAATACTGCTGTAAGTTTCATGACTAACACCAACTGGCAGTCTTATAGCGGTGAAAATACATTGGGTTATCTTGTTCAAATGGTAGGTTTAACAGTACAGAATTTTGTTAGTGCCGCGACAGGAATAGCTGTATTAGTAGCTCTAATGAGAGGAATTTCTAGAAAAACAACTGAAAATTTGGGTAATTTCTGGGCAGATCTTACCCGTTCGGTCATATATATATTGCTTCCACTTTCAATTATTCTTTCTGTTATATTAATCAGTGAAGGCGTAGTTCAGAATTTTACTCATTACGTGAATGCAACAACATTGCAGGGAAAAGAACAGATAATTCCGGGTGGCCCGGCTGCTTCACAGATAGCAATTAAACAATTAGGAACAAATGGAGGAGGTTTTTTTAATGCTAATAGTGCCCATCCTTTTGAAAATCCAACTCCTTTTACAAATTTTCTTGAAATGCTTTCTATTCTTATTATTGCTGCCGGATTAATTTTTACTTATGGAAAATTTGTTGGGTCCAAACGTCAGGCATGGACAATATTCATTACAATGTTTATCCTTTTTGCAGCAGGTTTGGCAGTTTCACTTTATTCTGAATACAGCCATAATGCTGTTTTAAATGTCTCAGGAAATATGGAAGGCAAAGAAACGCGTTTTGGAGTGACGAATAGTGTATTATGGTCTGTAATAACTACCGATGCATCGAATGGTTCTGTAAATGCTATGCATGATAGTCTTTCACCTTTATCGGGATTGGTTGCCATGTTTAATATAATGCTTGGTGAAATAATTTTTGGTGGAGTAGGAGCAGGTCTTTATGGAATGATTGTCTACATAATAATTACTGTGTTCATTGCAGGATTGATGGTCGGAAGAACACCGGAATACCTGGGAAAGAAAGTGGAAGCATTTGAAGTTAAAATGGCCATTTTTGCAGTATTAGCACCCAATATAGTAATTAAATTATTTTCCGCATTGGCTTGTTCAGTCAATCTCGGATTGTCAAGCTTAAATAATAGTGGCCCTCACGGACTTTCACAAATTTTATATGCTTTTAGTTCTGCTGCCGGGAATAATGGCAGTGCTTTTGCCGGATTAAATGCAAATACAGTTTTTTATAATCTGCTTTTGGGATTTGGTATGCTTATCGGACGTTTTGGAATAATCATTCCGATAATGGCTATAGCTGGCAGTATGGCAAGAAAAAAAATTACCCCATTTTCCTCAGGTACATTCAGAACAGATAATGGTTTATTTGTTGGTTTGTTACTATGTGTTATTCTAATCATTGGTGGATTAACTTTCTTTCCGCCACTTGCATTTGGACCGATTGTTGAACACTTACTGATGCACAACGGTATTTCTTTTTAATTGATAGAATATGGATAATAGAGAAAAACGAAATAAAAGCAGTTTGTTTAACAGGAAAATTTTATTGCAGGCTATAAAAGATTCATTTGTGAAATTGAATCCCTCAACATTAATAAAAAATCCTGTTATATTCATTGTCGGAATAGGCGCTCTAATTACCTCCGTTATTTTATTTACAGATATTTTTTCAAAACATTTTTCATCCTTTAATTTACAGATAACGTTATGGCTTTGGTTTACAGTTTTGTTTGCAAATTTTGCTGAAGCTATTGCCGAAGGGAGGGGAAAAGCACAAGCAGAGAGTCTCAGAAAAAGCCGCACTCAGACTAAGGCCCGTAAACTAATTCAGAATAAGGAAGAAGTTGTATTGGCTATAGACCTTAGGAAAGGAGACATTGTTGTTTGTGAAACCGGCGATATTATTCCTGCGGACGGCGATGTCATCGAGGGTATTGCGAGTGTAGATGAATCAGCAATTACAGGAGAATCAGCTCCGGTTATTCGCGAAAGCGGCGGCGACAGAAGTGCTGTGACAGGTGGTACAAAAATTATAAGTGACCGCATTATAATTAAAATAACATCCGAACCTGGCTATACTTTTCTCGATCGTATGATTGCGCTTGTTGAAGGTGCAAAGAGGCAGAAGACACCTAATGAAATAGCTTTGGTTATTTTGCTGTCCGGGCTTACTATTATTTTTTTATTAGTAGTAGTTGCATTACCTGCCTATTTTGGGTATAGCCTGAAGGCTTCCGGTGTTTCGTCTTCTCATAACCTGACACTTCCGGTTTTAATAGCATTACTTGTTTGTTTGATTCCTACTACAATCGGTGGATTGCTGAGTGCAATAGGAATTAGTGGAATGGACAGGTTATTGAGTAAGAATGTAATTGCTACAAGCGGAAAAGCCATTGAAGCTGCCGGCGACGTTGACGTGTTGCTACTGGATAAAACAGGCACTATAACTCTTGGGAACCGTATGGCAACTGAATTTATACCTGTCGAAGGTATTACAATTGAAGCGCTTGCTGATGCCGCACAGTTATCATCACTTGCTGATGAAACACCAGAAGGCAGATCAATAGTTATTTTGGCTAAAGAACGCTATAATTTGAGGGGAAGAGAATTGAACCCGAAGGACATTAAGTTTATACCTTTCAGCGCTCAAACAAAGATGAGTGGAATTGATATACGCCAGAATGGTCAAACTAGGATAATTCGAAAAGGAGCAGCAGATACTATTCAGAAATTTGTTGAAAATAACAACGGTTTTTTTCCAAAAAATGTTGAAGAGATAGTTACGGAATTGGCAAGAAAAGGTGCAACACCTTTGGTAGTAGCCGAAAATAATCATGTACTTGGTGTTATCCATCTTAAAGATATTGTTAAAGGCGGAATAAAACAGCGTTTTGCACAGTTACGTAAAATGGGTATCAAAACCGTAATGATTACTGGAGATAATCCTTTAACAGCTGCAGCTATTGCTGCTGAAGCAGGTGTAGATGATTTTCTTCCACAGGCAAAGCCTGAAGATAAATTATTTCGAATCCGACAGGAACAGGCTGAAGGACATCTTGTAGGAATGATAGGCGACGGTACCAATGATGCTCCTGCTTTGGCTCAGGCCGATGTCGGACTGGCTATGAATACCGGCACACAGGCTGCAAGAGAAGCCGGAAACATGGTAGATCTTGAAAGCAATCCGACCAAACTTATTGAGGTGGTTGAAACTGGCAAACAATTATTAATGACCAGGGGTGCATTAACAACTTTTAGTATTGCAAACGATGTTGCTAAGTATTTTGCTATAATTCCTGCCATTGCCGTTTCATTATACGTCACATCTTCAGGATTTGCACCGCTAAACATTTTGAATATTATGAATCTGGCAACGCCGGAAAGTGCTATTTTAAGCGCTGTAATTTTTAATGCACTAATTATTATTTCATTAATTCCGTTAGCGTTAAAAGGAGTAAAATACAGACCTATTTCAGCAAACCGGGTACTCGCATTAAATATTTTAATTTACGGTCTTGGTGGAATAATCGTGCCTTTTATCGGAATTAAGGTAATTGATATGTTTATTGTTTGGATACATTTAATTTAAAAAACTAAAGACAAAGAACAAAGCAATTAGAGTAAAGGGAAATAAAAATGAAAAAACAAACGATAATAGCGCTGAAAGTTCTTTTGGCAATGACAATACTGACAGGAATTATTTATCCATGTTTTATTACAGGTATTGCTCAGGTTTTTTTTTCATTCCGGGCTAATGGAAGCCTTATTAAAAAAGATGGAAAAATAATTGGTTCAGAATTAATAGGTCAAAAAAATGATAGTTTAACGTACTTTTGGTCGAGACCGTCAGCAAATGATTATATTACTATACCTTCAGGCGGTTCTAATTTAGGACCTACAAGTGACAGTTTAAGAAAACTTATGTCGGAAAGAAAGAAAAAATTTGTATCTGCAAATATGATTTCAGATACTGTAGAAATTCCGATTGAAATGCTCACTGCTTCAGCCAGTGGCCTAGATCCTGACATCCCAGTTCAAGCTGTATTATTACAAGTCGATAGAGTAGCAAAAGCAAGGAAATTTAATGATGCCCAAAAACAAAAGCTAGTTAATCTGGTTCATTATTTGACTAAGAAGCCACAATTAATATTATTAGGAGAAGTTAGGATAAATGTTCTAAAACTTAATATTGAATTAGATAAAATAAAGTAAATCTATATTACAAAATATTCTCTTTAGAGATATTTAAGTGATTTGAAATCTCATTTAGAATAGCATTTAATGTACCTAGTTTTATCGGATCATGATTAGGAATTGTAACATGATGCTCACCATTTATTTGAGTAGAGATTCTAATATGACTTCCTGTTTGTCTGGAAACTACATAACCATGCTTTTTCAAACTTTTAATGAGTTCCTGGGCAGACAAATTTCTTGGAATTTTCATAAAACCAGTATTTCATCTTTTGTAAAATGGAGTGTTACAAAAGCTGGTAATTCAGTCAAATCATTAAGATGGCATTTGATAGCATCTTTAATATTTGTCTTTAATTCTTCTTTTGTTTCTGCTTCTGTAAATATTGCTTCGCCTAGTGCCCTTGCCGTATATCCACCTTCTGCAGATTCTTCAATCAAGAATAATAATTCTTTCATAAAAGTGTTATTATACCCCAAAATTAACGAAAAACAACAAGAATTGTTAAAAAAGTTTTTGTTTAACTTTATAATCAATTGCAAACATTGAATTACCTATGAACATTTCAGATATTATAAAAACTTATATTTGGAATTACGATCAAATGTTTTCACTTAAATTTATGCCTCAATAAGTTGAAATGAACCCTTTAGAAGAAAATAGACCAAATCCTGATAAATTACTTGCTTCATTAAAACTTGAAGAAGAGAAAAGTAAAAAGGGAAAACTGAAAATCTTTTTCGGTATGTGTGCAGGCGTTGGCAAAACATTTACAATGCTTCAATCTGCACATATTGATAAATCAAAGGGAACGGATGTAGTGATTGGTTATATAGAAACACATAAACGTAAAGAAACGGAAGACCTCGTTGCAGGTCTTGAATTAATTCCACGCAAAACATATGAATACAAAGGGACAACTTTGCAGGAATTGGATATAGAAGCGATTATCACCCGTAATCCAAAGATTGTGCTCATAGATGAACTTGCCCACACCAATGCACCAGGCAGCCGTCATATAAAAAGATACCAGGATGTCCAGGAAATTCTCGATAGCGGGATTGATGTTTATACAACAGTTAATGTCCAGCATTTAGAAAGTCGTTCAGATACTGTAGCCCAAATAACAGGAATAACGATACGTGAAACTTTACCTGATGAAATTTTCGAGAAAGCTGATGAAATTGAATTGGTTGATATTCCTACAGATGAATTGCTTCAACGTTTTTCTGAAGGTAAGATTTATACCCCTGAACGCTCAAAAGAGGCAATTCAGAATTTCTTCCGTAAAGGCAACATAACAGCACTCCGTGAGATGGCGCTAAGAATTGCAGCTGACAGTGTCGACAAGCAGGTTCGACAGTACATGCAACAAAAGCGTATTACCGGACCCTGGAAATCTGGATTACATTTAATGGTTGTTATTGGCCCGAACAACCAATCTGCAAAACTTCTCCGATGGGCTAAAAATCTTTCGTATACAATGGGATCAACCCTTCTGGCATTATACGTTGAACAACCTCATAAATTAAAAACAGATCAAAAAGGACAACTCTCAAAGAACTTTCACCTCGCAAAACAATTAGGTGCGGAAGTTATTACAACTTCCGGTGATGATATAGTTAAAGCAATTCTGAATATTGCCCAAAGAGAAAACATAACAAATATTATTATTGGTAAACCTCGTCATAGGAATTTACTTTCCATGCTGGTATTAGGAAATTTTATTAACCGGTTAATTCGTTATAGCGGAAATATTGATGTCTATGTATTGGGATCTGATGTGGCCAGTGACGATAAGTACATGAAGTATATTTCATTTTCACCTTTTCAATCTGGAGTTAGTCAATATTTAATCGCCAGTTTAATTACTTTTCTTACTGTTGTAATATGTTATTCAATTAAAAATTTAATCGGATACCAGGTAGTTTCATTCGCTTTATTATTTGCAGTTTCAATTGAAGCTATTTTTCTTGGAATAGGACCAATACTTTTGTCTGCTACTCTTAGTGCTCTATTATGGGACTATCTCTTTATCCCACCTTCTTTTACGCTTCACGTGGAAAAGACAGAAGATGTCCTAATGCTCATCATGTTTTTTATAATTGCTTTTATAAATGGTATTTTAACTGCCAGAGTAAGACGTCAGGAGAAACTTACACGTGAACGAGAGGAGCGCACCAATGCTTTGTATATGCTTATTCAAGAGATATCAAAAGCTAAAGGGATGGAAGAACTTCTGCAAATTGCAGTAAAAGATATTAAAAAACATTTTTTACTGGATGTACTTTTTATCTTACAAGATGGGAATAATCAACTGCAACAATATAAGGAAGGCAAGAAAGCAGTAAATATTTCCCAGGTTGGTTTTAGTATTGCAGTATGGGCTTTCAGACACTCAAGAAAGGCTGGGAAATTTACAGATACACTTCCATCTGGCGACTATACTTATTATCCTTTAATGGGTACCCGGATAAAACCTGGAGTTGTAATGGTAAAACATACAAACCCTTTCTATGGCGACAGAGAAATGTTTTGGGAAACGTTTATTACCACTATTGCTAACGCGATAGAAAGAGAATTTTTAAATGAACTTGCACGAAAAGTGCGTTTTCTCGATGAATCCGATAAATTATATAAAACTTTGTTTAGTTCTATTTCACATGAACTTCGTATACCTGTTGCCGCCATTATGGGAGCTTCAGATACACTTTTGTCAATAAATTATGATAAAAACACTTATAGCCGTTTATGTAAAGAAATCTATACTGCTTCTGAACGTTTAAATCGCCTTATTGATAATTTATTGAATATGTCGAGGCTCGAATCAGGCAGAATTACTATTCGTCTGGATTGGTGCGATGTTCATGATCTGGTAAATAAAGTAACAGAGAATCTGAAAAATGAGCTTCAACAATGCAATCTTGATATAGTAATTGCTGAAGATATGCCATTGGTCAAAATAGATTTTGGATTGATGGAACAAGTACTGTATAACCTTTTGTTTAATGCAATTCAATATGCTTCGGAAAGTACTACTATAAGAATAAAAATGTATTATGATAAGCCAAATTTTATTTTACAGGTAATGGATAGAGGGCCTGGATTTCCTGAAGAATCTTTGCCTCATATTTTCGATAAGTTTTACAGGGTCGAAGGTACAAAACCCGGAGGAACTGGATTAGGATTATCGATTGTAAAGGGATTTGTTGAAGCGCATAAAGGTTCTGTAAGTATTGAAAACCGGCAAAATGGCGGAGCAAGATTTACTGTTAAAATACCATCAGATATACCAGATTTAGCAATAATCCAATAAAAAAATTTCAATGACAGATGAAAATACCATATTAATTATTGATGACGAAGTACAAATAAGACGTTTATTGGAAATTACTTTAAATGTTAATGGGTATAAGGTTTACGAAGCTAGCAGTGGCAAAGAAGGAATTGCTTTAGCTGCAGCAAATAACCCTGCATTTATCATTCTCGATTTGGGTTTACCTGATGAAGATGGGCAAGTAATATTGAAAAAGTTGAGAGAATGGTACCAAAAGCCGATAATAATTCTTTCCGTCAGAAATGCTGAAGATGATATTATTGAAGCGTTGGATAACGGAGCTAATGATTATCTTACCAAGCCTTTCAGGAGCGGGGAATTATTAGCTCGTATAAGGTCAGCATTAAGGTTAATACAATTAAATTCGGAAAACGATCCGGTTTTGACATTTAATGCTCTCAAAATTGATTTTGCCAAACATACGGCTAAGAAAAATGGCGAATTGGTTAAGCTCACTTCCACAGAATTCTCGTTGCTCGCTCTGATGGCAAAAAACTCTGGTAAAGTATTAACGCATCAATTTATTTTAAAGGAAGTCTGGGGTCATGGATATATTGATCAAACCCAATATCTTAGGGTGTTTGTAGCACAGCTACGCAAAAAAATAGAAGAGAATCCTTCCAAACCAAAATTAATCATTACCGAATCAGGTATAGGATACAGGTTTGGCGAGTGAGTAAAGTTTTTCCGGCATCGGGAAGTCTTATTTTGTTTCAAAATACGATAAGAATGAAAAAATTTATACCTGGTACAATCATTGAAACTAAGCATACTTTTGGGACAATGCGTAAAAAAATTAATTCAGCTTTGGAATATTATAATCGTACAGGAGAAGCAATAACATATAAAGATTTACTTAATGAATATGGAAATATTGAAAAGATTCCTTATTCTGAACTTATTGAAACAATAGAGTGGTTTGAAAAAAGAAAACAAATATTGGAAAGAGATAATAATAGATGTACTTTATGTTTTAAGAAGGGGACAAATGTAAGTAAGCAAGAATTAGATGGCTCTTATCAATATCTTTGGGATGAATTAAAAAATGGTACTAATATTAGGTATTATTCAAATAAACAAATATGGATGCATGTCCATCATAAATTTTATATTAAAAATAAATTACAATGGGATTATAGGGATGAAGATTTAATAACTTATTGTAACTGGTGTCATTTCACTTATCATGAAAATAATAAAATTCAATTTTTTGAAAACATTAATGAAAAATTAGTTGAATTATTCTATACACCATGCCCAAGATGTTTTGGTTCCGGCTGGTTTCCACAATATAAACATGTGGAAAACGGCATTTGTTTTGAATGTAGAGGTGCTAGATTTAAACAACTATTGAAATAAAAGAGTCTCACAAAACCCACTATTAAAGTAAAAAATATATTAAAATAATTATTGTATATACGATAACATATCGTATCTTTGTGCGTATATGCTATGCGTATCAACATTAAACCGTAAAAAAATGAAAGTAACAGCGATAATACCTGATGATCTGGTAAAAGAAACACAAACCATCTCACATGCGAGAAACATCACCGAAGCAATGATAATTGCCCTAAATACATATATTTCTATTGAAAAGTTAAAGGCAATGGGTGAAAAAGTAAATAAGAATCCTTTAAAATTTAAGTATACAGCACAAGAAATCAGAGATTTAAATAGACAATAATGGATATAATTTTAGATTCGTCTGTTTGGTTTGAATACTTTAAAAGGAACAACCCTTATTATAAAGAAGTTCAGATGTATTTAAATATCTTAAATATAAAAACAATTGACCCAATTATAGGTGAAATATTGCAAGGTGCATTGAGCCAGGATGAGATAAATTTTATTAAAAAGCATATTAAATATGTGCCAAAAGTTGAAATCAAAGATTTATTTGAAAAAGCTGGAGAATATTCGTTTGAAAACAAGCTTGTATCAAAAGGGATCGGATTAATAGATTCTTGTCTGATATATGCAACCATTGAAACCAATTCATTGCTCTGGACACTTGATAAGAAAATAGTAAATTTTATAAACAAAAAACACCTTTATAAATAATCTCACCAAACCCATGTATTTAAATAATATTGTTAAGGATTCCAATAAAGAACTTTGATTTTTGAAATATTTTTGGAACCAAAATGCAAAATGAATTAAAGCTTTATTCATTATTCAAAGTTATTCATAACATTTCTAACAATTCTTAGTTTAATTTTTATCTGAAAACATTTATTAGCCTATTTTTGTACTAAGTATATCTATCCAAAATGGAAGAAAGGTTTGATTTTTTGGTTATAGGTTCTGGATTGGCAGGTTTGAGCTTTGCTCTTAAGGTTGCTGATTATGGTAAGGTGTGTATTGTTACAAAATCAACTTTAAGTGAAACAAACACCAGCTTTGCCCAAGGAGGTATAGCTTCTGTTACCTACGAACCAGACACTTTCGAGAAACATGCACAAGATACTTTAACCAGCGGCGATGGTCTTTGTGATGAATCTGTTGTGCGAATGATTGTGCAAAGTGGTCCGGAATGTATTAAACAATTAGTGGAATGGGGGACTGAATTTGATAAAACTTCAGATGGTCATTTCGATCTTGGCCGTGAAGGAGGTCATTCAGAACATCGCATATTGCACAATAAAGATACTTCTGGTGCCGAAATTCAGAGAGCTTTAGTTCATGAGGTCAAAAGTCACAAAAACATAAAAATTTATGAAAACCATTTCGCCATTGATATAGTTACCCAACACCACTTGGGAGAAATTTTAAAAAGGTTTTTCACCAACATTGAATGTTATGGAGCTTATGTAATGGATTTAAAATCTCACAAGATTAAAACCATTCTGGCAAATGTTACTTTAATGGCTACTGGTGGAACCGGCAATCTTTATCATACAACTACGAATCCTGCTGTAGCTACCGGAGATGGTGTGGCAATGGTTTACAGAGCTAAAGGAATAATTGAAGATATGGAATTTGTTCAGTTTCATCCTACTTCTTTATATAATCCTGGTGAACGTCCTTCGTTTCTTATAAGTGAAGCGCTGCGCGGTTTTGGAGCAATTATTAAAGATCAGGAAGGTAAAGAAATTATTTATAAATATGATCCGCGAGGATCGCTTGCCACACGTGATATTGTTGCACGTGCACTGGACAATGAAATGAAAATTTCAGGAAATGATTATATGTTTTTAGATTGCCGTCATATAGATAAGGATGAATTAATAAAACATTTTCCTGGTATATATAATAAATGCAAATCAATTGGTATAGATATTACAAAAGATATGATACCCGTTGTCCCTGCTGCACATTACTGTTGCGGCGGAATCAAAGTCGACATGGATTCCAGATCGTGGATTAAGAGGCTTTATGCTGCCGGCGAAACTGCCCGGACAGGCCTGCACGGAGCAAACCGTTTAGCCTCAAACTCCCTGCTTGAAGCAATTGTCTGTGCCGACAGGGCTGCAAAGCATGCAGTTTCATGCTTCAGAAATTATCAAATTCCTGATAATATTCCACCCTGGAATGATGAAGGAACAACGAGTCCTGAGGAAATGGTGCTTATCACACAAAATATGAAGGAAATGCAGCAGATAATGAGCAATTATGTAGGAATTGTTCGTAGCAATTTACGTTTGGAACGTGCTGAAAAACGACTGGAAATAATTTACCAGGAAACCGAAGCGCTTTATAAAAAATCAAAATTATCAAAAATGTTGTGCGAACTTAGAAACCTTATAAATGTCGGATACCTTATTATAAAGAGTGCCCAGCAACGAACTGAAAGTGTTGGCTTGCATTATACAATTGATTATCCTAAATCAAAAACAAGGTTAATAAATTTCAAGTAAATAAATTAAGTGTCAAGACTCAAGAACCAAAAACCACAGATTAAAAATTAATAGATAAAAGAAATTTAAGTTATAAAAACGAATCATACTTTTTTGTCTATCAGTTTAAAACAAAAGAGGCAACCGTTTAGTAGTTGCCTCTAGAAAAATCATATTTCTATTTCTTTTTTGCTGTATCAGTTTTTACTGGTTGAACAGGAGGTTGCGGTTTTGAAATAACTATTCCTTTAATCCTCAAATATTGAGTTCCGGGATTTCCATCAGAAGTAACTGTAATAGTTTTTTCAAAATTTCCAGGTCTGCCTGATGGGTTAAAAGTAACCTTGATGTGTTCTTTTTTACCTGGTAAAATTGGTCCTTTTGGCCAGTCAGGTGTAGTGCATCCACAAGAAGCCTGAACATTTTTCAGAACCAATGGATCTGTTCCGGCATTTGTAAATTCAAACACGAAAGTTACCGGACCATCTGATTCATTAATGTTACCAAAATCATGCATTTCGGTTACAAACACAGCCTTTCCATTCTTCTGTTGAGCCTGTTGAGTCGGTTGCGTTTGATTGTTCTGTTGGGCATTGCCGATTAAACATCCTATTGAGAATGCCAGGATTGCTGAACTTAAAAGTATTTTTTTCATAATTTTTTTATTTAAATTAATTGTAAAATAAGACTAATTTATAGTGTTTTACTTTAATGTTTTTGATGCCGTTATAATTTTTAAGATTTTTTAAGAATTATATAGTAAAATTAAAGGAAATCTGGTTTCTATAAAAATAATTTGATAATTAATTACTCTTTCTCAAACCTGAATCCGGAATAAACCGTATTTATTTCTTCAAGCAATCTTAAGATTTCTTCAATATTCATAGACGTAAGTAAATTAATTCGTGTTTCACGAAAATTTGGCAAGCCTTTAAAATAATGTACAAAATGACGGCGCATTTCAAGTATTCCTCCTTTTTCACCTTTTGTTTCTATTGATTTCAGAAAATGTTGTTTTGCAATAATTATAATATCATCCAATAAAGGTCGGGGAAGAAGTTCATTTGTCTTCAGGTAATGTTTTATTTCTTTAAATATCCATGGTCTGCCGATAGACGCACGGCCAATCATAATACCGTCGACTCCGTATTTTTCGAAAGCATTTTAGCTTTTTCTGCAGAATTAATATCGCCATTACCGATAATGGGAATATATATATTCGGATTATTTTTCACTTCACCTATAAGTGTCCAGTCGGCATTACCTTTATAAAGTTGGTTGCGCGTACGGCCATGAATTGTAATGGCCTTAATGCCACAATCCTGCAAGCGTTCTGCTATTTCAACTATGTTTTTGTTATTGTCATCATATCCAAGGCGTGTTTTTACTGTTACAGGCAGTTTAACTGCTTTTGCAATTGCAGTTGTAATTTCAACCATAAGTGGTATGTTGTTCATCATGCCTGAACCTGCACCACGACGGGCTATCTTTTTTAACCGGGCAACCGAAATTGATATCAATGAGGTCAGGCTTTGCTTCTTCTGCAATCTTGGCCGATTCAACCATAGCATCAATTAAATGTCCATAAATTTGAATACCTATTGGTCTTTCATAATCGAAAATTTCAAGTTTCTTTATTGATTTTTTGAATTGCGTATCAATCCGTCGGATGAAACAAATTCTGTATACATTACATCGGCACCGGATTGCTTGCAAAGAAAACGAAATGAAGGATCAGTAATATCTTCCATCGGTGCAAGTAACACAGGTTTTTCACCTAAATCAATATTCCCTATCCTCACTTTTAGTTCAAATTAGTTATCTTAGAAGTCGCAAAAATAAGCAAACAATTGTTTATCCCAAATTACGCAATAGAAGCGAATGAAATGAGCAAACTACTTGCGTTAGTTGGGTTAACCCCGATTTAGAAATTGTTTTCAGGCTGAATTATTGGCAATAACATAAATTTCTTAATCGCTTGCTCATTTCTAATGAGCAAGTTGGGTTTATTATTTTTTATTGAATATTTAAATTTTGAAAATATTATGGAATGATTATAAAAAGTTTTATATAAAATTATTTCAATGAAATATAGTTGGTTTGAGTCCGCTTCTCCTTTTGTGAAATTGCTGCTAACATTATTCCTGATGTTAGGTTGTTTTTTAATAGTTCTAGTATTCGCCGTTATTGTTGCAGTACCTTTTGCACATATGAGTGCTAATAGTATACTTGCTGCTGCTACAGATATTCAGAATTCCGAAAATATAAATCTTCTAAAGTATTTGCAGGTTGTTCAATCAATTGCGCTATTTATTATTCCATCATTTATTGTTGCTTATTTATTTGGGAGTAGGCCAAAGGATTATCTTAGTTTTAAAATCCATCCTTCGTTTATTTGTGGTATGATTGCGATATGCCTTATTATAGTTGTTATTCCGTTAATCAACTATTTGAACGAATTGAATAGTCGAATGCAGTTGCCAATATCATTTAGGAGTATTGAAAATTGGATGAAGACAAGTGAAAATAATGCAGATAGACTGAGTGAACTCTTTCTGAAAGTTAGTACTGTTAAGGAATTAATATTTAATTTATTTATGATGGCAATACTACCTGCCTTAGGTGAAGAGTTTATTTTCAGAGGAGTATTTCAGCGAATATTTACAGAGATGTTTAAAAATTATCATTGGGGAATATTCTTTTCTGCTGCTTTGTTTAGTGCTATTCATTTACAGTTTTATGGTTTTATTCCGAGAATGCTTCTGGGTGTAGTTTTTGGTTATATGTTGGTTTGGTCAGGCACAATATGGGTACCTGTAATAGCACATTTTATGAATAATGCATTAGGCATTTTGTATTACTACCTAAATAGTAAAGGAATGGTTGATAATACTCTTGATACAATTGGTACTGGAAAACAAGAATTTCAAACTTCTCTGATTTCTTTATTGTTGAGTGGTGCATTACTTTATTTATTTTATTCGGTTTGTAAAAGACGTAATGAAAAAATCAATTACAATTAATTAATATGCCAATTAAGGATTAAAACTTAATGTATAAAAAAAATAATAAATACTAAAGTTCTACTTTGCCAATTCGATTCATGATGCTAAGAATGCGAACCTGGTAATAATATAGATATCCATTTGGTTTAGCAGGATTACGTTTTAGGGGACTGGGTAATGTTGCTGCCAATAAAGCTGCTTGATTTCTGGTCAATTTAGAAGCATGTTTGTGAAAATAAAATTCTGATGCTGCTTCAACTCCGTAAATCCCATCTCCCATTTCAACAATATTGAGATATACTTCCATGATTCTTTTTTTACTCCAAAGTATTTCAAGCAGAAATGTAAAATAAAGCTCAAAGCCTTTTCTTACAAAAGTTCTGGAAGGCGTCAAAAAAAGATTTTTTGCAGTTTGCTGTGTTATTGTACTTCCTCCATGTTTAATGCTGCTATACTTATTCAGTTTCCGGGCATTTTGTATAGCTTCGAAATCAATTCCGAAATGTTCAGAAAACTTATTGTCTTCACCAGCTACAGCAGCTAATATCATATTTGGTGAAATTTTATCAATATTAACCCATTCTTTTAGGAATTTTCGTTGTTCCTGTTTATTATCATGCTCAATGTACCTTATTATCATTAGTGGAGTGAGAGGTGGATTTGTAAACCTGAATAATATCACACTGAAAATGCTCAGCGAAAAGAAAATAATCGCTAACCACTTGAGAAATTTTAATAGCTTTTTAAATAATTCTTTCATAAACCTTAAAAATACTGAGTAAAGATATAATTTTATGATCGAAATTTATTGATCAAAAAGTTAATTGGAAACTTAATATTTAAATCTAAAAAGTTAGACTTATGAGTACAGAAAAAGTATTACAAACATTGAAAAAATCGGGTAAATCAATGAAATCAGGTGAAATAGCCGAAGCTTGCGGCCTTGATAAAAAGGATGTTGACAAAGCTCTAAAAAGTTTGAAATCTGAAGGTAAAATATTTTCACCTAAAAATTGTTTTTACCAGGCGAAATAAATGTGACAATTTATCAATATGCCAATGTGCCGATTTATGTTTTTCAAAATTATTTTTGCAGGTAACATTTTTAATTGTTGATGTGGCTAAAATAGAATATGTCAATTTTGACAAATCAGGAATTGACCAAATCAAAACTCTTTGGGAAGGTTTGAACAAACACCATCTTGAACGTTCAAATGATTTTAAAGAACGTTATGCAACTATGACTTTCGAAACAAGGAAAGAAAACTTATTTAAAAAGTTGGGAAGTGGCGAAATGTCTATTGAACTGGCAATTGATTCTAAAATGGAAAAGCCTGTGGGTTATTGTCTGAGCATAATTGTTTCTCTTCCTGAAGTCGAAGGCGAAGTGGAATCACTTTATGTTGACCCGGCATACAGGGGAAAAGGAATAGGTGATGTATTTATGAAACATGCCTTGGAATGGATGAATTCCAAGTTGATAAAAACCAAAAAAATTATAGTTGCAGCAGGCAATGAAGAAGTGTTTTCTTTTTATGAGAAATATAGGTTTTTTCCTAAGTTCACAACCTTGGAACAAAAATAAATTTTAAAGTAAATTTTTTAATTTGTGAAACCAGGTGTCAACTTAGTGAGACTTTGTGTAAGCTTTTTTTGAAAAACATAAAGTTTCTCAAAGTATATTAATTGCACTTTTCCAGTAAATAATAAGTACTATTTCTTTTCCTGGTGAAACAGCATGTTTTCGGGTATTTCTTGCTTATTCATACCAGCCCCCTGAAAATAAATACTAAGATTTTTCTGCCCGCCAGCCTGAAAATATATTACCCGAATTTTATGAGTACCTTGATTCAGAAATACTGTCCCTTGTTTTTCAATCGATGCATGTTGACCGTCATTATTGACTACCACCTGATCATCAATCATCAATCTCGAACCATCATCTGAAGCTAAATAAAAGTCGTACCATCCATTTGATGGAATTTTAATGAAACCTGCATAATCCAAACCGAAATTATCATCTGGAATCCCGGAAGGAAAAGCGAAGCTATTAATATAACTGGTTTTAAGTGGGCTTAATGACTCAAAATTTGGCAGGCTTTGCCAATTTCCCTCAAAATATTTATAGGATAATCCCGGTTCAAGATTTTTCACTTCTGCCATCTTTGCCATTTCCATTTGTCCGGATAATTCAAGTACAACAACCGAATGAGGTGGCATGCTGACTTCAAGATTTTTACCTGACTTTTTAAAATCGGAAAAAGTTTTAATAACTACATCCTTTGGATTCTCGAAAGTGTTGTGTGCATTTAGTTTATCACCGGTCAGAATCTGACCTGTAGCATTTTCAATGGTGAAACCATTAAAATTACATGCGAGCTTTTCAGTTTTCTCAGGATTGAGATTGCAGATTGAAACATGTATTTTCCCATTTTTGTCAATCGATGCTGAACAATTCAACGAGGGAATAGAGTTTTGTTTATAGGTATAGTTTTCAGTTTGAAGGCTAACGGGTATCATCATTGCATCCTGGTGCACTTTATACATATCAAAAACGTGATAAGTAGGTGTTAATACCATTTTATCATCTTTTGTAAGAATTACAGATTGAAGAACATTTATGGCCTGAGCTATCGCGGCCATGCGTACGCGATCACAATGGTTGTTAAAGATGTTAAGATTTGTACCTGCTACCAATGCATCCCTGATTGTATTTTGCTGGAAAAGAAATCCCGGATTTGTTCCAGGTTCTACATTATACCAAGTTCCCCATTCATCAACAACTAAAGCGACTGTTTTGGCAGGATCATATTTATCCATTATTGCAGAATGTTTTGTAACCAGTTCTTCCATTGTCAGCGTCTTTTTAAGAATTCCAAACCAGTTGTCCTCATTAATGTCCGTGGCAGTAGTACTTGTACCCCAGGTATAATAATGCAGCGATAAACCCCATATCATAAACCCCATTTCACGCATCACTACTTCTGTCCAATTATAATTGTTATCTGAAGGGCCAACTGCAATTTTATAAAGTATATTATTTCCGTAGTTTTTACAAAAACTGCTAAATTGCTTTGCTACGTTTGAATAATAATCCGGTGTCATATTGCCACCGCATCCCCAGGTTTCATTTCCAAGTCCCCAATATTTTACGCCCCATGATTTTTCACGCCCGTTTTTTTTGCGCAAATCTGTCATCGGGCTGATATTATCTGAATTCAAATATTCCACCCATTGTGACATTTCCTGTACCGTTCCGCTTCCAATGTTACCTGAAATATAGGGATCACATCCAACCTGTTCACAAAAATCTAAATATTCATGAGTGCCAAAACTGTTATCTTCAGTAACGCCGCCCCAATTGGTATTTATCATTGAGGGTCGTTGCGAACGTGGTCCGATACCATTTTTCCAATGATATTCATCGGCAAAACAACCGCCTGGCCATCGAATTACCGGAGCTTTGATATGTTTCATCGCATCGACGACATCTTTTCTAATTCCCCTTACATTTGGAATTTTAGAATTTTCGCCAACCCAAATACCGCCATAAATACAATGACCCAGATGTTCTGAAAAATGACTGTAAATATACCGGCTAATCCTGTATTTAGCTTGTAATACATCGATGGTAGCCGAATTTGTTTGTGTTTGCCCTAAAGTCAAAATAGAAATTATCAATGTTACCAAGCTTAAAGCAATCAATTTCTTTTTCATTTAGATTTATTTTAAAAATTATTAAATCTATCAAAAATTGTATATTTCAGATTTTTAAAGAACCCCGTCATGTTTTCAAGATATGAAGGGTCATTTAAAAATTAATTAAGTACCTTAATAAGAAATATTATCCAAGCGTTTGATGCTAATTTTACAAAGATAAATTTATTAATTTTCTTAGAATTATTATTCACCTGAAACAAGTAACTTTTTATTTTGCAACATTGAAATAATCCGAACTAAACTACATTTGCAAAAATCTTTTTATGAGTATTGAACGGCATAATAATCATTCTCAAAAGTTAGATTCACTAAAAGTTGTAGCGAATGAGAAGCGACCTAAATTATTTATTGAGACTTATGGTTGCCAGATGAATGTTAACGATAGCGAAGTAGTTGTGGCTATTTTGCAGCAGCATGGCTATGAAATAACTCAAAACATTAAAGAAGCAGAACTTATTTTAATTAATACCTGTTCTGTTCGCGAGAATGCCGAACAACGTGTTCGGGGAAGAATTGATGTTTTCCGGCAGCTAAAGAAAAAAAATCCTTTAATAAAAGTTGGTGTAATCGGGTGCATGGCTGAAAGACTAAAAGAGAAATTGCTGGAAGAAGAGAAGTCGGTCGACTTAATAGCGGGACCCGATGCTTATCGTGATCTGCCAAATCTTTTAAAAACAATAGGTACTGGACAGAAAGCCATAAACATAATACTTTCGCAAGAAGAAACTTATGCAGATATAAGTCCTGTAAGGCTGGATGAGAACAAAGTTACAGCTTTCATTTCAATCATGCGTGGTTGTGATAATCTGTGTGCCTATTGTGTTGTGCCTTTTACCAGGGGAGCTGAACGAAGCCGTAATCCACAAACAATAATCCGGGAAGCTAATGAAATTGTCGAAGCCGGTTATGGGGAAGTTACATTGCTGGGACAAAATGTGAATTCTTATAGCTGGAAATATGAAAATGGGGCAAAACTGAACTTTGCCGGATTAATTGAAATGGTTGCAAAGGTCAGCCCGCTGCTTCGTGTAAGGTTCGCAACATCACATCCGAAAGATTTGAGTGACGAACTGCTTCATACTATTGAAAGGAACAAAAATATTTGCAAAAGCATTCATTTGCCTGCACAATCAGGCAGCACGCGTATTTTAGAACTCATGAACCGGAAATACAGCCGTGAAAACTATTTAGACAGGATCGCTGCAATAAAACGCATTATTCCTGAATGCACGGTTTCAACAGATTTTATTGCAGGTTTTTGTACCGAAACAGAAGAGGATCATGAGAATACTCTTTCATTGATGCGTCAGGCAGAGTTTGACTTTGCTTACATGTTTAAATATTCTGAACGTCCAGATACGTTTGCTGCAATTAATTTGAAAGATGATGTTCCTGAAAAAATAAAATCAAAAAGATTAACAGAAATAATTCACCTTCAAAATGAGCTTTCGGCAAAAAGCAAAAAAAAGGACGTTGGAAAAGTTTTTGAAATATTGGTTGAAGGTATTTCAAAGAAGTCGAAAGACGAAATGTATGGTCGTACAACGCAAAACAAAGTGGTTGTATTTCCACGCCAAAATTTTAATCCGGGTGATTATATTAATGTTTTAATTACCGGTTGTACTTCTGCAACATTGATAGGAATTGTAATATAAGATTCAATGTCGTTTAATTAAGGAACGAAACACCCTTCGACAAGCTCAGGGTGACAATAAAATGAGGTCATACTGAGCTTGTCGAAGTATGACCAATGATATAAAACTGCTTAACTAAACGACATTGATATAAGATTTAAGAAAAAACACTAAAAATTTAAACACAAGTGCTATTGGGAATTCTATGCATTCTCTCTAAGTAAAAGATAAAATCAATAATTTTAGTTATTTTTAAAATTAAAATATTAAACACAAATCCTTGAATTATGAGAAAAGCAATATTCATTTTATTAATAAGCTTATCAACACTTAATTCCAGAATATATGCAGAAGTTCGCTTGCCATCTTTTTTAACTGATAATATGGTTCTGCAAAGAGACATACCCGTCAATATATGGGGTTGGGCCAATCCTGGAGAAAAAATCACCGTTCAATTTAATGGGCAGAAAGTTTCAATTAAGGCAGACGCTGAAGGAAAATGGAAATTACAGCTAAACCCGACGAAAGCCGGAGGTCCTTATGAGATTCACGTCAAAGGGAAAAATGAAATTATTTTGAAAAATATTTTATTTGGTGATGTTTGGGTTTGTGGAGGTCAGTCGAATATGGAATGGACGCTTCAAAGTGCTTCGAATTGGGATAAAGAAGCTGATTCGGCAGATTTACCTAATATCAGGTTATTGACGATAACAAAAAAAATGAGCAGTAAACCTAAGGAAGATGTTGAAAATTCAAAGTGGCAAGTTTGTAATGCTAACAATGCTGCCATATTTTCAGCAATTGGTTATTATTTTGGAAAAAATTTATTCAGGCATTTAAATATTCCTATTGGTCTAATCAATTCAAACTGGGGAGGCACCGATATCGAAACCTGGATTAGCATGGAAACTATGCTTAAGGATAACGATTACAAAAAGGTGATGGAGAATATGAAAAACAAAGATATGGAAGCTTTGGAAAAAGAAGCTGAAATTAAAACAAAAAAATGGATGGATACGGTTGCTAATTATGATAGAGGAATTATAGATAAATGGTATCTGCCGGAAACGAATTTATCAGCATGGAAAGAAATTCAGGCTCCCGCGCTTTGGGAATCCGAAGGATATCCTAATCTCGACGGGATTGCCTGGTACAGGAAAGAATTTGTATTAACTGCAGATGAAGCAAATGCAAAAGCTGAAGTTAGTCTGGGTCCGGTAGACGATATTGATGAAACATATATTAACGGGCAATTTATTGGAAGGACGGAGCGATATGATATTCCGAGAAAATATGTTATTAAACCTGGAATCTTAAAAGCCGGGAAAAATGTAATTTGTGTAAAGGTGATTGATACAGGCGGAGGCGGTGGCATTTGGGGCACAAGCGACCAAATGTACATTGATGCAGGTGATAAACGTAAAAGCATTGCAGGAACTTGGTTATTTAGAGTTAGTATTGATTTACCGGCTCAAAGATCATCGGATAATCCAAATATGTTTCCTTCATTGCTTTATAACGCTATGATTCATCCTTTACTGAATTATGGTATAAAAGGTGTGATCTGGTACCAGGGTGAAAATAATACCGGCAAAGCCATGAAGTACAGAACGCTGTTTCCGAATCTTATTAATGATTGGCGCACCAATTGGAAAGATGGAGAATTCCCGTTTATTTTTGTTCAATTAGCAAATTACATGGCGCCCAGCGCTGTTCCTGATCAAAGCAATTGGGCCGAGCTCAGGGAAGCACAAACAATGACATTGTCGGTTCCTAAAACCGGGATGGCTTGTATAATTGATATTGGCGATGCCAATGACATTCATCCGCGTAATAAAAGAGATGTTGGTTACAGGTTGTCTCTAGCTGCACGTAAAGTAGCTTATGGTGAAAATCTGGTTTATTCAGGGCCAACTTATAAATCGATGAAATTTGAAAATGGCAAAGCAATAATTGAATTTGACAATATTGGTTCAGGACTTTTAGTGAAAGATAAATACGGGTACATTAAGGCATTTGCAATAGCAGGAGCAGACAAGGTCTTCCATTGGGCAAAGGCATACATTGATGGAAACAAAGTTATAGTGTATAGTGATGAAGTGAAAAACCCTGTAGCAATAAGGTACGCATGGGCAAACAATCCTGATGATGTAAATTTATACAATAAAGAAATGTTGCCTGCCATACCGTTCAGGACGGATCAGTGGTAAGTCATACCATTTATAATCCATAGTGGTTAGTTTACATACATGCATACGCACGAGAGTAAGCCGAGCATAGGCACACTTTATAAACGAACGCCATCATGAGTTTCTACCAGAGTGCAATAATTTCTTCGGATTTTAAAAGAATCATCATGCTTTTTAAATTTTCGAGGGACCTGTTATGAGCTTCCTGGTTAAATGATGATACTGCATCGGTAATTATTACAGGAAAAAAACCCCTGTTTAAAGCATCCCTGGCACTTGATTCAACACCCATTTCTGTAGAAATGCCTGTAAATACAATCGTTGTAATACATGAATTCCTTAATAGCTGCTCAAAATTTGTTCCGATAAATATACTTGCTGTATTTTTCGGAATAATTATTTCATCTTTAACTGGTTCAATGGTCAGATCAAATCCATCTGGTGTTTGTTCCATTTTCACAAAACGGTTTTTCCTGAGATATTTCCTTGCAGGAGATTCAAATTTATCAGGAAGAGGAGTGATTTTTGAATAAAATACCGGAATACCTTTTTCCCTTGCTGACGAAATAACCTTTTTGGTATTTGACAAAAATATTTCAGTATTGAAAATATTTTTAACCAGCATATTTTGTACATCCCATATCAAAAGAGCAGTCTTGCCTGGAGACATAATTTCTTTTATTTCCTGATTGATTTCCATACTCAATATTTTGGCATTGTTAATAAAGTATAGCTAAATCATTATTCCATTTAAACATCAACAATTTTATTGAATAAATCAACATATGTTTTGCTTTTGTATAGCATTTTGTTTTTCTTCTTAATCTGGCCAAAAAATGTCTAAAAAGACTATTATAGCCTTCTACTGTATATGTTTCTGCCTTTGTCTGAACTAATTGTTCTTCCGGAACAAATTCATTATAAGCTTTCCAATAGTCAGCACAAACTATCCCTTTGGAAAATTCTTCAATTTTTTCCCAGAGCCTTTTTCCAGTTTCGGTTCCTCTTGTGCCAATTTCACAATTGACGAACCTATGCCCATTTCTATCAACAGCAATCCATATCCAGCAGTAGTTTTTTTTGAACCAATATATGTATGCATCTCATCCAATTCTATTACATCAATATCTCCAAGATTTCTAAATTCATCCAACTTTTCTCCAAAGGACTTTATCCAATTAAAAACAGCAACATGGCTCACATTTAAGTATCTTCCTATTGATCTAAAACCTAAGCCTTCTAAATATAAAACTAAGGCATTTCTTTTAAGGTCATTCGGCTTTCCTAATTGCCCTACAGTAAATCGATGCTTGCAATCTTTACACAGAAACCTTTGTTTTGATTTAACTATACCATCTTTACGAAAATTCTTGCTTTTACATTTTGGGCAGCTATCTATAATCATTTTATATAGTTTTATAACTGCACAAATATAATAAAACTATACTAAATTAACAAAGCCAATATTTTTAATTATAATTTTATTCTAAACATCTACTCCATTTTCTTTTTTCCTCAATTGTCAAATGAACTAAAGATTTTCACCATGTTATTTCATTAATGTCTGACCAAAAGTAGATATTAAAACCATAAACTAAACATTTTATCGGGAGTTTTGGTTTGCAGGTATTTCAAATTGTATTATGTAGGATAATGCTTGATTAACATGGAATAAATGCGCACTCGTTTGGAGACTAATGCGAACATAAAAATCAAAAATTAACAGATTTTTTTTTAAAATAATTAAAATCTAAAAAGTAATTTTAATCTAATACGTCAAAAATATTTTCTTTATTTTTAACTCCTAACCATTGAAGAGCAGCATTAACCGTACTAAAAGTTTTTACATAAATAGGCAAATCTTTTACATATTCCGAAAAGAAAATTGAATTTACAACCTGTTCCGGATTTTCAGCTAAAAAAGCACATTTCCTTTTGCCTATTTTATCTTTATGTGTTTGAAGATATTCAGTTACTAATTCCATTTTTTTATCTGGTGTATTAACTTTAATTCCAAAAGATGCTTGTCTGACATCAGCCAATACATTGTAATTTACATTAAAATCAGGATGAGCAAATTCCTCTTTTTTCATTCTTTCATATTCGTGAATAAAAAATGTTCCTAAATATTTTTCAATTATTAATTTATTTTCAGGTAATATTTTAAAACTAGCTTTTCCCATGAAACCGATAAAATAAATGAAAAAAAATATACATTATTAAGAATTGTCCTTAATCGCAGAAATTTTAAAAAATGTCTTTGACAAGTAAATATTAGAATAGCTAATTCTACTCATTTAAATTTATTTATGCAATACTTTTATTTTTTTCAGTCGAATAAAAAAAAGTACTAAAGAATTAAAAGAAATATTATAGGAAGAAAAAGTTTCAAATTGGATAACGCTAGTTTTTAAATCCAGCAAGGAAAATCAATTTTGCATGCTGAAAGTAAAGTCATAGATATAAGTTTTTCCCTTACTGCCAAGTTGAATTTTAAACTTTAAATGTTTTCAAAAATTCAGGCAATTGCCTGTTTTTGCTAATTTGTTCATAAGCATAAGCAATTGAAATAATTTCAGATTCTTTAAAAGCTTCGCCAATAAATGAAATTCCTACCGGAAGTTCATCTACAAATCCCATTGGTACAGTTATGCATGGAAATCCCGTAATAGCTGCAGGAGAATAAGCACCATATCCTGTCCAATAATCACCATTAATTACATCAATGCACCAGGATGTTCCTGTTGCCGGGCCACACAAGGTATTTACATTGTTTGAATGAAATAAATTATTAATAAAGTCTCTCAATGACTCGAGTTTTTTTAATGACATCAAATAATCATTGCTTTTTAAATCTCCTTTAATTTCTGAACTATCCAAAATTTCCTGTTTGAAATATGGCATAACTTTGGATTCATTTTGTTTATTAAAATTTATAATATCCTTTAGAGATTTCATTTTGCTGTTGGCTGAAGAAAGATATTTATTTAACCCATCCTTAAATTCAAATTTCATCATTTCAAACTCTGCACTATCAAGTTCACTTGATTTGTTCATGAATTCCACTTCAACAATGGTTGCTCCGTTATTTGTCATTTGATCCAAAGCATGTTTTAGAATTTTATCTATTCCTTCATGATGTTTTAGCAAAGTTTTGTCAATTCCTATTCTTTTTCCTTTCAATCCTTCTTTATCAAGAAATTTCGTATAGTCTATTATTGAGAAACCAGTATTTTTTAAAGTGGCTTCATCGTCTTTATCAACACCTGCCATTACGCTTAATAACATTGCAGCATCAGTTACTGTTCTTGCTAAAGGACCGGCTGTGTCCTGTGAGTTTGATATTGGAATAATACCGGAACGGCTGACTAAACCAACGGTTGGTTTAATTCCTACAATGCTATTCTGTGAAGCAGGGCAAGCAATTGAACCATCAGTTTCTGTTCCTATAGCCACAACACATAGATTTGCTGACACAGCAACTGCAGAACCTGAACTTGAACCGCAAGGTGAACGGTCAAGAATATATGGGTTTTTAGTCTGGCCCCCGCGGCTGCTCCATCCGCTTGAAGAACGTGTTGACCTGAAATTAGCCCATTCACTTAAATTAGTCTTTCCTAAAATTACAACTCCTGCTTCGCGTAATTTTTTTATTATAAAGGCATCACTTTTTGCTATATTACCTTCCAAAGCCAGAGAACCGGCTGTAGTTTGCATTTTATCCCCTGTATTGATATTGTCTTTTATTAATATAGGTATTCCATGCAGCAGACCTCTTGATTTTCCTTTCTTTCTCTCATTATCCATAGATTCTGCAATTGAAAGGGCATCAGGATTTAATTCAATAACAGAATTTAGTCCGGGTCCGCTTTTATCAATTTCCCGAATCCGGTTTAAATACATTTGGGCTATGGCGTAATAGGTAAGTTGACCATTTTTGACTTTTTCCTGCAAGTCATGAATTGTTAACTCATTTAATTCAAAATTATCCTGAAGTTTTCCTTCTGATTTTGAATTAGAAATAATGTTGCAGGATATTTGCGACAGCGTTGTTAAAGAAATACCTGCCAATGAGCTATTCCTTATGAATTTTCTCCTGTTCATAATTTAAGTTTGTTTTATATAAGAGTCCGCATAAATAACTATGAACTTTCTAATTGCACATTCAGTCATGCTGAGCGAAGTCGAAGCATGACTCTTACTGTTCATTCCTAGACTCAGCTGCTAATGACATTAAATACTTATTTTATTTAAAATTAAGTAATTAAATATCTAATATTGATAACGATTCGTTTATTTTTAATTAAGAAAATTTGAAGCTTCAACCCGCAAAGCCCACACACCCTCGCCAAATTTTCATGCCATCGCACCTCCAGCCTAAAAGGCTGGTTCGGGAAAGTGGCACAAGAGCAAATTAAAGCTAGCCTAGTGGGAAACTAGTCCACGAATGGCGCGAAATTCATCCGGGATCGATTTGCGGGATAAATCTAGGCACAACGATTAGGATGAATTTTTTCCCGCAATTGCGGGATGGTGATCCCGAAGTTTCGGGATTCTTTTGTTACCTTTTTCGGTGCCTGTCCCGCTTCAAGCGGGATGTGGAGACAAAGAAAAGTAAATTATAAAATTAAAATGTCACTTCTTTTTAAAATTGTAAATTTTATTTATATTTTATGTCTCAGAATGACATTTTACATTTTTTCAATAGTCATTAATCGGATATACATATTATTTTAATGTTCACGTACTATTGATTTTCACATTAAGAGTTTTATTTGAAATTGGTGTTTTTCTTATTGTAATAAAATCGCCAGCTTTAATTTTGTTATAAATTGTCAGGTCAACCTGATGAGAGACATAACCCACAACTATGAAATGGCAGTAATCATTATCTAATGCTGATGAAGAATATTTTTCTTTAACCTGACCATTGTAAATATCTGCAACACCATTTTTTAAATCCAGGAAATATTTTCTGCCAACAATACCGATGATTGTTGCAAAAAAAAGCATTAACGGCGTTAGAATTATTGTCAACCAATTGAATTTTCTTATTAAACAAATCCAGTAAATATTGAAACTTATAATAACCAATATAATTAGGCTTAAAGTGACAAAAATTAGAATAAGTTTAGCTTTTTCTCCTTTAGTGAATTTGGAATTTGCATCATCAATTTGTTTTTCTATTTCCATGTTGCCAGGTTAAATGTATATTTTGCGAAACTATTGCAGTAAATTTTCAAATTGACAAAACAGTAATGACTAAGAGGCAAATTTTCATGTGTAACCACAAGAAATTAAATTAATAATATTAATAAAATTAAAATTTTGATTTCAAGTATTGTGTGCTGTGTTCTTTATTTTTTTAAAATTAGGTTTTTTTATTAGTCACAAATTCCCAACCATTGTCATCGAAAAACTGAAAAAGGTTCATGTGTCTTACTTTGAAATGATTACAGACAGCTGGAATTTTTGTATCACTTTTTTCACTTTCCGCACTAACCAACACAAAATCAGAGGCGTTTCCAAAAATATTTATAGCTTCCATTTTCTCAATAACAAGAGCAATAATCCATGGATCCGCTTCGTCTTTCTTAGCACGAGGATCAATCAGTCGAGGAAAATTTGCAAGTATTTGTAATGCTAATTGGCCTTGTTTATTTGTAATTGGATAGAAAGTAGATTTATATTTTGCAATTAATTTGCCAATATCGTCTTTTGGACCAGAAGTAGGTACAATTTCATCAAATACCATGTCATGTGAGAATACTCTCTTTTGTTTGAATAAATCATCGATATATTTCCAGAGATTCAGGGAAAACTTTTAAGGGATAAAACCTGTTAACAGTTATTAAAGCACTACTGTCTAAAAAGTATATATTATTTTCAGACTTCATGCAGTAGCGAAGAAATATTTAAGTCTAAAGCATTTGATGCTTTTGTATAAGAAATTTGATTATGGTAAACTGCTTCTAAGACCATGTTAAAGAATGTTTCGCCTCTGGTGGCTCTGCTTTTGACTATAGGCTTTACAAATCCACTTTTCTTTTTCTCTTTCTTATAAGTAGATTTTATTAGGTTTAAAAGATTGAAAAAGTTCATTTCAGATATTTTTTTCTCTTCTTTCAATCTTCTAAGGTATACTTCACGGCTTACCTTCAGTTTTGATGCATAATGTGCAATCAATTTTAGGTCATCAGTACGTTCTATCAGATTGTCAGGTGCTAAAACTTTTCCTGCAAACACGTTGCATTCCCATTCATCCTTTTGTCTTTCAGTAGCTTTTTCATAAAGGCAAATTCCAGATTGATGTCTAATAATATGAGCAATTTCGTGGAAAATTGTAAATATCCTACCTGTGTAACTATGGTTGGAATTTGTAACGATGGCATAAGGGAATTTATCTGTTATACAGAATCCATGTACTTCATCCATCGGCATTGAGAATTGAAATATTAATATTCCAAGTCTGTCTTCCACAGCATGTCTCCATTTCCGATAGGCTTCTGAATCCGTTTGCCAATTCAATTGGTCTTCAATTCTTATGTCTAAGAGTTCTCTAAGTATGGTATTAAAACTGGTACTGTCATTGATTTCTCCTTTTGCGTTTTCCAACCACTCATATCTACCTTTCCAATATGTCTCACCTTGCAGTTCTATGGCAGTCTCGGTAAAATACGTGACATCTCGAATTACATCTAGGACCTTCTTAGATAATATACTATCAGAAGGGCTAAGATTTCGATAGTCTTTAGGTCTGGCAATTTTATTCGGAACTGTCGGTAAAAGGAAAACAGCTAATTGTCTTTTGTAGGAGTTGGCTAATATCTTAAGCTTGCCTAAAGGTATGTTTTTCCCTTCTTTTTCCCAAAGTTTATATCTTTCAGTAGCAATATCAACCTTATCAGCAATTTCAATAAGGTCAAAACCAGCTTCCTCTCTTGCCCATTGAAGAATTTGTGGATTTATATTTATTTCTACTCTACTCATTAAATACAAAATAACAAATTTTTGGTAAAATAATTAGTCACTATATAAAAATTAATATTTAGTGTGCAGTTTGCAAAAGCATTTCACACAACTTATTTATATTTGTAATTACTACCTATATCATACCAATTTCAATTGTATATATGTAATTAATACATCTAAATTTCTTATTAATTTTATAAATAATTATTATTACCAACATTATTTCATATCCAAATATAAATAAATAATTCAAACACTTAATAATCACATTTTTCAAATCTTCAAATCTTCAAATCTGTAAATTCTCCCAATTCCTTCTTACCTTAGCATTCCTATTTTAATATTACTAGATGATAGATCAGGGCACTGTTGAACGGATTTATGATGCGGCGCAAATATTGGATGTTGTGCAGGATTTTGTTGTGCTTAAGAAAAGAGGAACGAATTATATCGGTCTGTGCCCGTTTCATAACGAAAAAACCCCTTCTTTCAGCGTTTCGCAAACCAAGGGAATTTATAAATGTTTCGGATGTGGCAAAGGAGGCAGCTCAGTGAATTTTATCATGGAGCACGAAAATCTGAGCTATTCTGAAGCATTGCGTTATCTTGCCCTCAAGTTTAATATCGAAATTGTTGAGCATGAAATATCACCCGAAGAAGCTGCCCAGAAAAACGAAAGGGAAAGTCTTCTAATAGTTACTGAATATGCCAGCAATTATTTCAGTGATATATTGCATAACCATTCCGAGGGCAAAGCTGTCGGAATGGCTTATTTTGCTGAACGTGGCATACGCGATGACATGATCCTGAAATTCCAGTTGGGATATTCTCTTGAAAAACGCGAGGCTTTCACTGAAACTGCCATTAAAAATGGATACAAAACAGACTATCTCGTTAAAACAGGACTTACTATTGAAAGAGATAATTATCACTTTGACCGTTTTGCAGGAAGGGTGATGTTTCCCATTCACAACATAGCAGGTAAAGTAATTGCATTTGGTGGCCGTATTCTGAAAAGTGACAAGAATGCTGCCAAGTATATTAATTCTCCGGAGTCGGATATTTACCACAAGAGCAAGGTTCTTTACGGCATGTTCCAAGCAAAGAAGAGCATCGTTCAAAATGACAAATGTTTTCTTGTAGAAGGCTACACTGATGTTATTTCGATGCACCAGGCCGGGATTGAAAATGTGGTGGCTTCTTCAGGCACTTCTCTCACCGAGGATCAGATAAGACTTATAAAGCGTTTTACTAATAACCTTACGATACTTTATGATGGTGATTCTGCAGGTATTAAGGCTGCAATCCGTGGAATAGACATGGTACTTGAGCAAGGATTGAATGTAAAAGTTTTGTTACTTCCTGATAATGAAGATCCCGATTCGTATGCTCATAAGCACAGTGCTTCTGAGGTACTCGATTTTATTGGAAAGAATGAATCGGACTTTGTGCTTTTTAAAACAAAACTTCTTTTGGACGAAGCAAAAAATGATCCTGTAAAACGGGCGTCTCTAATTTCAGATATCGTGAGATCGATAGCAATTATTCCCGATACCATCATCCGATCGGTTTATGTAAAAGAATGTGCGGGATTGCTGCGAACCGAAGAGAGTATTCTTTATTCAGAAATTAACAGGATAAGACGAAACAGGTTTGAACAAAAGTACCAGGTGAAGTTACCAGAATCAATAGCTGAGAAAAAGGAAATTCCTGTTCCCACGGCTGTAAAATATTTTGAAGGCGAAGTGCAGGAGCGTGAAATTATAAGATTGTTACTCAATTATGGTAACTTATTATTAGATAGCGATCAAAAAGATCAATCAAAAGAGACAGAAACAGTAGGAAATTTTATTGTTTCAGAAATTAAAAATGATGATCTCGATTTACAGCATCCTATATACAAACAAATATTCGATGAATATGCACATTTAATGATGCAAAAGCAGTCCGTAGATGAAAAATATTTTATACACCATCCTGATAATGCTGTAAGTACTCTTGTTGCTGATTTGCTCACCAAGAAGCATACTTTGAGTAAAAAACTTTATGAAAAAGATCGACGGGTTTATCTTGAAACTGAAGAAATGAAACTGAAAGAATCAGTTCCGGCTATTATCATCGAATTTAAAAATAAAAAGCTAATAGTTGCCTTACGTGAAACCCAGTTACAGCTTTTTGAAGCTCAACAGGCTGGTGATTTTGAAAAGATGGAAGAGTTGCAATTACGTGTGCAGAACCTGAATATTATGAAAAAGACTTTCGCACTGAAATTAGGCAACAGGACGATAATACAATAATGCTATATTACATTAGGGAATTTCTATAAACTCATTTTTATTAAAAGATACTGGATGCAGGATGCAAGAAAAAACCCGATTTCACTTCATCCTGTATCATGAAACCTGCATCTATTATATCTGAGATTTTAGTTATTAGAGATGCCCATTAATAAATCGGTTTTAATTCAAATAATATCTCATCATTTCTTACTTGCATAAATCTTCCATCTCCTATAGAAGATTGGATGGAGGTGAGGTCATTTTCTTTTATAAATCAGGAAATCGTATTTCAAGCCATCCGGATGGACTTCAAGCTGAGGATTCGATTCAATTAAATTCCATTCGTCATCTTTAATTATCGGGAAAAAAACATCTGCATCAGCATTCTCATATACCCTGGTTATATAAAGTTTTTGGGCAATTGGGAAGAATTGTCTATAGACCGATGCTCCTCCTATAATAAAATTTTCAGAATTATCATTGGCTTTTGTTAATGCATCATCAATGGAATATGCCATTTCGCAACCCGGTATTTCTTCACCTGGAACATCAGTAATTACAATATTTCTTCTTTTAGGTAATGGTTGTATTGGTAAAGAATAAAAAGTATTTTTCCCCATGATTACCGTATGCTCAGAAGTAATCTTTTTAAAACGTTTTAAATCCTCAGAAATATGCCACAAAAGCTGGTTATTTTTACCTATTGCATAATTTTGTGCTATTACTACTATAATCGAAAATTGCTTTTCAGAAGTTTGAATCATTTATTTATTTTTTAATAAAGAATTGGTTGGAAAAATAATATGCAGAAATGGTAAATAACTGCTACTAAACTTGAAATATTAAAACTTTGAACTTTTATTTTAACAACATAAAAAATCCTGCTTGTCTTTTTACAGGTTCTCCGCTAACGGATTCAATTATGCAAACATACGTTCCAGGCCATGCAGCTGAACCGTTGATCATTTTACCATCCCAGATTATTGATCGAGATTCGGACTTAAAGATGAGTTGTCCGGTCATAGAATAAACTTTAAATGAAAAAACAGTTCTTCCATTCGTCTGCACAATAAAGAAATCATCTATATTATCTCCATTTGGGGTAAAAACTTTAGGAATTACTAATTGTGCAGAAACAAGAAAACGTTGCCGGAAAGTATCGACACAACCATAATAATCAGAAACCTGTAATCGCATGACATATGAACCTGATTGCGCAAATTTATAAATAAGAGTATCTCTGTTAATATGGCTGGAGCCGGGACCTGGTGAAATACAATTTGCTGTTGTATGAGTTTTACTGTATATTAAAGATCCTGATGAATCATTATAAAGCGTCCAGACATAACGGTAAGTTATAGTATCAGTTGGCGCTTTACCTGATAGAAAGCGATACGTAAGACCTCCTAACTGGAATGAATCAGCCACAAAATAATTCGCGTTGGGATGTGGCCGGACGAATATTGTATCGATATGTGAAAATTTGTTATCAGTATTGTCTGTTTGCACCATTGTCAATTTGGCCAGATAAACACCGGGTTTATTATACCAAACAGGTGAAGGCGAACTCCTGGTACTGGTAATGCCATTTCCGAAATCCCAGGAATAGCTTACGTCAAGTCCTGCAGTTATGGAAGTGTTTGTGAAATTCACCTGAATACTGTCACAACCTTCAATGGGAATAGCCGTAAAATTGGCCGATTGTCCTGTCAATCGCCCTATTCCGGCTAGGAGCAATACAAAAGTTGATATGTATCTCAACAGCAACATATTTTTATGTTGCGTAAATATATTAAATAAGCTACATAAACCAGCAAATGAAATTGTATAATTTTCAACAATGGTGTGAACAATTAACTCAATAATTGATTATATAATTTGACTAATTCATTCTTTTTCTCTCAATTTATTTATTAAATATGAAAGAATTTAATTTGATTTTTTTATTTGCTTTGCACAATTAATATTGAATGTGGATTTGAAAAATTCTTCAGTTATTTTTAGATTAAAAAAATGCTTACATGATGCATTACCTAAAGCATTAAAAGCTGCCTGGTGGATGATCAGGATAATGCTTCCGGTATCATTATCGGTAATGTTTATGCAATACTTCGGGATATTAAGTTATTTCGCAAAATACCTCACTCCACTATTTCATTATGTTGGTCTTCCCGGAGAATCGGCAGTTGTATTCCTTACCAGTGTATTTTTGAATATTTATACTGCCATTCCAATTATAGGTACTATGCCATTAGATATGCGCGAAGTTTCAATATTGGCAATTATGTGTCTCATTTCGCACAATATGATTTTTGAAACGGCCGTTCAGAAAAAAACCGGCTCATCTGCAATTAGAATGGTTGTTCTGCGTATAACGTTTAGTTTTGTTGCTGCTTTCCTTTTCAACCTTTTGCTTCCTGAAACTAAAAGTTCTAATGGCACACATTCTGAAATCTACAAATTCAGTGGAATCTTGAATCTGCTTGAAGTGTGGTTCAGGGAATCAGTGTCAATTAGTTTAAAGGTTATTTTGATAGTTGTCTCGCTGATGTTTCTTCAAAGTATTTTGGAGGAATTTGGTATTATGAAAATTCTGGCAAGGATATTTATTCCTTTTATGAAACCAATGGGTTTGTCAGAAAAAACATCTTTCCAATGGATTATCGCTAATACAGTTGGTCTTTCTTATGGCTCGGCTATTATGTTTGATCAGGTTGAATCTGGTAAGCTTCCTCTAAAGGATGCGGATTTGCTGAATCATCATATTGGAATAAGTCATTCGTTGCTTGAAGATACTTTATTGTTTGTTTCCATAGGTGTTTCGGCGCCTCTGATTATTTTTCCGCGAATAGTTTTGGCTATGATTGCAGTTTGGTTGTACAAAGCGGAGAAAAAAATAACTTTTATATTTACCGTAAGGAAAAATATGACATATATTAAATGAATTTTAAGAATAGGATTCCAATGTCGTTTAATTAAGCATCAAGACACCCTTCGACAAGCTCAGGATGACTTGTAATTAGGTCATACTGAGCCTGTCGAAGTATGACCAATAATATATGATTCCTTAATTAAACAACATTGAATTGGATTTGATAATTTTGTTATTTTAATCAACAATAATAAATTGTCATGAACCAATATCTCGATTTATTACAACATGTTCTCGATAATGGAAAATCCAAAAGCGACCGAACCGGTACCGGGACATTAAGTGTTTTTGGTTATCAGATGAGATTCAACCTTGAGGAAGGATTCCCATTATTGACAACTAAGAAACTACATACACGTTCTATAATTCATGAATTACTTTGGTTTTTAAAAGGTGAAACCAATATCAAATATCTTCATGACAACAAAGTGTCCATCTGGGATGAATGGGCCGATGTAAATGGTGAACTTGGTCCTGTTTATGGATATCAATGGCGCTCCTGGTCTGCTGCAGATGGCCGACATATCGATCAAATATCTAATACAATTGAAATGATAAAGACAAATCCAAATTCAAGGCGTCTTATAGTAAGTGCATGGAATGTTGGGGAATTGGAAAAAATGGCATTACCTCCATGTCATGCATTTTTTCAGTTTTATGTGGCGGATGGAAAATTGTCATGCCAGCTTTACCAACGCAGCGCCGATATTTTCATTGGAGTCCCTTTCAATATAGCATCGTATGCACTACTCACAATAATGATGGCGCAGGTTACGAATCTAAAACCTGGAGATTTTGTCCATACTTTAGGTGATGCACACCTGTACAATAATCATCTTGACCAGGCCCGTTTGCAATTGACACGCGAACCGCGTGCATTACCTGCTATGAAAATAAATTCTTCAGTAATGAACATTTTCGATTTCAAATTTGAAGATTTTGAACTCACAGGCTACGATCCGCATCCGCATATTAAGGCTGATATTGCTGTATGATGAAAAGATTACAAAACATAGATTTTTCATTTATGCAAGGAAGAGAAAAGATTTCAGAATAGAGAATGATGATTTTTGATTTTAGAAGTAAAACAAAAGAATTCAGATCAGAGGTTAAAGGTTTTTAATTTAGGAATAATTTTAAGATGGAAGAAAAAAAACTCAGAAACCAGCTTGAAGACAGGTTAATTGACTTTGCAGCAAAAGTAATTGCATTTATTGAATTGCTTTCCAAAAATCAGGCCGGAAATCATATTTCAAATCAAATTGTCAGAAGCAGCATTTCTTCTGCTTTAAACTATGGCGAGGCACAAAGCGCCGAATCTCGCAAAGATTTTATTCATAAAATTAAAATAGTGCTGAAAGAATTAAGGGAAACACACATAGCTCTTAGAATAATTCTTAAATCGAAATTGGTTAAAAATATTTCTGAAGTCGGCATTTTGATGACAGAATGCAACGAACTTGTTTCAATATTTGTTAAAAGTGTTGAAACAGCTGAGAAAAACATGAATAAAAAAACAACTGTTTAAGAATAGCTTGAATTTTATTATATGTTTTCAAACTCAGATTATTACGTAGACTAACTTCATAAATCACAAATCAAAAATCTTTGTTCTGAGATCATATAATTTATTTTATATTTAATTGTAAAATGCAAATTAAACGAAAGCCTGATTGGCTCAAAATACGCCTTGCGACAAGCGGTGAGTACCAAAATGTAAAGAATATTGTTCATCAGCATGGGCTTCATACTATTTGCCAAAGCGGAGACTGTCCTAATATGATCGATTGCTGGAGCAGGGGAACGGCCACTTTCATGATACTTGGGGACATCTGCACACGTGCCTGCAAATTCTGCAATGTAACAACCGGTAAACCTGAACCGATCGATTGGAACGAACCATCAAGGATTGCAGAATCTGTAAAACTTATGAAATTAAAACATGCCGTTATTACTTCAGTAGATCGTGATGATCTGCCGGATTATGGAGCTTCGTTTTGGGCTGAAACCATTATAAAAATTAAAGAAATTAATCCGGGAACAACACTTGAAGTGCTCATCCCCGATTTTCAGGGCAATACAAAATATTTGCAAAAAGTGATTGACGCAAAACCTGAAATCATTTCGCATAATCTCGAAACAGTGCGCAGACTAACTCCACAAGTTCGTACAAAGGCAAAATATGAAACCAGTTTAAAGGTAATAGAATTCATCTCAAAATCTGGTATTACTTCAAAAAGCGGAATAATGCTTGGCTTGGGCGAAACCGAGAAAGAAGTTGTCGAAACCATGGATGATCTGATTGCTATAGGTTGTAAAATCATAACCATTGGCCAATACCTTCAACCTTCAAAAGAAAATATTCCTGTTGTTGATTATATTTCACCTGAACAATTTGAAAAATATAGGAAAATTGGAATTGAAAAAGGATTTAAACATATTGAAAGTGCTCCTTTGGTGAGATCGTCTTATTATGCGGAAAAACAGGTACAAAATTTCAGAACAAAGATTGAAGATTTTTGAATTAAGAAGGAAAATGATCAATTTGGAAATGTCTTAACTTCAAAAATCACAGATCAACAATCTTTGTTCTTAATTCTTTTTATGTTAGTAAAAGTTTTATTAATGAAGCAAATAAAATTTCATGACATTGGCTTACGCGATTACAAGGAAACATGGGATTTGCAGGAGCAACTGTTTCAGCAAGTGCTTCAGCAAAAAGAACGCAATGATGCTGATTTGATTCATCATCTTATTTTCTGTGAACATCCACATGTTTATACGTTGGGTAAAAGCGGAGACGAGCAAAACTTGTTGCTTAATTTATTCAATTACAAGCAAAGAATGCACAGTTTATACATACTAACCGGGGAGGCGATATTACTTATCATGGACCAGGACAATTGGTAGGTTATCCGATTTTGAGTCTGAATAATTTCGGATTAGGCTTAAAAGAATATATCCATAAACTTGAAGAAGTTGTCATCCGGTCAATTTACAATTACGGAATAATTGGCGAACGCATGAAAGGAGCGACGGGTGTTTGGCTGGATGCAGAAAGTGGCCGGAATACACGTAAAATATGCGCTATCGGAGTACGCAGCAGTCATTGGGTTACCATGCATGGCTTTGCCTTGAATATAAATACCGACCTCAATTACTTCCAACATATCAATCCATGTGGATATACAGATAAAGCCGTAACGTCAATTGAAAAAGAAATTGGAAGGAAGGTAGAGTTTGATGATGTTTCAAAAATTGTGTTGGATGAATTTAAAAAGATATTTGAAATAATTATAGTATAGAAGAATCATTACTTGAATTTCTTCTCCAGTTCTTCCATCTGAACTATAGATAAAATAGGTTTTCCATCGGGACTATTATTATGATTGGCACAAGCAAAAAGTTTATCTATTAAGTCATGCATTTCATCTAAAGTCAATTCTTTCCCATAAGGAATGGCAGATGCTTTACTGAGTATTATTGCCATATAATCTAAATCTTTTGTTGCAGCTTGTTGAGGATTATTTTGTAATTCATCAATGAGTCTTTCAATAAGTTCTTTTGGATTTGCATTCGGGATATCAGCCGGACATCCGTTAACAACTAATTGTATTGTTTCCAAAATCCTGTACGTCGAAACCACCCTGGTTTATTTCTTCTATATTTTCAATTATCAGGTTATGTTCCTGGGCGCTTAGTTCGATTACCTGCGGATAAAGCGATTGCTGAGTTTGTCTTGTTTTTTCTGAAAGCATTTTCCGGAATCTTTCATACAATATACGTTCGTGTGCCCTTTTTTGATCAATAACCAGAAGGCCGGATTTTATAGGACTTAAGATATATTTATTTTTTAGTTGCAAAATATTAGGTGTAATAGCTCTGACCGGATTTTCTTCATCATCGAATAACTTCTTATTTTCTGGTTCTGGAGCTGCTTTATTTTCATTTTCGAATCCGGTAAAAAGTTTTTCCCAATGCTGTAAGTTATCATTTTTGAAATAATCCTTGTCCGGTTTGTTCTTGCTGTAATCAGAAGAATCTTTAGTTTCGAATGGATTATAGTTTGGATCTATTTGAATAGTAGGAATGTTAATTTTTGTGTTCTTGGTAAGTACAGGTATTTCAATTCCTGCTTCAGTATCAAAATCAAGAGACGGTGCAATGCTGAATTTTCCAAGGGATTCCTTTACGGTTGCATGAAGAATTTGCCAAATGGCCTGTTCATCTTCAAATTTTATTTCAGTTTTTGTGGGATGAATATTGACATCTATTTTTTCAGGGCTGACTTCAAAATAAATAAAATATGATGTTGAAACATTTGGTGGTAAAAGGCGTTCGTAAGCATTCATTACTGCTTTGTGAAAATAAGGATGTCTCATAAAACGATTGTTCACAAAAAAGAATTGAGCATCCTGGCTTTTCTTTGCACTTTCAGGCTTACCTATATATCCTCGGATTTTAACTATACTTGTATTGGTTTTAAGTTCAATCAAATCCTGATTCTTCGATTTTCCAAAAAGTTCAATAATTCGTTGTTTATAGTTACATGGTGTAAGGTGCAAAATTTCAGTATTGTTGTTTTGCATTTTAAATTCAATATTTGGAAAAGCCAATGCAACACGTTGCAATTCCGAAATGCATAATCTGAATTCGTAAGCTTCGGATTTTAAAAATTTTCTTCTTGCAGGTACATTAAAGAAAATATTTTTAACAGAGAAAGATGTACCAGTGTTACATGCAACTGGTTCCTGGCTGACAAGTTCTGTTGCCCGGATGACTATTTCGGTACCCATTTCGTCTTCTTCTCTTTTCGTTTGCAAAACAACCTCCGCCACTGCTGCAATGGATGCTAATGCTTCACCACGAAATCCGATGGAACGTATTGCAAATAAATCATCTGCTTTACGAATTTTTGAAGTAGCATGCCTCTCGAAAGACATACGTGCATCAGTCTCAGACATACCTTTTCCATTGTCAATTACCTGGATAAGCGTCCGGCCGGAATCTTTAATAACAATTGTAATACTTGTACTTTCTGCATCAATAGAATTTTCCACCAACTCTTTAACTACAGATGCCGGACGTTGAATAACTTCTCCGGCTGCAATCTGGTTAGCAACTGATTCAGGTAACAACTGTATAACATCAGGCATGAAAATTCTCTTTAAATAAGAAAATTATTTCTTATGTGAACAAAAATACTATTAATTGATTTGAGAACAAAAAACTGTTATTTTACAAAGTGAGAATTTATTTTATATCCCTTTTTTAATAAGCTTTTCGGCAATAAGTTGTTTTAAATATTCTTGTTAAAGAAACTATTAATTTATGGAAAAATAGGTTTGTTACTATTATTTCTTACATTAACTTTAAAATTAATTTGTACAATGAATTTCTCATGAAACGATTTTTAGTTTTAATTTGTTATTTGCTTTTTTTCGTGTTCTTTACATGGGCGCAAGAAGATGATATTTGCGGGTACTGGCGCACGCTTAAAGGAAATACTCAAATTCAGATTTATAAAGAAGCAAATGGGAAATTTTATGGTAAAGTGGTTTGGCTTAGATATCAAAAAGACAGATTGGATATTAAAAATCCGGATGACAAATTAAAAAGCAGAAAAATTCTGGGTCTCCAAATAATTAATCATTTTGAATATATTGAAGATTCCAAAATCTGGGGAAAAGGAACAATTTATGATCCTGAAAATGGCAAGACATATAATTGCTATATGTGGTTTGATAAAAGTAAAGATGTATTAAAAATTAAAGGTTATGTCATGGGAATTAAAATGCTTGGGCGTGAAGCTATGTGGGTTCGTGAAGCTACTTTAAAGGAATAATGGACAAGAATCAGTTAGCACATACTGAACAACAATATTTAAAACGTTTAATAGCCGGGGGTGAAAACCAACGGCTCGATTTTAAATTTGAGATTAGCGACTCGAGAAAAATTGCCCGCACATTGGTTGCTTTTGCAAATACCGATGGAGGAAAACTCCTGGTGGGAGTGAAAGATAACGGAGCTATTGCAGGTGTTCGTTCTGATGAAGAGTATTACATGGTTGAAGCCGCTGCGAATATGTATTGCAAACCTGCTATTCCATTTAAAGTTAAAAAATGGATTATTGACAAAAAAACTGTTCTTGAAGTTTCAATATCTCAAAATAATAATCCTTCATTTGCAAAAGATGAAAACGGGAAATGGATGGCTTATGTTAGAGTAAATGACCAGAATATTCTTGCAAATCGCATTCTTATTGAAGTATGGAAAAGAAAAAGAAAGCCTCGAGGTACTTTTATTGAATATACAAATAATGAAAATAAGCTTCTTTCCTATCTTTCTGAAAACAAAAATATAACCCAATCAAAATTCAAACGCATTTCAAAATTAACAAATAAGGAAGCAGAAAAAATATTGATAAATCTGCTTTGCCTCGAGGTAATACAAATGGAACTTACCGAAAAGTGTGCGTTGTTTAGTTTAAAATAGAGGATGTGAAGCGTGGAGTTGTGAATCGTGAAGATATGAAAAACGGAATATACAGAATTATTGTATTGTGAAATAAGATGAGATACTATTTTCAGATATTCAGAACTTCAGATTTTCAGTATTTTTTCATTCTCCATTCACAACTTCACAATTCATTCTTTAAACTAATAATATTACTTTTGAATTCGTAACAAAATAATGATGTATGCTTAAATACAAACGAATTTTATTAAAACTTAGTGGTGAGGCATTAATAGGTCAGCATGGTCATGGAATCGATGAAACAAGGCTTTTGGATTATTGCAGGCAGATTAAGGAAGTTGCAGACAAGGGTGTGCAAATAAGTATTGTTATTGGAGGTGGAAATATTTTTAGAGGGTTAAAAGGAGTTGATAAAGGTTTTGATCGCGTAAAAGGCGATTTTATGGGTATGTTGGCAACTGTGATAAATGGTCTGGCCATACAATCGGTACTTGAAAGTATAGGAAAATCTGCAAAAGTATTAACGGCTATCCGGATGGAGCCAGTAGGAGAAGGCTATAGTAATCAAAAAGCAATTGAGGCTATGAAAAATGGCGATGTAGTTATTTTGACTGCCGGAACCGGCAATCCGTTTTTTACTACCGATACTGCTTCTGCTTTGAGAGCAGTGGAAATTAGTGCTGAAGTTATGCTTAAAGGAACCCGCGTAGATGGAGTATATAATGCAGATCCGGAAAAAGATAAATCAGCAGTCAAATTTGATGAAATAAGTTTTGATGAAGCCTATAAACAAGGTCTGCAAATCATGGATCTTACTGCGCTCACACTTTGTAAAGAAAATAATTTGCCGGTAATTGTATTTGATATGAATAAGCAGGGCAATCTTAAAAAACTCATTTTAGGAGAAAAAATTGGGACTTTAGTGAAAAATTAATAATTTAGACTTTCAATTAAATTTTAATTTTATGAACGAAGAAGTTCAGCTATATCTTGACGATGCGAAAGATAAAATGAATAAAGCTTTAGTTCATTTAGAAAATGAACTGGCTAAAATACGTGCAGGTAAAGCTAATCCAAATATGCTGCAGGGAATAATGGTTGATTACTATGGTTCTAAAATGCCTTTGAACCAAGTATCGAATATTAATACGACAGATGCACGGACATTGGTTATCCAGCCTTGGGAAAAAAATATGATTGACCCGATTGAAAAAGCCATATTTGCAGCTAATATAGGTCTGACACCTGTAAACAGTGGAGATATGATTCGTATTAATATTCCACCTCTTTCTGAAGAGCGCAGACATAGTTTGGTAAAACAATCAAAACATGAAGGTGAAAATGCTAAAGTAAGTATCCGCAATTCGCGTCGTGAAGCAATAGAAGAAATCAAGAAGCTTCAAAAAGAAGGTGTGCCTGAAGATGAAATTAAAAAGGCAGAAGATGAAATGCAAAAACAGACCAGACAACTTTTCAAAAAAAGTAGATGAAATACTTCATCGAAAAGAAACCGAAATAATGGCTGTGTGACACACAGCTTTTTTTATTAAAAAAAATTCCAGGCCAGTTCCGATAATTCTTTCTCATTTAAATGAAACAAGTTTTTTAAAATTTCGTGAATTTCCTGATAATGATGCCGAATACCTTTTAAGGTTTCCTGAAGCTCACTATATCCATCGATTTTAGCATAATTAATTATTCCTTTTTCTACAACAAGAAATATTTTAGATTCCTTTTTATTAATGATTGCACTGTTTCGAAATTCGTAACGAGGAGAGTAACCAAAATTCCATTCCCAGGTATTATATTTTTCTGTTACCAATTTTTCTGTTCTATCGATATCAATCTCTGAAAAGGAATATTCATGCGACTCCTGTATATTCAAAAAATATTCGAAAATTTGATTTTGCAATTCTTTTAGATTATTTGGTGATTGCAGCAAATTATCAATATTTATAACTTTACTTTTTATAGATTTAATAGCATTGTCTTTATATTTATTTGGATCAATATCTAATATTGCAGAAAGTTTTTTTAAATCAGTCGAGATTAATAAAGTTCCATGATGCAATATCCTGTTTTTATAAACATGTTCTGCATTACCGGATATTTTTAATCCATTTACCCTGATATCACTTTTTCCTTCGAAACGGGCATCAACACCTGATTTCTGAAGTACTTCAATTACCGGTTTTGTAAATTTTCGAAAGTCTACCAACTGACCTTCTTTGCCATTAACGATGAATGAAAAATTAAGATTTCCGCAATCATGATAAACTGCACCTCCGCCAGATATTCGTCTTATTATTGGAATATTGTATTCTACAGCAAACCTGATATTAGTCTCAGCAAGTGCATTCTGGTGTTTTCCTATAATAACAGATGAATTATTAACATAAAACATCAGGAAGTCATCATTGCTTTCCTTTAGCAGGTATTCTTCAGCAGCTATATTGAAGTACGGATTGGTAAGGAGATTATTTATCAAGTACATAAAAAATGATTGTCAGGAAATGATTCTTGAGTCATTCTTATTTGGAATTTACCGTTCTATTTTTTCTTTTTGCAATTATCTTATTAACAACAAATATAACTGCAAATCCCAATCCTGCGCCAAGTAATGCGCCACAAATTACATCACCGGGATAATGTACACCTAAGTATATTCTGCTAAATGAAACAACTGCTGCCCAAACAAGGATGCAACATATGAAGACTTTATTTTTGAAAAGAAATGACAGAAATACTGCCAATGCAAAAGTATTTGCTGCATGAGAAGATACAAAACCATATAAACCACCTGTGTAGTTCCTGACGAAATGAATATGCTCATTAATTAATGGATTATGAGATGGTCTTAAACGCAAAACCAATGGTTTTATAATACCTGAAGAAATCTGATCTGATAAAACAATGAGAACAATAATTCCCAAAAGTACAATCCATGATTGTTTTTTATATTTATAGATAATGACTCCTAACAATATTGCATAAAGTGGTATCCATGTATTTCTTTCGCTTATTTGCCACATAACGGAATCCCAAAATGGGCTGTTATGACCGTTGATGAAAAGAAGAAGTTGGGCATCTATGTTTTTTAAAAATTCCAGCATAATTGTAAAATTGAAATGAAGTTGTAAATCATGTATATGTGAATGATGAAAATATGGAGTTGCGATATAATTAGCGCATTATTTAACTTCATTTATTCTCTATTCTCATCTTCACAATTCACATCTTCTCATTTAGCTCTTTCCAAAGCAAATCTTTTAATTCAGTTATTCCAAAATTCGTTAATGATGAAATGAAAACAAAGGGAATATCAGGTAATTTCTGATTAATTTTTTTCATTTCAGTTTTGTCGACCAAATCACACTTTGTAATAGCAAGAGCACGCTTTTTATCAAGTAATTCAGGATTGTACTGATCCAGTTCATTTAACAAAACCTTATATTCATCAATTATGTTTTCAGTTGTTACAGGTATCATAAAGAGCAGCATTGAGTTTCGCTCAATATGCCGTAGAAATCGGACACCTAGTCCTCGCCCTTCACTTGCTCCTTCTATTATACCTGGAATATCAGCCATTACAAATGACTTATCGTCGTGATAATAGACCATACCTAAATTTGGTACAAGTGTTGTAAATGGATAATCGGCTATCTTAGGCTTTGCATCAGATACAACGGATAATAAGGTAGATTTACCGGCATTGGGAAATCCTACCAAGCCAACATCAGCTAAAATTTTTAATTCCAGGATAAACCAACCCTCGATACCGGGCTCACCAGGTTGAGCAAATCTTGGAGTTTGCAGTGTGGCCGATTTAAAATGTGTATTACCCAATCCGCCCCTGCCACCCTGTACAATTATTTTTTCCTGCCCATCCTCTGTAATTTCAAAAAGATAATCCTCGGTCTCTGCATTTTTTGCAACAGTACCTAAAGGCACTTCCAGTATTATATCTTTACCTTCAGCTCCGGTTTTCTGTGTTGTGCCTCCGTTTTGGCCATTTTCAGCATGAACGTGTTTTCTGTATTTTAGATGCAATAAAGTCCAAAGTTGTTTGTTGCCTTTAAGGATAACGTGACCGCCTCTTCCTCCATCACCTCCATCAGGACCACCCTTTGGAATAAATTTTTCCCTGTGCAGGTGTGCGCTTCCGGCACCGCCTTTCCCCGAACGGATAAATATTTTGACGTAGTCTATGAAATTATCGTTCATTTAGATTAGAATTGTAAAGTTGTGAATTGTGAAGACGTGAATAGTGGAGTTGTGAAATGTTAAGAGTTAGAAATATAAAGATTAAAGTTATGAATATTTGGTATTCAATTTTTCTAATCTATAGTATTTTTAGATTTTCTTATTTCTCATCTTCACATCTTCTCCATTCACAACTTCTTTAAAATTGCTCTTTCTCAATTGTACTACATAATCTGTCAAAAATTTCTTCAATACTTCCCATACCTTTTATGCCATGAAATTTACCCTGTACATTATAAAACTTAATGACAGGGGCAGTCTTATTATTGTATTCGGTTATACGGTTTTCAATAATCTCAGGATTTTGGTCATCGCTGCGGCCACTTGTTAAACCCCGGTTTAATAAACGGTTAACCAGTTCATCATGTTCAACCTCAAGCGCAAGCATGCAGGTTATAGGGATTTTTCTATCAGAAAGTAATTTATCCAACGCCTCTGCCTGTGAGGTTGTACGTGGGAAACCATCAAATATAAAACCTTTGGCTTTTTTATTTGCATCAAGTTTTGAGGCAATCATACCAATTACTACTTCATCTGGAACTAAAGCACCTTTGTCCATAAATGATTTCGCTTCCATTCCAAGTTTTGTTTTATTTGTTATTTCTGCGCGTAAAATATCACCGGTTGAAAGATGCACCAATTGATACTTTTCTATCAATTTTTCACTCTGTGTTCCTTTTCCTGCACCTGGAGGTCCAAACAATACAATATTAAGCATAACGTTTTTTAATTATTAAATTGTTAAAATATTAGTTATTTATCATTTTATACAAATCCTTATAATTTCTACCATAACCATTATAATCTAAACCATATCCTACAACAAATTTATTTTCAATCTTCATTCCCAAATAATCAATTTTGAGTGAGCATTGACAGGCATCAGGTTTTAAGAACATTGATGCAACTTTTAATTCAGCAGGCTTTTTCTCTTTTAATTGATTTACAAAATAAAATAATGTTGTTCCTGTATCAATAATATCATCTATTACTACCACTGTTCTGCCTTCAACAGACTCATTCAGTCCAATAATTTCCTGAACCATACCTGAACTTTTACTTCCCAAATAGGATTTAAGTTTGACAAATGAAACTGAACAATTAAAATCGAGCTTCTTAATTAAATCGGCTGCAAATATAAAAGACCCGTTCAACAAACAAATGAATAGTGGTTTTTTTTCTGAGATATCTCGTGTAATTTCAAAAGCAATTCTCTTTAATTCGGCTTCTATCTGTTTTTGTTTAATATATAATTTGAACTTTTTATCTTCTATAATTATTTCTTTCACCTGATTATTTTATTGGTTTATGCATAAGCTGTTACAAATATAATCATATTTCAAATGCAGCGGCTCTTTAAAAATAGGATGACATTTTAAAATATACATAAAGAAGAAATATACTTTTTGCTTCCATCGTTAACCCAGGAATCTAACTGAGCAGGATCTTTTAATTGCTGACCTCGAAGACGCGGTACAACAAGGTATCCGCATTGAAGGTCGGGCAGGGCACTCATATCGCCCCAAAGTTTTTCAATTTGAGCTACCGGGTATATATCTTCCTGTCCATGTCCCCAGCGATATTTAACATCTTTGATAGTTACATAGGAAGGTATTCGACGCGCGATTTGTCTGACAGCTTCAGCGATCTCATCATCAGTTCTTTTAACAAAGTCGGATCGGGTAAGTTTGAATAATTGAAGCAATTTGTCAATGTTTATCCAGGTAGTCATTGTATTATAATAACTCAGGGACAATTCATCCTCATCATGTGGCTGAGCCAATCCTTCGAGAATTCGAATTTTACCATTAATTTTTGCAAGACCTCCGCCACGGTCGTCCATGCGCCGGGAAACTACTTCAATAGTAATCGCATTTCCTGATTTTATGTGATAATTCAAAGCCAACGGTGAAATATCTGCACCAAGAGTATCGATATTATGTAACATTATATTTTCCAAAGCAGGATGTTCTTTTAACAGCCTTGCCAAAATTCCGTTTCTTAACATGTTCGGTACTTCGTACCAGTGTCCTAGTGGATTCAAACGTTGTTGGGCTAAATTGTCAACATAATCAGAGCTTTCACCTTTATTTTTAGCCCAGGTTATCAAAGCTTCGCGAACTGCTTCCAGGACTTTCTGTTTATTTTCATCGAGTTGTTCCTGGGCCATTTCTTCCCACAGGAATCTTAAATCGCGTTCCATGGGAATGAAACGTTGTCCTATCGACTTGCCCGGAGAAATATAAACATCACCCTGATAGTCGTATTTTTTTGTATTATTCAGGGTATTTTCAATTGGCTCATGAGTAAGATAGCTTGTTGCAACAATGAATGGCAGATCGGCTTTAAAATCTAAAACAGTTTTTTTTGCTTTAGCTAAATGTATTTCAAGAAATGTCCGGTGCTTTCCGTTAATTTCAATAAAAGGACTAATGGCTTTAATAACACCGGCACCTTGTGTCCATCTGCTGCCAACTCCAGCAGCAAGACACATCTCAGCAACTTTCCCGGAAGAAATAGCTTTTGCACCAATATTGCCGTTATCTGTAATGTTATTTAAAAAATGAATATCCGAACTATTAATATCTTCTATTATTGTTTCTGCAGGCAAACGGTTTCTAGATAGTCCTATTCTGCCTTTTAAGAGATCCTGCCTGATTTGTTCATGTTGAATATAATCAAAACCGTTTTCTCTTTTTATTTTTTCTGCTAAGTCATTCTGTGTTTTATTCTGATCAGTTCCCGTATCTGTTGAAAAATTAAATAACTTGGTCACAATAGAACGTAACATTTGGAATGAACTATTGTCGCTTAAACTCAATGATGTTGCAATATCCAGTTCTTTCTTTCTGATGGTTGAAAGTTTGCCAGGATTATTTTGAACAAGTAATGGTATATGGAACGAATAGTAAATTCCAGGCATAAGAGCCTTGTTTCCTGAAAATAAAGTTGCAATTGAACCTCTTTTATTTATGCTGAAGTTATAAACTACCGGATTCATAGCAAATGGAAGGCTCTCTGACATCTCATTTTTGGTATCCTGAAGTATTTTTAATATTATATTTTTAGCTTTATCGTAAATATCCGGATTGACAAACATTCCCATCCCTCCGCCTGACATGCCGCCTAACATAAGAAATCCCCAATAATCGGATTCAAAAGATTGTTTCACTTTTTCAATAATAGTTTCAGTAAAATGCGTTGTGGCCCACGGAATTATTGTTTTTATTGGACCTTCAAAATTTTGCGTTGTTAGCGATGCCAGTTTCTTAATATTGTTGATTTTTAGGATATTTAAAATTTCGTCATATATGAGGTTTGCTTTTTGCCTTCCCAACCACTCATTTTGCGAACGTAATAAATATTTTTCTGTTACCATTTCAAGAATTGGCCCTACGTTGGATGCCATTCCACCATTCATAAGAACCAATGACGATGTAATGTGTTTTTCAAAATCCGGATGAAGATTTTCATCTGTTAACACTTTGTGTTTTGGTAATAAGCATCCTCGACTGATGTTATATTCAGGATCGCCGATTATTGCGAAAGCACCTTCAATTGCTTTTACACCATTCCAAATACCTCCGGAATCCTGCCAGCCGCCACCGGAACCACCTAACCATTCTCCTAAAATAGCTCGTGATGCAATCAGCCTGCGTTCCTGTTCAGTCAGATCGCCTTCAAGTGACTTTGTTTGCTGAGTTGCCCGCATCAGGGCACTGATCATTGAAGCCAGCAAATTGGTCGAAACTGCCAATCTTGATCCTTTTGGTATATCATTAACTTTAGTTACCAGTTCCAATCCGCAACCAGGTGAAATCAACCTGTCCAATATGTTTTTAACGGTATGGTTTGTTCCTTCATATGATGGTGGAATAAGACCTGATGCAATTATCGCTGCTTTTAAAAGGCTCAGGTAATCGTTTCCAAAATTAAACAAATCCGGAAGTTCCGAAATATCTTTGGTGTCTTTCAAATCAAGTGAAGTAAGCCTGATAACGGGTTCAGAAATGACACGCACATAAGATTCAAGTGGCGGTTTAATTTCATGATCTCGCCCGAATACGCCCAGATCAACGGAAATATTAATTACTCTTGCTCCTTCGGGATAATCCATTCCCAGGAAAAAAATATCCGACCATGCACTGTGAGTCAAATCCAAACGAACCGGAGTTATTTCCTGAAGGACCGGGAAAAGTTCAGTATTTTCATTTCTTGACAGAAGTTTAGGATGAATTTTTAAAGGATGCTCATCATAGTGCCCAACGCGAAACATCCATTGATTTCCGTAACTTGACCGCACGCTTTTACGAACTTGTTCAGTTAGTATCTGAAAAGTCAGCTGGTGGTAACTTTCAGCAAGGCAACTGAAAATGTTCGAGTTTTGTCCGTTTTTATTTATCTCTGACAAAAAGCTTGTGATAGCTTTTTCATAATTGCGTTTTAGAAAATCATTGTATCCTTCTGCCGGTATGTGTCCCGAATCTTCTACATGATTTGATTCCATTAAAAAAAATCTGTAACAGGCATATAAAAAAATGCAAGCTCTTACTCTTTCGTAAAGATTTTGAGTGGTCTTTCGAAATTTGTCCAGTTCAGCAAAATTTGCAACCAATTCCGAAACAGATAAACCTTTGCAAAGATCATGAAATGATTTATTTCGAATTTCAGGAATTGAGGATGTAATTGTGTTTATGAAAATATTCATTTATTTATAATATTTCTCGTAAAGGATCGCAAAGATATGTTCAAAGAATGTTCACGATTCTGACATTACTTACTTTAAGGATTTCTCTTTTCTGATTCAGCTAGAATATGAACAATAGTTGAAAGAACTTCGTCCTTAATACAACCGGCAAGACCAAGTGCAATCTGTGCTTGCATTAACCCAAGTTTTTTGCTTGTATCATAACGCGAACCTTTCATTTCCAATGCGAGGTATTTATCAGAATTGGCAAGTTCCTGCTGAAAAGGAGTAAGCAAAATATTGTCTTTATCATTCTTTTTCGATTTAATTGACTCCTCTATAAATTCAAATATTACAGGCTTAAATACATGCATTCCAAAAAAACAAAGATAATATCCTGCTCTCAGACCAGGTGTTTGCAGTTCAATTTCTGCCTGGCTGACAGAAGGTTTTTCTATTATTCTTTCAATCTGATAAACACCATTGTAATTTAATACCGACTTTCCGGTTAACGTTCCATATTTGTTTATTTGGTGCTCAATAGTAGGATTTACTGCAGATACTGAACACTCTTCCTTGACCGCCAATTCGATTAACTGTTGAGCACAACGTTTATCCGTAATGTCTGAAACGTATAAATAATCACCTAAAAGCAAAAGGAAAGGTTCATTTTTGACAAATTCTTTTGCAAGATAAACAGCGTCGCCATATCCCTTTGGATTTTCCTGAACTTTAAAACTCACCCGATCAAGCAAATTTTTAATACTTGATGCCTGTATCTGTGCCCATTCGTTTTGTTTAAAGGCTTTTAACAGGGTTGAATGTAAAGATTTAAAATTTTCGAGATACCGCTTTTCATCTCCCGGTGCACAAATAATACATATCTCTTCAACCCCACTTGAGAATGCTTCCTCAGCTATAATCTGGATAATAGGTTTGTTTATTCCATCTATGTCTACTATCGGGAGCATGGCTTTCTGAACCGTATCGGATACAGGATATAACCGTTCTCCTCTTGCTGCTGCTGTTATGACTGCTTTTTTGACGTTCATGATTTGAAAATATATCTTTCAAAATTAATGAATGTTTTAACAAAAAGTTTGTTTGGTATAAATCACTTGGATTATTAAAATAAGTAAAAAATCCTGATAGTTAATTTTTACTGCTTAGAATTCTGTACAAATGAATTTAGAATGATACGATTTCTTCTAAAAGAAAATATTTTAAATTTATAAACTCCAATAAAGATAGCTATTTACTTTGTTTTTATAGATGCCTTTAATGTCTATTAGGACAAATTTTTTATTGACTATTTGTCTGAAATTCTCATCTTTTAAAGAATCATATTCTTTATGCGCTACTGCAGCAATAATCAAATCGTACCCTGTACCTGGTTTTTGTGAAATATTTATTCCATATTCAGCTTCGACTTCATGAGCATCAGCGTGAGGATCTATAACATCAATATTATGCAAGCCGTACGACTTAAGTTCTTTGTAAATGTCCACAACTTTTGAATTGCGGATATCGCTCACGTTTTCCTTAAAAGTTATACCCATGATAAGAGCTTTGGCTGGTTTAATTTCTTTATCAGCAGCTATAAGCATTTTAATTGACTGTTTGGCAATATAACCGCCCATTGAATCATTTACATAACGGCCGGAATTAATTACTTGTGCATGGTAACCAAGTTTGGAAGATTTATAAGTAAGATAGTACGGGTCAACTCCAATACAGTGACCTCCGACTAATCCGGGAGAAAATTTCAAAAAATTCCATTTCGTGCCAGCTGCATCCAATACGTCGTAAGTATTAATGTTCATTTTGCTAAAAATTATTGACAATTCATTCATTAACCCTATATTTACATCTCTCTGGGTATTTTCAATTATTTTTGCAGCTTCTGCAACCTTTATAGCTGAAGCTTTGTATATACCTGCTTTAATAATTTCCCCATAAACTTTTGCAATTTCGTCAAGCGATTCCTGGTCACAGCCAGAAACTATTTTTAAAATCCTGGTGAGCGTGTGTTCTTTATCACCTGGATTTATTCTTTCAGGAGAATATCCGACTTTGAATTCATCCTGAAATTTTAGGCCAGATAGTTTTTCTAATACAGGTACACAATCTTCTTCAGTACAGCCTGGATAAACCGTCGATTCATATATAACATAATCGCCCCTTTTTAAAGAAGCGCCGACTGTTTTTGTGGCAGCAATTAATAATTTAAGATCAGGATTATTATATTCGTCTATTGGCGTAGGCACTGCAATAATATAAAAAGAAGATTTTTTTAGATCTTCAAGTTCTGATGTAAAGAGAATATCAGTGTTTTCAAATTCCTCAGGTTTTAATTCTTTGCTGGGATCAATATGATTTTTCAACAACTTGATCCTATCGGGTTTGATATCAAATCCAATAACCTTGAATTTTTTGGCAAATTCCAATGCTAAAGGCAAGCCTACATATCCTAAGCCTATTACTGCAATAGATTTTTTTTTGTCGATTAAATCTTTAAACATAAAATTATAATCTTGGTTTATTTATGAAACGGGTGAAATTCAATATTTTTTTTAGCGAAGGGATGATAGTCACCTGTTAATCCAATTGGTTTAATATGTCGAATGTCATAAACAGTTTGAATACTCATTCTGGATGATTCGACCGTAAAGCCATTACCTTTTAGAATTTCTTCATAAGTTCTCGTATGAAGATCAGTAAATCCTTCACTGAATTCTAATTCTTTTCCTTCGATGGTTATAGAACGAAAAGTACGTTGACCTTTCGCTTTTAGTTCTTCTGGCAAAGCTTCAAAATCAATACTCATGTACCATCTCACGCGAGCTTTTTTTAATTCAAGAAAACCTGTAGCCCTTTTTGGTTCAGATACATGAACAATATTTTGTTTAACATCACCAAATATCCAGGTTAACATATCAAAAAAGTGTACACCAATGTTAGTTGCAATTCCTCCGGATTTTTCTTCCTGGGCTTTCCAACTGGTAAAATACCAATGTCCGCGAGAAGTAATGTATGTTAAATCTATATCGTAAATTTTCCCGGATTTATCAGCATCAATTTTTTTCTTAAGTTCAGCTATTGTAGGATGGAGGCGAAGTTGTAAAATAGTATTTATCTTTCTTCCTGTCTCCTTTTCAATTTCAGCCAGAGCATCTATATTCCATGGATTTAATACCAAAGGTTTTTCGCAAATTGCATCAGCATTGTTACGTAATGCAAACCTGATGTGAGCATCATGTAAATAATTGGGAGTACAAATTGAGATATAATCAACTTTCGTGTCATTCCTTTTTAACTTTTCAATATGACGATCGAATCTTTCGAACTCTACAAAAAAATCTGCATTTGGGAAATAGCTGTCAAGTATTCCAACACTATCATTTTTATCTAATGCAGCTATCAAATTATTATTTGTTTCTTTAATGGCCTTTAGATGCCTGACTGCTATATATCCTGCAGCTCCTATTAATGCAAAATTTTTCATTTTGTAAAACTTTATTTTTCCCTGTTAATCAAATATAGAAAATACTTTAACCATATCATATTTTTAAGACTGCAATTCATTTGTTTTTGCATGTGGTCAAAATAAAAACTATGTAAACTGGTACAATATTGTTGACTTTTGTTATTCTCTTGAAATTAATAAGGGATCAAATCTTAAGCTTTTGCCATGATAATTAATTCTGTTATATATTTGATTATTAACAAATCTTCATTTAGTTATTTTGTTAAAAAAGTTCTTTTTAATAAACAGAAACTTCAGACGTTATAATATGAATTATACCATTCATAAAAGTTTTTAATTCCTTCATAAATATTTGTTTGCGGTTTATAAGAAAAATCTTTAATAAGATCATTAACATCTGCCCATGTTTTGACGACATCGCCTGGTTGCATTGGTTTGAGAATCAGAGTAGCTTTTTTACCAGTAACATTTTCAATAGCTTTAATGAAATCAGTCAGTTTGACAGGATTGTTATTTCCAATATTATAAATTTTATAGGGAGCTTTTGAACTTGAAGGCTCTGGTGACTTGCCTGTCCATGCATCATTTGGCATTGGAGGATTATCAATTGTAAGAATTACTCCGTTAATAATATCCTCAATATAAGTAAAGTCACGCTCCATATTGCCATTGTTGAAAACTTCAATGGGTTGATTATTTAAAATAGATTTTGTAAAAATAAAAAGTGCCATATCCGGACGGCCCCATGGTCCATAAACTGTAAAAAATCTTAGCCCGATTGTAGGAACGCCAAATAAATAACTATAAGTATGAGCCATTAGTTCATTTGATTTCTTACTTGCCGCGTATAAACTAATTGGATGATCAACATTATGATGTGTTGAAAGAGGATAAGTTTCGTTTAATCCATAAACGCTGGAACTACTTGCATAAACAAGGTTTCTAATTTTATATTCGCGGCAACATTCCAGAATATTAAGAAATCCTGAAATATTACTTTGCAGATAGGCATAAGGATTTATAAGACTGTATCTCACTCCGGCCTGGGCCGCCAGGTTGCAAACCTTGTCAAAATGTTCTTTTTTAAAAAGCAGATCAAGGTTTTCTTTATCTTCAAGATTAAGTTTTATGAATTTGTAATTGTCGAATTTTTTGCTTTTAATAATGGAATTGTATTTTATTTCTTTTTTCTGAATCCCTGATTCTTTAAGGCGCGCATATTTCAAATTAATATCGTAGTAATCATTAATAGAATCGAGACCCACCACGTCTTCTCCCCGTTCCAATAATTTTTTCGCCAAATGATATCCTATAAATCCGGCAGTTCCTGTGACAAGAATTTTCATTATAATAAAAAATTTCGATACGATTCAATATGTTTCATATTTATAAATGCATTGCAAAACCAGTAGAATATTTATTTTTGAAGTCCAAAGTTTAAATCAATGTAAGGAATGTAAATATACTTTAAATGTTTAAATCCTGTTTAAGTTACAAAGGTGCATATATTAATGTCAGAAAATTTTGAATTTAAAAAAATCCGGACTATTTCATACATTGTAAAGGAACAAACGGACAAAATTTGCTCTATTTTATGATTTCTTCAAAAGCATTATAATGGGATATTGCCGCACGTATAAAATTATTTTAAGTTTCTTATCTTATGTAATTATTTGCAGTCTGCTTTTTTCTGCATGCAGTTTTAAACTAAAAGTAAAGAAAATTAAATATGATGAAGCAAATGGTTTTTATAGTTATCCATATCAGGGAGCGAATCTTCCATTAAGAAACAAAAACTTTGAATTAATTGACAAATCTAATTTTGATAGCTTTTTAATTTCATTAGATACAAGTAAAATGTATTTTGATATTAAAAGGATTAAAGAAAATGATCTACTTATTTTAAGTGAAGATGCGGATTTGGTGAATTTATATTCAGGCATAATAAGTAGTTTGTCAGTAAAAGAATTTTCTGCTGCAAATTTTTTTTGTTAATGAACTTAAAAGGTCATATCCTGATGCATATAAATACACCGATGTATATTTCTTAGAAGGTCAGATGTGGGAGCAGATTTCTAATATTGATTCTGCTAAATTTTACTATTCCAGAATTTCTTAAATTCTCAGGAAGCAAATATTCCAGCCGTTTCAGAGGCTATATGCACAATGATAGCGCTGACAGATGCTTTACTGGCGAAAGAAAATATGCACTTAATTATTTAAAAGAAGATAAACCTGAAATCAATTTATCATGTTTTAAAAACATTGAGCCAAAGTACTATTTTGAAAGTTTTTCACAAGGATATTTAACAAACCAGGATGATTTTAATAAAAAAAAGCGGTTTATACCTGTATTAAACTTTAATTTTCCATTTTTAAAAACTATTTATTTAGGCGTTGGGTTAATATCTCTTTTAAAAGATAATTACGCTTTTTATGCAGAAGTTAATAGACATAAAAGTTTTACAGATGGCCGCTTTGCTTTTCCATTTCGTCTTTATAAAACTGCAAATAACCGGTTTGGCATTACTGCCAGCCCGGTCTTTTATTATCGCTATTTTGATGAAGTCTGATGAAAGTTCAAATCAACTATTTTTAAATTACGGGGCCTGCATATCTGCGGGATTTCATTTCAATCATTCTTTTTATGCGGGTGTCTCATACCTATATTATTATTACAGTAAGTCACACCCTAACGCATTCTATTTAAAGCCATATATGGAACATTTCAAGCTATGTAGATCCATATTATACGGATCAATTTGATTGCAGCCTTTATTATCAAATTGTAAAAAAAATGTCACTAAAAGCTGGCTTTATTAATGACCGTCCGGTAATAGGATTTACATATATTGGAAATGTTTTTTGGTATGATTTTAAAAGAACTACTTTTGGTTTGATGTTTAATGTGTATTAAAATAATTGCAATAGGAGATTAAGACAGAAGTAAAAAAAATTGAATAGTAAGAATGAGAAAATAATATCATTTAAGTAAATAAAAATCAGTTAAATCAGCCAACTAACTCTCTGAACAATTAATAATAAGTGTACAGAAATACGCTCAGAACTTGTTTTTTATAATCGGAATAGTAACTGTCAATTGTTTTACAAATACCTTTTTCGTCATAAGTATAGACGTTTCGAGTAAAATCTTGTTTTGGATCATTGCGAGAATTTTCCTCTATCAACCAGTTATTGTCGTCATGGGAATATTTATTTGCCAGATACTTTTGTCCATTCAGGTTTTCCTGGTAAACTTCTGAAAGCAAGTCCTTTATCGTTGTATTTTCGGGTAATTTTACCGACCATTTTACCACTAAGGTATTTTGTCTCTGAGGTCAAGTTATCATTGTTGTCATATGTATAAACTACTTTTCTTGAAATTGAATTATCTATTTCATAACGTGTTTCTTCAAGCAATTTTCCTGATGAACTGTAAATATTTTTTTGAGTAAATTTTAAATTTCCTGAACCATCTAAAACTTTTAAATCAGCATTATTATCTGAATATTTGAAAACTCTTTTTTCATCAAGCTTATTCTGAAGAAAAAAATTAACCTCTGCCAATCTAAATGCTTTATTATAATTATAAACAATTTTAAAACTATCAATACCATTAAATCCGTTTTCCATAAGTTTATTACCTTTTGAATCGAATTTAATACTTTGCTTATAGTTTAGTTTTTTATCATCCCCAGAATATTTTGAATATTCGGTCTTATTACCTGAAACATCATATTTATAAGTAACAATATAGTGAATTGAGCCACTGGCACGATAGTTAATTTCTTCAACCCTGTTACCCTGCGTGTCAAAACTATCAATACGTGCCTTTGTCCCTTTTTTCTCTGGTTTACCTTTTACATAGTCATATTCAAATAATGTTTGAGTACTAATTTTATTTTTGCTTATTAGCTCTTTATCCATTATTTCTAAACTCTGCGAAAAAGTTATGGATTTTAAAATAAAAAATATAAAAATTATAGTTGCCAGCCTCATTGCAAATACTTCATTAGTTGAATTTTATACTTCTCAATTTGACAATAATTCAGTTCGGTTGCTAAATTACTAAAATTAATAAAATATTATCTTTTGATAAAGATTTATTAATGATTATAGTGAATTATAAATTTTAAATTTAATTCTGATTTAAAAAAGTTAAAATCTGTTATAAAAATATTCAATTCACATTACATAATTTGGAGAAAATGCTAAATCATTTGATTTTATTGCATTAAACATAGATTCTTTATAAATTGCAAATAATATTTTAAATTTTAGCAGAAGTCTATAAAAAGCGTTATCGATAAAAAATTCATTATGGCTGTTCCCTTGCCAATAATTGTTCAGCAGGATCCATGGTTAAATCCATTTAAGGATGTCATTATACATCGTCGTAAAGAAATGCTGGATAAAGAAAAATTGTTATGTGGAAATCACAAATTACAGGATTTTGCAACCGGGCACTTATATTTTGGACTTCATAAAGAGCCTGACGGGTGGGTTTTTCGTGAATGGGCCCCAAACGCTAATGAGATATACCTGGTAGGTGATTTCTCATCCTGGAATATTGAACAAAAATTTGCATTAAAAAAGTTAAAGTATGGTAATTGGGAAATAAAAATACCTGAAAATTCAATCCATCATGGGCAACGATATAAATTACTTGTCAAGTGGAATGTGGGAGAAGCCTATAGATTACCAGCCTGGGGAACAAGAATGGTTCAAGATAAAAAAACACTTATTTTCAATGCCGAAATTTGGGATCCAGAAAAACCATTTGTATGGGCAAATCCAAATTTTGAACCGGCTTATAAAATTCCTGTTATTTATGAAGCTCACGTGGGAATGAGCACTCCAGAAGAGAAAGTAGGCACTTACGTTGAATTCAGAGACAATATTCTGCCAAGAATAAAGAAATTGGGTTATAATACTATTCAATTAATGGCTATCCAGGAGCATCCTTACTATGGTTCTTTTGGATATCATGTTTCTAATTTTTTTGCTGCATCTTCCAGGTTTGGAACTCCGGATGAATTGAAATCCTTAATAGATGCTTCACATGGAATGGGTATTGCAATTATCATGGATTTAGTACATTCTCATGCTGTGAAAAATGAACTTGAGGGGCTTGGCATGTTCGATGGTACTCCTTACCAGTACTTCCATGCCAGCCACAGAAGAACCCATGTAGCATGGGATTCATTATGTTTTAATTATGCGAAACCCGAAGTACTGCACTTCCTCCTTTCAAATTGCCAATATTGGCTCGATGAATATAAGTTTGATGGTTTTCGCTTTGATGGCATTACAAGTATGCTTTATCTTGATCATGGACTCAGCCGTAATTTTACAAGTTATGAAATGTACTTTGATAACAACGAAGATGAAGATGCAATAATTTATTTAGCATTAGCAAATAAATTAATTCATGAGGCTCATCCCAAAGCTATAACAATTGCTGAAGAAATGAGCGGAATGCCAGGATTGGCTGCACCATTTGATTCCGGTGGTTTTGGATTTGATTACCGGTTAGCTATGGGCATACCTGATTACTGGATAAAAATAATAAAGGAACTTCCAGATGAAAAGTGGAATGTAAATAAGTTGTATAGTGAATTAACTAGTCATCGGGCAGATGAAAAAACAATTTCATATGCAGAATCTCATGATCAGGCATTGGTAGGTGATAAGACCATATTTTTCAGACTTACTGACAAGGAAATGTATTACAGCATGAATAAAGAAAGTGTAAGTTTGATAATTGACAGGGGTATAGCATTGCATAAAATAATACGTTTGATGACGCTAACTACAGCAGGAGCAGGTTACCTTAATTTTATGGGAAATGAATTCGGCCATCCTGAATGGATCGATTTTCCGCGTGAAGGAAATAATTGGTCTTTCAAATATGCCCGGCGCCAATGGAATCTTGCAGATGACCCAAAATTAAAATATCACTGGTTACAGGATTTTGATAAAGCTATGCTTGAGTTGACAAATAATACTAGTTGTTTCGATGTGCTCTTTCCAACGCTGTTGCATATTAATGAAAATGACCAGGTACTTGCATATAGAAGGAATGATTGGTTTTTTGTTTTTAATCTGAACCCAACCAGGTCATTTACTAATTATAAAATAGCTTTCGATTTTGGTAAATATAAAATTATTTTGACAACAGATGATTCGGAATTTGGTGGACAGAACAGAATTGACAAAACCATGATTTATTATACAACATCTGAAGGTCAGCTTACAACGTTAAAAACCAACTATATTTCATTATATCTGCCGGCAAGGACAGCTATGGTGCTTAAAAAGTTGCCTGTAAAGTCAGTTTATGAAAAGTAGTACTTTTATTCAACCCATCTCAAATAATTAAAATCCTGCCTGTGTGGTAAAGCAGAATGCTTAGGGAATATTCTGATTCCAAAATCAAAAACTCCGGGACGCTTTGGTGTAATATCAATCTTATAATATGCCAGCCTGTCCTCAACTTTATCCAGGACAAATTCTTGAGAATAAGAAACAATTGGAGTATTTTCTACACCTATGAGATCGGCTATTACTATTTCAACTCCTATATCGTCAGGTGAAAGCTCATTTAGATCCAATACAATTTCACCATCGTAACTTTTCCCGAGAGTTACAGATTCACGGATAATATCGGGATAACTTAATGAGACTACTTCAATACTTTCCCAACCACTTTTTACACGTTTTTTCCAGGCTGCCAGTTCCTTTGCCATTTTATATTCATCTTCCTTCATTTGCAATGTACGAGCATAGAGCTTGGTATAGTATTTATTTTCGTAATCATTCAATTGTCTGCTCATGGTAAAATTTGAGGCAACTTTTTCAATTGAATTTTTAATATACTTTATCCATCCTGTAGGTAAGCCTTCTTCATCTCTAAAATAGAAAAGAGGTGTAATTTCGTTTTCAAGTAAGCTGTATAATGTTTCAGCATCAAGCTGATCCTGGTAATCAGAATTGTCATAAGTATTTTCTTCAGGTAATGCCCAACCGGCACCTTCGCGGTATCCTTCAGCCCACCATCCGTCTAGAACACTTAAATGCAGGACACCATTCATAACAGCTTTTTCTCCACTTGTTCCTGATGCTTCAAGTGGTCTTGTAGGTGTATTTAGCCAAATATCTACACCCTGAACCAGTACTTTTGCAAGCTTCAATTCATAATTGGGCAGGAAAATAATTTTGCCAATAAATTCAGAACGTTTTGAAACTTCGGAAATCATTTTAATCAAATCCTGTCCGGCTTTATCATTGGGATGTGCTTTACCTGCAAAAATAAATTGAACGGGCATTGAAGGATTATTGACAATTCGGGACAGCCTTTCTATTTCAGTAAATAAAAGATGTGCACGTTTATAAGTTGCAAACCTGCGGGCAAATCCAATAGTGAGCGTATGCTTATTAAGCTTTTCACTCATCTCAACTATCATTTTTGGATTTTCAAGACGTTTAACCCCGGTTTCTTTAAGTCTTTCCTTAATGTATTCAAGTAATATTTGCCGCTGATGATTTCGAATTTTCCAGATTTGCACATCTGGAACATCCTGTATTTTTTTCCATGTTTCTTTTTTGGTTTGATTAGCAAAAAAATCTTTTCCAAAAGTATCTTCATAAAGATCCATCCATGGTTTTGCTGTCCAAGTAGGCAAATGCACGCCATTTGTAACATAACCAATATGAAGTTCTTCCGGAGCATAACCATTGTATAGAGCATGAAAAATATTCTGGCTTACTCTTCCATGCAATTCGCTTACTCCGTTAACTTCCTGGGAAAGGTTAGCTGCAAGGAAACTCATAGAAAATTTTTCAGCAGGATCATCAGGATTCGATTTGCCCAGGGCCATAAATTGTTTCCAGGAAATCTTCATCCGACTTGGATAATGACCGATATAAGTACGAAGCATATCTTCGTCGAATGCATCATGACCTGCAGGAACTGGTGTATGAGTAGTGAATAGCTGAGATGCCCTGACTATTTCAAGAGCTTCTGCAAACGTGAAATTCTGGTAAACAATATATTTTCTTAGTCTTTCAATTCCTATAAATGCAGCATGTCCTTCATTACAATGATATAAGTCGCAATTCATTCCAACTGCATCAAGGGCACGAATACCTCCAATACCTAAGTAACAATTCCTGTTTAAACCGATTTTCCCAGTCTCCTCCATAGAGATGATGTGTAATGGTGCGATCCTGTTCTATATTATCTTCAAAATCAGTATCAAGAAGGTATAATGAAATTCTGCCAACACTTAAAAGCCAAATACGAGCTGTAAGCGTGCGTCCTGGTAAAACAAGATGAATAATAAGCCAATTGCCTTTATCATCTCTCAAGGGTTGGACGGGAGTCTTTGAAAATTTTTGTGATTCATACTGTGCTATCTGGTCACCATGGGCGGAGATGATTTGCTTGAAGTAACCATATCTGTATAATAAGCCAACAGCAACAATGTCACATCCGGAATCACTTGCCTCTTTTAGATAATCACCGGCTAAAACGCCCAGACCTCCGGAAAATATCTTTATTGAATCATGTAAACCATATTCCATGCTAAAATAGGCGACCTTTGGACCCTGCTTCATTGGTCTTTTCATATAATCTAAAAACCGATTATAAATATCATTTAGTCTTTTAATGAAATTTTTATCTTTTTCCAGTCTCAGGAAGCGATCATAAGAAATAGTGTCAAAGAAAACTATTGGATTCCCCTCACTTTGCTCCCAAAGAGCAGGGTCTATTGATTTAAACAGTTCAATAGCGTCATAATTCCAGCACCACCATAAATTTTTTGAAAGTTCTTCAAGAGCATGAAGTTTCTCAGGAATATTTTTTTGTACCAGCAATCTCTTCCAAATAGGAGCATTAGCAACAGATATTTTTTCTGAAGGCGATAATGTCTCAACTTTTTCAGTTTCAACTACAGATACTGATCGATCCAAAGCTTTAAGAATGGCTAAATTATATGCTTTATAGTAATAATTAATAAGGTTTTTCCATAGAGCAATTTTAGATATTTCTTTTGCCTTTTCTTTTGCTTCTAACATTTGTTGACTATTGAGAGAAGCAATTCTAAAAACTGATTTTACAATTTCACTAACAACTTCATGATCGTTTGAATCGGTGCGTTCGACTATACTAATGCCATTTCCAGGATTTTTAAATTGTTTGCGGACCCAAAGGCCAAACCCGGTAAGGCTTGTAGTTACCGTTGGAACGTGAAAAGCAAGACTTTCAAGCGGTGTATATCCCCAGGGTTCATAATATGAAGGGAAAACAGTAAGGTCGAAACCAATGAGCAATTCATAATAAGGTATATTGAATATGCCATCATCACCGTTTAGGTATGAAGGAACAAATATTACAGAAACTTTATCTTTAGCCTGATTTGATAAATTAACTTCCTTCATTCGGTTCAATATGCTATCATGTTCTTCATAGTGAAGGTTGTGCGTTAATACGCATCTGTCGCACGGTTGACTTTCCTGTCCTTTGAGTTTATTCATTAAATCTTTGCGCGGACCATAGTGATTAGCAGGAATTAATACAAATGCTATAATGTGGCGTTTCAGATCATGAAGTCTGTTTAATTCTGATAAAGCATTTAAATATAGATCAATTCCTTTATTTCGGAATTCATATCTGCCTGATGTTGCAAGCAAAAGTACATCACTTGGAATTTTTCTGTTCAATAGTGATTCACTGACTTCAATTAATTTTGTACGTGCCTTTTGCCGGGAATTTTCAAAATTATCACCTGAAGGGACAAATGTATCTTCGAAACCATTAGGTGTAACAATATCAACAGGTTTATCAAGAAATTTCACACACTCGCTGCCAGTAATTTCACTAACTGTTGTAAAGCAATCGGCATTCTGAGCAGAAATTTTTTCAAGTGATTGTTTTGATACTACATTAAATTCAGATGTCTTTGCATCAGCATTAAATTCATCTAAATGTCCATACAGTGGTTGATTGTTTCCTGCTATTGCACGACCAAGAACAGTAGCATGTGTAGTAAAAACTGTTGCAACCTGGGGCATATTTGTTTCTAAGTATAAAAGTCCTGCACCAGTCATCCATTCATGAAATTGTGCTACTACTTTTTCTCTAACACTTAAATTGAATTTTGTAAAACTTTCAATTACACGGCCGGCAGCGTAACCAAAAAGTGCAGGTTCAACGTAATCCCATTGTCCGGAAAGGGAATCCAATTTATAAGTCTCCCAGAATGTAGAAAAAATTGCGTCTTTTTGATTGATAAAAGTCGTGTAATCAACAATAATAGCGATAGGATTACCATTGATGTTCCATCTGCCAATTTTAATTCGGAGACCTTCATCAGCAGCTTTATCTCTCCATGATTTAAATAGTTTTTTATCTTCGACAAATTCCGGATTTATTGCAGCATCCCTCCATACATCGGGGCCTATCAACATATAATTACTGCCTAATTCTTCAACTAATGTCAAAGCTTTTGTTGAAATGACTGTATATATTCCACCAACTTTGTTACATACCTCCCAGCTCACTTCAAACAGATAATCCGGTTTTTTGATATCTTCGTCCATAGTTAATTTTTTAAAATCTGATTTTGAAACAATTTATTACTTTTTGAAAAAATTTCAATCATGTAATTTACAATTAAATCTGAAATTTTTCTTAACAGAAATGAATATAAATAGTCGAACCTCAAAAAGTATATTTTAGATTTTGCAATTTATTGCCGTCAGCTGCAAACATAAAAAAATGCTTTAATAATTCATTTAAAAATTGAGCCAAAAGATGTTTACCCGTTTTCCACAGGTTCATCATCCGTTTGAAGTTCATTGCAGAAGCCGCTAACATTACATTTATTGCATCTCCATAACTTCCTTTTAAAAAGTTCCTGACCATTCGATGGTCGTGTTTAAGATGTCCTATTACAGGTTCAATGGCTGCCCTGCGTTTGTGCTTTGCCCTTCTTGACCGGGTAATCATCTTGTCTGGTTTAGGTAAATGTATTTGTGTGTTGCGTATTTGTTTTGGCCCCGGATAACCCCTGTCAACATATACATGCTCTGCTTCAATGCCTGTCAACCGTTGATGTTGTTCTAATGCTGCATCTAATGTTTTTGAGTCATGCAGGTTTTCGTCAAAATTTAACGCCCCTACAATAACTCCTGTTTTTTGTGTAACCAGGATTGATACCTTGCTGCCAAATTCATATTTTTTATGTTCTTTACCTTTACTAAAGCATTTAACCTGTGGTTCATGTAAACTGTAGATTTTATCACTATCACTTTTCTTTTGCATCAATACTTGCTTATAAAGTGACAGCTCTGTTCCCCATTTTTGTAATTCTGATGGTGCTAGTTTTCGCTCTATTTCCCTGACTAACCTTCCTGCTATTGTCTTTATCTTCTTACTGGCTTTGCGGGCTTTTGCTTCTCCTCCTTTTCTGCGTTTTAACCGTTGAATAATGCTTAATTTTTTTACTGTCCGTTTATAGCTTTGTCGTAGTTCAATGTCTTCTTTTTCAGCTATAGTTGGCACTTATGGATTATCTTTTTGTATAGCTTGTCATCTGTAGGATAGGTAATATTTTTCTCTTGAACAGTACTATCTCCACTTAATGTTTTTCCCTTTCCATCCTTCCCGTTAATACGGATGCTCTCTTTTAAAATCAATTCCACTCCTTCTTCGCCTATACGCTTTCTAAATTCAATTAACTCTGTTGGGACACATGGCGCTGTGCTACAAAAACATTCTTCCCCGCTAAAATATTGATAGTAGCTGTTCTCTGACCATTGCTCAACTATACTTTCATCGCTTAAGTTTCGCAACTGTTTTAAAATTAATAAGGATACCATTAAGCGAATAGGTTTTGCAGGGGCGCCCATATTCGAACTATAATGCTTTTTAAAAGCATCTTCAAACATTTGCCAATCTATTGTATTGGCCAGGATATACAGTGGATGGCTATGGTTTAATTGCTCTTCAAAGGTGCGATAAAAGCTTAATTGAGATTTGTCTTTTTTCTTGGTAACATAGTCTGCAAGGTTTTTGGCAAAGTTTGTCAAAACCTGCAAACTAACCTTAGTGAAAATTAATAAGTTATCAACTTTATTCGTTGATTCTCAACAGATTGTTGATGTAATTATCCGCCTTTTGATATTCGACTAAATAGTAATTTAATAATAGCTGCTTAATTGGTTTTAATAATTAATTTGCTACAAATAATAATTATAAGGTATTACCAGTTGGTTTAATGTAAAATAGAAAGTATTCTAAAAGTAAAATGAGCTGTTCGAAATCGTAAAGAATTTTAAAGTTAATGTCAAGAAGAAAATTAAATCCCGAACTTATCTGGAACGAATCTCTCTTTTCATGAAAGATACATAGGACAAAAGAAAGCACAAAACTGTGCCTGCAATGAGCCCTGTCACCTGCGGCCAAACCAGCATTACGCTTTGACTTAAAGGCAGAGGTCCGGGAATGGTTCCATAAGACTGTTCCATTGTTAAAGGTCCCAGACTGCGCACTGATGGTATAAGCAATGTTGTCGTTGCTTCGCTGAAAAGTTGGTTGGGCAATACTCTCATTAAACCCAGTTTTAATTCCCAATAATTTAATACCTCCCGTGCAGATGCCATTTGAGTTGGTTCCTTGGCAATTATATTAACAATTAATGGATAAAATACGGTAAAGAATAACCAAACTGCGATTCCGGCCAATGCTGCAGTCGCTGGTTGACGGGATCGTACCGAAAATAAGATTGACAAATTTAACCAAAACGCTACATAGATTATGGTAAGAATGATAAAGAAAACGATTCGCAAAAATTCTTCTGCTGTTGGAGGAATTCCTATTGTAATAAGTCCAAGTCCCATTACCAGGAATCCAAGCGCGAAAAGCATTACACTTATAACAATTAAGGCTGCTATAAATTTGGCATTGATTAAGTAATCGCGGTGAATTGGCTGGGCCAGCACACGACTTAGTGTTCCTTTATTTTGTTCAGAATTAACTGCATCAAATCCGAGGCTGATGCCAAGTAATGGTCCAAGAAAACTTATAAATACAATAAAAGAAGGCAATTTACCGTCAGTTATGGTATACAGCTTTAAAAAGAAGAAAGTACCTTCATGGTCATTCGGTTTTGTTACATTTCCAATGTTTGTCAATGCTGTATACATTGAACCCAGACATGTGAGCGCGATTACGGCGATCAAAATTATAAAACGCCAGCTTCTTACATGATCGGAAATTTCTTTGTAAACAATCACCCAAAAAGGATGGTCAATCCTGTCATCTTTTCTTAACCATTTCAAGTTTTTGAAGTATAAGACAAAGCGGTTTATTTTCGTTGACAAGAGTTCAAAAAAATATTGAATTTGTTTTGCCAAATTATTCATGTTCTTCACCTCCTTCGAAATAACGATAGTAAATATCATCGAGTCCGTATTCTTTTTTATTCAGATAGTATAATCCAGCGCCCGATTCAACGATTGCCCTTGCAATATCAGGCGTTGAATCACGGGAACATTCGATTTGAAATATATCATTTTTTAGAATGACAGCTTTTATACCATCAACATGTTGCAAAATTTTAGTTAACCAGTCTTGATGAATATTTTTTACTGAAAAACCTGAAACAATAGAAGCAGTTTGGGAGATTCCTGCTTCAATAATATATGGGCTGTTGGTGAATAATTTTTGTGAAAGTGCTTGAATGTCACCTTCGGCCAGCAGTTTGCCACTTACAAATAATCCAACACGGTCGCAAACTTGCTGCACCTGATGCAAATGATGAGAAGAAAGCAAAACAGTAAGTCCTTCTTCTTTACTCAATGTAACAATTAAATCCAGAAATTCACGTACTCCGGTGGGATCAATTCCCAATGTTGGTTCATCGAGAATAATTACCTCCGGATTTTTGATTAATACATCCGCAAGTCCAAGTCGCTGACGCATTCCACGGGAATATTTTCCAGTCTTCTTTTTCCTCGCATCCGACAACCCAACCCGAACAAGCAATTGGTCTGCTTTTTGTGCTGCATCTTTGTCTGAAATACTGTTTAACCGGGCTGTATATATAAGATTTTCAAATCCGGTAAGGTCATCGTAAAATCCAACATCTTCGGGCAAATAACCGACCCTTCTTTTTACCTCTATTGGATTTGTAGTGGAATTAATACCACATACAGTAACTGATCCGGAAGTTGGTTCTGTTAATCCAAGCATCATCAGAATTGTTGTCGACTTGCCGGCGCCATTTGGTCCCAGCAGACCGAAGATTTCACCTTTCCGGATCGTCAGGTTGAGATGATCAACAGCAGTAAATGATCCATAGTTTTTCGTGAGATCAACCAGTTCGATAATATTCTCAGTCACAGTTTACCTCCTTCCATATTTTCGGAACAGATAATACACGCTTCCTAATGCGACAATGATAATCAGTACTCCAATCCATCCCCAAAGCATTGGTGTTTCTACAGAAATTCTGAATGAAGCTTTGGAAGATACTTCCGGAGTTTTGGCTTCAACATCAGTTACATAATCTCCAGGTATTGCTTTTTTATCTGCTTTAATGGTGGCATATACATATGTCACGGATCCCGGTCCAAGTTGCGGTACAGTTTTTCGGATCGAAAGTTACATCCCAGTTAACAGGGGCTGAAAAATCAAATTTTATGTCTGTAAGTGCCGAAGAACCTGTGTTTTTAATAAGAAGTTCAACCCGTTTCTTTTCGCCAGCTGTAATATTTGTACTTAGCAAACCGGTAGGCGTAGAAAGTTCCATGCTGTAAGAACCTGTTATAACCACTTCCAGTTCCAGATTGGCAGATGTTGAATTTGTAGTAGCACTTACAGGAATTTTATACGTCCCGGCTTCAATTATTGCCGGTGGATTTATCTCAATTGTTATATTGGCAGTATTGTTTGCTTCTATTTCTACAGAAGTCACCTGTTTGTAATTTGCCTTAAATGTAACATTCCAACCCCGTGGAGCTTGAGCCATCAATGCATACAATTGCTTATCTGCAGTTCGGTTCTTTAAATCTGCATTGAATGTAAAAGTAGCATTAGCATGTCCTTCCATGTTAGCCTGTTTTGTTGTAAATTCAGTTTTAAAAGTTCCCTGCTCCGATACGATTACTGTCAATGGAAGAGAATAGTATCCTCCTGCTAAAACTTTAAACCTGTAGCTTCCTTTATTGACCTGTAAAGGAACTTCCACTTTGAGTGAAAGACTTTTTTTCTCACCAGGAAGTATAGAGAGTTGTCAAATGTTCCAACCTCCTGATTTTAAAATATAATTCCATCTTTTGGCACTCCTGCCATCGAAATTTCCACATTTTGAAGTTCACTACTGCTGTTGATCACATCTATTGTATAATCGATCGATTCTCCAGGTGGAACTGAAATTTTAGTATAGGGTGTATACAATGTCACTCCATTGGCTGCTAAAATAACGTGACTACTAAGAAATATTATCCCAAAGAATGAGAATAAAAAATGAATTAATCTATTTCGTACGAGTTGACATATAAAATCCTCCATTTTTTTGATGACTTTAAGTACCGGAGGCAAATTTAAAATCTGAATTGAAACTATCAAATTACTTATTTTATAAAAAATAAATGTTCAAAATTTTAAATCAAATAATTTCTCTGATTTTAAATATCTTATAGAACATAATAATGAAATGTTAAATTATGTAAAAAAACTTAATGAAACTTAAAAAACTAACTAATAAAATTTATTTCAGTTATTGCATTCAATAACATCAGGTACAATATAAAATTATGTTGATTTCAAAAAGTTGAAAAAGGGTTTAATAATATTTCTATTGAATTCGTCTGGATTATAAAATATTGGCAATAGAAGCAATTGAAAAAACAAAAACTTAGGATTTGCTGTTAATTTCTGATCGAAAAAAAATTATTTGAAATGTTAAAACTTATTTTGTTTTGGAAGGTGGCTTTTTGGCAGCTTTTGCTTTTTTTGATGTGACCTTTTTCTTTGCAGCAACCTTTTTTATTTTTTTTGCATCAGTACCTGATTGGTTTGTTTTATGTAATTTAGAATTAGTTGTTAATGTATTGGCGCTGGATTTTAAAACCGGTTTTTTTTTAGTGATAATTGCTTTCGTCGAATTCTCACTCTTCTTTAATTGAGACACTTTTGTATTTTTAGCTATAACAGCAACAGCTTTTGAATTATTTTTTGTAACGATTTCTTTTACCTTTTTATTTGCACTGGCTGTTTTTTTGATTTTCGGTTTCAGTTCATCATTAACTCTGATTTCAAAATCGCTTAAAATATTCATATAATTTATAAATGCATCATAAGGCGAACTATACGGGTTATAATAGGAGTACATGCTTCCCTGGATAAAAAATTTAGTACACATGTAATAGAAATGATCGCTGGTTTGAAGGTATTTCCAATCCAATTTAATTTTTGCATCTTCAATTTTCAAAACGTTATCGCGTAGCTCGTACAATTTGCTAAAAGCCTCCTGCTGAAGTTCATTTCCTAACCAGGCCGAAATATCTCTTTCTTCATCGGCCCATGAAATTGGATGTGCTACAAAAAGAGGTGCCACAGGTTGAAATTTTTCAATTAAATCAGAGGGAGAGCTAAATGTGATTTTATTTGTAGATAAAACAGCTTTTGGCAGTGCTTTAAGAAAATTAAAAATACCTGATTCCTTAGGTTGCATCCCTCCAAAAGTTTCATAATTCATAAATAGATTCACGGTATCTTCTTTTGAATCGAGACTTTTTATCCAATTAACAAATTTTTCTGCAGTAAGCGGAAATTCACTCCAACCATGATCCGAAAAACGAAAAGCAATATCATCACTTAACCTGTAATTTTTAAGTAAAAGTTTAAGACGCGGATTAATGGCATTACAATAGACATAATTCGGGCTCTTCCAACCTAAAATATGTTTAGCTCCTTCAGTTATCATTGCTTTATATCCTAAATCTGCAATCCATTGTCCAATCTCATTGTCATAAATAAGCTCTGTATTTCTGAAAATTTCCGGTTTCTTATTGAAATACTTTAGAATTTTGGCATCGTGTTCTTTTACTTGATGTTCGAACTCTTCCCTATTATTTAAAGAAGCTAATGTGTGAGAACAAGTCTCGGAAAGAAATTCAACACAACCGGTCTTTGCTAATTTTTTAAAACTTTCTAAAACCTCTGGTGCATAAAGTTCAAATTGATCAAGTGCGGTTCCGGAAATAGAAAAAGCTACTTTAAACCTACATCCATATTCCTTAAAAATTTCGAGTAATAATTTATTGGTTGGCAGGTAACTTTTTGCAGCCATTTTTCGCATGATACTCTCATTCGAATAGTCATCATAATAATAGTGATTGTTTCCTATCTCAAAAAAGCGATATCTTTTAAAGCGAAATGGCTGATGAACCTGGAAATATAAACAGATGGTTTTCATTATATTATTGTATTAATTGTTGTCTGGTTTAATGGTTTGTCTAATTACTATTTGCTGAGAAAAACTAATCTTAAATGCATCTCCAAAAATTAATTTCATTTGTAATAGATGCAGGTTGCAAGATTCAAGATAAAGAATGATGGGATTATGAATTTATCTTGTATCCTGTATCCTGTATCTGCTAATAAGCTCACGTTTTTAAGGGTTTCCATAACTATTTTCAAAATAAATTATTTCAAAAATCAACTTAACAGGGATAAATAAATATCGCGAACACAACTTGCAGAAGTTTCCCATTTTAGTTTATCAACTTCCTGTTTTCCAAATTTTTTAAACATCTTAGATAAAGCCGGATAATTAAGAATACCGTATATCGCATCTGCTAACGCATCAATATCCCAAAAATCAATTTTTATAGCGTGATTTAGCACTTCAGCAACTCCCGATTGACGGGAAATGATTACCGGTACATTTGACTGAATAGCTTCCAAAGGAGATATACCAAAAGGTTCAGATACCGAAGGCATCACATACAAATCGCTAATTGAATACATCTGGTAAACATCTTCACTGGAAAGAAAACCTGTAAAATGAAAACGATTTGAAATGCCTAAATGGGCAGATCGTACAATCATTTTATTCATCATATCACCACTGCCTGCCATAACAAATCTTACATTGTTCATTTTTTGAAGAACTTTATAAGCTGCTTCAACAAAATATTCAGGACCTTTCTGAAATGTTATCCTGCCCAGGAAAGTTACTATTTTATCGCTAATACCTTTTCGAATAGAAATCTTATCTAATTCGGAAATAGGCTCAACGGCATTATAGACTGTGATTATCTTATCAGGATTTATTCCATATTTGTTAATGACTATATCGCGGGTCCAATTGCTGACAGTAATTATTTTATCAGCGGCTTCCATTCCTTGTTTTTCAATATTGTAAACCTGTGGATTAATATTACCACCACTGCGATCAAAATCGGTAGCATGAACATGAATAATAAGAGGTTTGCCTGATACTTCTTTTGCTGCAATTCCTGCAGGAAATGTCAGCCAATCGTGGACATGTATTACATCGAATTCATTTTCCAGAGCGATAGCTGATGCTACAATAGAATAATTAAAAATTTCAGAATATAAATCAGGACCGTATGTTCCGGAGAAGCTATATTTGCCCTCATAGTCGCCTTCTAAAATTCTCCTATTATGAGATTCATATTTTTTCATAATAGAGAAGTATTCTTCCGGACCAGTATAAGGCATTAGAATAGAATCTACCTCAATGAGACTCATTTCTTTGTCAAAGCCTTTAAGGGTTAATTCTCTTTTACTGACATACACATCTGAAGCGTTTAAAACGTGTACTGAACTTTGATCCTCGTCCCCAAATGCTTTAGGTACTACAAAAAGTACTTCTACATCCTGAAATTTTGAAAGACCTTTAGTCAACCCGTAGCAGGCAGTTCCTAAACCACCTGAAATATGTGGTGGAAATTCCCACCCAAACATCAATATTCTCATAATTGGGTTTTATTTATATCCGTTGTTAGTTGTTTTTTGTTCTATTTCACCTTTTAAAGTAGCTCCAGAATCTGAAATAATATTCGAAGGGTTTTCTTTCTCAAATTCTTCAATCATTTTTCCAATCTGAAGCAAGAGCAGCTACACTCCAGGCTTGAGAAATAGCCCCTTTTGATTGATGGGGAGGATTTCCGTCATAAATTTCGGAAATGGAACCAATTCCATATTCTGTCATCACAGGTTCAAAACCATTATATATTTCCTTAATCAATATAATGCCTGATTTTCTTGTATATTTTTAAATAAGCACGGCAAAATGGATCGAGAAGCCATGGCCACGCGGTTCCCTGGTGATAGGCATTGTCTCGTTTTTCCTGGTCGCCTTCATAAATTCCTTCATATCGTGGATCGTTTGGACTTAATGTCCGTAAACCTCTTGGTGTCAACAATTCATTTTTCACCACATCAATAACTGAATCGTTTTATATCATCCGATACAGGACTATATTCCAAAGAAGCTGCAATTATTTGATTTGGCCTGACTGACCAGTCCTTCTTTTCTAAATCAACATAATCTGCCAAAATATCCTTTGCTTTCGTCCCAGAATATTTCAGTGAAATTCTTTTCAATTAAAGCCAGGAATATTTTTCCACTGTCCGATAAAGTTTGAATCTTTGGCAAGCCTTGCAAGTTCCAGACAAAATTGAACAGCATTGTACCATAACGCATTTATTTCAACGGGATAGCCTATTCGCGGTGTTACCGGCTTACCATTAACAACAGCATCCATCCAGGTTACAGCATGACCGCTTTCTCCAGCCCAGATCAAACCATTTTCCTGCATTTTTATATTGAATGCAATACCTTTACGATAAGCATCCAAAATAGATTTCATGGGTTTTGAATATTTCTCCCAAATTGAAAGTGGTTTTGAATTGTACTTTGCATATTGTTGTAGTGACCAGTAAAACCAAAGTGGAGCATCAACAGAATTAAAGGCCGGGTTGATTTCAGTACCCATAGTTCGGGAAAAGACCATTTTGCATTCGTCCCACCATAGTTTCAATTACAGCTTTAAATGTTTTCTCATCATCAATTGCCAGGGTTAATCCAGGTAAAGAAATAAAAGTATCGCGTCCCCAGGTTCCAAACCAGTGAAAGCCAGCAGTAATTTCTGTTTTTTTATTTCTTTTAACTATAAATTGCTGGGCAGCATTAATAAGACAGCTTTTAAAACTATCGCGTGAGAATTCGCATACTAAGTTCCTTATTAAATATTTTTGAAAGTTGTGCAGGGTGAATTAGCTTTTAAACTCGCAGAAATATAAATTGATTCTCCTTTTTTTATTGGAAGTTCAAAATACCCGGGAACAAATAAATCTTCGGAATAGTCATAACCACGAGCTTGCTCCTCAGGATATTCAATATTATAATACCAATCGGGAGAATTTAAAAACTCCACTTTTTTTGAGAATTGAATGTGCAATGCGGGATACCCATTGTAAATTCTGGTTTTAATGCCATTGGGTATCTTTTCAACACGTGAATTGACAAACATATTTGCCTTACTCAAACTATGAAAATTTCGAAAGGCAAGAAACGGTTTAAATCTTAATGTTGTGGGAGAATGTGCATCTTCAAGTGTATATTTTAAAATTATTTGTTCCTCATTAGAAATTAGAACAGCTTGTCTTGAAACAATAACTCCGCCTACCCGATAACGATTTAATGGAACTTTATCAATCTCAAAGTCGCGCAAATACTTATGTCCCTTTGGATAGTAAATATCACAGGGAAACTTATGAATTCCAAGATTAAATTCTGCATCATGCTGAATTACGGTAAGATCAAGACTTGATAATATAACATGTTTTTCACCATCAATCTCATCAATAGGACAAACTAGTAAACCATGATATTTACGGGTATTGCATCCGACAATTGTAGAAGATGAATATGAGCCTGAGCGATTCGAACGAATAAATTCTTTTTTAAGTGAATATTCAAGATTGACAAGTTGTAGTTTTTCGAATTTTAAATAGCTCATATATTATTGGTTATTAATAAACTAATTTGATTTTTTTTGAAAAATTATGCCTCTTATACAAATATCCGAATTAAAATCAACTTTGTCAAACTAAAATTGATTAATCTGTAATTAAATCTTCAGGTTCTTTCTCATTATCGAAAAATTATTTTATATTATTGATAATCTAATGTTTAAATCTTATTTTTTAATACAATAAACGTATTCTTAATTTTTACAATTAAAAATGTTTACATAAATAATTTTGTAAAATTTCAACTTTTCAATTAATACTAAATTTATTAAAAAGTCGCCAGACTCTCAAATAAATTTGAACAAATGGCTTTCCTTTAAATAACTTCAGAACAATAAAATATTTAAAATCATGAATTTTTAGTAATGAAAAAGCAAAACTAAAATTGATAATTTTCTTAAAACATTTCTTAATTCTGACAATCTCTTTAAATGAATTTAATGTTCTATAAAATATGTAACAAATTATATGGTGCATTTGTTAAGATAAATGGAGGTTTTTTTATTATAGCAGAAAGTAATTATAATTAATTGGGTTCAATAGAAAAACTACTTACTGTTATTAAGATTTCTATTCATTCAGTTTAAATATATAGGTTAAAAATAATGGGATTGTTATGAGCTATTTTAGTGTGAGTTCGATGTAAAAATTCATTTATTTGCGCAATTATTAAGAACTCAATAACCCCGGCTTTTAATCCGGGGCTAATTAAAATTTTTGTTTTTCAAATGGATATTTAAGTATTGACATTGATATCTTACATCAAACTCACGTTATTTTAACAAACATATCGTTTATTAGAAATAAGAAAATAAATTTGTTGTTTCTTTAATATTTGAAAGAATTATTTATGAAAAAGTCAGTCATTTTATTGTCGCTTGTTTTATTTTTTACTGCTTGTGGACCTAATAGACGCTATAAAGTTCAGGGTAAATTGAATAATTCATCAAAAGAGTTAATCTTTCTTAAAGAGATGACAACGGTTGATTATATCCCCATTGATTCAACAAGAATTGATAAAAATGGTAAATTCAAGTTAACGGGTAAAAACTCTAAACCGGCTTTTTACATGCTTTATATTTCAAAAAATAATTACATTACTTTAATAATATCTCCTGGCGAAAAAGTATTTATTATTGGAAATGCGAAAGATCTTCAGCACAAATATATTGTAAAAGGATCTAAGGATTCGGAATTGGCAAAAGAGTTAAATGATAGAGTAAATGAAACTTTGAAAAAGATTAATAATTTATCAAAAATTTATGATGATAGTCTTAATTATGGCAATCATAAAAACATTATGGCACTCAGAAGTATGTTATTATCAAGGCATGATAGTATAGAGAAACCAGCATCGGGCATATACAATAAAATTTATTCATGCTCATCCCAATTCATTGGCCAGCATTATGGCGCTTTACCAGGAACTAAGCCCCGGCAGGTCATTGTTTAATTTAACGGAGCATTACCAATTATTTAAAAAGGTCGATTCAATTATGATGAAAACATGCCCTGAGGCTGATGCGGTTCAATCTCTCCATTATCGAATGAAAGATATTAACGATCAACAATTACAAGAGGCTGAAATACAGAGAAGATTGGCAATTGGTGCTGTTGCCCCTGAAATCGCGTTACCCGGACCTGATGGAAATTTATTAAAACTCAGCTCTACACTTGGAAAATATGTTTTACTCGATTTCTGGGCGTCATGGTGCGAACCCTGTCTAAAAGAAAATCCTAATCTGGTTCATATTTACTGGAAATACAAAAATCATGGCTTTGATATATTTCAGGTTTCGCTTGACAGAAAAAAAGAGCCTTGGCTTAATTCGATTACTCAAAATGGAATGCCATGGTCCAATGTTTGCGATTTTAAGTGGTGGGATTCTCCAATTGCTATTTTATATAATATAAATGAAATTCCAAATAACTTTTTGCTTGATCCAAACGGAAAGATAATAGCCAAAAATTTAACGGGAGTGAATTTAGACAATAAGTTAAAGGAAATTTTTAAATACTAGAAGATGGGAATTGTGGAGTTGTGAATTGTGAATAAAATTACAATACCTAGATTTGCTTATTTGAAAATGTGTAACTATTCAGGTATCTTTAAATTATATTAAAATTATGAATATTAATACATTAATAATTTTCACGTAAAAACCACTAAATTCTTGCAATAAGGTTTTTGCGCTCTTAGAGTATTTTTTTGCAAACTTTGCGTGAAAAATAATTTTAAAGTCATTTGAAATTTAGCCACTTAACCTTGCTGAATAGTTACGAAAATGGTAATGAGTCTGATTCAATAAATAAATTTATATGCATAAAAAAATTAATTGGTTTGTAAGTTGTTTTGGGTTAATTATTCTGTTAAGCCTTTTTTCATGTAACAGGAAAAATAATTTTTTTATTAAAGGACAATTGGAAAATTCAAAAGCCGGATATATTTATCTTGCTGAAATGAATTTGTCAGAAATAAAACCGATAGATTCCGCACATATAAATAATAAAGGGTTTTTTAAATTCAAGTGCAATATTGACAATCCGGGGTTTTATCAAATTCTATTCAACCAAAATAATTTTATCATTTTGCTTATTGAACCCGGACAAAAAATATCAATTAATGCTGATGCAAATGACTTAAGTGACAATTATTCTGTAAAAGGTTCTGAAGGTTCTTTACAGGTAAAAATATTAACTGATCATCTTTCTATGACCAGGAAAACACTTGATTCCCTTGAAAATATTATTGATGTTAAAGTTGGCACAAAAGGATTTGATACTGTTTATAAAAGGCTGAATGATCAGTATATTAAAACTATTAAGAATCAAAGGAAATTTTCAATTAAGTTTATTATTGAACACCTTCATTCATTATCAAGTATAATTGCTTTATACCAGCAACTCAATGATAGCACTTTTGTACTTAACCAAAATCGCGATCTTCAATTTATAAATATTGTTTCTGATACTTTGAATAAGTATTATCCAAATTCAAAACCTGTTCGAATATTATGTAACGACAGAAACAAGCTCAATAATATTTATAGTAAATTAAAATTAAATTATCTGAGCAAAAATTCGAAGAAACTTTCATTTCCCGATATTGCTCTTCAAAATAATAATGGCGATACTATTCACTTAAACCAGTTAAAAAGTAAAGTTATATTGTTGTTTTTTTGGAGCCCGTATAATGAAGACTGTATTTCGGCAATGAATGGTATTAAGGAATTGTACACTTTGTATAAGAAAAAAGGATTTGAGGTCTATAATATAGCTTTAATGGAAGATAAACAGGAGTGGGAAAAATATATTACTAATAATAACTTGCCTGGCATAAACGTAATTGATCAAAAAGTTGAGATTTCATATTATTGCCGGTTATATAATGTCAATTCATTACCTGCTTCTTTTCTTATTGGTCCGGATAGAGAAATTGCTGCAAGGGATTTATTTGGAGAGAACCTCAGGAAGAAATTAATAGAAATTCTTAAATAATATTTACAGTTCTGCAATGGAAGAGAAGAATACTTATTTAACAAAAAAAATAAAAATAAATCTTCAACAAAATAAAAAAATATTTTTTGCTTCTGATCTTCATTTAGGGCTTTATCCAAGAGAAAAAAGTCTTGATCGCGAGAAACTATTTGTAAAGTGGCTTAATGAAATTCAACCACGTTGTCAGGCACTTTTTTTACTTGGTGACATATTCGATTTCTGGTACGAGTATCGCAAAGTTATTCCAAGAGGTTTTACCCGGTTTCTCGGAAAACTATGTGAATTTGCTGATCAGGGAATTGAAATACATCTTTTTACAGGTAATCATGACGTCTGGATGTTCGATTACTTACCTAAGGAAATTGGTGCCGTTGTTCATCAGAAAAGTACAATTGCAGATATTAATAATAAAATATTTTTAATTGGGCATGGAGATGGACTTGGTAAAGGAGATTGGGGTTATAAATTTCTAAAAGCTTGTTTCACAAGCAAGACACTCCAGTGGTTGTTTTCTAGATTACATCCTAACCTGGCTTTCGCAATTGGTCATGCGTGGAGCAAGAAAAGCAGATTGTCAAAAGGTGTTGCAGAAGAATTTAAAGGTGAAGACAAGGAACATCAAGTACTCTTTGCCCGCGACTATTTAAAAAATAATGACATTGATTTTTTTGTTTTTGGTCACAGGCATGTTCCTATTGATTTTAAGCTGAATGAAAATTCAAGGTTAATAAATCTGGGTGAATGGATTTTTTCGAATTCTTATGCCGAGTTCGATGGTAATAATATGGAATTGAAATACTATAAAATATAAATATTAAGAACCAATCTTAAATTTTACCCTCATCTGCAAAGCTGTAGTATCCTTTTTCACTTATAATGATGTGATCCAACACGGCAATGTCCATCAGTTTGCCGGCATCTTTTAATTTTTGTGTAATAGAAGCATCAGAATCGCTGGGTTTCAGATTTCCTGAAGGATGATTGTGAATAAGAATTAATCCGCTTGCCATTTTTTCTAATGCTTGTTTCAGAATAATACGTACATCGGTTACCGTACCGGAAATTCCCCCCTGGCTGATTTTTATCTTATCAATTATGCTGTTAGAGCGATTCAGCAATAATGTCCAGAATTCTTCATAAGGCAAGTCACCTAGCAATGAACCGAATATTTCAAAAACATCTTTGCTGGATTGAATTTTTTTCCTGTCCATTACGTTTTCAATTTTGCGTCTTTTCCCCAATTCAAGTGCAGTGAGCACAGTAATAGCTTTCGCTTCACCAATACCTTTTATTTGCTGAAGGTCCTTAAGAGTCAGTTTGGCCAATTCATTAATATTATTGCCCACAACGTCAAGAAGTTTTCGGGCAAGTTCCACAGCAGATTCGTTGCGTGTACCTGTACCGAAAAGTATAGCTAAAAGTTCAGCATTGGAAAGAGCGTCAATGCCTTTTTTCATCATTTTTTCTCGCGGCCTGTCATCTTCGGCCCATTCTTTAATGCTTAACTTTTTGTTATTCTCCATTTAAAAAAGTCTTAATTGTTAAGTTCAATTAATTTATTTGACATTGCATAAACTGCCAAAGCAACAGAATTCTTAGTATTTGTCTTATCCAAAAGACGAGCCCTGTGAGCCTCAATGGTCCGGCTGCTGAGGTGTAAAACATCGGCTATTTGCTTATTCGTGAGTCCCTGGCATATATATTTAAGAAGCACTTTTTCTTCTTCGGAAAATGAAACTTCTTCATGAGGTTTGTCATGTAATTTTCTTTCCCGGGCCATTTTTTTTGAGAGTTTTACGATCAATTCATCCGAATAATAATTTATGCCTTCCATAACTTTATTAATAGCCTTTTCGAAGTCTTCTTTTAATGAATTTTTTAGCAGGTATCCACAAACTCCCAAATCAGTCATTCGATTGAAATATTCTTCGTCTTCGAAAGAAGTGAGAACAATAATTTTTAAATCAGGATAAATCTCAAGAGCCTTTTGAGTGGCTTCAATCCCATCCATTTCCTTCATGTTGATATCCATGAATACGATATCAGGTTTATCTTTTACTAACATTGATATAAAAACTTTACCGTTTGGTGCTTCACCCGCAACTTTGACGTTTTTAATGGTACTTAACAGGAGCTTGAGTCCGTCACGGAATATTTTGTGGTCATCTACTATAAAAATTCTTATAGCTGACATAATTGGAAATTATAAATCTAATTTCGGGATTTTTTTTAAATAAATGAAGTTATTTAGTTTATAAAAAACGGTTTAAGCTAATTATTGAAATAAATAATCTTAAAACAAAAAACCCGGCAGCATTTTTAAATACTGCCGGGTTCACCTTAAATTACCTAAAATAAGAGCAATTAGGGTTTAATCCAACATAAATACTTTTCAGTTGAATTCGCACCATTCACTTTTAACTTAAGTTAATCATAATTATAAATGTCAAATTTACTCTTATTTGTTTACTTATACAAAATATTTTGCTCTCTATAGAAAAAAAATAGGAGAGATTTTGTAAAAGAAGTTTAAACTGATTTAAAAATAAATACCACCTTTAGAAGAAATTGCCTATATAATGGTACAAAAAATTTACGTTCTTATCATATTTATAATCTTACTTTTCTTTCTACCACAAAAAAAAGTAACAAAAAAAGTCACCACAGAGGAAAAATTCTGCCTAAACCAATTGCCTAAATTAACCATGCAAATCTAACCCGGCTGAATTTCACACCCTCTGTGGACGAGCCATCACACATGGCAAGCATTAATTTATGCCAATTCCTTAAAAACCGGATAAGGGCCGGAACGGGATGGCCAGAAAATCTGGCGAGGTGCGTGAGCTTTGCGGGTTGAAGCTTATTCATTGTCTTGTGCCTTTATCCAGGAAATAACCCTTTAGAAGATAGTACTTATTGTAAAAATATTTTTAAATATCAGTATCTATAATGCTCCGGCTTGTAGGGCCCGTCAACCGGCACACCTAAATATTCAGCCTGTTTTTGAGAAAGCCGTGTAAGTTTAACACCTAATTGTTCCAAATGCAAACGTGCAACTTCTTCGTCGAGCTTTTTCGGAAGCCTGTAAACGCCAACTTTATAATTATTCTTCCAAAGATCCAGTTGCGCAAGTGTTTGATTTGAGAATGAGTTGCTCATTACAAAGGAAGGATGTCCTGTTGCACAACCCAGGTTCACCAAACGTCCCTCTGCAAGTAGGAAAAGTGCATGTCCGTCAGGGAAGGTATATTTGTCAACCTGTGGTTTAATATTTAAATGTATAATGCCGGGGTAGGAGGTCAATTTGTCAACCTGTATTTCATTATCGAAGTGACCGATGTTACAAACTATTGCCTGGTCTTTCATTTGTTCCATATGCTGAACAGTAATAACATCACAGTTTCCGGTAGTGGTAACAAAGATGTTGCCTTCTTTAACTACATCATCCATAGTGGAAACTTCGAAACCTTCCATTGCAGCCTGCAAGGCATTGATAGGATCAATTTCTGTGACGATAACGCGTGCACCATACGAACGCATTGAGCGCGCGCAACCTTTGCCAACATCTCCAAATCCCAGGATAATTACTACTTTACCAGCAATCATTACATCAGTAGCACGTTTTATACCGTCTGCCAGTGATTCGTGACAACCGTAAAGATTATCAAACTTCGACTTTGTTACAGAATCGTTGACATTGATTGCCGGAACCAGCAATTCGCCTTTTTCCATCATCTGGTAAAGCCTGTGAACGCCGGTAGTTGTTTCTTCCGAAACGCCTTTAAGTTCCTTTACAGTCCTGTGCCATCTTTGAGAATCTTCGTCATAAATGGATTTCAACTGGTTTAAAATAATTTGTTCTTCTTTATTCGAAGATTTATGGTCAAGGAATGAACGATCATTTTCAGCTTTAAAACCCCAATGAACCATTAAAGTTGCATCGCCGCCATCGTCAACAATAAGGTTTGGGCCAAGTTCATTGGCAAAACGCAAAGCCATATCAGTGCACCACCAGTATTCCTCAAGTGTTTCACCTTTCCATGCAAATACGGGGATGCCTGATTTAGCAATTGCTGCTGCTGCATGATCCTGAGTGGAAAAAATATTACAACTTGCCCAACGCACTTCAGCTCCCAGTTCGACCAAAGTTTCAATCAGTACGGCTGTTTGAATTGTCATATGCAGGGAACCTGTAATCCGTGCACCCTTTAATGGTTTCTGGCCTGAATATTTTTTACGTATAGCCATTAAACCCGGCATTTCTTTTTCAGCAATGTCTATTTCTTTTCTTCCAAAATCTGCAAGACTTATATCTTTAATTTTGTAGGGAAGCACTTCTTTCATTGTTTTTGTTGAGCTCATTTTAAGTTTTTTTTAATATTTATAATTCAATGTCGTTTAGTTAAGGAACGAAATACCCTTCGACAAGCTCAGGGTGACAATAAAGTAAGGTCATACTGAGCGTAGTCGAAGTATGATTTAAAGCAAATTGTCCCTCGACTCCGCTCGGGATGACAACTTAGAAGACAAATAGCTTTTACAATTCCAAATAATCATATTTCATTATTTAAATTGCATTAATTCTCAGCTTTTAAATCTTTTTAATACATCCACTGCATTTATTTTGTCAGTTTCAAGCTGCATTTTTAGTTCATCAATGCTTTTGAATTTCATCTCATCACGTAAACGTTTGGCAAAAGTAACAGTAATTTTCTTGCCGTACAAATCGTTCTCGTAATCAATAATATGTACTTCAATAGTTTTATGCAATGCTAATTTTTCAACCGTTGGCCTGAATCCTATATTTAGCATGCCCATAAAACGGCCTTCTTCAACATCAACAGTTACTGCATAAACTCCAATCCGTGGTAACATTTTAAATAGTACAGGCTCAATGTTGGCAGTGGGAAACCCTATTGACTGGCCAAGCATTTTGCCTTTTACAACCTTTCCTGTCAATTTATAGGAATATCCAAGTAATTTGGCTGCATTGTCTACTTCGCCTAATTCAAGAAAGACCCTGATACCCGTTGAACTCACTCTTTCAACTCCTTCAAAATACGCGTCGAGATGTACTATTTCAAATTTCAGCTCAGATGCGATATTATTCAATGTATTAAAATCACCTTCCTTGTTATGTCCGAAATGATTGTCAAAACCAACCATCAGGCAACGCAAACCGATTTTTTCAATTAAAATATCTTTAACAAAATCATAAGCAGAAAGTTTTGAAAAATTACTATCAAAAGGTATTACCACGAAATGATCAATTCCTGCTTTTTCAACAAGAGTTTGTTTTTCTTCCAGGGTATTCAACAATTTGATATCTTTTCCCGGAAATAAAACTATCCTGGGATGAGGCCAAAGCGTGATTACGACCGATTCACCCTTTATCTTTTTGGCTTTACGCTTTATAGCATCCATTATTCGAGCATGGCCTATGTGCATCCCGTCGAATATACCAACTGTAACAACCGGCTCCTTGAATAATGAACTATTCAGCGATTCTAAAATATGAACTTTCAATCAAATAAGTTTTGAAAAATCATCCAAAGATAGTAAAAGCAGATATTATTTTTGAATTTTGGATTCAATGTCGTTTAGTTAAGCAGTTTTATATCATTGGTCATACTTCGACGAGCTCAGTATGACCTTATTTTATTGTCACCCTGAGCTTGTCGAAGGGTGTTTCGTTCCTTAACTAAACGACATTGATTTTGGATTTTGGGTTTGACATTTTATTAAAGAATCAAACTTTTAAGTTTTTTTTCACGGTATGACCATTTGTATTTAGTTCGCTTTTTATAACTTGGACGTTTTATTGATTTAACTGTAAAATGAAAAAGGGTTTTCACATCCTGGATATTTTTCTATTTCCGCTTTCGTTGATTTATGCTATAATCGTGTGGGTGCGAAATCGCTTATTTGATTATCAATTTATTCTTACATCAAAAGAATTTAATTTGCCTGTTATTTCCGTAGGTAATATTTATGTTGGTGGAACAGGGAAAACACCACACATAGAGCATCTTGTCAGGCTTTTGAAAGATGAATTTAAGGTTGCAACTTTAAGTCGTGGATACCAGAGAAAAACAAAAGGTTTTTTATTAGGTAAGATTAATTCTACTTCTGATGAAATAGGCGATGAACCCAAACAAATAAAACTCAAATTTCCTGACGTTAAAGTGGCTGTTGATGCAGACCGGGTCAAGGGCATTAACAGGCTTTTGCAATTGGAAAAAGATATTGACGTAATTCTTTTGGATGATGCCTTTCAGCATCGTTATGTTACACCAAGCATGTCAATTTTACTTGTAGATTATGAACATCCTTTACAGAAAGATGCCTTACTTCCGTATGGCAGGTTGCGCGAGCAAGCTTTTGAAAGACGACGGGCCGATATTATTATTGTTACTAAATGTCCGTCGGATATTAAACCAATAGACCAACGTTTGCTGGAGAAATATTTAAAAAAACGCGCTCATCAAAAAGTATTTTTTACTACTTTGAAATATCTTGATCCGGTACCTGTCTTTAATGAATTTGCAAAACCAATTACTCTTGAAGAATTTAAAGTAAAGAAGCCGGCAGTTTTTTTACTTACTGGCATAGCAAATGAACAACCTTTAAAAAAATATTTGAATGACTTAACATCTCAAATTAAGGATTTGAATTATCCGGATCATTATTCATATTCTGTCAAAGATCTGAGAAATTTAATAGAAATATTTTCTGCCGAGACAAATGAACAAAAACTTATTATCACTACTGAAAAAGATGCCATGAGGCTTCAGCAATTTCCAGACCTTGATGAAGAGATTAAAGAGGCAATGTACTACATTCCCATACAAGTTGAATTTTTAGAAAACGAAGGAAAAGATTTTAATTATTATATTACAAGTTATGTTAGAAACAATAAACCAGACAATATCCTACATCAGTCAAAGGATAAAAAATAAACCTGAAATTGGAATTATTTTAGGGACCGGTCTTGCGGGACTGGCAAAAGAAATTGAAACAGAAATAATTCTAAAGTATGAAGAAATACCCAATTTTCCCGTATCCACGGTTGAAGGTCATCATGGCAAACTTATTTTCGGTACTCTTGGAGGAAAAAAAGTTATGGCCATGCAGGGCCGGTTTCACTATTACGAAGGGTACTCGATGCAACAGGTTACTTTCCCGGTAAGAGTCATGAAGTTTATGGGCATCGATAATTTGTTTGTGTCAAATGCCAGCGGAGGAATAAATCCTGCATTTGAAGTAGGTGACCTGATGATAATCAATGATCATATTAATCTGTTGCCTAATCCGCTTATTGGAAAACATTATGATGAATTCGGTCCCCGGTTTCCTGATATGAGCAAAACTTATGATTTGAAACTAATAGAAAAAGCTGAAAAGATTGCAAAAACAAATGGCATTAAAATTCAGAAAGGATGTTATGTCGGTGTTACCGGGCCTACACTTGAAACACCTAAAGAATATGAATATTTCACGGCAATAGGTGGCGATACAGTTGGTATGTCAACCGTTCCTGAAGTAATTGTAGCAAAGCAAATGGGTTTATCTTGTTTTGCTATTTCTATTATTACTGACCTAGGAGTTCCAGGAAAAATTAAAGAAGTTAAACTGGAAGAAATTTTGAAGGTTGCCGAAAAATCAGAGCCTAAAATGACTTTAATAATGAAGAAGCTGATTGAAGAGATATAAGCCTCCTGTAAAAAGCTGTCTCAAATGTCAATTATAGGATTTCACGCAAAGCCCGCAAAAGATATGCAAAGGTTTGCAAAGAATTCATGGTTTATCTTGTGTAATTTATTTTTTTCTCAGCAATCTTTGCGTGAAGTTTTTTCTTTTAATAAAACCTCAAAAATCATTTATATAAACAGAAATAAGGTGTATCTTCACTACATTTCACTTTAAATTTCACTCCTTTTTCAACTAAAAAAGTTTCAAATTTCTTATAAGATTTCCATTCTTTTGCACCGGGTTGCAGAACATTCAATTTACCTGAAATTACAGTTATTATTTCAATTGCAGAAGTACCAAATTCGTATTCGCCTTTAGCCATTACACCCACAGTTGCTGTTCCTTCAGATGATTCATGCGAAATAGATTTAACTTTCCCGTCGTGATATTCATTTACATTAAGCATAATTTTTTAAGTTAATTAGATAAAAATTTAAAGTTCAGTTTCAAATTATTTTGCTTTCTATTCCTGAAAATATTTTTTGTTCTGTATTCTCCAAATACCAGCCAGCAAACTGCCTATAATACTATGCGTAGCACTTGAGATGGCTGAAGGGATTGCTGTTGCCGGGTTCGGGAAATTATTTTTTGCCAATACTACACCAAGACCCGAATTTTGCATACCAACTTCAATTGAAATGGTCTGTCTGATCCTTTTGTCTTTTGCTGTAATCATTGTTAGCAAATATCCCAATAAAAACCCGCAAGCGTGTAATCCAATAACTGCGAAAATTAATCTCCAACCGCAATTTACAATCAGATTTTTACCAGCACCAATGATACTTGATACTATCAGCACTATTGTGAGAGTAGCTGCAATTGGTGCAAAGGGTAATATCTTTTTAGTGAATTTTGAAAGATATTTATTCATTATTATTCCGATTGAAACTGGGACCAAAATAACTTTCAAAGTGTCAAAAAATAAAGCCCATCCGTTTACATGAACTTTACTGCCTATGATAAAAGCGCTAAGAATAGGAGTCATGAAAATAGCCATTAAAGTTGAAATGGATGTGGTTGTTACCGATAACGGAACATTAGCCCTGGCCAGGTAACATACAACGTTAGATGCTGTGCCACTTGGACAACATGCAACAAGAATTAATCCGACAGCAAAAAAAACAGGCAAATGAAAAATAATTCCCATGCTCCATCCCAAAAACGGCATAACGGTGAAATGAAGAACCAAACCTGTTATCACCCATTTAGGAACTTTTAAAACATTTTTAAAATCCTCAAAGCTTATTGTTAAACCCATGCCCAGCATTATTATACCTAAACCATAAGTGATAAAATTCCCCGAAAACCAGGTAAATATTTTAGGTTCAAGAAAAGTCAACAAAACTCCTATGATTACCCAAATTGGGAAAGCAGTAACTATGAATGCAGATAATTTGGACATTAATTAAATTTTAATATGATATGAAAACAATAAATATAATGATAATTTGAAAAATCTTTAAGGAATTAAGTTATTGTACAAAAATATTTATTAGTATGTCAACATTATAGCATCATGCGGGTCTAAAGTAATATGGAAAAATAAAAAATTTTTAAGCAATAGATCAACCTATCTAAAAATTAAATATTTGTTCTGATTATATTAAGTATTGAGAATTGCAAATTTATCCAGTCGTTCAAATTAACATGTGTGTTGGCTTGTCCACGAATGGTGAGAAATTCAGCCGGGTACGATTTGCGGCAAAAATCTTGGTACAAAAGCTTAGGCTGAATTTTTCATTCGTGGTGACTTTTCTTTTGTTATCTTTTCTTTGTGTGGCAGACAAAGAAAAGTAATTATTCATATCAAGTTCAATGATTACAGATATTGCACTGCTGAAAATATATTTTAGCTAATTTCGTTTTTAGGAATAAGATAGAATTATTTTGAATAACTAAATGGATGGAAAATATGTTCTTGAATTTTATCTTTCCAAAAAAACAAATAATATTGTTTTTTGCTTATTCAAGTGCCTTTCTGGTTTTTAATGCCAATTGCAATTCTCAGAGTACTGGAGAATTACAAAGCATTTTATGCCTCATTGATGTTTCCGGAAGTATGAAAGGTCCGAAGATAGATTCGGTAAAAAGCGCAACCAAAAAAATTATCAATATGCTTTTACCATGCAATACCGAATTTTCAATTTTAGGATATTCAGGCAAAAGCGACGAACCTATAAAATATTTCAAGAATTTTACTAAAAACAAGTTCGAATTATTATCATTTATAGACAGTCTACAGCCTGAAAGCAACACTCCTCTTGCCGCTGCTTTAAAATCAGCAAGTTTTTCATTCAAGAACAATAAAAATCCTAATTCGATAAAACAAACAATTATTTTATTGTGCGACGGCAGAAGTGATGATAATATCACACAAGCTTTAAAAGAATTGAAAGAAAGAAAATCATTGATTCAATGTGAATGTATAGGATTTGATATTGTAAATGATAAACAAGCCCAGGAACAACTGAAACAGATTGCTCATGAAACCGGTGGAGAATATTATGATGCCAAAGATGTTTCGAGTGTTGTTAAAGAATTTTATAAGTCAGGAATAAAAACAATCATTCATGATGTGCCGGTTGTTGTGGAGAAAAGTCCGGAGAAGACGGATTATCAGCCTCTCGCAGGGAACATTTATAAATTTTTGACAAACCAATATTGGATCCTGGATTCAGTTCAAATTAACATTTCCGAAAATTTATTAGATATGGCTAAAATGATTGCTGATGAAAATATCCAGGATACTTTACCAAAATCAATAGTCTTTGATAACAGCAAAATAGTTTCTCTCTATATAAATAATGGTTCTAACACTGATATCAATAAAAAATGGATTGAAGGCAAATACATGTTTGATTATAATTCATTGGCAATAAACATCCAGAATCATTACCTGAAGTTTATTATCAAAACGATTGAAAAAAATTCAATGGTTTTATGTGTAAATAAATACAAAGACACTCAAAACGATATGATTGAAACAGGTGATGAAATATGCGATTGCAAAAATAAAATTAAAGAAGGAGTTCCATATATATTCGTCTATTTTTCAAAAGCAGGTTGTGGTGAATGATTTTTGAAAAAATATATCCCGCATCAGGAAGAAGAACACATAGTTAAAATACTACAGTATTTAATAAAGAATTATTGGTTCGTCCATCAAGTCAATTAAGCAAAAGTGAATTCAAGCTCCTTTAGGAGCAAAATTTTGGTAGAAAAAAGAAAATAAAAAATAGCGTGCCAAGAACTATCTCAATTATTACACGTTTTCACATGGCACGCAATTTTCATGGCCAATTAGTTGTTCAATGATTTAGGTTCGATTGTTACACGCCAAACAACAAACTGCATCCGATTAATTATTTCTTGGCGTGTATTCACCATTTTATTTGACCCTGGGCTACCAAAATATGCCCCTAAAAGGGCTTAAAAATTTTATTAAGTAGTACCTATTTATTTATTAAAATCGAATTCTTTTTTTCAATTTTAGAGTTAACGGTCTTTCATTTTCCAAAATTGGCTTTAAAATTATATATTCGAAAGAACTAGATTGAGCAAATCTGATTTCTAAAAGAAAGTTTATTTTGTTTTTGATTGAATGAAAAAACTCTAATAGTGAAACTATAGATTCTTCGTTCGAAAGTTTTAATTCTTTTAAGGAATCCAGATTTTGTTTTAAATTGTTTAAATCTTTGGAATGATTACTTAATAAATTAATAATAACCTTTCCATGAGTTTCTGAACTTACGGAAAATTGAAATTCTTTAATATTTAATAAAAATCTTTTCATTATTCCACTTTCAAACTGAAACTCAACATTATTCTGAATAATTTGATTTTCATTCATTTTTTATGATTTAAAAAAGTTAATTATTTTTCATACAAAATTATATCAAATAAAAAATTATTTATTGAGGCTCAAAATCTTATATTTCAGTGTTTTGATTAAAATATTGACTCTTTTAAAAATCGCTTTTCTTCTCAAAGTAACATTTTGCAATATCTACTATTGTCTGTGTTGCAAATTCTTATAGAAACACCTTTTTCTTTTCAATTTAAAAATTTCTAAATTTGCTATACACCTTAACTAAAACATCTACCCATGGAAGTAACCTCTTTTTTTGAGCGCCTAAATAACTGGGCTCGTAAATCCATTGTAATTAAACTTATTACCATTGGGATTTTAATATTGATTCTTCTTATTCCTTCATCAATGCTTACTTCTTTAATTTACGAGCGACAAAGTATAAGAGATGGTGCTATTTCTGAAGTCAGTTCCAAATGGGGCCAAGAACAAACCGTTGGTGGACCTGTTATTTCTGTTCCGTATGTTTATACCCAGACTAATGACAAAGGAGTAAAAGAATATCTTACGGCTTATGCACATTTTTTGCCAGACGATTTGAAGATTAAAGGCAAAGTAGTTCCTGAAAAACGTTACCGTGGAATTTATGTTGTAGTGCTTTACAATGTAATGCTTGAAATAGAAGGAAGCTTTAGTGGTTTTAATTGCCAGGCTATTGGTATGGAAAAGGATCAGCTCCAGTTTAACAATGCAATTTTTTCACTGGGAATATCAGATATGAAAGGCATTAAAGAGAATATTCATTGTTCCATTAACGAATCTGATTATGACTTTGGTCCCGGAATTCCAACTCATGATATTTTTGCATCGGGTGCCAGCATGCCTTTGAATGTCAACAAAACCGGGCCAATTAAATTTAGGTTTAAATTAAACCTGAACGGAAGCAGTATATTGTTATTTGCACCGTTTGGTAAAGAAACTAATGTATCATTATCTTCAACTTGGCAGGATCCAGATTTTAGTGGCTCTTTCCTTCCTGACGAAAGGAAAATTAATGCTTCCGGTTTTACAGCTACATGGAAGGTTTTGCAACTGAACAGAAATTATCCGCAACAAGGTAAAGGTGATTTTATTAGAACAACCGGCCAGACTGGAGTTGCGGATTATAACTCAGGAGTTGCTGATAATACCTCCCTTTTTGGTGTCAGGTTATTGTTACCTGTAGATGAATACCAGAAAACTATGCGCTCTGCCAAGTATAACATTATGTTTATTTTTATTACTTTCCTGGTATTCTTCTTTTCAGAAGTAATGAAGAAAAGGTTGATACACCCTATTCAATATTTACTTGTTGGTTTTGCAATAACGTTGTTTTATATTCTACTGCTTGCATTCTCCGAGCATATGCTTTTTAATTGGGCATATTTGTGGGCAAGCTTAATTATTATATTACTTGTTTCTTTCTACAGTAAAAGTGTATTTAAGAGTCTGTCTATGGCGGGAATGGTAACAGGAATACTTTCTATTCTATATATCTTTTTCTACTCTCTGCTTCAACTGCAGGATTATGCACTTTTAATGGGAAGCTTGGGTTTACTTTTGATTTTGGCAACAATAATGTATCTTACAAAAGACATAGATTGGTATACGATTAATAAATAATTATTTTCAATGTTTTAATAGTTTCGAGCTTATAAGAACACAATTAAATCATAAAGCTCGCTAAGTTTTTTAGCGAGTTTTATGATCCATACAAAAGATTAGACTTTAAGGTCAGAATATTTTTATCGTTTACAATTACTTATTTGTATTTTAATAATCCTGCGTATTTTTCTTTTTCAGCATTTCTTGTGCCTCATTATATAAAACACCATCCTGATAAACAATCTTAATATTCATTTTAAATGTAATAGTTAAAAAGATTGAATTCACAACATCTTTTCTTGCTGACTTAGGATTCTTAAAATACCAATATGAGGAAAAATTTACTTTTCCCAGTTTTATTGCCGTTTCAGTATTACCATCTCCTTTTTTGTAAGGGAGATCATAAGTTTCAACCGTTTTTGAAGCTGCGAAATATTTTGTACCTAATTCTGATCGGATGTCATTATATAGACTAACAATTTTAAATTCGCTGGGAGCATTCAGAACCACAGTGCCCATATAAAATTTGTCGTTTACAAATTCAAATGAGATGAACTGCGCGTCACGTCCTGCAAACGTTACACCTTTAAAAACCAATAAGTTTTTGTTGCTATTTTCCTGGTCAATTTTGCATCCCGGTCTAATTAACATACCTTTTTTTATACTATCAGCGCTTGTACCAAATTTGAAGCCTAAAAAGCCATCTAAATTCTGGCTATAACAAAGTGTTGAAACAGCCATTAACAATGAGCATAAAATAGTTTTCATATTAGTTATAAATTAAATTTGAACTTAATTTAAATATATTAAACTGTGTAGCCAGTATTTAAGTATGTAAAGAATACTAAAAATAGATAATAATTATTATTTATCCAAAAATTTGCATTATTACTGTCATATTTTAAAACCTGGTAATTACCTGTACTCCTGCATCCGACTTTCTGTTACCATCAATTTCTGTAGGACCGCTACTAATAATCTCTCTGTCTGAATATATGGTTGTGCCATATCGCAACCATATATCAGTTTGTTTGAATGGGTGATAATGCAACATTAAGTAAGCTCTTGCGCCTTTGCCACTGTATGCAGGAATACTGTATGAATATAATACATCACTTTCATAAGAATAAATCCGGCTTTCGTAGCCTCCTGTTTCAAAAATCGCATAACGGGCTACTAATGAAAGACGGATTTTTTCGGGTTTCCAGATAATATCCTGAAACAAAAGATAACCGTTCTGCTTAGGGGAATTATGCTTATTGTAATAAACAAGTTCCAGCCGATTTCTTAATTCAACGCTGGTTGATATTTTATATACTGCATGAAATCTTACTTTTTGAAGTGAAACGTTTTCGAGAGCAGGAGGATTGGGTTCTATTGTATTACCATCTTCCTGCTTTTGCAAAGCTGAGTACCGGCTTGATAAACTTATATTATCTGAAGGTTCGTAAGTTATTTCAAAAAAATAATTTGTTCCGGAGGAAGGTTCACTAATCCTGTATTTAAAAAAAGGGTAGTTAAAAAAGTCGGCATAAGCATTAATTTTTATTTTGTCAATGGGTACAAATTCTATCCCGGCATATAAACCATTTTCATTTGAAGGTTGGCTGTTTTGGGCAAATGCATTGGCGTAGGGAGAAAAATATTGTGGTTCAAAATAGCGATATAGCAATGCTAAAGATAATTCAGGTATCAATTGAAAAGCCATGCCATTTGAAAAAGCATTTCCGTGCATACTGTTTCTGGCTTCTTCACCAAATAATTCAATTTTTCGAAAACGAATTAGATAATTAAAGCTACCGCATATTAAGTTGTTTCCGGAGAATGCATAGAGTTTATATGGCTCAAGTGACTTTTGAAAATTAGCATCATAATTAATATTAATCAAAGTAACTCCAATCTTATATTTATCTTTTTCAAATGATAGATTTCCCCCAAATGTTTTTTCACCTAATGCATCTTCATCCGAAATCTCATTTGGCAATGCATGGCTCCCTGTATTTTGTAATGATGATATCTCCAAAACTCTGCCTGTACTGTCGCGTGCAACCACGTTTGCATCAATATGATGTTTGTTGAAAAATGCTGAAATATAAAAGTGATTTAGGCAAACAGTCGATGCAATACCCTGAAAATATTGATTCTCATTAAAGGATGAATATCGGTTAAATCCTTCAGTTTGTCTTTTAATGTTTATGGTATATGCCGTCATGCCTGGAGCAAATCCATTCCATAACACAAGTCCTTGTCCGAAATTGGCATAATAATCACCTAAAATCAGGTTTTTAACCTGGTATTTATTCTGCATCTGAATAAAACCTGAAAGAAAATCAAAAGTTTTATTGCTGCCTGAGAACCATGTTTCACCCGGATCTTTTTCTGCTGAGAAACCTGCCTTGAATGATTCTCCTTGTTCGAACCTGTACTTTGTTCTTATTCTATATGGATTGCCTGGATAATATTTGTTTGGATATTTTAATTTTATTGAATCCGGATCATTTGCATAACCATTTTGTAATTCAATTGTTCGGTTTGAATTAACAAGTAACATCTGATTTATAGCATTACCTTCTTTAGTATTTTGCATAATAATTTTCTCGCCAACCTTAACAAATGGAAGCATCATTTTTATAATAGTAGCTGGCAATCCAATTACACCATTAAGTTCATATACTGAAAGAAAATTGCCATGTTCTTTACGATATTCTATAATTGAATTAATTTGAAATGGAGTCAGAAATTGCAGTTTTTCAAAATCTTTTTGTGAAGCAGTATTAATATCTAATGGATGTTGAAGATAATATTGTAATTCCTCAGTTAGAGATGTAGCATCAATTTCGTTGTCGGTATTTTCAGCAACAGATTCAAGTATTTCCGATTCATAATTTTCAGAATCAAATTGTTTATCCTGTGCATTAACTTGAAAGATGTAAATAACAAGCAAAAGAATAATAGTTAAAATTTCTTTTTGCATAATTCAAAAGTTAATTCCAAAATCAAAATGCGGAGTAATTCCTAATATTTGATGATTAGTGAATGCCATGCCGATCCATAATTTTTTTGAATTATATCCCATACCAAATGAGTATGACGATGGTTCTGTTGAAATGCCAAATCTAAGGGCAAGATACTTAACTGGCATATATTCTATTCCTGTCTTAAATATGATTCTTTCTGAAAATTCTTTTAAGGTTTCCAGGGATAGTGAAACTGTTTGATGAAGAATATAAGTCAAGCCAAAGCGTGCAGTTGAAGTCAAATCAGCGATTGAGTTATGCTCTGTTTTTTCAGGAATTGGATTGAACAAATGAAAGCCAACTGAAAGATTGTCTATCGGAAAACTAAGCAAACCTATTTCAAATGTAATTTTCTGAGCGTTATTATCAGAACCATATATATATGTACTGAAATAATCGAGTTGCAAACCTGCAGAGAATTTTCTGCCCAGCTTGTGGCTATATGCTACACCAATTTTTGAATCGTGATATTTTGAGTATCCAAAATAATTTAAATTGATACCAAATGTGCCTGGTTTAGCTGGAATAACGGCTGCAACGGAACTAAGGCTTAGTTCTTTCATGAGAAAACGAGCCTCATGGTACAGACCAAAAATGGGTGAATTAATATAAGCCAAACCTGCCTGGTTATGGCTGACAGACCATAAATCAGGAATTGCAACTCCACATTCCGCTAAAGCAGCCTGCCGGCTTCCGGAAAGATAATTCTCACTTGCAGTTGCTTCAATGAAGCAAAAGCTAATAGCTATGACTACTAAATGCCTTATAATTTCAGGGTTTTATTACTATTAAAAAACGCATGTTTTTAACTTAATGTTGGAAAAACAAAGCGTTATGTAAAATATTATGTCAAAAAATTAATTCACCTTATACTCAAACTTTACCTGTGCCAAATCTTCATTTGCTTTTTCTATTTTTTTAGCCAGTTTAGTTTTATAATCAATTACTTTTTTCATCAGTTCAGCATCGCCTGCTGCTATGATTTGAGTGGCAAGAATACCGGCATTCATAGCGTTGTTAAGTCCTACGGTAGCTACAGGAACTCCGGGAGGCATTTGCAAAATAGATAAAATTGAATCCCATCCGTCAATGGAAATACCTGCTTTTATTGGAACTCCTATTACAGGCAAAGGCGTGAGGGCGGCAATTACTCCCGGCAAATGAGCTGCACCACCAGCACCGGCAATTATCACCCTGATGCCTTTTTTATAGGCATTTTTGGCAAATTCCATCACTTTATCCGGAGTACGGTGTGCTGACAGCGCATGAATTTCAAAATGAATTTGAAACTCGTTCAGGACTTTTGCAGCTTCTTCCATAATTGGCAAATCGGATGTGCTGCCCATAATAATGCTCACTTTTGCTTCCATTTGAGAAGATTCTTTTCTGAAATCAGAAGATTGATTAATAACGCAAGATAAATAAAAATAAGGAAATAAAAACTAATTCTTATTTTCAAATGAAGTTCAAAATAAAAGATTATTATTTTGAAATGATGAGTTGTGTTCCATCGTTCGAGATAGTACAGGTGTACATCCATAGAGGATTGGTTGCTAAACTGCCATTTGAAGGATATCCATTGGCACTAAGTAGAAAAATTGAATTACAGCATGGACAAGTTGCCGTTAAACCTTCTACTATTAAAGCACAGTGGTCTTCAATGCCCCTGTACGTACACGTAATGTCGAATGCCTGGTATACAGCAACGTCTTTACGGTAAAGGATTATTCCGTTACCCCAAGTTTTAGTGTTATAAATTGTAATAGGTGTTAATCCTTTTATATGATAATCTAAAATACTATTATCTGTATTGGTTGTATCAGCTGTAATTGTTGCAGATTGGCTGACTCCGAGGTTGGCCAAATCATTTATAAGATCGAGTGCATAATATATATATACATTCGGAACATAAGGTGCAGCATCTTTTTGGCAACTTTCCAGAATAAAAATTATTAAAAAAGTTACACAAAATTTGATTATTTTTGATTTGAAATGTTTATGAATCATGCTTGTTTTTTTTCAGAGCAAAAATATATTAACAAACTTAACTAAAGTATGTTTTATTGTTTTATTTTCTTTTTTATTTTCAGGTTTAAGTGCTCAAAATGATGCTGCTGCAAAAGCTGAAAAGAAAAAGAAACAAATTGAAACTGAACAGCAAAAGAAAGCAGATGCAGCTCTTGAAGCAGCGAAGAAACATCATTTTGATATGCAGACAAAAAAAGTTCAGAAAAGGATGAAGGAAGATGAAAGAAAAACTGACAAATATTACAATAAGAAATTGGGCCACTCGTTTTTTAGTAAGTTATTTGGAAAGAAAAAAAGAAAAATGAAATGAAATATTAAAAATTTTATAATTTAGTCCTAAGTTTAAAAACACATGATTTTGTTATCAATTCTCAGAAGTAGAATGATTTATTTCTCGAGAACCTTTTCAGGTTAAATTTGCAAGTAATAAATTGATAGTTTGTATATTTGCAAAAAGGGTTCCGAGAAATCGGGATTCTTTTTTGTTTATAACCCTTTGATGAAATTAGGAGGTACTAATATGTCTAAAGTATCATATGTAACTGAAGATGGATTGCAGAAATTAAAGGCTGAACTGGAACACCTGGTGAATGTTGAAAGGCCAGAGATTTCACATCAAATAGCTGAAGCTCGTGATAAAGGAGATTTATCAGAGAATGCCGAGTACGATGCAGCAAAAAATGCTCAGGGAATGCTTGAATTGAAAATTGCCAAACTTGAAGATATTATAGCTAATTCCCGCTTATTAGACGAGACAAAAATTGATATTTCAAAGGTTCAGATACTGAACAAGGTGAAAATAAAAAATAGTAAAACTAAAGCTATTGTTGAATATGCATTAGTGCCTGAGAGTGAAGCCAATTTGAAAGAAGGCAAACTGGCAATCAGCAGTCCTATTGCTAAGGCGCTTATTGGTAAAAAAATCGGTGATATAGTTGAAATTACTGTTCCTTCAGGTTTAGTTACATTTGAAATACTTAAAATTTCAAGGTAGTCAGATTACATTCTTTCATTACTAATATAAATTGCTATGTCATCAATATTTTCGCGCATTATAAATGGTGAAATACCTTGTTATAAAATAGCTGAAGATAATAACTACCTGGCATTTCTCGACATCAATCCTCTTGCCAAAGGCCATACACTGGTAGTTCCAAAAAAAGAGATTGATTATATTTTCGATATTGAAGATAATTTATTGGGAGGCATGCTTGCATTTGCCAAAAGAATAGCTAAAGCTATTGATAAATCAATACCTTGTAAAAGAGTTGGTGTTGTAGTAATTGGACTCGAAGTTCCACATGCTCATATCCATTTGATTCCGATTAATAAAATATCTGATGTAAATTTTTCGAATCCTAAACTTAGTCTTAATAAAGAAGAATTTGAAGAAATTGCTAAGAAAATTAAATTGGCCCTATAAAATATTTTCTCTATTTTTCTTAAGTTCATTATAGAAAAAGTCCAGCATTAAAGAATATTATTTTTTTTCGGTTTTTAAAACAATGAAAAAATGAAACCTATAAAAATGGTTGATTTGCAATCGCAATATTTAAAAATCAAAGATGAAATAAACAGCGCTATCTCTGAAGTACTTGAATCTACAGCCTTTATAAAGGGACCACAGGTTTCTGTATTTGAACAGGAATTAAGCAAATATTTAGGAGTAAAATACGTGGTTGCGTGTGCTAATGGCACTGATGCACTGATGATAGCTTTAATGGCTCTTGATTTAAAGCCAGGTGATGAAGTAATAACTCCTTCTTTTACTTTTATAGCTACCGTTGAAACAATTGCCTTTTTAGGTTTAAAGCCTGTTCTTGCAGATGTTGATTCTGAAACATTTAATATTGATTGTTCAAAACTGCAAAAATTGGTTACTTCAAAAACCAAAGCAATTGTTCCGGTACATCTTTTCGGACAATGTGCAAACATGGATGAAGTGCTTGAATTTTCAAAGCGACATAATTTATTTGTTATTGAAGATACAGCTCAGGCAAATGGAAGCGATTATTTTTTCAAAAATGGGACAAAGCAAAAAGCCGGTACCATTGGACATATTGGTTGCACATCCTTTTTCCCTTCAAAAAATCTGGGTTGCTTTGGCGATGGCGGCGCAATGTTTACAAATGACGACGCTTTAAATGAAAAACTGAGATGTATAGCAAACCATGGCATGAAAAAACGTTATTATCATGATATGTTGGGAGTCAATTCCAGGCTTGATTCCATTCAGGCAGCAGTATTAAGTGTAAAGTTGAAATACCTGGATTCGTATAATCTTGCTCGTCAAAATGCAGCCAAATTTTATGATAAGGAACTTAAGCAAATTGATAAGTTGAAAACGCCATTTTGCTCAAATTGTTCTATTCACATCTATCACCAATATACATTACAGGTAATCAATGGGAAAAGGAATGATTTAAAAGAATATCTTGAAAAATCTGATATACCATGCATGATATATTATCCTGTACCGTTGCATCTTCAAAAGGCATTTGGTTACCTGGGTTATAAAAAGGGAGATTTTCCAATATCCGAGTTGCTTGCAGGGCAGGTATTGTCTCTGCCCATGCATACTGAATTAGACATTGAACAATTGAATTATATTACCGGTAAGTTAAAAGCATTCTTTGATTGAAACAGATTACTTCAATTAATTCATAAAAAAATAGTTCATTAATCTATTCATCTAATACTTATCTTTGGAATCTAAATCTTGTATTATGGCTGACTATTTTGCTCACGAAACTGCTGTAATTGACGAAGGATGTCAGATTGGAAAAGGTACCAAAATATGGCATTTTACACATATTATGAAAGAAAGTGTCATAGGCGAAAATTGTAATATTGGTCAAAATGTTGTCATTTCGCCGGGAGTCATTCTTGGGCAAAATGTCAAAGTGCAAAATAACGTATCAATTTATACCGGTGTAATTTGCGAAGATGATGTTTTCTTAGGACCTTCCATGGTGTTTACAAATGTTGTAAATCCCAGGAGCGCTGTTAATAGAAAAGAACAATACAAAAGAACTCTGGTTCAAAAAGGCACAACTATTGGAGCTAATGCAACAATTATTTGTGGTGTAACATTAGGAAAGTTTTCATTTATTGGAGCAGGTGCAGTGGTTACAAAGGACGTTAGCCCGTATGCCCTGGTAATTGGTAATCCTGCCCGTCAAAAAGGATGGATGAGTGAGTATGGTCATAAATTGAATTTTGATGCAAATGGAATTGCAATTTGTCCCGAAAGCAAAGAAAAATACGAGCTAAAAAATAACCTGGTCAGAAAAATTTAAAAATTAATTTTTATTATTTAGATTACATTTTAATATCAGTAATAATATTCAAATAAAATATTTATGTCGAAAAAAGCTTTAATTACTGGCATTACTGGTCAGGATGGTTCTTACCTGGTTGAACAACTTTTAGAAAAAGGCTATGAAGTGCATGGAATTATTCGAAGAGCATCTTCATTTAATACCGGACGGATTGACCATCTGTATAAAGATCGTCATAATAAAGATGTGAGATTATTTCTTCATTATGGAGATTTGACTGATTCAAGTAATCTAAACCGTTTGCTCGAGAAAATTGAACCTGATGAAATATATAATCTGGCTGCTCAAAGCCACGTAAAAGTTTCATTTGAAGTACCTGAATATACTGCTGAAGTCGATGCAATTGGAACTTTACGGTTTCTCGATGCAATAAAAGAAACAGGCATAAAAACGAGATTTTATCAGGCTTCTACAAGTGAATTGTACGGACTGGTTCAGGAAACTCCACAGAAAGAAACTACCCCGTTTTATCCACGCAGCCCTTATGCTGTTGCAAAGTTATACGCTTACTGGATTATAATAAATTATCGGGAAGCATATAGTATTTTTGCCTGTAACGGGATTTTGTTTAACCATGAGTCACCTCGTCGAGGCGAAACTTTTGTTACACGAAAAATTACCCGTGCTGCAGCGAATATAAAGGCAGGTAAACAGGATAAACTTTTTCTTGGAAATCTTGATGCAAAACGAGACTGGGGATATGCTCCGGAATACGTTGATGCAATGTGGCGTATGCTTCAGCTAGATAAACCAGATGACTTTGTGATAGCAACCAATGAAACACATACTGTACGCGAGTTTACAGAAACTGCCTTTGCTGAGTTAGGAATTAATCTGGATTGGAAGGGCAATGGAATAAATGAAAAAGGTATTGATAAGCAATCAGGAAGAACACTTGTTGAAATAGATAAAGAATATTTCAGACCCACAGAAGTTGAGATGCTGATTGGTGACTATTCAAAAGCTAAACGAATACTGGATTGGCAACCTACAGTTACTTTTAAGGAATTAGTAAAGCTTATGGTAAAGGCTGATTGGGAGACCATAAAAAAATGACCGACGACTGCAGACAAAAGACAGCTGAAACAAAGGCAAAAAAGAATATATGGCAATTTTTAAATTTGAAAAATTAGTAGTTTGGCAATTGTCACTTGAATTGAATGATTTAGTTTATGAAATAGTTAATATTTTGCCAAAGATTGAAGAATTTAATAATAAATTATTTGCTAAGATGAACGCTTTCATTAAGGCATTATTAAAATAATGTAACAAATCGGCTGTCAGCAGTCAATTTAATCAACCATGGAAAAACAATCAAAAATATACATCGCCGGGCACCTTGGTCTAGTAGGTAGTGCATTGCACAGGAAACTGATAGAAAAAGGATATACAAACATAGTCGGATGTTCAATAGATGAACTCAATTTAATGGATCAACATGATACTTTAAATTATTTTAGAAACGGAAAAACCCGAATATGTATTTCTGGCTGCAGCTAAAGTTGGAGGCATAATTGCAAATAATACTTATCGCGCTCAATTTATTTATGAAAATCTTCAAATTCAAAATAATATTATACATTGTGCCTACTTGACAGGAGTAAAAAAACTACTATTTCTGGGCAGTTCGTGTATTTATCCGAGAAATGCTTCCCAACCCTTAAAGGAAGATTATTTGCTGACTTCTGATTTGGAATATACAAACGAACCTTATGCTATTGCAAAAATTGCCGGTATTAAAATGGCAGAATCTTATAATATTCAATATGGAACAAATTTTATTTCAGTAATGCCAACAAATCTTTTTGGACCAAATGATAATTATGATTTGGAAAAATCGCATGTGTTGCCGGCAATAATTCGCAAGATGCACTTGGCAAATGCCCTGGTTAAAAACAATTGGGATGTTATTCGTAAGGATTTTAATAAAAAACCTGTAGAAAATGTAAATGGGAATTCTTCTGAAATGGAATTATTGAATGTGATGGCTAAATATGGAATAAATAAAAATGGAAAAGATGTAAAATTAATGCTGTGGGGAAGTGGTAATCCGCGTCGTGAATTTTTGCATTCCGATGACATGGCTGATGCTTGCGTATTTATTATGGAAAATATAGATTTTAATGATATAATTAAGAACCAATATTCTTCCTCACATCAAAAAGCTGAAATAAAAAATACTCATATTAATATAGGTATAGGAAAAGATTTAACTATCCGCGAATTAGCTGAAATTGTTAAAGGAATTACCGGTTTTGCCGGTACTGTCTTATGGGATAAAAATAAACCTGACGGAACAATGCAAAAAATGTTAGATGTCAGTAAGCTGAATGCTTTAGGTTGGAAAAGCAAAATTAATCTTGAGGATGGCATAAAATCTGTTTATCAGATGTACATTGAATGATATTTTTTACATGCTATTTTTCATTTGTTTAACTATTTATTAAATCCATAAAATTTTTTTAATTGATTCCTGGTTAAAAGGATTGGATATAAACTTATTTACTCTTATATATGTTTATTCATTGGCTATCTAAATGTCTGACTTTTGACTTTTTATCTAACAGATTATGACTAAGAAATAATTACCATTCTTGAAATTCAGTTGAAAATGTGTTAGCTTTACCTTTGGAGAATTAGCCGGATATAAATTAAAATTTTCTTTTTTAAAACTTATTTCGATAATAAAATACATATCAATCAAGTGTAAAATTCAGATAAAAACCTATAACTATATTAAGAATTATTAAAATTGAAAACTATGAAAAGGCTGTTGATTCCAACCGATTTCTCTGAAATATCGAAGAATTCGATTATCTATGGCTTTCAATTAGCTGCAAAACTCAATTTAAAAGTAGTTTTAGTTCATGTTCTTGAGCTATATAAGTTTGCTGCCGGAATTTCAGAATCAGAAATTATTTCAACAATACTTCCTGCTGATAATATTAAAGAAATGGAAGCATCTGCATCAAATTCTTTCAAAATAATGTTAGATGAAATCAGAAATGAGCTTCCTGATAAAGTTGAATATGAGATTAAAGTTACATCTGGCAACCTTGTCAGTGAAATGATTTCAGAATCAATTGTTGAAGAGACCGTTCTTATGATTCTTGCAGTAGCCGGGAACCAGGATCTGATCAGTCGTTTTTCGCACAGTACAATATCAGCTATTATTGATGAAGCATCTTGCCCGGTTATATTAGTCCCATCAGGTTTTTCTTTTAATCCTGCACACAAAGTAGTTTTGGCAACTGACTTTAACAAAACTGATCTGGAAATGATGTCTAAATTTGTATCTTTATTTGGCCAGTTTAACCCGTTAATTATAGTTCTTCATGTTGCAACAAAACCAAACGATTTTAAATCGGAACTAAAGTTTACCGGATTCAAACAATTGGTAAGGGAAACAATAGCTTATACCAATGTTGAATTTAAAATGATTTATCAAAAAAACGTGGTCAAAGGTATTTTGGAAGTAGTTACGTCAGAATCGGCAGATTTACTTTTAATGCTCAAAGAACACGAAGGCTTCTTCAAGTCGCTGTTTGAAGCTGGTAAAACTGAAAAAATCACCCATTTCTTAAAAATTCCGATGATTTCTTACCATGAGTTAGAAACTGCAAAAGTCAAATCTGAAAATTAATTTGGCCATGTGGTTTAGAATGTTTTCAAATGGCATGTATATTTTAGAGATAATTTATCTTGTTACTATTCTTTTTACAGTTATCCTTGTTATCCAGCAAAAAGGAGATCCATTAAAAACAGTTTCCTGGATTATGGTACTATTATTGGTTCCATTAGGTGGGATTATTCTCTATTTTTATTTTGGCAAAAATTACAGACGGCAAAAAATATTTAATCGCAAAGGGTTGAATGACATGGAACGGATGCGCGATTTCAGCCATCGCCAGATTCTTGAACTTCCTGGTAAAGAGTTTTTAAAAAATCCCAAGATAAAGAGCAAACAACATATTATGACTTTGCTTTTAAATAACAGCAAAGCATTGCTTACAGAATTCAACAGTCTTAAAATTTATTCCAGTGGAAAAGAAGCATTTGATGTAATTTTGCAAGATATTGAAGCAGCAAAGGACCATATTCACCTGATGTATTATATTATTGAGGATGATAAGCTGGGCAACAGGGTAAAAGATTTACTGATCAAAAAAGCAGGTGAAGGAGTTGAAGTCAGAGTTATCTATGATGATTTGGGCAGCTGGAGTTTGCCTAATTCTTATATTAAACCATTGGAAAAGGCAGGAGTGCAGGTTCACGCATTTTTACCGGTCAGGTTTCCTCTTTTTACTAATAAAATTAATTATCGTAATCATAGGAAAGTTAGTTGTTATTGATGGTCAAATTGGCCATGTAGGTGGCATGAATATAGCCGATCGTTACGTTGAAGGTGGAGATAGAACTTGGTATGTGGAAAGATATGCAATTGCGCATTGAAGGTGAAGCTGTTCATTCATTACAAATAATATTTCATACCGATTGGTATTTTGTATCAGGTGAAGTAACAAATGACGATAAATACTTCCCTGAACATTATATCAAAGAAAAAAAACTTGTTCAAATAACAGCAAGTGGTCCTGATTCTGACTGGGCAAGCATTATGCAGGCATATTTTGCCGCTATTGCGACTGCTGAGGATCATATTTATATTGCATCCCCATATTTTATTCCTAATGAAAGTATTCTGACTGCACTTAAAACTGCTGCTCTTGGAGGAATAGATGTTCGTCTTATGTTACCTCAAAAATCGGATTCTCATTTAGTATATAGAAGCACTTTATCATTTGTTGGAGAGCTTATAGAGGCCGGAATAAAAATTTATTTCTATGATAAAGGTTTTAATCATGCTAAATTAATGCTGGTTGATGGAATTTTCGCTTCTGTTGGCACAGCAAATATGGACATACGTAGCTTTGATCAAAATTTCGAAGTCAATGCCCTGATTTATGATGAGGAAATAGCTTCTACTCTTGAACGATATTTCTTAGATGACATTCAGAATTGTAATTATTATTCACTAGAAGAATGGGAAAATCGCCATTGGCATAATAATGCAAAGGAAGCTTTTGCAAGGTTACTTAGTCCTTTATTCTGATAATAAGTATGATTTTTTTATCAAGTTTCACTTAAATAATTTATAGTTTTGTTTTCTGTCATTAAATAATAACAAAATATGAAACTCTTTTTTTGTTCTAGCAAATAAACAAATATCTTTGAGTCCTGATTTTAAATATTTGAATTATTGAAATGTATTAAACAAACCATAAAATTTATCTTAATGAAGAAATTAATTTTTATTCTTTCGCTAGCATATTGCTTAAATTCAAGCGGCCAAAAATTCAATAATTTGGCTTTAACTCCGCCAATGGGTTGGAATACCTGGAATAAATTTGCCTGCAATATAAATGAAAAAATTATCCGTGAAACTGCCGATGCAATGGTTACCTCTGGAATGAAAGATGCCGGCTACAAATATATTGTTATGGATGATTGCTGGCAAGGAGTCAGGGATAGTTTAGGTTTTATTCATCCTGATCCTGTTCGTTTTCCATCAGGAATAAAGGCACTTGCTGATTACGTTCACTCAAAAGGTTTAAAATTAGGGATTTATTCCGACGCTGGCATAAACACTTGTGGAGGCAAACCCGGAAGTCAGGGACATGAGTACCAGGATGCCCTGACCTACGCGAAATGGGGAGTAGATTATTTGAAATACGATTGGTGTAATACAGATCAGCGAAATGCTGAAGAAGCCTATAAAACTATGCGCAATGCACTTTATGCGGCAAAAAGACCGGTTGTATTTAGTATGTGTGAATGGGGAACTGCAAAGCCCTGGACATGGGCTAAAGAAGTAGGACATTTATGGCGTACTACCGGTGATATATATTCTTGCTGGAATTGTGAAATGGGACACGGGACATGGAAAGACTTTGGTGTGCTCAGAATATTGGATATGCAAAGTGATGCACGTAATTTTGCCGGACCTGATCATTGGAACGATCCAGATATGCTTGAGGTAGGTAATGGAATGACTTTGAGTGAAGACCGCGCTCACTTTTCGCTTTGGTGTATGCTTGCTGCACCTCTTATAGCGGGCAACGATATAAAAAATATGAACAAAGAAACTGCAGATATTTTGACTAACAAAGAAGTAATTGCTGTTGACCAGGATTCATTGGGTATAGAGGGTTTTAAATTTCTCGACTTTGGTGATTTGCAAATATGGGTAAAGCCATTAAAAAATAACGATATAGCTGTATGTTTCCTTAACCGTGGGGAAACTGTTCAAACGATTAATTACGATTGGAAAAAGTATGTTATAAATGACGGATTTTCGGCCTTCAATGTGGATTTCAAAGTAAAGACTTATAAAATTAAGGATCTTTGGACAAAAAAAGACCTTGGAACAACTAATGAGATATTAAAAGCGACATTGCCGATGCATGACTTGATTATGTTGAGGCTAAGCAAATAGAGATATTTTCAGAATATTTTATTAACTCCTATTCTATGACTTTAAAGAAAATAGGAGTTTTTATTTTTCTTGTTTGAAAAATATTTTTTGAAATATTACAATCGCACCTACACCAATAGAAATTGAAGAATCTGCAATGTTAAATGTAGGATGGAAGAATACAAATGATTCACCTCCCCAAATAGGAAACCATTGCGGAAAATGACCATTTTGAATTATTGGGAAATACAGCATATCTACAACTGAACCTTTAAGAAACCCTGCGTATCCCAGGTGTCCGAAATGAGCCAAACCATAATATGATTGCCAATCTTTTGTAACAGGATCATATATTAAACCTTTATCGAAAAGCATTCCATAAAAAGCACTGTCAATAATATTACCTATTGCTCCGGCTAAAATTAGTGCTACACACATAACCAAACCGATATGTGCTTTTGATTTGACAAGATTCATCAGGTACCATCCGATAGCAAATATTGCTATAATTCTGAAAACGCTTAACGCCAGCTTTCCAAACGATCCTCCAATGACCCAACCAAAAGCCATACCAGGATTTTCAATGAAATTTATCACAAACCAGCTAAATACCTGTTTTGATTCACCATAACTAAAATGGGTTTTGATATAAATCTTTACAACCTGGTCAATTAATATGACTAATAAAACTAATAAAACAGCTTTCTTTCCTAATGACATATTTTAAATGTATTAATTAACAGAACTCTAATTAGGTGTTTTTGAATTTGATTAAAACTTATAAGATTATTTACAGGAAAATAATTCATTTAGAATGATAACAATATAATAGTTCCTGAATTGTAGCATTACTATATCAAATTCTTAATAAGATTTTAATAAAATCGGTAACAACCACATATTTCTAACACTTTAAAACACTAATGATATTTTAATGTTTTATATTACTTTGTTTTGCCTCAATGCTTAAAGTAGCATGTGGAACAGCTTTTAGGCGTTCCTTCGAAATGAGTTTGCCTGTCTCCCGGCAAATACCATAAGTTTTATTTTCAATCCGGACTAAAGCTCCTTGTAAATGCTGTATAAATTTTAATTGCCTCTGGGCAAGTTTACCGGCCTCCTCTTTTGACAATGTTGCAGCACCCTCTTCCAAAACCTTAAATGTTGGAGAAGTGTCCTGAGTATCATTGCTTCCACTTTGGGTTATGGCACTTTTAAGTAATTCATAATCCTTCTTTGCCTGGTCGAGCTTTTCAAGAATAATATGCTTAAATTCTTCAAGCTCTTCATCCGAATATCTTGTTTTTTCTGCCATAGTTTTAAAATTTATGTAATATATGAATTTTATTATTATTTATGTGTTTAATTTGTCTATTATATACGGTTAATCATAATTAATGTTTGAATATCATCATCAATCTGAACACCCACAGAAGCATCAGGATTTAAACTTTTTACAAGCTCTATACATGCTGCTAATGTTTGTGATGCAATGTATTTTTTATAAGTCTCCAGTGCTTCATTTATATCTTCTTGTTCCTGAATCTTAATCTGAATTTTATCTGTAATATCAAAACCTTTGTCTTTTCTAATGTTTTGAATGCGATTTATAAATTCACGAGCGATTCCTTCCTTATATAATTCATCATTAATTGTTGTATCTAAAATGACAGTGAGATTTCCTTCATTAGCGACTAATTCTCCAGGAATATCTTCTGTAATTATTTCAACATCATCTGTAGTTATTTCGATAGTTTGTTCTTCTATATTAATTGAAAGACTTCCTTTAATTTCAAAAGACAATATCTGTTCTTGTGTTAATGCATCAATACTGCTGGCAACTGATTTCATCAACTTTCCAAAACGGGGGCCTAGCTTTTTATAATCTAATTTAATCCTTTTTATTATCCCCGCGCCTCTCAAATCTGTAATAGCAATTGCTTCTTTAACATTTGTTTCAGATAAAATTAAATTTTTGACAGCTTCAAATTGTTCAGTAAAATACTGATAATTGAATGGAATAACTTTTACCAAACTTAGCGGCTGACGCACCTTAATATTTACTTTTCTACGTAAACTTAATACCATTGATGATACCTGCTGGGCAATGTTCATGCGTTCTTCCAGTTTTTTGTCAATGTATTTTTCGTTCACTTCCGGGATGAATGACAAATGCACTGAATCAGATTTTTCTTTTCCGGTAATTTTATTCAAATCGACAAAAATTTTATCTGCATAAAAAGGAGCAATAGGAGCCATCAATTTGGCAATTTTTATCAAACATTCGTAAAGAGTTTGATAGGCTGCAATTTTATCTTCCGAATATTCGCCACCCCAATAACGTTTACGGTTTAACCGAACATACCAGTTGCTCAGGTTTTCAGTTACAAAATTTGAAATAGATCGACCTGCTTTCGTAGGTTCATAATCTGCATAGTATTCGTCGACTTCTTTAACAAGAGAATTAAGCAAAGAAATAATCCATCTGTCAATTTCAGGACGTGTTTCAACGGGCACTAATTTTTCTTTATGACTAAAACCATCTACATTAGCGTACAATGCAAAGAATGAATAAGTATTATAAAGAGTTCCAAAGAATTTTCTCATTGTTTCTTCAACACCGGCGATGTCAAATTTCAGATTATCCCATGGCGAAGCATTGGTAATCATATACCAGCGTAATGGATCGGAACCATATTTCTCAATTGTTTCAAAAGGATCTACAGAATTACCTAGTTTTTTGGACATCTTATTTCCATTTTTATCCAAAACCAGACCGTTTGAAATTATATTTTTAAATGCAACTGAATCGAAAAGCATTGCTGCAATTGCATGCAGTGTAAAGAACCATCCGCGTGTTTGATCAACACCTTCTGCAATGAAGTCAGCGGGGAAAAACCTTTTTTGGTCAATTAATTCCTGATTCTCGAAAGGATAATGTAACTGAGCATATGGCATGGCACCTGAATCGAACCATACGTCAATAAGATCGGGTTCCCTAAACATTTTTTTCCCTGAAGGAGAAGATATAATTATTTCATCAACGAATGGCTTATGAAGATCGAATAAATTATAATTTTTATTCGAAATATCCTTTGGATTAAATTTTGCCAGCGGATTTGTTTTCATAAAACCTGCTTTGACAGATTTTTCAATTTCAGTTTTTAATTCTTCAATCGACCCAATGCAGATTTCTTCTTTCCCGTCTTCGGTACGCCAAATTGGTAATGGGGTTCCCCAAAAACGTGAACGGGAGAGGTTCCAGTCAACAAGGTTTTCAAGCCATTTACCGAAACGTCCGGAACCTGTTGATTCCGGTTTCCAATTGATAGTATTGTTCAATTCAATCATCCTGTCCTTTAAAGCAGTGGTTTTAATAAACCAGGAATCAAGCGGATAATAAAGAACCGGTTTATCTGTTCGCCAGCAATGAGGGTAGGAGTGAACGTATTTTTCTATTTTAAATGCTTTATTTTCCGATTTTAGTTTTACAGCAATATACACATCGACGGTTTCATCTTTCTCTGTAAGATTGGGATCATATTCGTTTTTGACAAATCGACCTGTCAGATCTCCAGTACCTTCAATAAATTTACCTTGTTTATCTACTAAAGTCAACGAACCTAGTCCGTATTGTTTTGCCATGCGAAAGTCGTCGGCACCAAAACTGGGAGCAATGTGAACAATTCCTGTACCGTCTTCTGTGGTAACAAAATCACCTAGAACAACAATAAATCTTTTTCCATCTATATGTTTTTGATAGTCCAATAATTGTTCGTATTGGACTCCTGCATAACTTTCACCTGTAGTTTCTCCTATGACTTCCCAATAAATCAATTTATTATTCTCAATAATCTTTTTCCCCTTAATATCTACATCAAAAATACTCTGACCCTCTTCTAAACTGCTACTTTTATCTTTAGTGGCTACACCAGCAGTAGCATCACTTTCAATTTTGAAAAAGTTTCTAAAAAGATCTTGAGCAAGAATGACAGTTATTGGTTTTAAAGTATATTGATTTATGGTCCTCACTGCCAAATAGATAATATTTTGTCCAATGGCTAAAGCTGTATTTGAAGGAAGTGTCCAGGGAGTAGTCGTCCAGGCTAGAAAAAAAACATCAGTATTTGCCCTATTATATAGTAATTTAGTTTCCTCATTAAAGTTTTGTTTAATCTTAAATTGTGCTACTACAGTTGTATCTTTTACATCACGGTAACAACCCGGCTGATTTAGTTCATGCGTGCTTAAGCCGGTACCTGCAGCAGGAGAATATGGCTGAATGGTATATCCTTTATATAATAGCCCTTTTTCATAGAGTTGTTTTAAAAGCCACCAAAGTGTTTCTATATATTTGTTGTCATAAGTAATATAGGGATTGTTCATATCAACCCAATAACCCATTTTTTGGGTCAAATCTTCCCATTCACGGGTATATTTCATCACGTCCTTCCGGCATGCCTTGTTGTATTCTTCCACACTTATTTTTTTGCCAATATCTTCTTTAGTAATATCGAGTGCTACTTCAACACTAAGCTCAATAGGTAATCCATGAGTGTCCCATCCTGCTTTGCGCTTTACCTGGAAACCTTTCATGGTTTTATAGCGGCAAAATATATCTTTAATTGTACGTCCCATTACATGATGAATGCCTGGCATACCATTGGCAGATGGAGGTCCTTCGTAAAAAATAAATGAGTTTTTTCCTTCGCGTTCATCAATACTTTTTTCAAATATCTTATGTTCGATCCAGTACTGAAGTATCTCTTTATTTATCTTCGATAAACTAAAATTCTTGTACTCAGCAAATTTCATTTCAATATGCTATTTAAAAAAGTGTACAAAGATAGATTTAGTGATATTAAAAAGCAAAAGAAAAATTGTTATATATTTATTGGAAGAAAGCAATAAATTTTAACCGGGCAATAAACTTTAAAAAGTTTATTTTTGCAATTATAAAATAGTCAACTATATTTGCAGCGCTTTTCTAAAAAAAGGGAGCTTAGCTCAGTTGGTTCAGAGCATCTGCCTTACAAGCAGAGGGTCATAGGTTCGACTCCTATAGCTCCCACATCATTAGAATAAGAGATTTGAATGATTTTTAAATCCCATTTTAATTTCTACTTTTATAAATATTTACTCAGCAAATTGCAGTTAAGTGATAATTTAATATATTGAAAAATCAATATAACAGATAAAACTATCAATTTTTCTGTTTCCCATGAAATAGTCCTTATAAAATATAGAATCAATAATCTAATATTCAAGTAAAATAGGCAGTGTCGTTCGAAGCAATATGAAATTTTATGATTTTGTTGGATGATACATGCATATTTATTTTATCCATTTAAAAGAAATACTTACCACCATTTTTAGGATTTTGGAGACTTTTCCAAGTCAAACAAAAAGTTTTTACAAATATCTTTAAGCTGAACTATATTATTATTAGCTCATAGATTTCACTTATAAAAAAACTTATCAATCCCCTTGCAATGTGCATTTGACTTGAATCTGTCTAATCTTAACCAATTCATATTTTATCATTAAAAACCAATAAATTGAAAAATATTTTCAAAAATACTTGTATTATTCAAAATATATATTTTATATTTGCACTGTATTAGTTAAGTAGAACACTAATTCAATATATAACCATGATAGAAATTAAAGAATTAACATTCGGGTATAAAAGAAAGACCATTCTTTTTGATCATCTGAATATTCAGATGCCCATGGGTAGTATCTATGGACTTTTGGGTAAAAATGGGGCCGGTAAAACAACATTGTTAAAACATATTACTGGCTTATTATACCCAGGTCAGGGAGAATGCTTTTTTTTCGGTAAGCCGGCTCGGAAAAGGCTACCTGATGTGTTGTGTGATCTGTATTTAATCCCTGAAGAATTCCAGCTTCCTGCCATTCGCATGAACGAATTTACCCGTTTGCATGCCCCTTTTTATCCACGATTCGACTTTAACCTAATGGAAAAGTACCTGACTGAATTTCAGGTGGATCATAATTCCAAACTTACGTCACTTTCTTATGGTCAAAAGAAGAAATTTCTTATTGCTTTTGGGCTAGCAACCAGAACAAGCATATTATTGCTCGATGAACCTACCAATGGATTGGATATTCCATCGAAAAGCCAGTTTCGGAAAATCATTGCTTCATCTATTGACGAAGAAAGATGCATACTTATTTCAACGCACCAGGTGCGGGATTTGGCAACCCTTATCGACAATATTATTATTTTGGATAAAGGGAAAATTATTTTTCATCAGGGCATTATCGATATTTCTTCTAAACTGGCATTTGCACAAACAAAGGATATTGCCAATTTGGATGTGCTTTATTCCGAAGAAATATTTGGCGGAAAAGCAGTAATTTACAGGAAAAATAATGAAGAAACAGAGATCGACATGGAACTGCTGTTTAATGGCATCATTGCCAATGCTGAAAAAATTAACAATGAATTTAAAAATTAAAACAATATGATCAAGAATTCTTATTTCAATATTAACCGGATCGGATATTTGCTCATCCGTCAGTTACGGTTTAGCTTACAAACTCTGTCGATTGGTTTTGGAGCTATGGCAGGATTTATAGTTTTTGTCCTGTCTATGAAGGCAATATTTGGTCAGATCGTACTTGGGAACGATACATTTTATGGACTTGTCATGCCTTTTTTCTTTATAGGGGGCTATGTTTTTACCAGTAATATATTTTCTGAACTCCGGACCTCCCAACGCGGTTACCTGTATCTTACATTACCCGCATCGACGCTGGAGAAATTAATAGTTTCCTGGTTCATTACATCTGTCTTATATGTTGCGGCATCTATTGTTGTAATATTTTCGATCAACATAATATTAAAATCAGTGGTTGCAATATTTTCTGCTAACCAGGTCCCTATTATTAACCTTTTCAGCCCTTCAGTTTTAATAATGTTTGCTGTTTACATAGTAACCCAATCGGTTTTTCTTTTAGGAGCCATCTATTTCAGGAGGGTCAATTTTTTTAAAACTTTGCTCTCGCTATTTGTAATAATTATAGTAATTGCAATGTATACTTCTTTGACAGCACGATTGATAGTCTTTCATAATTTCCAGAGCATTCATTTTGATAATAATATGCCGGAGAATTGGCAAAACTTCTTCGAAAACATATTTGCACCTGTTATAAATGCGATGTTCTGGTATTGTTTTGCGCCTTTTTTCCTAATTGTGTCTTATTTCAGTTTAAAAGAAAGGCAGGTATGAAATGGATTTTGCTAATAAACAACCTATTTACATGCAAATAGCAGACTATTTCTGCGAAAACATTCTTAAGAAAGAATGGAAGGAAAACGAAAAAATACCATCCGTGAGGGAAATTGCCGTCCAGGTGGAGGTTAATCCAAACACTGCAATAAGAGCATTTACTTTACTGCAGGATCAGGGTATTATCTGCAATAAACGGGGAATTGGCTATTTTGTGGCCGAAGACGGTTACAAAAAAGCACTGGGGATGCGAAAGACCGAGTTTTTCCAGAAAGATATTCCCTCTCTTTTCAAAACAATGAACCTTCTAAGTTTGAAGCTGGATGATTTAGTTCCATATTATAAAAAGCATTTTTCAATAACTTAATAATATTTACATGAAAACAAGTAATAAAATCCTTTTAGGTTTTTTCGCTTTAATACTGTTAACAATAACAATTATCATAATTACACTTGGTATTGATAAAAATTTTGTTTCAGGTTCAGATACTGATAATAAATCAGGTAAGGCAGAAAAACAATGCGATTTGCCACATTTCAACAAAATCGAAATTGAAGGCAGGTTAACTGTGCATTATACTCAGGACACATTTCAAAAAGTTATTGTCAGGGCCGATAGCAATCTCATTGATCGGGTAATGATTGAAGTACACTATGATAAGCTATTTATCCACAATAAAAAATGGTCAAGATCCAGGCAGCATATAGATGTTTATGTGACTAACGATAGCATTAACGAAATTGAATCTAGAGCAGGAAGTGCTTTCAAAACAATAAATAAAATAAAAGTTTATCAGATGGAAATTTCAGGTGAAGCAGGTGCAACATTCCAAATGGACGGGGATTTAACAAACCTCAAATTAGGATTAAGTGCTGGTAGTTTAGGGGACTTCTCAGGTAATTGCAAAAAATTAGAGATTGAAGCAAGTGCAGGGGCAGTGATAAATGCAGATAACATGATAACAGATATTGGCAAAGTGTACTCCAGTACCGGTGCAGTAATAAATATTAATGTTACAAGAGAATTAAGCTTAGAGGCCAGTTCAGGGAGCATAGTAAAATGTCATGGCAACCCTCAAATTAAAGATATTGATATTTCAAGCGGAGCTCAATTTTTAAAGTAGTTTCTTAAATACAGAATAATTCGGCTTTACCTTAAATTGGAAAATTACTGATTATTTTTAGCTATACCCATTCGCTTTTGAATTAAGCTGTATCAATAGTTAGTTTTTTGAACTAAGTTTTGTGAGACTAATTTATTAAAGTTTTCCAAATTCTATTAGGTATAAATTAAATAACTTGTCTTCCCGAAGAAGGTGAAAGCTAAAAACAAAAAATTACTTAAAGGCAATTTATTTCTTGAAAAATTCAATAGCCTTTACCCATGAATCTTCACATGCATGAGCATTACCTTTCATAGTACCACCCATTGATAATACAAGTCTTGGAGCAAATTTAACCTGTATTTCACAAGCTGGAATTATGTACGGAGCGTAATAGGGTTCTCCGGCATTATCATATATTACCAAATCATAGCTTTTCTGATAATTATATTTTCGTAGGGTTTCAACAATTTCTGCAGTTCCTTCAAAAGTATTCCACATATTGCAATCCTTTGTGGTGACCAATAAAAGATCAGCTTTTGAATTTTCAATCTTTATCCGGGCTTCTTCCTTATTTTTTGCTTTTCTTACACCTTTTGCGTGCAGATAAGTAAACCCAAAAGGCACATTCTTTATGAAACAATTTACTAAATCTGCTAAAAACCATCTGTTTTTTAGACGTATATATGGCAATTGTTTGCCTTGATATGTCCATGATGAAGCATTTTTGAAATCAATTCCCTGAAAACAATACGCATTGGGAGCAAGAGCAGCCACTTTTGAAATGAAAGGATATCTTGACGCGAGTATTAATGCTACTTCAGCTCCTTTGGAAACAGCATAAAGGTTTATCTCCTTATTAATAATTACCGGATTTTTCGAAATCCATTCAAATGCTTTCTCAAAGTATTCAAGTGGAACTTTTGAGAGACGCGGTAGTAAACCTTTCTCACCAAAAAAAGGCAAAGACAAAACATTAAAACCATGTGAAGCCAGTAAAGCAGCGATCGGACGGTTTACATCAAGTCCGCTGCCTGAACCACCAATGAAAATAATAGTTCTGTTGTTGTTATTTTCCGTGTAAAAGAATTCGCCTACAAAATCATCAGTAATTTTTTGCCTTTTAATTTCTTTAGAAATGAATAAACGTTCCAGGCTGAAATTTGCAACCTCCTGTCCGCACTTTACGCTTAGGTTAATAAAAAGACTTTCATCAATCGAAATATTTTTACCAATTTTTTTAACAGCATTTTTATTATTGCTTTTCATTGATACAATTGGGCCCATGCAATCAGCATAGTCATATGTCCCGGAATCGGGCTTTTGTTTTGATAAATCAATATTCCCAAACGAATCTGTAGTATACCATGCGAAAGATTCATATTTTACATCTTTGGCCCACGGCAAACACATGGTAGCACAAATTTTGACTTTACTATAAGGGTGAAGATTGGAGATTAAAATACTAACTCTTTCATCACAAAGTGCAATAAGTGGTTCGATTTGAAGTTTCATATTACAGAATATTTACTTAAAATTTCTGTAAAAGAAATAAGTTGAAAAACCACAAACCAGTCTAAATCGGTAAAGCTATTTTTTTATCCGGTAAAAGTTTAATAAACAAAAATTACCTCTTCTTATTGAATTTTTATGAAAAAATAATTTTATTAATATTTTACCATTTTTTCTCGACAGATTATACTCCCATTTTGACGAATTGTAAGAACGTACAGTCCGGAAAATAATTTTGATAATTCCTGATTACTAAAAGTAAGTTTAAAATTTCCCTTTTGCAGCTTAAGATTTCTTAAAATTGAAAAAGATTTTCCTAATATATCTACCAAATCAATATCATAAGTGCCGGAATTTACTATATTCATTTCTAAAGAAAACTGCTTTGAAAACGGGTTTGGATAAATATTAAAATTGTTGTTATTTTCTGAATTTAAAGTAGGAATATCTGTACCAAAATTTGAAATATTTCCATCAATCCATAAAAGTCTTGCATTAAGCCAACTTTTCATCCTGCTTATATCCTCATCGTATGATGATTCTACATACATATCGTCACCAAATAAATGTTTGTCGATGACAGGCCAAACCAAATAATTTCTATTTCTTGCATCGTAAATATAATTAGTCAATGAATCTATCATATTCATAAGTGAATTAGTATTTAAAAATCCTTTTCTAAGCAGAAACCACTTTTGGGCTAATTGATGAGAAAAAGCTGTGTCTCTTAAAACTTTATGAATCATGAGTTTTTTGTTGTATTCAAACTGCCATCCATTTGTCAAATAGCCATCTTGCCATTCAGAAGTACCCCACGCAATATCGTAATCCCATAAAGGGCCATACTTAAGTCTTCCATCTCTTGAATCATTATCTTTATATAAAAAAGTACTGTATAAATAAGCATCGCAATTTTTGGATACTTCATTTGCAATTATATAATCAATAAGGGATTGTGGGTCAATGTATTTTTTGTAACCCAACAGGGTATCAAGAAATTCGGGCGCATCAAGTACAGCATAGAATTCAGTAAGAAAATTACTAATATAATTTTCTTGGGCCTGAGTAATATCATCACTTTTGGGATAAACCCATTGCAATGAACCATCTGGTTTGTCATATTTTACTATATAACCACCGGTAAGACTTATTCCTGAATTATCCGTATTATCAAGTTTTTCAATATCAACCCTGTTGGTATCTCTTTTAATTTTTTCTGTAAATTCATATAATCCTATAAATTCACCATTAAATAACAATTCACAAAATCTGGTTCTGGGTTCGTAATGGCCCAGTTTGCGCCCAATTTGAAATTCCATCTCATTTCTTATCTGACTTTTATCTGCGAAAGGTCCCAGTAAAATCCAGTCGTTCGCAGCTGGCATACCAAACAATGGTACATTCTGTTGAACTCCCGTAGAATCTTCAGTTTCTATGTCAAAAGATCTTTTTGGAAAATCGACAGATGACGACCCACGCCATTCAATTCTGATTCGGCCATTATATTCATTTAGTGAATCAGTAACATGGTTTATTTTCCCATCATTATTATTAATAATGCCCATTTTGGCAATATATTTAATATGGGGAAATGGAAGTCCGTACGCATCGGTATTAACTTCAACAATGGGAAAATAAGTAGAATCCAACTGAACTTGCCTTATATAATGACAATCTGTATCCCATAAACTATAGTATAAATTAGTAAGATTGATTAAACTGCAATTGAACGATAAATCTGAACCGTTCAGGCTGTCATTTTGAACTTGAACAGCCAGGACATTAGTGCCACTTTTCAAAACTTTAGCAAGGGTATCTTTATCAACATAATAACCATCTAACTGCAAATAATAATGTCCCCTGTAGCCATAAGCTTCATGAGATTGGTCAGAAAGCCGGTTATAGGGTACAGGTTCACCTCGCTTACCCAAGTTAACTCTGACTATTTCAGTGCCGTTCAAGTAAGCCACAAAAGCATCATCAAAATCGACTCTTAAATTTGCATCCTTTACAGCATGAAGCGCACTATCAGTTAAATCGAACTTTATTCTTAAATATACAGAAGGAATTGGCGTAACAGGAATTTTTGTACTATCGTTATTATGACCGTATCCGATACTACTATATCCCTGAATCCAGGAAGTATCGATGAAATTGGCGTTTTTCCAGCCAGTATCGGGTTCCTGATTCCCTATGAAATACCGGTAATTTCCATTATTCTTCACCAAGTAATACTGAGAATATCCATGACTGCATGCGAACATTAATAGTACAATTAGGGAAATCTTAAGTGATTTCATATCTTTTACCATTTATAGTTTATTCGCATTCTAAAAAAAGCATACAAATTGTTAATTAGAATATGATAAACTTAAGTATAATATTATTTATATCATTACTTTCTATCAAATTTAATAAACAAAAACTATAGACAAATAGTTTTTGTTAGTAGGTCGTTTAATTAGCCGAAAAATCTTTGAGTCCAGCTTTATATGTGCAAGTAGCAATGATAACATTTGTTTAATGATTTTTAGATTTGTATTAAATCTCGAACTAATTCTTATGCTGTAAATACAATAGAATTAACATTTTTTTTCAATCAAATTTAATAATCTCATCTTAGGATATGCCAATAGTTTTGGATGATTGTTATAATAATACCGGATTTCTCAGTAAGCAGAGGGCATAGGTTTGACTCCTATAGCTCCCACCAAGCCGCATCCAAAAAGGATTGTGGCTTTTTAGTATGTATCCTATATAAATTTGGATATAAGTTCAATTCTTACAAAAGAAATTCAATTTTAACCCAGTATGTGATAATTTAATTAGTTTGCTTAAAATTAATCAGAATAAAAATGAAAACTTTTTCATATATCTGGTATTTATTAATTTTGAATAGTAAACAATAAAAGGTAAATAATCATGTCAGAAATTCATATAAAGAATTTAATTGTAGAAGCTGCAACTAAGTATTTTTCTAAGTATGGTTTTTATAAAACCACGATGGATGAAATTGCCAAACATATCCATAAAGCAAAAGGGGTTTTATATTATTATTACAAAAGCAAAGAAGAACTTTTTAATGAAGTATTGAAACAAGAATTGAATAATGTTAAAATAGAATTGAGCAAAATTACAGATAGTAATAATGAGTTTTTAACAATACTTAAAAAATATTTTCTATTTCGTTTGAAATTATTAAGCACAGCTGTTAATTATCACGAAACACTTAAAGCTGATTTTTTTGAAAAATATTATTTTGTCAAAGATGTCAGAGATGACTTTGCTGAGTTTGAACGCACTCAAATTACCCATATTTTAAAAAAAGGCAAAAAGGATGGTTATATTACTATTAAGAATATAAATTCTGCAGTGAATGTTATTATGATGGTAGTAAACAGTATAGAAATACCTTTATTCTTACAAAACAAGTATGTTGAATATGAAAATACTATAGATGAGCTTGCATCTATGATAGTGAATAGTTTAAAAATTCAAAAAAAGTAAATTATTTTTTTAAATAAAATTGACTAAAAAACATATTTAGTCAAATATACTTTTTATTTTTGTAAAGACAAAAACCATGTTTTCAATTATTAAATAAGAATATATGAAAGATAAATTAATTATCAGGTATAGAAAGGCAGTAATATTAATTACGCTAATCCTGACAGTCTTTTTTGGATACTTTATAAAAGATATTAAGGTTGACCCGGATATAATGCATTATCTGCCTAAAAAAGATAAAGCGGCAATTTTATATAGCCGTGTTGGAAAGCTATATGGAGGAACTGATATAGTAATGGTTGCTGTTGAAACTGACAATATTTTTAACAAAAAAACGCTTGAACAAATCAAGCAAATTACCGATTCTCTTAAAACTATTACAGAAATTGGTTCAGTGACAAGCCTGACTGATGTTATAGATATCAAATCTAATGAAGATGGGATAGAAATTGGCAAATTGATTGACGAAAATAACTTACCCAAAAGCCAACAGCAGCTTGATAGTCTGAAGAAATATATTTTCTCAAAAGATATGTACAAGGGTGCCTTGATTTCACAAGATGCCACAGCAACATTAATAATAGCAAAAATTATTGATGGCTCAAATAAGGAACACGCTGTTAGCATGATTAAGTCCAAAATTAAAAGCATAAAACTTCCGGATACTGTAAAAATATTTTACGGTGGACAGGCAATTTTAACTGCAGAGGTCGGCAGCATAGTTCTAAAAGATATGTCTTTTCTTGGCCCTATTGCTTTCCTGATGATAGCCCTGATAATTCTAATCAGTTTCAGAAAAGGGAAAAATTTATTGATACCTCTTTTGACAGTCTTAATAGCTATCATTTGGACATTTGGGATTATTTCATTGCTTCATTTTGAATTAACTTTGATTACAAGTATAATACCTGTCATGTTATTGGCTGTTGGCAGCGGTTGGCCTATACATATAATAAACAGGTTAAATGCAGAAACAGATTCCGACAGAAAAAGCGCATTAAATAAGGCACTTAATTATGTGGCATTACCAGTGTCTGTTGCCGCTACTGCTGCAATGATCGGCTTTTTAACATTTGTTTTCGGCTCATATCTCACAATGATACAGCAATTCGGCATTTTTTCAGCACTGGGAATTTTCATAGCTTTAATCCTTTCATTAACATTTACGCCCGCTCTTATTTTTTCTTTAGATAAAAAAACAGAAACAACGGAACTGCATATAAAACAAGATAAAAAATCTTTTTTGGATTCTTTTTTATTAAAAATTACTGATTTGATATCTTATCGTCCGCTTTATATAATTATCCCATGGTCTGTTGTATTTATTATTTCTTTGGTAGGCATAACAAAAATTGAGCGTAAATCAGATATGATAGAATATTTCAAAAAGAATACTGAAACCAGGAAAAGTGAAAAACTATTGCAGAAAAAATTTTCTGGTTCTCAAACATTGTATGTTTCAGTCAAAGGCGATGTTCAATCTCCTGAAATGTTAAATACGATGAAGCAAATACAGCGGTTTATGGAAAAAAATCCATATATAAAAAAGACACAATCTGTTGCCGACCTGATAGAAGAAATGAACAATGCAATGGGTGAAGGGAAAAAAATACCTGAAGAAAAAGCAAAAATAGAACAATTGTGGTTCCTGCTTCAAGGTCAAGAAATAATGACTCAACTTGTAAACGATTCGTTAAATGAAGGATTAGTTCAAGCTAACTTGTCAACCAGTGAATTAAGAACTATTGTTCAATTTATTGAAAGTTTAAATCAGTACATAAAACAATTCCATTCATTTAAAATAGAAATAAGCGGCATGCCTATGATCATCTCAAAAATTGATGAAAGTATTGTTAAAAGTCAACGGCGAAGCCTGTGTTTAGCAATTTTTCTTGCTTTTATTTTAGTTACAATTGTATTCAAATCCTTAAAAAAGGGATTGTATTCTATTGTTCCCATGATTTCCAGTGTAATAGTATTGTATGGATTCATGGGCTGGGCCGGTATTCCTATTGATATTGCAACTGTTTTGGTAGGCAGTATTGGAGTAGGTGTTGGAGATTATGTCATTCATATTTTATCAGGATATAATTTTTATTATGAACTTTATTCTGATAGTAATTTTGCATTAAAAGAAAGCTTAAAAATAAGCGGTAGAGCAGTTATTATTAACGCTATGTCCGTTTCAGCAGGTTTTATAGTATTAATACTTTCAAACCTTGTTCCGCTTCAGAATTTTGGAACAATAGTACCCATTACATTATTAAGTTCCGCTTTAGCTGCAATCACTCTGCTTCCTATAATAATTAGGGCTACCAGTAGATCAAAAAAAGAGGCTTTTATCAAAATCTCAGGCGAGTTAAAAGAAGTCCTTAAAGGTTCAGACAAACTGGATATAAATGAAGTTGAAAAGATCAATTAATTAAAAAACGAAATAATAGTATAGAAAATTTTTAAAATTTAAGTATATGAAAAAGAAAAATTTGTTATTAGTAGCAATAGCTGCGATGTTTAGTGTTTGCACAACATTTGCACAAGATGCAGCCGTCATTTTGAAAAAAATGGATGATTTAATGTTTTCTCCCAAAGATATGACAGGAAAACAGAAAATTATTTTAATTGATAAAGCTGGTAAACAGGAAATCCGTGAAGCAACTATGCAGCAAAAAGGAACAGATAAACGCATATTTCGATTTACTTCTCCGGCATCACAGGCAGGTATTTCTGTTTTATCATTGCCTAATGATATTATGTATTTGTATTTACCGGCTTTTGGTAAGGAAAGAAGAATTGCTTCAAGCGCAAAAAATCAAAATTTTTCAGGCACTGATTTTTCTTATGATGATATGGAATCAAAATCATATTCCGATAAATACACACCTAAATTATTAAAAACCGAACCGGATGTATTCATGCTGGAACTAACTCCTAAGGCACAATCTGATTATTCGAAAATTGTTGTAAGCATAAATAAAGCGGATTATTATCCGGTATTAATGGAATACTTCGACAAGGGTAATAATAAAATAAAAGAAGCAAAATATACTTTCAAAAAAGCTGGCAATTATTGGAATGCCCAGGAAGTTGAAATGACCGACTTAAAGAAAAACCATAAAACAAAAATGCAAATGTCCGATGTAAAGTATGATACTGGACTGACAGATGATGATTTTACCGTAAGAAAATTAAAGGAGTAACTTAATAGCAAAACCATGTTATCACAAAATAGATATAAAAGAATTTGTTTTTTGCTTTTGTTATTTATTAGTTTCATAACCGTAAAAGCTCAAAATATCGAAGTTGTAATTACAGGAATCAGATCAGCACAGGGACAAATATCAATAGGAATTTTTAAAGATGATAAAAGCTTTCAGGAAGAAAAACCATTCCTGTTAAAAAAATTCCAAAAGAAAAATATTTCAAAAGGAGAGATGACTGTGACTTTGAGTTTAAATTCCGGGTTATACGGCTTTTCACTTTTAGATGATGAAAACAGTGACGGTAAAATGAATTACAATTTATTTGGAATACCAAAAGAGGGATTTGGCTTTTCAAACTATTATCATACGGGATTAAAAAGACCAAAGTTTGATGCTTTCAGTTTTGTTGTTAATGAAAATCAAAAACAAAAAATTTACATAAAAATAAAATACATATAGAACGACATAATAATTGAAAACAAATATTTTCCTTTTTATTGTAATCATGCATAATGCCAGTCTATACTAACATTGGAAAATTTAATTGTTTATGAACCAAATAAATTTATTTTCGGTTGTGATTATACTTTTAGTCGCTTCTTGTATAGTAAAAGCACAAGATAGTATTGTAAATGAGCAAAATCCTGATGAAAATAAATTAAAAATTTCAGGAGAATTGCTTACAGATGACAGGTTCTTGCTCAAAGACGACAATGATTGGGCATGGAATGAAAATCGATTTACTTTAAAATTTGACAAAAAAATTGCAAACAATTCAAAATTCTATAGTGAAATTTGGCTTAGAAATATAGGCTTACCTAATCTGACCACATCTGCTAATTTATATAACAAAGGAATCGTTGATCCCTACAACCTGGAAATAAGGGAAGCATATGTTCAGATGTTCGGATTTCTCACGAAAAAGCTTGATCTAAAAATTGGACGTCAGCGCATTGCCTGGGGCACGGCAGATAAATTGAATCCAACCGACAACCTTAATTCTTATGACATGGAAGACATTTTGGATTTTGGCCGTCATCGGGGTTCTGACGCTATTAATATGAATTATTATTTTAATAGCGACATTTCATTACAAGGTGTTTTTGTTTCTTTTTTTCAACCTGCTAATTTGCCTGTCGGTATTTTTTCCAATATTTTAAATCCTTCAATGAGTTTACCACAAGGTATGGTTTTAAAAGGTATGTCGGATACTTTATTAATGCCCAAATATAACCTGAAAGAAAGTTCTACTTTAGGATTGAAATTCAAAGGTACTGTCAGAGGAGTTGATTTTTCAATAAGTTACGTTTATGGACGCGACGGGTTGCCCATTACTACAAAAAATACTTTTGTATCTGCCGATAATTTCGGAGGCATAAATATCAATTCTCAGCTTTCATTTATCAGGTCTCATATTATAGGAGCTGATTTGGCAACGAGTATTGCAGGAATTGGATTTTGGGCAGAAGCTGCTGCTTTTATACCCGAAAGTAATGTGATAATGACTAATGATATGTCAGCTTTATATCCGTTATCACCGGTGCCTGTTAAGAAGGATACTACTCTTTTGGAAAAAACAAAACCATATGTAAAATTTATTGTCGGCGGTGATTATAATTTTAGTGACGGCTCTTATTTAAACGTTCAATATCTCCACGGTTTCATTCATGAAAAAGGAGAAAAAAATCTGAATGATTATTTCTTTATGCGATACGAAAAAAAGTTTTTTGACGAGAAACTAAAAATTGCTCCGATTGGCGGTGCTTTTATTGTTACCAATTGGGATAATATAAAAAATAATTATGCTGTTGCATATATTCCACAGGTTTCATACAAGGCTACCGACGACATTGAAATTACCTTTTCAGCAGCAATCTTCAACGGTAAAGGAGATAATTTGTTTGCTAATTTAAAAGATTACAATATGTTTATGTTTAGGCTTAAATATAACTTCTAATATCAACCAAAACTAATTATATGTCAAAAGATATAATTGGTGAAAATGTTTGACTTATTTAGAAAAATTTTAAAACAGATGATAAAAAGCCAGTGAAATAACTTATAAAAGAATTATGAATTTTCGATAAAGAATTATACAAGGCTATCGGTTGGCTTGCAAGAGAAGGGAAATCTCCTTTTAAATACTACATGACAAAATGTTTCTTTGCCTATTAGAATAAATATCAGATTGATCAATATCGTCAAAAAATGAAAGAAATATTTAAAAGCGATTATTCAGAAATTTATTGTTATCCCCTGATCAATTCAGTATTTATGAAATGGCTACCTAATATCAGGTACATTACAAAGTGGGAGTTTATCGAACAGATTTATAATTTATTTAGCACAGCTTAAGTTTTTATAGTTACAATTATGTATATAGATGCATACAACTTCAATTATCTATTGACAAAGTCCTATATAAATTAATGCAATAATTTTCTTACTAAATGCCCTGTAAAAAAATTTGGTCTGATAATGGCGAAGTCGCTCTTAGGTGAATAAGGTACTTTACAAATGATTAAAAACTTAAATTTCCCGATTTCAGGTTAAAATTATCCTATACATGAGAGGAAGGAGAGCTATGGTATATGAATTATAAAAGTCGAAAGTGCCTCCCCAACTACAAACGTACTTCCCCCAATGTAAATGCAGTCTTCACTTTTGGCCTGCATTCTAGCGGCTACTAAAGCTTCCTTAACAGTATGGAACGATTTGCCTTTCAAATACATCATCTTTCCTTCATCTAAAAGAATTTGCTCATCCAATGCTCTTGGAATTGATGCTTTGGTAAAAAAGTATATTGCATTTTTTGGCAGAACAGACAGAGCTTTTTTAACATCTTTATCTTTTACCATGCCATATACTACAAGGAGGTCTTTATAAGGTAGTTTTTTCAATTGCTTTATTACTGCTTTCAATCCTTCAACATTATGTCCGGTATCTGCAATAATTAACGGATTGTTGCCTAAAATTTGCCAACGGCCCATTAATCCTGTGTTTTGGATAATATGTTCAAGTCCTGAAAACAGAGCCGTTTCCGGAATTTTAATTTCTGCTTTTTTTATTTCATCAATAATAGTAAGAACTGTAATCAAATTTTTTGTTTGATAATTACCCAACAAGTCGAGCTTATATTGAGTCGACAACTGCTTTTCTGATTTAATTAAATTGATAAATTGCTTATCAGGATAAGATATTGATGAATTTTCCAGTGAATATTCTTCTTCTGCAAAAAGTATTTTTGCTTTGACTTCCGCAGCTCTTGTTATAAAAACGTTACGTGTCTCCGGGTGCGATTCACCTATAATTACTGGCACATTTGGTTTAATTATTCCTGCCTTTTCACCTGCTATTGCTTCCAGTGTTTCTCCAAGAATGTCAGTATGATCAAAAGAAATATTGGTGATAGCTGTTACAAATGGATGTACGATATTTGTAGCATCCAGTCTGCCTCCCAAGCCGGTTTCCAGAACGGCAATTTCAACTCCTTCGCTAGCAAAATATTCGAATGCCATTGCAGCTGTCATTTCAAAGAATGAAGGTTTAATTGTTTCCAGTAAGTATTTTTTATCCTGTACGAAAGAAATAATATATTCTTCAGAAATCATAGTACCATTAATTTTCATCCTTTCTCTGAAATCGAGCAAGTGAGGTGACGTAAAAAGTCCTGTTTTAAATCCTGATTCCTGCAATACAGAAGCGAGCATATGGCATACTGAACCTTTTCCATTAGTTCCGGCAATATGTATACTTTTAAATTTATTTTGGGGATTGCCAAGCTCCTTGGTCAATTTGATAATATTATCCAAATTTGCCTTGTACGCAGTTTTGCCTTCACGATGGAACATTGGCAAGCGTGCATACAGGTAGTCTATGGTTTCTCTGTAATTCACACAAATAAATTTCTTTTTTTAATAGAATTTTAATATTCAATATCTTTTAAAAGTTGCTTCATTCTTTCCACACCCCATTTTTCTTCAATTTTTATATCATTAGGTACATTTACATAGGGTACATTAACTTTAGCTTTAGTTGATAACCTTGTATAATGATGAAAATAGACTCCGAGTAATATATGAATAGGTTTTATATCACCTTTTTCTATATTTCGAATCTTACTTCTAATGTAATAGTCAAAATCGCCAGAAAATACGTGTTCATCCCAAAGGCCAAGCTTTTCAATTATTCCACGTTTCATTGCAATGCATGAACCGGAAAATCCTTCTTTGATAGTATCTCCGAATTGGTTGTACCTTTTCAAGGTATATTCTTCCCAATTTTTATACATAAGTTTTTGCATAGTGTTTAATGAAAATCGGTTGATACCAAAAATAATTAGCATAGGATTTTTGATGGCTTTCCATCGGTTTCTTATTTTTCTGGTAGCTATATCTGATTCAATCCTATCATTAGAAGCAAAACTAACGATATCGAGATTTTCTTTATTCATGATATTTATCATTTTTTCGTCCCAAGCCGGTGATACAATTAAATCGTTGTTGAAGAAACAAAGAATATCATAAGAAGCAGCTCTTAAACCCTGGTTTTGAGTATAGCAATATGAAAAATTCCCGCTATTTGATATTACTTTAGCACCGGCATTTTTGAAATAGTCGCCGCTCCCATCAGTCGATGCATTATCAATAATAATTAATTCAAACTTGTTGCTGGTATATTTTGTTAAAGATTCAAAATATAATTTATTCATTGGGTAAAGATTGCGAATTGAAGTAATTATGCTAATCATTTAATTATGTTTTTATGGTAAATTTATAGGGCTTAACTTTTCTTTTTGCTATATTTAAAATAAAAAAACTACTAAACTTAAAATTAATGGTTAAAACAAAAAAGATTTTTGTATTAGACACGAATGTTTTATTGCACGACTACAAATGTATCTACAATTTTGAAGAAAATGACATAGTAATTCCAATCGTTGTTTTGGAAGAGCTTGACAGGTTAAAGCGAGGAAACGATATCATTAATTTTCATGCCCGAGAATTCACGCGCGAACTGGATACTATTTCTGGTGAAGGATTGTTTGAAGGAGGTGTTGCTTTGGGGAAGAAGCTCGGAAAGCTATTTGTCGAAACCGGAAAACCTTTTTCTAAAGCTATTCAGGATTCATTTCCTGAACCCACACCAGATCATCGCATTTTGGCAATTGCAGATTATTTGCGAATTAAATATGAGACTAAGGATAGCCAGGTCATTTTAATTTCAAAGGATATTAATCTCAGAATGAAAGCCAAATCATTGGGAATAACTTCACAAGACTATGAAACAGATAAAATTCACGATATTTCACCGTTTAGTAAAAGTGTTGAGATAATTGAAGGAATTGATACTACATTAATCTCGAAGCTATATGAAAGCAATGATGGCGTTTCTGTAAATGAATTTAAGTTTAAATTCAAACCTCTTCCACATCAGTACATGGTGCTAAAAAATAATGGCTCAAGTGCCCTAGCACATTTTGATCCATATTCTAAAAATATGACAAGAGTTGAGAAAATCCGTTGCTATGGAATTGAGCCTCGAAATGCAGAACAGGCATTTTCTTTAGATGCTTTACTTAGGCCCGACATACAGCTTGTTTCTCTAACCGGGAAGGCTGGAACTGGTAAAACATTATTAGCTTTAGCCGCTGCATTGCATCAGGAAAATCAGTTTAATCAGATTTTTCTGGCACGTCCAATTGTTCCTTTGGCTAACAGGGATATAGGATTTTTGCCCGGAGATGTAAATGAAAAAATTGGACCTTATATGATGCCTTTGTTTGATAATTTGTCTGTGATCAAGCATCGATTCAAAGCGCAGAGCAAGGAATATATTCATATTGAAGAAATGGTGAAATCGGAGAAACTTATTATCACTCCTCTAGCATTTATCCGGGGCAGAAGTCTTTCTAACGCGTTTTTTATAGTTGACGAAGCACAGAACCTGACGCCTCATGAAGTAAAAACTATAATTACACGAGCCGGAGAAGGTACTAAAATGGTGTTTACAGGAGATATTCAACAGATTGATTCTCCTTATCTCGACAGCCTTTCAAATGGTCTAAGTTATTTCAGTTATAAAATGAAAGGACAAGAACTCTTTGCACATGTTAACCTTGTGAAAGGAGAGAGAAGCTACCTGGCTGATTTGGCAAGTAATATATTGTGAGAGGCCTCCCCAACCCCGCCTGAGGCGGGGCTTAATAAAAACAGAATATAATTATTATAGCGAATTTAATAAAATAATAATCCTATTAAATTGCACTTAAAATTCCCCCTTTGGGGGATAAAGGGGGCTCTTCTTATGAAAACACTTCACATTATTCGTCACGGAAAATCATCATGGGATTTACCTGGAATTTCAGATGTTGACAGACCTTTGATTGAAAAAGGAATTGCCAACAACTATTTAATGGCTGAACGTTTAAAACAGAAATATGCTGTTCCGGAATTGATATATAGCTCTCCGGCCAACAGGGCTTTTCATACTTCCATTATTTTTTCGCAGACTTTAGAAATAAATTTCAATAATATTATTATAAAAAGCATAATTTACGAAGGTGAAGCTTTTGAAATTATTGAACTAATAAAGGAGACTAAATCAAGTATTAATAATTTAATGATAGTCGGACATAATCCTGTTTTCACTGATCTGGCCAATCTCTACCTGCCCGATAGTATAGAAAATGTTCCAACTTCAGGAATTGTTTCTTTGCAGTTTGATATAAAACACTGGGACATTAGGGACAAAACACCTGCTCATACAAATATTGATTTTCCTAAAAAAGAATAACTTTGTAAGTTTTAATTTAGACTTGGGTAACTTAAAATGGCTGTCAAAAATAAAACTATAAACAGGGATATCAGCTGGCTTTCTTTTAACGAGCGTGTATTGCAGGAAGCAATTGACAAAAATGTACCGTTGGTAGAAAGAATACGTTTTCTAGGAATTTTTTCTAATAATCAGGATGAATTTTTTAAAGTTCGCGTTGCCACAATCAAAAGGATGATAGACCTTGGTTACGATCCCGAACAACTTGATGGGGAGAATCCCAAGAAAACAATTATTAAAATTCAGGAAAAGGTAATTCAGATGCAAAATAAATTCACAGAAGCATTTGAATCAATTATTTCTGAATTTGAAAAGGAAAATATTTTTTTAATCAATGAGAAACAATTAAATGAGGTACAATCGAGGTATATTGACCAGTTTTTTGATGCTAACATACTGCCCTTTCTTTCACCAATTATGCTTAATAACGTTGATAAATTCCCTTACCTTAAAGATAAATCCATTTATTTTGCTATTAAACTGACAAGTGAAAATCCGAAAATTCCTGTTGAATACGCTTTAATGGAAATTCCATCACCAATGCTTAACAGGGTTATTTTATTGCCACCGGTGAAGGAGAAAAAGTTCATTATTTTTATTGATGATGTAATAAGATATTGTTTAAAAGATTTGTTTAAAATCTTTAATTATGACCATTTTGAAGCGTTCACAATTAAGCTCACCCGAGATGCAGAACTTGATATTGACAATGATCTCTCAAAGAGTTTCCTGGAGAAGATATCTGAAGGTGTAAGTGAGCGGAGCAAAGGCCAACCGGTAAGATTTGTTTATGATCGTGAAATTCCTGACGATTTATTGAACTATATTATTAAAAGACTTCAGTTCGACAATTATGACACGGTAATTCCTAGTAGCCGCTACCATAATTTTAAAGATATCATGTCGTTTCCAAATATTGGAGGAACTCATCTTGAATACAGTCCCACACCACCTATTGACCATCCGCTAATAAAGCATCATGAAAGCATGATTAATCTGATTGCGTCGCGCGATATCATGGTGCATCATCCCTATCAAAAATTCGATCATTTTGTCGATTTTCTTCGTGAAGCCTCGATGGATCCTAAAGTTAAGTCAATCAAAATTACTCTTTATCGCGTAGCTAGAAATTCTAAAGTAATTAACGCACTTATAAATGCCGCCAGAAATGGTAAACAGGTTATCGTGGTTATTGAATTACAAGCAAGGTTCGATGAGAAATCGAACATATACTGGTCAAAAAAGCTTGAAGAAGTAGGCGCAACTGTTCTATTTGGCATCAAAGGTCTTAAAATTCATTGTAAGCTTGTTCAGGTTGTTCGTAGAGAAGGGAAAACAAATCAATGTTATTCGGTAATAAGTACCGGCAATTTTCATGAAGGAAATACCGATGTTTATACCGATATAACTTTATTTACCTGCGACAAAAGAATCACAACTGAGGTTGACCGTGTATTTCAATTTTTTGATAGATCCTTATTGGAACTATAACTACAAGTACCTTTTTATTTCACCCCTGTATATGCGAAAAAAACTTAATAAAGCTTATTGATAATGAAATAAAAAATGCCAAGGCTGGTAAAGATGCATTATTTTATTGAAGATTAATAATCTCGTGGATACATTATGGTGAATAAGCTTTATGAAGCTAATAATGCAGGAGTCAAAATTAAATTATTGGTGCGTGGTATTTGTTGCATCAGACCGGGGACACCAAAATTAAGCGAAAACATAGAAGCTTTAAGTATTGTCGACAGATTTCTTAGAACACTCCCGCATTTTTGTATTCTGTAATAATAATGATGAATTATATTTTATTTCTTCTGCAGACTGGATGACTCGAAACCTTGATCATCGTGTTGAAGTCACTTGTCCTATTTATGACGAAGACCTCAAAAAGGAATTACAATTGATGCTTGAAATACAATTTTCCGATAATGTCAAGGCCCGGATTCTTAACGAGAATCAGGATAACAAATATCTTCGGAATGATGCTCCATCAATTCATTCCCAGATGGTTTTATATGATTTCTATAAAGAAAAATTTATTGCATCAAATAGAAGTTAAGTTACCTTTGTCGCCTTATAGAAATTAGAATTGTGAAGAATAGCGAAAACTATACTGGAGACAAAAAGATAGCCTTTTACACTTTGGGATGCAAACTTAATTTTGCAGAAACCTCTATGATCTCCAGAAAATTTCTGGAAAAAGGATACAAAAAAGTCGGATTTAATTCTGATGCAAACATTTTCATTATTAATACATGCTCTGTAACCCAGGTTGCAGATAAGAAATGTCGTCAGGCTATTAAAAAAGCAACAGGTAAAGGAGCCAAGGTAGTTGTTGTTGGCTGCTATTCTCAACTCAAACCTGAAGAAATTTCTGCAATTGAAGGAGTAGATCTCGTCCTTGGTATTAAAGAAAAGTTCGATGCAGTTGAACATGTAGAAAATCTTTTAAAAGGTGATAAGCATAAAATTATTTCAGGAAATGCCAATGATATTACAGATTATAATGCAGCATTCTCAACTACCGATAGAACCAGGGCTTTTCTGAAAATTCAGGATGGATGTGATTACTTTTGTTCTTATTGCACAGTGCCCCTTGCAAGAGGTAAAAGCCGGAATGAAAATATTTCTGAAGTTATTGAACATGCTAAGTCAATAGCTGCAAAAGGTATAAAAGAAATTATCCTGACCGGCGTCAATATTGGAGATTTTGGTAAATCAACAAAAGAAAATTTTCTGCAGCTTATCATCGAACTCGATAAAATACCGAATGTTGAAAGATTCCGTGTATCCTCTATTGAACCCAATCTCCTGACCGATGAAATCATATACTTTATTCAACAGTCCAGAAAATTTGTGCCTCATTTTCATATTCCTTTGCAATCGGGTTGTAACAAAATATTACAAATGATGAACAGACGTTATACTTGCGAACTGTTTGCAAATCGTGTTGATAAAATCAGGTCGCTTATGCCTTATGCATGTATTGGATCTGATGTAATAGTGGGTTTTCCAAGCGAGATTGAAGAAGATTTTAGCGATACTTATTCATTTATTAATTTGCTTGATGTGAATTATCTTCATGTTTTTCCATATTCTGAAAGACCAAATACAAAAGCTGTTTCAATTCAGGATAAAGTAAAGGCATCGTCGAAAACATGTAGAAGTAAGATGCTGCTTGAAATGTCCGGCTTAAAAAAAGAAAAGTTCTATAAATTAAATGTCGGTAGAGTTGAAAAAGTTATTTTCGAATCTAGGAATATTGAAGGAAAAATGTTCGGATTTACTTCAAATTATATAAAAGTTGAAGCACCATATAGAAAGGAACTAATTGGAGAAATTGTAGAAGTAACTTTAAATGCGGTTGCTTTAAATGGCAATTTTGAAGTAAAATTATAATTTAATAATCAATGTCGTTTAGTTAAGCAGTCTTATATCATTGGTCATACTTCGACAAGCTCAGTATGACCTCATTTTATTGTCACCCTGAGCTTGTCGAAGGGTGTTTCGTTCCTTAATTAAACGACATTGAATTAATAATATGAAATAAATGATACTATTGCAATAAAAACCTGTCTATTTAGAAATAAATTGTACAAATTTGTGTTATTAAAAGACTAGTAATGAATTTAGAGAATATATGTTATAAAGTATGTGCATTAGCTCGTGAAACAGGAAAATTTATCAGAAAGGAATCAAAAAAAATTACTACAGATAAAATTGAAATTAAAGGAAACAACAATTTTGTCACATATGTTGATAAAACTTCTGAACGGAATCTTGTTGAAGGTTTAAAAATAATTCTTCCAGGTGCCGGTTTTATTACTGAAGAAGGTTCTGTTGCAGAAACAAAAGCTCAATATCGCTGGGTAATTGATCCACTAGATGGCACTACTAACTTTATACATGGTTTACCTCCTTACTCTATCAGTGTTGCTTTAATGGATGGTAATAGCGTAATAATTGGTGTTGTGCTTGAAGTAAATACTGACGAATGTTTTTATGCATGGAAAGACAGTAAGGCATATTTAAATGGTTCAGAAATTCATGTAACAAAAGTTACTTCGGTCAATAATGCATTAATTGCAACGGGATTTCCATATTACGATTTTAGTAAAATAAAACCTTACCTGGAATCTCTCAATTATTTCTTTATAAATTCTCATGGTGTACGTCGCATAGGTTCTGCAGCTATTGATTTGGCTTTTGTAGCATGTGGGCGGTTCGAGGCATTTTATGAGTATTGCCTGAATTCATGGGATGTTGCAGCCGGTTCCTTAATTGTTCAGAGGGCCGGTGGTAAAATCACGGATTTCAATGGTTCAGATAATTATATTTTTGGAAAAGAAATTATAGCTTCAAATAATTTAATTTACCCTGAGTTTTTTCAAATTGTCAATAAATTTCTAAAAAACATATAAGTTGCAATATCTAGTTTATATATTAATATATTCTATACTTTGGTTGATTTCTCTGCTACCATTAAGGGTTTTATATTTTCTCTCAAAGGGTCTATATTTTTTAATTTTTTATTGTATTGGTTATAGAAAAAATATTGTTTATGAAAATCTGAGAAAATCATTCCCGGAGAAATCTCCCGAAGAAATAAAACAGATTGCAAAAAAATTTTATAAATACTTCTGCCGTCTAATTATGGAAATAGTAAAACTAATTAGTATTTCAAAGGAAGAACTTAAAAGCAGGATAAAATTTAAAAGCACTGAACTTTTACATGACCTATATAATAAAGGTATAAATGGCATAGTTATGACTGCACATTATGGCAACTGGGAATGGTTATCAGGATTGACAAATAGCACTTCCTATAAATCTATGGCTGTACATAAACCTTTATCAAACAAATATTTTGACAGGTTATTTATTTATATTCGTTCAAAGACAGGCACAGAAATAGTAAATATGAATAAAATATTGAAAGCAATTTTAAGAAATATTAGAGATGGTATTCCGACTTTGTCAATTTTTAATTCAGATCAATCGCCTGTAAAAGAACATATTCAGTATTGGACAACTTTTCTGAATCAGGATACTCCTGTATTTTTAGGAGCAGAAAAAATTGCGAGAAGAACAAATCAGGCTGTTTTATTTTGCAAGATTATTCCTGTAAGAATTGGATATTATGAAGTTGAAATAATAAAGTTATTTGACAGATGTTTCAAATTTAGAAGATTTTGAAATTACAGAAAAGTATATAAGATTGCTTGAACAAATAATTAAGGAACAACCGGAATATTATCTATGGACGCATCGTAGATGGAAATTGAGTCATTTAAGGACAAAGAATAATATAAACTAAGTTAGTAAACCTTTAAAATGAATAAAGCCAGTATAGTTATTTTGAATTGGAATGGCATAAAATATCTCAAACAATTTTTGCCTATTGTCATTGAAAATTCCAATATCCCAGGAATAGAAATAGTACTGGTAGATAACGCTTCAAGTGATAATTCTGTTGAATTTGTAAAAACCAATTTTCCGCAAATAAAGAGAATTCAATTGGAAAAAAACTTATGGATTTGCATTAGGATATAATAAATCGCTTGAACAACTCGAATCGGAATATTATATTATCTTAAATAGTGATGTTGAGGTATCACAAAACTGGATTAAACCTGTTTTAGATTATATGGATTCAAATCCAGATGTTGGAGCTTGCATGCCTAAATTGCGCGGATATAATGATCGTGATAGTTTTGAATACTCAGGTGCAGCTGGCGGATTTATTGATAAATATGGTTATCCATTTTGCCGGGGCAGAATATTTGATACTGTTGAAAAAGATACCGGGCAGTATGATGACATTAAAGATATTTTCTGGGCTACAGGTGCATGCATGTATTTAAGATCTGAAACATATTGGAATGTTGGTGGTTTTGATACAAAATTTTTTGCTCATATGGAAGAAATTGATCTTTGTTGGCGAATGAAATTGCATGGAAAAAAAATAATTTATTTTCCTTTTGTTACAGTCTTTCATATTGGTGGAGGAGCATTGCCTAAAGAAAATCCGAGAAAAACATATTTAAATTTCCGCAATAATTTGTTCTTGCTCTATAAAAACTTACCTTCAAATATATTGTTAAAAATATTGATTATAAGAATATTGTTAGATTATATAGCTGCTATTTACTACATTGTTAATTTCCGGTTGAAATATTTTTGCGCTATTATTAAAGCACATCTAAACTTTTGTGTTACCTTGCCTTACTTAATTAAAAAAAGAAGATTACAGTATTCATTGGTTAATGTAGAAAATGTTTTTGCAGAAATTTTGAACAAAAGTGTAGTTTTTGAATATTTTTATAAGATTAAAAAAACTTATAGGGAAATTGTCAATTAGTTGATGATTAAGTTTGTATATTGGTCAAAAAGTTTTTTTAAACGGGTTACTTTTTAGGGTTTGTTCTTATTAATGTTATATCAAAAGTTTAAAAATAATTGCAGATGAAAAACCCGTTGGAGATGGTTAACAATTTTGATTGGTCGGATAAAACTTTGTTAATTGCTGAAGATGATCATTTCAGCTATGTTTTTCTTAAAGAAATCTTAAACAATACAGGCATCAAAATAGTTTATGCCGATAATGGTATTCGTGCTTTTGCAGAATGTCTTAAAAATAAAGATATTTCTGTTGTTTTGATGGATGTGAAGATGCCGGTTGTTAATGGTTTAGAAAGCACACGACTTATTAAAAAATATAAGCCTCAAATTAAAGTTATAGCTCAGACTGCATTCGCAATGCCGGAGGATAAGCAAAAATGTATCAATGCTGGTTGCGATGATTATATTACAAAACCTGTTATTCCTGAAGAGTTGTATACTAAATTGATACGCATGTTTTCATTTATCGAAAGTGCTGAAAACATTGAAAAAAAGAGGGTATCAGATTAAGTTTTATATCTGAATTTGAAAACAATCTAATATTTTCTCCAATTTTACTCCACGTGAACCTTTTATTAGAATAAAGGATTTTTCTAATTTATGCTCACGTAAATATTCTTTTAGTAATTCAGAGTTATCAAAATATTTATAGGTTTTGGATTGGCTCAGTTTAAATCCTTTACCCACCAGAAAAACATCTTTTAATCTTAATGATTCAATAAGTTTTAAAATTTTTATATGTTCTAATTCTGATTCTTTGCCTAATTCAAGCATTTCACCTAAGATTATCACTTTCTTTAACCCTCGTTCAGAACTTTCACTAAAGTTTCTTAATGCAACTTCCATACTTGAAGGATTAGCATTATAGAAGTCCAGCAACAATTCGTTATTACCAAGTTTTTTGAATTGTGATCGAAAATTTGTTGGTTCATATGTTTCAATAGCTTTTTTAATATCATCCATTGGAATATTAAAATATAAACCTGCACACATTGCCGCTAATGCATTTTCAAGATTATATCCTCCTACAAGATGTGTATTTATAATAAGATCTTTATTTTTGTTTGTTTGGTCAGCCAGATGAATTGAAAAATTCAAATATGGATCGGATGAAATTAACTTAGCTTGAATAAACGATCCTTCACTACTACCATAACTGACTTTAGAACAATTAAGATTTTTAATATTATTTAATAATATTGAATTATCAGAATTATAAAAAATTGTACCATTTGATTTTTCAACATATTTATATAATTCGGTTTTTGCTTTTATTATTCCTTTGAATGAGCCAAATCCTTCAAGATGAGCTTTCCCAATATTTGTAATAAGTCCATAATTAGGTTCAGCTATGTTGCAGAGCGTGCTGATTTCATTTAAATGATTGGCTCCCATTTCAACTATACCAATTTCTGTATCATCTTTCATCGAAAGTAGAGTTACAGGAACTCCAACATGGTTGTTCAAATTGCCTGTTGTAGCAGTAACCTTAAATTTTTTAGAAAAGACTGCAGTAAAAAGTTCTTTTGTTGTAGTTTTCCCATTAGTACCAGTTATAGCAATTATGGGAATACCTAACTGCCTTCTGTGATAATTGGCCAATGTTTGTAAAGTACTTAGAACATCATTAACTAAGATATAGTTATTGTTCAGATTAAATTTCTGATTGTCTATAATAGCATATGATGCTCCCTTTTGAATAGCTTCAGCAGCATATTTATTGCCATCAAATTTATCTCCCTTTAATGCAAAGAATAGACTTCCTATCGACACATTTCGGCTATCAGTGCATATTATAGGATTTTTTTTAAATAATTTAAATAAATCTTCAATAAGCATTATGTTAAAATAAAAAAACCTCATTAGAATATTAATGAGGTTTTTGCTTAATATTTAATGTTTTTAATTAGAGTCCTTTTGGGCTACCAACACGTGTCATAGCGCAGCGGAATCCCAAATCTACTTTAGATTGATTTTCATCAAGGAATCTTCTGGCAGCCGGATTTAACCAATATGCTCTGTCTTTCCATGAACCACCTTTGTATACTCTGACATTATCAGTTATTAATGATGACATATCATTTTGATTTTCAGCATACATTCTCGATGAGCCACCTTTTAATTTGTCACCTTCTGCCGTTGAATAATCTAAGCTTGAAGCAACATCTCCATCCTCATAATTTCTATAATCAGCTTTATTGTAATTTGTACGACCGGCAGCATGTTCTGGTGTTACATCCTGCATCCTGATTCTGCCTAAGCTATCTTTTGGTGCAATATTTCCAGATTCATCTCTTACAGGTTCCTGAAATACATTACCACGGAAAGGTCTGAATTCATCAAAATCTTCATACGAAAGAGGCCTGTAAACATCTTCAACCCATTCATTGACATTACCTGCCATACAATACAGACCGTAATCATTGGGCCAATATGATTTAACAGGAGCTGTAATTTCAGCATTATCATTTAAATCACCTGCTGTACCCATATAATCACCTCGTCCTCTAACAAAATTCGCTCTCATTTGTCCACGATATTTAGAAGCATCGTTTCTTAAACTATGTCCATTCCATGGATAAATTCTGCGTTCATATATTCTTTCATCGAAGCTGTTACCAATAAGAGCAAAAGCAGCAAATTCCCATTCTGCTTCAGTTGGCAGACGGTATTTGGGTAATAGAATACCATCGTCCATTCTAATTTTTCTTTCAACACCATTGGCACCTACTTTGGGTTTTCCAACCAAACCTTCATATTGCCCTGCTAAGTAAGCATCAGTATTGAAGTTTTCAGCTCCTACCTGGTTAGGATCCATCTTTAAATATCCCTGATCAATCAGAATCTTTTCATTTACGCGGTCAGTACGCCATGAGCAATAATCGTTTGCCTGAATCCAACTGACACCAACGAGAGGATATTCATTATAGGCCGGATGCCTGAAATAATATTCAACGTATGGTTCATTGTAGGCCATTTTACTTCTCCAGCAAAGTGTATCAGGAAGCGCTTTGTTAAGCACTGCAGGATATTCCGCAAATACACGACCTATCCAATATAGGTATTCTCTGTAATCAACATTTCTGATTTCTGTCTCATCCATATAGAATGATGAAACGGTTACTCTACGAGGAACATTGTTCCATTCCCATGTAAGATCCTGTTCAACTCTACCCATCGTAAAAGTTCCACCTTCAATAAATTGAAGTCCGGGACCAGTTTCCTGAGTGTAATCAGTAATTACCTCAAAGCCACCATTTTCAGGTGAGTTATAATCCCAACCAGTCGTGGTTGAACTTTGGCCTGATTTCGAAACATCATGTTTTCCGCATGATACAAACAAAAGTGTAGTGGAAAACATTAACGCGATTATGTACTTTGCTTTCATATCGTTATAGAAAATGGTATTAATAATTCAAATATAATAAATTTTTTGAACATGTCTGCAAATCTAATAATTTTTAAAGAACATATATTTAAAATAAATTATCCGGACATTTAATAGGTCCATATCTTTTTCTTTTAGGATCAGAAGGTAGCGTCAATATTAATGAAACCTCATGTGCACCTGTCACAGGCATCATATGATTAATTGAGGGCAATTCACAATCCTAACTATAACCATACACTGAGTTTATTAAACGTATAACCAATAGAAATTATTATTGAAGTAAATTGAAAAGGAAGATTATTTCTTATCCAGCATCCTGTATAAAAATCCCCAAAAATGAAATTTGCACCATAATTAATAACATAAGACTGACCTTGTTTTTGAATCATAATTGCTGGTGATAAGATAAATCCATTATCCTGAACTTTATCCTTATTAAATATCTTAATATTTCTTGAATAAAAAAATGTAATTTTTAATGGAGTTGTTAATAAAAGAATTGTTAAATTTTAAATAGCCGGTATTTAGATGATGAAATGACAAACCTATTTGTGAATATCTTGATCTTCCAAGAAATCCAACTGCAAAATCAGGTTTTGTCATCTGGTCTGAAATTGGTGCTGAGGCTTGATCTACAGGAATTAATCCTGCAGTATTCAAATTTTCAAATTGAAAAGAAACTTGAAGTGCAGATTGCAAAGTAAAATTTCTATTTATTTTTGTCCGATGGTTGTATATCATATCAATATTGGTCGATGTTAAGGCAGAACCAAAAAGATCATCACGTAAAATATTAAAGCCTAATCCTCCACTTATCGACTTTATGTGTTGATCATAGCTTACTTGATATGTTGCAAATTCTTTATCAAAAGCTCCGGGCCATTGATTTCGGTAATGAAGAAAAAATCTTGGATCATTTGCAACACCGGCATAAGCAGGATTAACATCTAGTGAATTTAAAAAGAATTGGGAAAACAAAGGATCCTGAGCCCTTGCTATTGTGTACAAACAGCTACAAATAAAAACAAATGCTGCAATTTTTTTCATTATTCAGAATTGTAACCTCTAATTTATAAAATCTATTTACAATATTAAAGCGAGTTATACGTTTTTTTTAAGTTTTATGTTTTGCAATACTAATATATTTATTTTAGTAAACAGGAATTATTATTTTATGCCAAATAATTTATATGATACAACAATGAACAAAATTAGTTTAACGCATGTTTGGTATACCTAATTTACTTATATTTCCGGGTGTTAATTTAGATATATTTTAACATTAAGCAAATTAAAAATGTAATTTGTGCTAAAAATATAGTCCATTATGAGTAAAAAAATACTTAATATATTAGGTGTTTTGTTAGTTTCAAATATTTATTCTCAGAATAATTCATTTGTCAGGTATATTAAATGGAACGAGAGTACACTTTCATCAAATGGCTACTTAAAACTGGACTTTTCAGGTGCGTACTTTCCCGATTCTTCTAATATATTTCCATATTATAAAGAACAGTTTGAACTTCCATTTAATTGTGATTTAGTTCTATCAGATATAGTTTTCGAGAAATTGGATTCAAATATAGCAAATAAAATATACCATTCATCCAACTTACCTGATACTTTTATTTTTAAAAAATTCATGGGGCAAAGCAGAAAAAAATATGTCATCAATTTTACATTATTACCCTTATGCAAAAGTAAAACATCAAATACAGTATTTCGAATAAAATCATTTTCACTAAATATTCCTTCCAATAGTATAAAGAAAACTTTAAAAGTTGCTAAAAGTATTTCTCAGCATTCTGTCCTTAGCAGTGGCAAATGGTACAAAATTAAATTAAATGAGGATGGTGTATATAAAATTACTTATTCACAACTTAAGAGCATGGGCTTTGAAAACCCTGGAAATATCCGTATTTATGGCAATGGAGGAGGTATGTCACCATTAAAAGTAAATGGGAAACGGCCAGATGATTTACGCGAAAACGCGATATTATATAATGATGCAGGCGGTTATATTTTATTTTATGGGCAAGGGCCAAATGTATGGCATTACAATTCATCCCAAAAACATTTCTTTCATAGTCAGCATAAATTTTCCGCTTATAGTTATTATTTTTTAACTGACAATTTAGGCAAAGGTGAACAAGTTGTTGATTCTAATGAACCTTCAGTTACAAATATTGATGTTAGATATTTTGACGATTATGATTATCATGAAACTGATGAAATTAATTTATTGGGATCAGGGGCTGAATGGTATGGTGACGAAATAGATGTTTACAGCCAGATATCATTCAGTTATAATTTTCCAAATATTGTTGATTCTTCGACAGCGTTTTTTTATTATGATATTATTGGTCGATCAAGTACATCGGCAAGTTATTTCATGTTTGGACTTTATGATAAGAATTTTGTGTCGTCATATATAGGTAATATTAATCCTTTGGATGTAGATTATGACTATGCAAAAGAGGCTGCAGGTAGTTTTACATTTACAGCAACAGAAGATAATATTCCAGTCAGTGTTGAATATATAAGTTCAGGAGATAATAATGCTATTGGATATATAGATTATTTTGGTTTTAACGTCAGACGTAATTTAATTTTTGTTGGCGATCAGATGCAATTCAGGGATCTGAATTCTGTTGGCCCAGGAAATGTTGCTAAATATATGGTAAGTGGCGTTTCAAATAACATGGCAGTTTGGGATATTACAGATGTTTGTTTGCCTCGAAATATGGCGAATACAATTTCCAGTTCTACACTTTCATTTTCAGCATCTGCTGATTCCTTAAGACAATTCATAATTTTTAATACAAATTCCGGTCTTTTAAGTCCTATAGTTGAAGGAGACGACGTTGGATTAATTGAAAATCAAGATATTCATGGTGCAACAAATGCTGATTTGATAATAGTAGCTCCTAATGATACTGGTATTTTAAGACAGGCAAAATTATTAGCAGATTTTAGAACTTCAAATGACGGATATAAAGTGTTTTTAACTACAACCGATAAAATTTATAACGAATTTTCCTCCGGTAAAAGAGACATTTCAGCAATTAGAGATATGGTAAAAATGTTTTATGACAGAAGCACAAGTGAAAGTAATATGCCAAAGTACTTGCTTCTCTTTGGTGATGGCACTTATGACAATAAAACAATTAACCCAAATAATAATAATCTAGTTCCTACATATCAGTCAGCTAATTCGTTAGTAAAAATATCGTCATATGTTGCTGACGATTTTTATGGATGGTTAGATGATGCTGATACTATTTCCGATGAACTAAATCTACTGGATATTGGTGTTGGTCGATTTCCTATAAGCAATGCTGATGAAGCGGCAGCCATGGTAGCAAAGGTTATTAATTACGCCAGCCCATCGACAATGGCAGATTGGAGGAATGTTTTATGTTATATTGCAGATGATGGAGACGGTAACCTTCATATAGGCCAGGGCGATAATTTAGCTAATAGGGTGAGTTCACAACACCCGTCTTTTATTATTCAGAAAATATACCTGGATGCTTACAATTACGTAACTACGTCAGTTGGACAAACAGCACCGGATGTCAATACGGATATAAACAACAGGGTTAATAAAGGAGCCTTAATTATTAATTACAATGGACATGGTGGGGAAACACAGTTGTCGCATCTATCAGTTGTTACTGAATCTTCTGTAGAGGGTTGGAAAAATTTTGACAGGTTGCCTTTGTTTATAACTGCAACATGTGAATTTTCAAGATTTGATGATGTAACCATTATTACACCTGGAAAACAATTTGAAGAGAAAAAAATAGCAGGTACAGAAGTTCTGTTAAATCCCCAGGGAGGAGGTGTCGCGCTGTTCGGTGCAACAAGAGTAGTAGATGCAGGTCCAAATGCAAACCTCAATATAGCATTTTTTGATACTATGTTTTCAAAAGATAAAAATGGTAATTTTATGAGGATTGGCGATGTTTATAGAATAGCAAAGAACAGTTTACCTGGTGATATAAATAGATTAAGTTTTACGTTGCTTGGAGATCCATCAACATTGTTGGCATTTCCTAAAGAGAATGGAATCATTACTGATTCAATAAATGGAAAACCGATTTCAGCTTTAAATGATACATTATGTGATACATTAAAGGCTCTTAGCTTTGTGAGAATATCAGGTCATGTTGAAGATATTAATAGAAATCTTCAAAATGAATTTAATGGTAAAATTTTTCCAACGGTATTTGATAAAGAAGAAATATGTTCAACACTAGGTAATGATAATAATATTCCCTATAAATTTACTACAAGTGAAAATTTAATTTTTAAAGGCATTTCAAGTGTTAAAAGTGGAAAATTCAGTTTTGATTTTATGATACCTAAGGATATCAGGTACAATTTTAGTAATGGCAAGATAGTATATTATGCAGACGACTCAATAAACGATATGGCAGGATATACTAAAAGTTTTATTATTGGGGGTATTAACAGTAAAGCAAGTTTAGATACTGCTGGGCCTATTATGACACTTTATATGAATGATACTAATTTTATTTCTCGAGGATTGGGATTACCAATGCCAACCCACAATTACTTGTAAAACTTTATGATTCAAATGGAATAAATATGACGGGTACTGGGATTGGTCATGATTTAACGGCAATCATTGACAATGATTTTTCACATCTTATCTCACTTAATGAGTTCTTATCAATATGAAATTGATGATTATAAAAGCGGCACGCATTATATCCGCTATATAATTTGACACCCGGGGAACACGTTATAAGAGTAGTTGCATGGGATGTTTACAATAATTCATCTGATAAAGAAATTACCTTTAATGTTATTGGAGGCAATAATATAGTTCTAAGTAGCGTTAATAATTATCCAAACCCGTTTGCTGATTATACGAATTTTGTTTTTGAACATAATTGGTCTGGGAAGCTATAGATATTGAAATTAGTATTTTTTCATTTTCCGGACAAATTGTAAATATTTTAAAAACACAAGATTTTGGTAGTGGATACCGCACTGCGCCTATACAATGGAAAGGTACAGATGCCAAAGGGAATAGGGTTGGATCAGGTATATATTTGTATAAAGTTCAGGTTAGTACGAAAAGTGGAATAAATGCTGAAGGTCATGGCAAATTAATAATTATTCGTTCCAAATGATTTTTTTATATTTGTTGGATTTTAAAATTTTAGAAAATGATTAAAAAGATATTTTTAGCAATTATTTTTTCAGGACTCTTGATTAAATTATTTGCACAAACTGATATACGCCAACAGGTGCAGAATATACAACTAATATTATTTTTACAGCAGTGCCATTCTTAACTATTGCGCCCGATTCGAGGGCTGGTGCAATGGGAGATATTGGCGCTGCTACATCGCCAGATATTAATTCAATGCATTGGAATGCTTCTAAATATGCCTATATTGATGAAGATCTTGGAGTAGCTATATCTTATTCTCCTTGGTTAAAAGCGATTACCAATGATATTAAACTTCTTTATTTATCTGGTTTTAAACGTTTAGACAAACAACAGGTTATTGCTGGTTCAATTCGTTTTTTTAATCTTGGCCAAATTGTTTTTACTGATGTAATAATAATATCACCGGTAATAAAGTACCTGCTGAATTTACTCTTGAAGCTGCTTATTCCCGTTTGTTTTCTGAAAGATTCTCAGGGGGTATCGCTTTTAGGTTTATTCGTTCCGATCTGTCATCAGGAGCCTATATGCCGGATGGAAGTTCACCGACTCAAGCGGGTATTTCCTTTGCAGCGGATATTTCTGCATATTTTCATAAACCGGTTCAGATAAGTGGAATGCCTGGAGAATGGGCACTTGGTAGCCTACTGGTTGAGTATTCGTATTGCTATCT
>CAWKPE010000017.1:0-41211 GCA_963851385.1 uncultured Bacteroidota bacterium | reverse complement strand
AAGCAACCAACTATAATGGCTATTCCATTCGAATGCCACATCATTTTCATAATATTTCCGATTTGACTCTTAACCAGTTCAAATCTTTCAATTTTTTTTCCATGGTAATTACTAACGATAAAACCGATTAAAACGGGAATTATCCATGCGAGCCATGCTCCTATGTTGATGTATTTATACTGGTGGATACTTACAAAATATCTGATAACAAAGAAACAGGCCAGTGAAGCAAATATCATAATCCATCCCCAAAGTATGAAATAGAAACTTGCGATTTTAATGTTTCTTCGCGTTTTGGTAATAATTTGGCTAATCAGCTGAAGACTATCTTCAGGTGTAAATTCTTTTTCGACATTTTCCATAACAATTAATTTAAGTTTGTAAATAAGATACAAACATAAATAAGTTTATAATATAAACCAAATATTTTAATGTTTATTTTAGTAAAATTTAAAAGAGATTATTAATATGAGTCGAGAAGTTTTGAATTGTGATGATGTGAATGGAGAAGAATAAATAGTATTTGTTTCAGGTTTTAGTTTCAATTTTAGGCTATGGCTATTGATTAATAGTTTTTGATTTAACTACCTGCTATCATTGGAAAATCGTTAATCTCATCCTGTATCCTGTTGTCATTATTCAATCTTTTCAATATTATAAGGAGTAATCTGATAAACGTAGTAATTCAACCAGTTTGCGTAAAGTAAATTGGCATGGCTTCGCCAGGTTACCATTGGAGGTTTTTTGGGATCATTGTTCGGATAATAGTTAAAAGGTAGTTTTATTTCCAATCCTTTGTTTATATCGCGTTCATATTCGGTTTTAAGTGAATTTGGATCGTATTCAGAATGTCCGGTGACAAAAATTCGTCGGCCATTATCGGCCATTACTAAATATATTCCTGCATCATCTGATTCTGCTAATATTTCAAGATCGGCAACTTTTTCAAGATCTGAACGTCTTATTTCAGTATGTCTTGAATGTGGTGCCATAAATGAATCGTCAAAACCACGAACTAAAGGAAGTTTAGAGTTAAGAATTCTGTGGTTAAATATTCCAAACATTTTTGCAGGAAGTTTATATTTTGGAATATTATAGAAATGATATAATCCGGCTTGTGCTGCCCAGCAAATAAATAAAGTTGAAGTTACATGATGAGCAGTCCAATCCATAATTTCTTTTATCTCATTCCAATATGTCACATCTTCAAATTCTAAATGTTCAATTGGCGCACCGGTAATAATCATACCATCGAATTTCTCATTCTTGATATCGTTAAATTCTTTATAAAAAGTTTTCAAATGTTCTTCGGAAGTATTTTTTGATACATGACTTGCAATATGCAAAAGTTCAAGTTCAATTTGCAAAGGATTGTTTGAAAGCATTCTTATTAGCTGGGTTTCCGTAGTCTGCTTGATTGGCATAAGATTCAGAATAGCAATATTCAGTGGTCTTATATCCTGGTGTGTGGCCCTGCTTTCATCCATCACAAATATATTCTCTCCTTTCAGAATCTCAATTGCAGGTAACTTATCCGGAACGTTTATTGGCATGGTTTAATAATTGATAATTGTCGATTAATTATTAACAAAATTTGTTGTAAAGCAAATATTAATTCTTCTATACTTTTTGTTCTTAAACAAATGTTTTTCAGAATGGTTTATTTCCCTTCTTCACCATCAGACTTTTCATTGTTAGATTTTTCATCCTGGGGTTGCTCTTCCTTTATTTCTTGTTGTTGTTTGGGTTCTTTGAGAGACATCCATCTATCATAAACCTTACCCATTTTTCTGGCAGTAGAAACAAGGAAGCTGTAAGGAGTTTGGTTACGATGCGTTTTTAAAGTTCGTTCCGAATCTTTTAGTATTCGTATTGGGTCGTTAAAACCTTTATCATCTGAAGAAAGTACCTGCATGGTACCTCTCGTGTATCCAAAATAGTAGAAGGTTTTGTCATCAATTTTAAGATACAGATCAAAAATATCACCGGTGCGTTTTCTCCATATTTCAATATAACCATCGACATACGCGTTTATTTTTCGCTTATTTATATAGCCTATTCCAATTTTACCAATAGAACGGTACGAACGTGAATATTGGTCCCAAAATAATGTTACATCGTTTAAAAATATTCGTTTATCTAAAACATCCGGCAAACTCGTGACTTTACCCGTTAGAGCCAATTCATCGAAATATTTATTTAATTTGTCAGATTCAATTAGATAATTCAGATTCTTTTTGAAATTTGGTAATGTCATATCGATTGGTATCATGGCAGCTGTTAAACTATCAATCATTTTACCCATTGATTCCATTGATTTATCAAGCATAAAGAAGTCAAGAGACATCATTAAATGAAACTTAATTTCATTTTTATTCAGGTCATGATCAATATAGCCTGCTGTTGACATCTTGAACTGTCCTAATTCAATATCAAGCTTTATTTTGCCCTCGTCATGATGAATACAAGTATTTCTGTTTATTCCCACCAGAGATTCTGGAAGTTGTGGGTTTTTAAATTTTTCTTGTGATGCTACAATGTATGTTGATGAATCTTTATTAAATCGCAAAAAACCATTTGAAGTCAATAAAAGAGAATCGTTATAATTTTTTCTGACACCAAAAAAACTTGAGTAGATATGTATAGAATCCGTTGTCAGCAATGTTCCTAAAACAATAGGTTTTCTGTTAAGTTCAACCAGTTTTTGTCCCACAGGAATATTAATGTTTATAGGATCTATTTGCGTTTCAAACATGAGCCAGGAGTTGTTATAATTAGGACAACTGTCCACGATATGAACAGCTCCATTAAATGTCAATAATTTTTCAGCAGCTTTTAATTTCACTTCTCCCTGGTACATGAAATCGGGACTTAAAGTAAAATTGTCAGGTTCAACTATTCCTCCTGTAGCAATAGTTTGAGAAGTTGTATCAACATTTATTTCGCTAAATGAAATAGTCTGTACCTTATTGTTCTCATCTATATATTCATATTTTCCTTTACCATTATAATTACTACGACTCACGATATTTGTAGTTGCCTGATAAATATTATGAAATCGGGTCTCAGTATTCGCGAGTATTTTTGAATTTACCAATGGTTGGATTTTAGCATCTTCTTCTATTGTAATTTTACCATTATCAGGGAAAATTCTGGCATCTGCAATATCAATGTATTTAACCTCGCTGGCATTGAGAATGTTATTCTCGTAATCATAAGTTGTTTTTGGAGATACAAAACTCAATGAATCCTGGTCAGGCTTTGTTGATATATATTTACTTCCCCATAATGCCTCATCTTTAAATCCATATTTTTCGCCTGCTTTGGAAGGTATTTGCTGATGTCTTGAAAGTAAGTCAATCTCTTTTTTATCCATTTTCCAATTGAATTCATCAATTTTAGCTATGAATTTGTTTTCAGGAAACTTTGTAATTGTGGTATCGTCATTTGCTCTGAAAGTTCCTGATACGATTACTAAAATTAATACGGGCCTTAACATTACTTGTTAGTAATAGAAAAACCTTCTTTGTGAAGATTACGCAGCTGAAAAGTTGAAGTATCTGCATCTATCGTGCTATATCCATATTTAAACAATTTTGAGGAAGCTACAGCTGAAGTCATATCCATAGTGCCACTACCTGTCAAGCCTTTTGATCCAAGAACCATATTTCCATTTAAGGTAGTCTCATTATTAATCATGTGAAATGGCTTGTCTGCATTATTTATCTGCATTTGATCCAAATATGGCAACCAATGTATTTTTACATTCTGACCATTTACCTGTGGGTAAGTAGTACCTGTTGCAACAGCCTGTAATGTAAAGTCGGGAGCTATCGTGTTCATGCTGTCCGGAAAGAAAAAAATATCATTTGAATTAATTGTAGAAGATAAATAATTTACCGTACCATTTCCTTTAAGTCCCATATTTGAAAGTATAATTTTATTTGTAAATTTTCCTTTACCTTCATATAATGTTAAACCTTCAGGTGGCGTAATATGTGTAAACCCTAAAGAATAGTCAGGTTGTAATTTTAACTCTTCAGGTATGACAGGAAATATTTTTGCTGATAAAAACTGTCCTTTGAATTTCATACTTTCTTTTTTGAAGTTATCCAAACTATCAATTATATAAGGATAGATTTGAAAATAAAAGTCACGATTGCGTTTATATATTCCATTAAAGACAGAAGGATTGTCATAATAGACATAAGAATTACCGTAACTTTGAAATATTGGATATTTTGGATAGTTGATTAAGCCGGATTTATTATTGGACGAATCAATAAGCACTTCACCAGTTACATCCTGTAAAATATTTTGTACATTTCATGGTAAACAGGTTTCGAATAATTATCATAACCAGTAATGACTTTAATGCGAATAGAATCGACATTTTTCAATACAATTTTGAACTTGTCATAGTCAAAAAAGAAATTTTTTCCATAAAAAGTAAATAAACCTGCTTCTACAGTGCCGTCAAATTGAAAGCTCCTGTTTCGCTTCATTAAGAAGATTTACCATCTTTGGGATAAAATGCTAACATTTTGACTATCGCTGACAGCAACTCTTGGCATACCATTTATTTTTAAATCATTATTTCGAAGATCAATGGATGCATTTTCTAGTGGAGCATTTGTTGTAGAAATAAATTTTAGTACATCATAATCTATTTTTCCTGCATTTGCATTTAAATAATTGTACAGGCGTTTTTTTAATTCAACAGTTTCTGAAACCGAATTATAAAAAATAAAACCTTTAACTGCTAAGGGAAATAATAAGGTATGAATTTTATCAATAGGTCTTTTTATGTAACTGGAAAAATCAATTGCTGAAAATTTATTAGTATCAATATAGGCGGCATATTTTTTTAATGCTACAAGAGGATTAATTTCATCATAATATTGTAATCCCGAAAATTCGGCATTATCAAAAAAATTGACAGACTCGAATGACGCCTTACCAATTGAAGAACCCGGATTTGTTGTGATAAGTATTAAAGGTTCATCTATTCGCCAGCGAAGTTGTTCAAAATTCATATCTATTTTATGATAAGAATCAAGATATGGACTCTGAGCAGTATAGTTCTCGGATTTTACTAATGAAATTTCTTTATTTTTTGTAGTATATGTAAATTGAACATCTCCATGATAAATCGAATCTTTTTCAAGGTAAATTACGATAGTCACATCTCCACCTACAATTTTTTCCGGTCTGAACATGAAAAATTTGGAAGTAGCTTTCAATCTGAGTGTATCTTTTCTATAAAAATCAAGCCGTGCCGGATTTTCAATACTGCCTTTCCCGATAAGTTTTGCTCCCTGCATTGAATAGCCACCTTCATAATTTACATTTGGATATAAATTTTTAATTACGAAGTGTTTTTTGTATGAATCAAATATGGGATATGTAGCAGAAGAAGGTTTTATTATTAGAGTTACATTATCTTCAAAATGTCCTAAAAGAGGTAAGACAAAATAAGCTTTGTAAGTAAAATTAACCGAGTCAGCTTCATACGATGACTTAGTCAGATCAATTGAGTAATTAGATAAGCTTGCAGAAACACTATCAATATTATATCCTGCTCTTTCCCAGGTAACTTTTCCTTTTTTACCAAACCATCGTAAAATATTTGGTCTCACTTCACCACTAGTACCAATAATTGTAATGCTATCTCGTTTTGAATAGCATACCAAATCAGTCTTTTCAAAAATCAGGTGTAAAATGCTATCATATTTATAATAAAAAGAATTTGAATTAGGTTTCCATATGATTGACGGTGATTGATAAATAACATTTTTTGTCAATAAGTCTGAAGTTTGGCTGATTAGTCTCTTTATGATTAAAATAGAAATTTTTTTATTATTGCAAATTCCGGTTAATGCACTTAACCATTGTCCAAAACTAACACGGGGATGCTCTTTTGAAAGAAATAAGTTTAGTGTATTTAAATAGTTATAAAAATCTGGATTAGCCCGCCCTTTCTTTTCAATAAAACATTGGGAAAAAAGGAGAATATTTTCTTTTTCTGGTTGTGAAAACTTTAGTGAGTCCCAATTAACTGAAAAATCTCGGGCAATTTTTTTCAAATTCGAGTCATTAGTATTCCCTAGAAAAGAGTTAGCTTCTGAAGTAAATTTTTCAGGTTTACCACTAAATTGTTTAAATATTTGGGCATGTATTAATATATGATTGCTAGACAATGCAAATAAAATTATAATGCCAAATAGACGTTTTATCATTGTCGGCAAGTTAGATATGATTATATGCGAAATTAGGGAAGAAAAATTAAAGAATCATTTATTGCATGAAAAATATATAAAACGTTTATTAACAATTGCAATTGCCCCTATAAATATAAGGTATGAGAGAAGAAAATAAGTACCAGGCATGGATGCCAGATACAAGATACAAGATACAAGATAAATGGTGAAGGAATTTCAAGTTTTCGAAACTTAGAATTTTAAACTTTGAACTTAGAATAGCCAACAGCCAATAGTTTAAAGTTGTTGACTTAAATCGCTTTGATAATTCCTAAAAAACTTTCCGGTTTAAGAGAAGCACCTCCTATTAATCCGCCATCAACATCAGGATTTGAAAATAATTCAGCTGCATTTTTATCGTTACAACTTCCGCCATATAATATAGAGGTATTGTCAGCAACATTTTTACCGTATTTAGATGCTATTGTTTCACGTATAAATTTATGCATTTCCTGGGCTTGTTGCGAAGTTGCTGTTTTACCAGTGCCAATTGCCCATACCGGTTCATAAGCTATTACTAACTTAACAAAATCGGATTCAGATAGATCAAAAATGCCGTTTGTCAATTGGCTTTTAACTACATCAAAATGCTTATTTGCTTCCCTTTCAGCTAAAAGCTCACCAATGCAGAAAATAGGAATGAGGTTATTGGCCAAGGCGAATTTTACTTTTTTATTAAGCAAACTATCATTTTCAAGATAATAAGTTCTACGTTCAGAATGGCCAATAATAACATATTTAGCTCCCGTTGAAGAAATCATTTGGGCAGAGACTTCTCCAGTAAAAGCTCCACTTTCTTCTGAGGCACAATTTTGAGCACCCAGTTCAACTTTTTTCAATACTTTTTTTACTTCAGTAATATGAATAAATGGCGTACAACATATTACTATAGCATTATTATTAACTTTTGAAGCTAAGGCTTCAACATCCTTTGCTAAATTAATCCTTCCTGAAGAGTAGTATTCATTTTCCAATTGCCTGCAACTATTTTTTTTCTCATTTCAATTTAGATTTAATAAAATTTTGGCTCACAAAATTAGAAAATATGCTCAAACATACAAGCAGCTTAAGATTTAATATTTATCAAAACCAATGAATTAAAATTTTGTACATCATGCTATATCTTATATGGATAATATATGATTATTTTTGCTTGATATTAACTATAATGGAATGAGTCATGAAATTTATTTGTTTAAAGTTATTTTATATTGTGATGTTCATGTATTTTATATTACAAATTGATCTTAGTATTGATATGATGGCAACTGGAATGTATGATACTGCAAGAATTTATAAGGTAATGGCAAAAGCGCGGAGGGGTGAACCAATTACTATTGGTGTAATTGGGGGTTCTATTACTGCCGGGTACGCGGCATCAACTGAAAACAAAAGATGGGCAAATCTGATGACTGACTGGTGGAAAACAAAATTCACTTCCTCAAAAGTAACTTTAATTAATGCTGGTTTTGGGGGCACTGGTTCAGCAATCGCTGACTTTAGGGTTCAGGATGAGTTGTTGAAATTTAAACCCGATTTTGTTGTCATTGAATTTGCTGTGAACGATTCATTGGATAATCTTTCAGCTGAAACTATGGAAGGTTTAGTAAGACAAATTCTGGTTTCTTCTAATAAACCCGGAGTGATGATGCTTAATTTAATGAATAAAGACGGGACTTCAGCTATAGATTATCATAAACCAATTGCAGAACATTACAAAATTCCATTTATAAACTTTAAAGCATTTATTTATCCTCAGTTGACTTTAGATAAAAGGCAATTAAATAATATCTATCTGGATGATGTTCATCCAAATGATACAGGCATGAATTATATTGCACTATTTTTGAAAAATGAGCTTGAAAAAATATATGAAAATCTTCCTTTAGATAGTAATCTACCAGAAAAAGAATATGTATTGCCTTCACCATATGTTTCAGATGTATACGTTCATACTCAAAAGTACACAAATGAGACTCTTATACCTGTAAAAAATACAGGTTGGCTACCTTCCGGTTCAGGTTGGTCTTCAAATAAGGTTGATGCAGAGATGACATTTTCTGTTGAGGGTGATGCAATAGGAATAATTTATAACCTTCATGATAACGATACGTGGGGAAAGGCTGAATTTTGGGTAGATGATGGTCCGCATAAAGTAATTGATGCATATTGGACTCAAAAATGGGGTCCAGCTACAGTTTTTTCCCAAATTGCAGGTAACCTGCCTGAAGGCAAGCATGCTTTACATATGAAAATAAGTTCAGAATATACAAATGGTACAGGTGGGCATTATTTTCCAATACTTAATATTTTAAAAGCCGGTCGTTAGATAAATGAAGAACTTCTTTTAAAAGCAAATGATATTAAATTGGTATTTAAATATTCAAGGTGTTTAAATTTCTGTAAACTGCATTTTTAAATTTTATTATTTCAGGAATGGAAATTAGCAATTAGTTGCTTACTTTGGTATTTGTGAAAATGAAAGTTTATTTTATGATTAAGTCATTAAAAATCAATTTTATAAAATTTTCAATATTTTTCATTGTTTTGATTTGCTTATTATTTTCCTTATCATACCAGATTTTTGCACAGGCATCAGGAGTAGAAGTTCAACGCTCAACTGAAAAAGCTCTTATTAATGGAAAGGTCTATTATATTCATGTTGTAAAAAAAGGTGAAACTTTATATTCTATAGCAAAAGCATATTCTGTAAGTGTAGCAGATATTACATCCTCTAATCCCGACGCTGTTTATGAAATTAAAACAGATCAGGTACTTCGAATTCCAGTTGCGGCAATGCATAAAGTTGAGGTAGTTGTTAAAAAAAATGATGAGCAAATTTTACATGTGGTTGCAGCCGGTCAGACTTTGTATTCAATTTCAAGAATTTATGGTGTTACTGTTGCTGATATAGAAAAACTTAACCCGGAAGTCAAAATAGATAGCATCCAAATTAACCAGGTACTTAAAATACCTGCTCTACCGAAAAAGGAAAATAATCAAAATCCTGAAAATTCAAAAACCGGTTTCGTTATTCATAAAGTAATAGAAAAAGAAACTATTTATTCGCTTTCCAAACAGTTTGGAATAGATAAAGATACTTTGCTTAAATATAACCAATCTGTTTCCAAAGAAGGTTTGAAAGCAGGTCAGGATTTACTTATACCAACTAACAATCAAAACCAGATTTTAAATACAATTAAATCTGATAGCTCAACTGGTAAAAAAATAGAACTAACTCCAGTGAAAATTAATGTAAATTGTGATAGTTTGCTTTTACCAGTATTTGAGAAAAAAATACAAGTTTCTTTATTATTGCCTTTATTTTCTTCCGGAAATAATAGTAATGATGCTGAAACAAACGATGAAAACCAAAATGAGGAAAAAGCTCAACTAAAACAACCAGATGAATTTTTGCCATTGTCAGCAAAATTCATGGAATTTTACCAGGGAGTACTTTTAGCATTGGATAATCTTAAGAATAAAGGTTTGCAGGTAAACTTGTACGTTTTTGATACAGAAAAAAGTACTGCTAAAACTGAAGAAATACTTAAAAATTCGAATTTCCAAAAAAGTAATTTAATTATTGGACCCGTCTTTGGTGATCAAATTAAAATTGTCGCAGATTATGCACTTAAAAATGGAATTTACATTATTTCTCCAATGGCTTGTAATGAAAAACTACTTCATGACAATCCAATGCTTTTCCAGATTAATCCAGGGAAATCATACGAAATAGAAGCTGATCTTAATCTTTTAAAACCCGATACATCAAAAAATACAATTGCAGTTTATAAGTCTGATACTGCTAATATTGAGCAAAATAAAGAGTTTAAGCAATACCTGGCTAATAAATTTGGTAAGGATACACTTCATATAAAGGTTGTTAATGTTAATAATAATGATTTTTCTAATGTAAAAGAAGCAATTGATTCACTTCATGAAAATATAATTATCTCACCTGTAGCCGATGAAATATTTGTGACTGACTTGTTAGGCACTTTAGAATCAAAACTTATAGATAATAGAATATCGGTTATTGGAATGCATGATTGGATTAATTATAGCGGAATTGATCTTAATTATTTTTATGATTTACAAATGACTTTTAATACACCTTTCTATTCAGATTATACAAATATTTACACAATAGATTTTCTTAAAAAATATCAATTGTTTTTTGGTACCGAACCTGCTAAATATTCCAAATTTGGTTTTAATTATTCTATGATGGGTTATGATATAGCTTCTTTTTTTATAACTGCCTTCTATAATTATGGAAAAGATTTTACAAAATATCTTCCCTGTATTAAAAATAATGCAATAGTAGCACCTTTTAATTTTATTCAGATTTCTCCTTTAGATGGTTATACAAATACTTACCAACATTTAGTGAAATATTCTAAAGATTATACTATAGACATAAATACTTCTTCAAATAAATAAATTTCCTGGTCAGATTTACAATTAGACTTTTGTGTTTTAAGATTTAGTCACCATTTTTTTAAAATCCACTAATTATTATGATATATCTCATGTTTTAAATGAACAAACTCTTTATTAAATTTTGTATATTTAATTGACAAGCAAAATGGAAAATGAATTTTCAAAATATATATCAAATATTGAGAAATATTTTTTTCTACATTTTGATACCAATTTCTATTTCAAATTTTCAAGCTCGCGCTACTACAAGTGATCAAATTTCCAAAGTAGACCACTATTTAGAGTTATTGGAATCTTATAAATCAAATAATAAGCTCATTGAACAATGCGAAGTACTAAATAAGATAGCATATATATACTGGGAGACTGAAAATTATAGCGAAGCACTGAATTATTTTTTTCAGTCACTTGAATTAAATAAAAAACTGGGTAATAAAAATGCCATTAAATCTATTTATAACAGCATTGGCATGATTTATACTGATCTGGGACAACACGAGAAGGCATTAGAAGCCTTTAATGAGAATCTTAAAATAGAAAAATCAGTAAATAATAAGGAGGATCTTGCTTCAAGCTATTTAAATATTTCAATGGCATATGAGAATTTAGAAAAATTCCAGGAAGCTGTTTCTAATCTCCAAATAGGTTTAGAAATAGCAAAAGAACAAAATAATATTAAGCTGATGAGAAGAATTTATAGTGCATTGGCTGAAAATTTTGACAAGCTTGGTAATAAAGAAAAATCAATGGAATATCTTAATCTGTATATATCATTGGACAAATTGTTACAAAGCGAAGAATTTAAAATGAAAGATCAGAAGATCAAACAAATGGAATTACATACTCAGAATATAGTAAGTGAAATCAGCAAACAAGGCCAGCGTCTAGAAAAAACGGAAACTTCATTAAAAGAAGTTGAACAGCTTACACGTGAAAAGCAAATGGAAATAGATATGCTGACAAAAGATAAACTCATTCAAACTTTAAAAATCAGACAACAAGAAGCTCAATTGCAGTTTGAAAGAAAAATCAGAACAATTCTTATAATTGGAATAACTCTGATTTCATTATTAGCTTCAATAATTTATTTGCTTTATAGACGATTAAAAGATCGTGAAAAGAAATTGCTTGAAAGTGAGGAAAAATTCAGGAGATTGTTTGAAGAAAGTGAAGATTCTTTAATGCTGATTGATGAAAATGGAATTATTGATTCAAATAATGCATGCGTAAAATACTTTGGTTTTGAAAACAGAAAAGAGCTCCAGAAATCTAATTTGTTCAAAATATTTCCTGAAAAACAAATAGACGGAGAAAAATCAAGTGTTGTAGTATCAAATATGATAGAACAGGCATTTAAATCTGGTTACTCCCGTGCAGAAGTATTAATTAAAAAAAATAACGGTCTTTTAAGTCATGTCGATTTATCTCATACTTCCTTGTTTATTCATGACCAGAAGGTATTGTATTCTATATGGCGAGATATTGACAAGCAAAAAGAAGTTGAAGAAGAATTAAAAAATTATAAAAATCACCTTGAAGAGCTGGTACTTCAGAGAACTGATGAATTAGAGAAGGCAAAAGAAAGAGCAGAAGAAAGTGACAAACTTAAATCCAGGTTTCTGGCTAATTTATCACATGAAATAAAAACACCCTTAAATGCAATAATAGGTATTTCAAAAATGCTAATGAAATACCATAGTACTAACCTTTCTTCAAAACAAAACGAATGTATTACTGTAATTCACGATTCAGGAAACAGATTATTCAAATTGCTTGATGACATTATTGAATATTCAAAAATACAAGCAGGAATAATAGATATAAAAAAAACACTGGTTGATAGTAAAATATTTTTCTCACAGATTAACTATACAGCAAAAAAAATCATATCCGATAAACAACTTAATTTTTTGGTTCATGGGGTAGATGATTTTCCTGAAAAATTTGCAATTGATTTAGTGAGATTCATGAATATTTGGGAAAATCTTATTGATAATGCAGTTAAATTTTCTGAAAAAGGAAATATTAATTTTATTGTAAGTAAACATAATTCATCGTTAATATTTGAAATGGAGGATCCTGGCCAGGGAATTAATGCTGAAGATATGTCAAAGTTATTTCTGGGCTTCAGACAAATTGATGATTCAGCTTCAAGAAAACATGGTGGAACAGGTTTGGGACTGGCTATTTGCAAAGGATTACTAGATATTATGAGAGGTACAATAATTATTAAAAGTAAAATTAATGAAGGAACGTCTGTTAAAATTGAAATACCATTTGAAGAGTGAATGATAATGAATTAAGTTGATAACAAGAAATAATAATTAATTTGTTATGTTGAAGTACAAATATAGCTTACTTTTTGGATTATTAATTTTAGCAATTATTATATCAGTACTTTTCGAACTGATAAGAATTGAAAAGTCATATAAATATCACGTTGAATCTATTCAACGTCCACAGGCATGCTTGCTTGATATCCATGAAGAAAACCTGGAATTTGATCGTTTTGAGATTTCTAAAAACATAGATAATGCGTGTATAAAATATTCATTATTTAAAATCTTCTTTAAGGATATTATTCCAAAACTATGCTGTTATTATATTGGCGATAACGTTTGCAAAAATCAATTCACTGGTAATTCACTAGGTATTGCTATATTCAGGATATCTGTAGGTTTTGCGCAATTCAATCTTTCAAAACCCAACCATATTTCTTTGCGAAATACCAATAATTATTATTCAATTAAGATACTATTATTTATTGCTATTGTTTGCATTACAGCATTTTATTTATTTTTATTGCATACTGAGAGAACAAAAATAAAGAGCAAACTCCTCGAAAAGGAAACATTTTTAAATGCTGTTTTGGATTCAGCTCAGGTTGGCATTTTAGTTATCGACAAACAAACCGGGAAAATTCAGAATCTTAATCCAAAAGCTATGTCCATGCTTATGGGAAACGAAGCTGAGTTAGTACATTCTTCATATTACAACTATTTCAAAATACCTGTACAAAATATATTTCAGGACGGAGAATATAATTTGTATCCAAGACAAGGTAAGGAAATAGTAATATTGAAAAAATCGCAAGCTATAGAAATTAATAACAAAAGCTTGTATGTTGAATGCATAGTTGACATTTCGTTAATAAAGGAAACACAACAAGCTCTTGAAGAAAGTGAAAAAAGATTTAGAAATGTAATTGAAACATCTCCGATAGGAATTCATTTTTATGAATTAAATAGTGACGGAGAATTTATTTTAACTGATTCTAATCCGTCTTCAGACAAGTTACTTTCTGTTGAACCTTCTTTAGTAAGAGGTAAGGCAATAGATGAAATAATGCCCGTATGGTCAAAGTTTGGTTTAATAAATAAATTTAAGCAGCTTGCTTTAAATGGAGGATCCTATAATGATTCTTTGGTTAGCAAAACTGACAATCGTATTTCTGAAGTTATTGAATTTACTGCCTTTCAAACCTTAAAAAACAAAATTGCAATATTGTTTCAGGATATTACTACCAGGAAGCTTTCAGAAATTGAAATTTTTGAGCAGCAGAAGTTCATTAATGCTGTATTCAATATTGCTCCTTTCGGTCTATTGATTATTGACAAATCCACTGGACAGATTCTGGATATTAACCAGGAAGCAAAAAAATTAATTGGAGCAAAAAGAAATGAAATTGTTGATAACACAATTGAGAAATTTATTAAAACAGAAAAACCACTAAACAATTTTGATAATCTGGATTTCACTGAAGGGAAACTCATTTCTATATTGAAAAAGGAACATATTGTTTTATTACGTGTAACCAATACTGAGATTCAGGGAAAATCAACTTTAATATTAGGTTTGCTTGATATTACGGCACAAAAGCAAACCGAATATGAATTAAAAAAAGCTAAAGAAATTGCGGAAAACGCAAATAAAACTAAAAGTGAATTCTTGGCTAACATGAGCCACGAACTTCGTACTCCTATGAATTCTATTATAGGTATTTCAAAGATGATGAAAAAGTACGAGTCGCAAAACCTGACATATAAGCAGAAGGAAGGTCTGGGAATAATATCACAAAGTGGTTTACGTTTACTCGATTTGGTAAATGATATATTAGATCTTTCGAAAGTCGAAGCAGGCAAAATGACAATTAACGATGAGCCAATTCCTTTAGATAGCTTTCTGACCGGAATACGAGACATTGTAATTAACCTGATTGGAAAAAAGGACATTCTGTTTAAAATCCACAAGATTTACAAAGATTCTCTTACCATCATTTCCGATCCTAAAAAACTTCACCAGGTTCTATTAAATATATTGGGAAATTCTGTAAAATTTACTGAAAAGGGCATTATTCAATTTACCATTACGGAAGAAGGAGATGAGTTTATTTGTTTTAGTGTTGAAGATACTGGAATTGGAATAAGTGAAAAGCATCTTCCATCTATTTTTGAAGAATTTAAACAAATTGATAGTTCGGCATCTCGAAAATACCAGGGAACAGGCTTGGGTTTATCAATATCTAAAAAAATTGTGGAAATGATGGGAGGAACAATTTCAGCAACCAGCACAATTGGTGCTGGGACAAAAGTTTTATTTAAAGTTCCTTTGATAAAAAAAGATGAACTTATCACAGTTTCTAAGCAAAAGAAAGAAATAAGTATCAAAACAGATAAATTAATACTTATTGTTACTAATGATAGTAAGGAAGCATTTCTTTACATGGAGTATTTGAAATCAAATGGTTATAAATCCGAACAAACAGTAAATGGAGGTTTGCTGTATGAAAATATTATTTCATTATCTCCTTCTCTTATAATTTTTGATTACTTAGTTTGTAAAGACAATCCGAAATTTAAAGAAAAATTATTGACAGAAAAAAGAAATCAGCTTTTGCCATTTATAGTAATTTCTGATAATGAGGAAATCCAGGATGAAATATGTAGGGATAATACTTATTTTCTTCGGAAACCAATTGAAGAAGAAGAACTAATTAAATTGATTGAGAAAATTTTGAATGGATATAATAGCACAAAGCAAGAATATAGAAAAACCAGACTATTAATTGCAGAAGATGAGGAGATTGGCCGGTTCACCATAAAATTAATGCTGGAAAGGGAATATGATTTGATTTTTGCGGAAAACGGGAATGAAGTAGTTGAAAAGTATTTTGCAGAAAAACCCGATTTGGTACTAATGGACATTATGATGCCTAAAATTACAGGATTCGATGCTTTTTCCGAAATATCCAAACGCAGAAGCTCAAATGACAAAACTGCTATTATAGCTCTTACGGCAAGAGCAATGACAGATGAAAAAGAAAAAATTCTTTCGTTTGGCTTTAATGATTATGTTTCTAAACCTATTGATGATGAAATTCTAATTCAAACTATCGAAAAATATAAAATAAGATAATATGAAATGCTTTTTATAAACAAAAACACAATGGTACTAAAACCTATCACGCATCCCATAGTTATCAGGTCTTTCAGCTTGAGTTTACTGACCGGCATGATACTTTAAAAATTTAGTTTTATTACAATGAACAATCAGCCATATTCAAATATACTTATTGTAGATGATGAACCGGCCAATATTTTTCTTTTGGAAGGCTTACTTACAGAAGAGGGATACTCTGTATTGACTGCTAATAATGGAAGAGAAGCTATTAAAAAATTACAAAAAAATGTTTTTGATGTTGTTTTACTCGATATTATGATGCCGGAAATTACAGGACTGGATATATTAAAACATATAATTGCTGATGAAACCTTGAGAAATACTCCGGTTATTATGGTTAGTGCCAAATCAGAGGCTGAAGATGTGGAAGAAGCACTTGATTTGGGTGCAATTGAATATATTAAAAAACCAATAAATGAAATTGAGCTGTTGGCCGTGTAAGAACTATCCTGCGTTTGAAAAAGCAGGAAATGAACTTAAGTCTTTACTAAAATCGAAAGAAGAGTTTATTAATATGGTATCTCATGATGTACGAACTCCTTTTGCATCAATTACCGGATATGCAGAAATACTTTTAGCAGACAATAAATTAAATAAAGAACTTACTTCTGAACAAAAAGAATTTTTGAAATTTATTATTGATACGTCAAATTATTTGTATGAATATTTTAATAAGCTTTTAAATTGGGCCAATATGGGAAGCTCAGGAAATACAGCTTAAACGTGACAATGTTAATTTATCAAGAGTACTTAACACATCTGCAGTAATTTTTAAGTCGAAACTGGAAAATAAAAAACAAAATTTAACTATCACTTGCAATGAAAATACTATCGTAAATGCTGATGTAACTTATTTCAGCCAGGTAATTAACAATTTACTTAGCAATTCTATAAAGTATACTCCTGATGAAGGAACAATTAACATTTCGTCAGAAATAAACAATGACAAACTATCACTATCTAATTAAGGATTCAGGCATAGGCATGCCGGATATCTCAAAAGATGAATTATTCGGCCAAGTCTTTCCATAAATCAATCAAAGGAACTAAAGGAGAAAAAGGCACAGGTATTGGATTACAAATTTGTAAAAAAATATTAGATGCTCATGGTTTTAATATTGATTATTTATCAACACCAGGTGAAGGTACTATTTTATTATAACTTTTGCTTGAAAATTACTTTAGAATATGAAACATTCATTGCTCTGCAAACACAGATATGGTTCTGATATAATAAAAAAATTCAGGTCAAACTGTTATGTATTAAACTTACGCAATTATAAATATAATCCAGGAGACAATCAAAGCAACGAGAAATAGTAAATAATGCCAATTTATATACTTTTTCTCATTCTTTAAATTGCTCAATGTATGTAACGTTTTTTATTTTATTCAACGCATCTTCTTTTGCAAAAGCATTTTTAATAATATAGTCATAAGCACCTTGTTTCATAGCATCAACGGCAATTGAAATATTTGTCTGTCCTGATAAAAAAATAAAAGTAGATTGAGGATATTTTTCTTTAATTTTCTTCATGGTTTCAACGCCATTCATTCCAGGCAGGTCAAAATCCTGAAGAACAATATCTGGTTTCCTGTCCAGTTTTTCTATGCATTCCTCTCCTGAGTAAAATGTACTAATTGAATTATAGCCTTTAGAAGCAAGGTATGCGGATATAAGTTTATTAAAGATCATATCATCTTCAACGATAACAATATGAGGGTTCTTTATTACCAAATTATTAAGCATTAATTATTAAAAACATTATTCATAAGATGTAAAAGTTCATTCATTCTGTATGGCTTATTTAAATACCCTTCAACTCCTAAATCAATGCACCTTTGATATGTCGACTCTTTTAAATAGGCTGTCAGGACGATTACTGGTATTTTATTATTTTTTGTTCTTAAAATTTCCAGAAATTCAAACCCATCCATTTCCGGCATAATCAGATCAAGAAGGATTAAATCAGGATTTGTGTTTGATAATATATCCAGTGCTTCATTTCCATTTCCTGCTTCAATAATATTAATATTATGCCCTATCAGAAAACCAATAATGAGTTGCCTGTTGATAAAAGAATCATCAACAATTAAAATTGTCTTTCCAGAAATTTCTATCATTCTTAAAATTCCTAATTAAATATAGTGATTTCTGTTTTTTTTAAAAAACTTAATAAGACAATTTTAATTTCATTTCGTCAATTTATTTGGGTTATGATTTAATTATATGTGCGAAATTTTTGAAAAATCGGATGGTAGTTATAACAAAAACACAGGACGCAGATGCAACCTGTGTTAAAAAATAAGTATGTTTAATTTTTTTTAATCTACTATTTCAATCATTTTAAATGGGACACGGATTATTGATTCATAATCTTCTCCAGCTTCAAGCATATCCTCATCGTCTTCTTCGTAATACCAGTTGATGATTACTTCATTTTTAGCTTTGTAGATAGCCTCTAACTTTTTAAAAACATCGAGGATACATTTTGACGAACTTGTGTTAAAGTATTCAAGTTGAATATTAACTTTGGTAAGTGCTGTTGGGCCTTTACTATATTCTTCCAGCCAGTCAACAAGAGGTTTATAAAACTCAATTGAATTTTCCGGAATAGATCTTCCTTTAATTTCAATTAAACCTTGTCCAGCATCAAATTTAACATTCGGAGTTTTTGCAGTTCCTTCTATTGTTAATGGTTCCATATGCTGTAAAATAATAATATTATTAATTTATTTAAATATACTTTAATTTACTTTCACATCAAGATTAAAAAAACTAAAATCATTATTAAATTCATAAAAAATATACTCAAGTTTATTTCCTGTTTTCCTTGCTATGTCAATAAGTCCAAGCCCTCCGCCACCTTTTGCAGATAATTTTTGATGATTTAATATAAACTTATACATATCTTTTAATTCTTCAATATTAAGCGAATTAATTTTATCTATTTTATCTTTTAAGTATTTGACTTTATCAGATGAAATAAAATTACCCAGAGAAACTTTATATCCATCTTCAAATTTTTTAATTACCAGTACACCAAATTTTGAATTATATTTTCCTTTCAAATCTTCTGAAAGTTCATCAACATGATGATATAAATTTTGAAGACCTTCGACCAGAACATTGTACATTTTCTTTTTTATTCTCGAATCTTCACCAACTTTATCTAATTTACCTTCAACATTTTCTAACACTCCATTAATCCACTCAGCTGAAACAGAACCTTTGTAAGTAATTAAAACTTCCCCGTTTTGAAGTATATTATAATAATCGTCAAAATTAAAAACCATATAAGTCTTTCTGGTTAGTATAGTTAGCGCTTTCTTTTATTACAACAAATATAACAAAATTATTTCTTTAGAAAACATAACCCTTTTATTATATTCCCTAATAATTTTAGTATTTTTTCAAAGGCCATGGCAACGCTATATTCTAATTGCATAACTAAAATTATAAATTTTTTTAATTCTAACACGTCACAATTAAAAAATATGTTGATAAAAATTGTTTTTCTTTCTTTTTTTTGACCCTTGATAGATTTCAAATTTGTTAAAAGTACATTCTAAAGACGCATTCATGAGTTTTATTTTTTTTGAAGGATGTAACCCAATATTCTTCATTGCATTGAGATTAGCAGAAAGTACCCATACATCAAAATTTATATACTTGCTTTTAAGGGTATTTCCAAAAGATTTATAAAAGTCAACTATATCTTCTTGTTTTAATCTTTCTCCATATGGAGGATTTGTAATGATTATTCCTTTTTCAACAGGAGGAATAAAATTTATAAACTCACTGATATTCAATTCTATGGTATTTTGTAATTTTGCATTTTTTATGTTCTCTTTTGCTATTGAAATAGCATTTTTTGAAATATCTGATCCAATTATGCGGACTTTGGATTGAACTGCATTCTTTGTATTTTTATATTGAATTACTTGGTTGAATAAATCGTTATCAAAATCGAACCATTTTTTAAACCCGAAATTATCTCTGAAAGCACCTGGAGGAATTTTATTTGCCATTAAAGCTGCTTCAATTAAAATTGTACCCGAACCACACATAGGATCAATCAAATGTTGATCTGATTTCCAGCCCGAAAGGTATAGCAATCCCGCTGCTAGTATTTCATTTAGAGGAGCTTCTTGTGTAGCTGTTCTGTAGCCTCTTTTAAACAATGGTTCGCCGGAGCTATTTAAAGAAATTGTACATGATTCTTCTGAAATATGAACATTTATCAGAACATCCGGATTACTTGTATCAATATTTGGGCGAGCGCCGGTATTTTTACGAAATTGGTCAACGATCGAATCTTTTACCTTAAGTGCTGGATATTGTGTATGCTTGAAAATTGAAGAATGTACAGTACTTTCAACTGCAAATGTCATTTTTAGATTCATTATTTTGCTCCAATCGATCTCCAGGACATGTTTATAAAGATCATTTTCATTCTTAACTTTAAATGAATGAATTGGAATTAATATGCAAATGGCAGTACGTAAATAATAATTAGCTTTATATAACATCTCCTTGTCACCTGAAAAGTACACCGCTCTGTTAGCAATTTTGATCTGCTTTGCTCCAATCGCTTTTAATTCTTCTGCCAAAATATTTTCTAAACCAAAAATAGTCTTGGCAATGAGATTATGTTGTTTATTATCATACATTCATTTAACAGCAAGTGCCTTTATTTACGACCGATTTAAATCAATACCAGTCACAGTTTAATTATAAATTTTTGATAGAAGAAGCAAATTATTGAACTTTTATTGCTCAAAGTAATCTATTTCAAAATATTAATAAACTTAAGTATAATCATTTCCTATTTAAAAGTTTCTTTTTTCTGACATCCCAATTTTGAATAACATCGAGAGCTTTGTTAATTATGCTATCGTCCTGATTAAAAATTTGGTAAAATTCATTCGAGTCCCATACATCACGGGCAATATAAGCTTTCAGTAGTTTTGATATAATAGGTTTGGATATGTTTATTTGTTGTGTATCGGGTTTTAGACCTTCTTTCTCGGCATAAACTATTAAACTAGATAGAACAGGTTCTGCATAAAAGGATTTAACATAAGTATTAAAATCGGGATATTTTGATAAAATACTGGCGCGGTTTTGATCAATGTAATTAAGTACAAATTTATTTAAAATACCTTTACGAATCATATCACGGTAATAATCAGAATAACCGTTTGTATCCAGCGGTACAAAAAAATCAGGCATAATACCACCGCCACCGTATACCACACGTTTTTCAATAAGAGTATGACATTTAAGTGAATCAGGAAAATGAATGCTATCTTCATGAACATATTCACCTTTTTTGTAGCGATTTATCAAATCTTTATCATATTCGTCAGTACCATTATTATATGGTTTTTGTATAAGACGTCCTGAGGGAGTGTAATATCTTGCAACTGTAAGTCTTAATTCTGAACCATCCTGAAATGCACAGCGCTGTTGAACAAGTCCTTTTCCAAATGAACGTCTGCCAACAATTAAACCGCGGTCCCAGTCCTGGATAGCGCCGGCAAGAATCTCACTTGCAGAGGCAGAACCTTCATCAATTAAAACAACTAATTTTCCTTTTTCAAATAATCCAGGCATCTCTGCATGATATTCTTTCTTTTTCATGTGCAGACCTTTAGTGAAAACTATTAATTTGTCGTTATCCAGAAATTGGTCTGCAAGCTCTACTGCTTCTTCAAGATAGCCGCCACCATTATCGGTAAGATCTAGAATTAAATTTTTCATGTTTTGCGATTTCAGTTTATCCATTGCTTTTTCAAACTCCGAGCTGGTTGTTTGGGCAAAACGTCTGAGTTTTATATATCCTGTTTCGCTATTAATCATATAAGATGCCTCAATACTAAAAATTGGAATTTTGTCCCTGGTAATAGTAAAATCTATGAGATCTTTAACTTCCTTTCGAAGAACGGATATAGTTACTTTAGTTCCTTTTGTACCTCTAAGTCTGGAAAATACACCTTCATTGGTAATTTTTTTACTAGCAACATTTTCACCATCAATTCGAATAATCTTGTCTCCAGCCATAACACCAATTTTTTCTGAAGGACCTCCAGGAATTGTTCCTATAATAAAAATAGTGTCGTTTAGGATATTAAAAGAAACTCCAATGCCTTCAAAATTTCCTTGCAAAGGCTCATTCATTTCTTTTACTTCCTTTGCTGTCAGATATGCTGAATGAGGATCAAGTTCCTTTAATACTTCGATAATTGCAGATTCTGTTAACTTATTTTCGTTTACTGAATCAACATAAAGCCTTTCCAAATAATTCAATAGTTGACCATATTTGAAAGTTTGCTCGTTAAAAAATTGTGCATTTAAAGATGCTGAAATGAATAATAATCCTGCTACACAAATAAGTCCTAATTTTTTTTTCATCATATATAAATTTATTAATTAAGGTATATATCTCGACCTGGGAACACATTTGAGATTAGTATATCTCAATATTTACATTCTTCATTCGCGAGAATGCTGTTTTGTTTAGTTGCTATATTCAAATCATCAATATTTGATAAATATTATGAATATGAAATTTCGTATTCTTACTTTCTTTAATCTAATAGTATCTTTTATAATATTAAGACAATTATTTTCTGGCTTAATTTCTATAAGGAAAACTTCTCAGTTATATGATACAACATTTACAGGTACTTTAGTAATCTCACTTAATTCTTTTCCAGATTCGCCCATTTGAGGATCCTCACTGTCGTATTGCCAGGCTATATGAATAGGGAAATTCATTTCAAGAATCTCATAAAACAAATGAAATATTTCAACAAGCTGTCTAAGCGATGAGGAATTATAATATACTAATTTAAAGATTACATTCAATTCGCTAAATGTTCCCGGATTATTAACGAGTTCTTTTTTAAAATCAATCAACCACTGAATAACAGGATAATAGAATTCAGTGGCATTTTCTGGTAACGAGAAACCATAAATTTCCAGCACACTTCGATTTGGATCAATCAATATACCTGGTGTAAGTTTGCTGGATTCTATTTTGAGATACTTCATCATAAATTTTCATTATATACTTAATTTTCTGAGTACTCAGAACTGTTAAAGATAAATATTTTTTTTTGCAAGAATATGCTTTTTTTTATTCAATAAAATATGTTGGTACTAAATAATTGATGATTTAATTAAAGGCTTGATAGTAATGACAACTATTTCAGGGATAGTTCCAATACGAACAGGCGGTCCCCAAGTGCCAAATCCTGAAGATACATAAAAGTGCGTTTTACCTTTAGTTAAATAACCGTAACTTAATTCATAAACTGCGTCGGTAATATAATTAATAGGCCAAAGTTGACCATGGTGAGTATGTCCTGAAATTTGTAAATCAATATTGAGATCAGCTGTTTTTTGAAGATCGTAAGGTTGATGATCCATCAAAATCAAGAATTTAGACTTGTCAAGATTTTTTATCAGTTCTTCTTTAGTTTTACGTTGTTTACCTGTAAATCGCTGCATATCTCTGTCTTCACGGCCAATTATCTCAAACATTTCATTGACTTCTACTGAAGTATCACGTAATAATTTGATGTCTAAAGATTCAATATATTTTACTGCCCGGTTAATTCCTCCAATATATTCATGATTTCCATTGATGGCATATATTCCCATTGATGCTTTTAAATTTTTTAAAGGTGCTCCAATATTTTCATTATATATTGGTGTTTGAACTTCATCAAGAATATCGCCTGCAAGCAAAATAATATCAGGATTTTCTTTATTGACTAATTCAGTCAACTTTTTTAACCTTTTTTGCGCAATTAAAGTTCCAAGATGAATATCGGTAACTGCAACTATTTTAACTTTTTCTTTATTCTTTAAGTTTTTTTCGGTCTGAATTTCTATTCTTGTAATTCTTGTATTATTGGCATTGATGAAGCCAATTGTAAGTAAAAAACAAACTATGATTATTGAAAATAAAAAAGTAATAATTTTAATTTTGCCATATTCTAAAGTATTTTGTGAGGGTAAAAAATGAAATCCGTAATTTGTAAGTTTCACTATATCTACTAATAAAATAATTAAGAAAAAATAAATCAATGCAGCCAACCAAAAAGATCCAATCCAAATGAAAAGATGGTTTAATTCAGAATGAGAAATGCGATCTGCAAAACGTCCAATGACAAAAGATATTGAAAAAAGAACAAATAAAAATTCATATAAATATTTTAGTAAATATCCTTGCGGTAAAGCTTGCCATCCTCTGATAAATATATAATAGTTGGCTGCAAAATACACACTAAAGAAAATAGTGAAAAAAATAATAATAACATGGTGCTTCATTTCTTGAAATTTCTTTTTAAACCTGAATTAAATATTGATTGTTCATTCGAAACAAAAATAAATGTTTTGGTTAAAAAAGTCGAAGATACTTATTTTTTATAATGACCTTGACTTATGGGAACTTCAAAAAATTCATTTTTTATTAAAAGATATATGATGCAGGATGCAAGAAAAATCCTGATATCAATATATCCTGTATCATGAAACTTGCATCTATATATTTCTGAAATTTAGTTATTAGAGATGCCCTTATTATTCATATCTTAATGCATCAACAGGATTGCGTCTTGCAGCAATATAGGCTTGAAAAATAATAGTTATCATTGCAATTAATAGCGCAAAAATACATATAAGTAAAAACATTAGCAGGTTTAACTTTATCCGGTATGCATAATCTTCAAGCCAAAGAAACATGAAATACCATGCAAAAGGAATTGCTATTGCAGATGCTATTAACACTAATATCGCTGTATCTTTTGACAATAATCCAATTATATTTAGTATTGAGGAACCCATGATTTTTCTTATTCCAATTTCTTTTGTTCGTTTTTCTGTTGTATAAGCTATTAGTCCAAATAAGCCCATGCAAGCAATAAAAATTGCAAGAAATGAAAAAAGAGACATAATTCCGCGAATTTTATATTCTGATTTATAGAGCTTATTAAATTCCTGGTTAAAATAGAAATACATAAGAGGTGCACTTGTTGTGTATTTATTCCATGTACTTTGAATATATTGTAAAGCATCGTTGTTTTTCCCGGGTGCAATCCGGATAGTAACATAACCGTCATAAGAATTATTTGATAAAGCTAATAATAAAGGATTTATATTTTTATGAAGGCTTTCAAAATTAAAATCTTTAACAACACCTATTATTGTTAACATTTGTCTCTGGTTAGGTAACGGTGCGGGAGAAATTAATATATGACCGACCGGATTTTTAATACCTAAATATTTTACTGTCGTTTCATTGATTACAATTGCTGAAGAATCAGAAGGAATATTGCTTGAGAAAAAACGACCTTTTGTCAAAGGGATTCCCATAGTTTTTAAATAATTATAATCAGTGAAAATAAATGAAAACAAAAATGTTTTTTCATTTGGTTCACCTTTAAGCATAAAGCCGCTATTAGAATAAATTCTTCCAGGAATACCATTAGAAAGCGTGACTTCTTTAATGCAAGTTTTTGTCTTTAAGTCGTTCATGAAATTTCTAATATCTTTTTTTATTGGATTTGTTTTTTCAATTACCAATATTTGATCCTTATCAAAACCAAGTCTTTTATTCTGGATAAATCGCAATTGATTGTGTATTGTGATGGTACCCAGAATAATAATAATTGATATACAAAATTGAAAAACTACTAAAATATTTCGCATAGCAGCGTTTGTAGCTCTTTTGTTTACTAGACCTTTTAAAACTTCAACAGGAACAAAACGTGAGAGATAAAAGGCTGGATATGCTCCGGCTATTATTCCTGTTATTAAAATAAAACCTATAATAATTGGAAGAATAGTTTTATTTTCCAGGATGTTTAAATTAAGTTTTAAGCCAAACAAGCTGTTAAATGATGGAATCAATAATTCTGATAAAAACAATGCAAATATTACCGCAATAAAACATAACAAAATAGTTTCAGCAAGGAATTGAATTATAATGTAGTTTCTTGTTGATCCTAATACTTTTCTAATTCCAACTTCTTTGGCGCGATTTATAGAATGTGCAGTTGAAAGATTGATAAAATTAATGCAAGCAATTATTAATATAAAAAGAGCAACAATTATGAATATATAATCATATATTATATTACCATTAGGTTCAAGTTCATAACCTAAATTTGAATTCAAATGTATATTAGTTAATTTTTGAATATGGAAACTATATTCGTATTTAGAATTAAAAATGTCTTTAATTTTAGCATCATAAAATTCCCGGATTTGAGGTAGAACATATCGTTTAACCAGATCAGGAAATTTACTCTCGATTACTTTTGGATTGCATCCTGCTTTTAGAACGAAATATGTGTAATTATTGTTATTAATCCAATATTGACTATTAGCATCCGAAATAGCTCTGCTGGATGCAATAATGTCAAAGTGAAAATGGCTGTTATCAGGCATATCTTCAATAACTCCCGTTATTTCAAATAGTAATTTATCACTGTTTCGAATTTTAAAAGTTTTACCAATTGGATTTATATTTCCAAAATATTTCTTTGCTTCAGATTGATTGATGACAGCACTATTAGGTTTGCTTAATGCAGTTTCCGGGTCACCTTTTACGAATTTAAAATCGAAAATATCAAAGAAGTTAGAGTCAGCATATAAAAACCTGTCTTCATAATGAATTTGATGATTACATTGAATACACCTGTTGCTAAGAGGGAAAAGGCGAACAGCTGATTCAACTTCTGGAAACTCCTTAATTAATGTTTTAGACATAGGTGAAGCAGAAACAGGACCATTAAAATTATTTGTTCCCAATCGGCAATTTAGCGTAATACGGTAAATGCGATCAGCCTTTTTATGGAACTTGTCAAAACTAAATTCATTTAAAACATATAATCCTATGAGCAGGCTGCATGTCAAGCCAACAGCAAGTCCCGTAATATTGATAATTGCATAAAGCTTTTGCCTGATAAGCCCACGATACGATACTTTTAAATAATTAATAATCATCTTAGGTAGTTTTGAAAGCAAAAACTTTTAAAAGGATTATGGTTTATATTATAACAGTGAAATACTTATTTTAAATTGCATTAAAATAGACAAATGTGCTAAATGAGCTCTTTGGAACTGCAGTTTCAATTAATTTATTGCCTATTTTCATTCTTAAAATTTTAGGCATTGAAGATATATTAGCAACTACAATAATTAAATCATTTCTGGGTGTAACAAACGCGAGAATATCATCAAATTTCCCTTTGGTCAATACTTTTATCGATCCTGGCTCAATAAAATAAGAGAAATGTTTAAAAAGGAAATAGTCAGGATTATATGTTATTTTATTATTCTTTGTATTAATTGTTATTAATGAATTCTGTTTCCAGCCCCAATGACTTTTCCCAGTTTCATCCAGGATCATGTTCCAATACAAATATGAATTTATTCCACAACTAAAGTAGTGTTTCATTGATCTGAATGCATATTCAGCAGCTTTCCAATCATTCGAACCATTACCACATTCATTCTCAGTTTGCATAAGCTTAAAGTCAGGATATTTGAATTGCGCTGAATCAACGGCACCTATACCTCCCCATTGAAAGCCTAAACCTTTAATATAGTTCCTGCATTTCTCATCTTTCAAAACAGTATCAATAATTTTAATTTCAGGTCTTTCAATTGTGCCAAACCATATTTCTGTTTTTATGTGTTCTTTCTTGAACTGGGGTCCAAGAAAATTACCTATAAATTTAGCTAAAGTTGAAGATGTCCAGGTACAGCTCGGAAATATCTGACAGGAATTGAACTCGTTTTGCACTTGAATGGCATAAATTTTTATTCCTTCTTCTTTATAAGACTTGACGTATTTTACAAAATATTTTGCATATGATTTAAGAATTGTATCATTATTACGAATTAAATCTGTACCTTCTTTTCCTTGTAATTCTGGTTTAAAATAGTTTTTCTTTGATGTTGCACAGGCATAATTACCATTTATTTTCATCCATGCCGGTGGTGTCCAAGGCGATCCCCAAATCTTAAGATGTTTCTGATAACGTAAGGCAGATTTAATATAAGGTATAAGTGCTTTTTTATCTCTATCAATACTAAAGTAATCTAAAGAATAATCATTTATTGAATCATCAAGAGAATAATAGCCATTTGAAAAATCATTAGCTCCAATTGGCATACGGCAAATATTAAAATTGAGTCCAATTTTAGGACTAAATATCATTTTTAATACTTGCTCACGGTTTACATCATTCAAACTGGATAAAGCGTTCCAACCATATTCGTTGAAGCAACCTCCAAAACCGTCAACTTTCTGCTGGATACTATCCGTGAAAATTTCCACATCAAAGTTTGCTGAAGAATCGGCTGGTTCAAGAAGAATATTTCTTTGTTCTTCCCAAAGCTTTGTAGTCGTGCTGGTCCACCACTTAATAGTAAGATTACCACGGCAGGAAATAAACAATATTACTAATAATGAAATTAATAACAAAAAAGCATATTGTCTTTTAAGCATAAGTAGAATCAATGAATGATTACTCAACAATATATACCAATAGAAACGCTAATATAAAAAATAATTTGCTGATGCAGAAATATTAGGTAATTATCACGGTTTTTCAACTTCACTTTTTAATTTTTTAATCTTAAAATGATCTGTATCTTGCTCAATAATTTTTTTGTACCACCACTGTGGATAAGGTGGATGGGTTACATTGCCTTTATCATCCTTTACATTGCCGTCTATATATTTGACCAGAAGATCATGTCCAAGTTTTTTCCAGCGATTGTTGTAATTGAGACCTGGTTTACAGAATAATCATTCAAATACTGAATGGCAATATTAGCTTTGCCTTCATTATATAATTCTAAAGCTGTTTTTTCAACAGCAGGTTGAAGAATGATAAACTTATTTTCTAATTCATGTTGAATTTTCTGAATATCAATAATCATGTCGCAATACCTGGTATAGGCCCAGTTACTAACGAAATTAAATGTCCAGAAAGCGGATGATTCTGAATATGTAAATAAATTGCCATTTCCCTGAGCCAGTGATTCAGGAATAATCTGCGTACTGCAATATATTGGCATATATACTGTGCTATAAGTATCATCAACTCCAAACCATACCATTCCTCCGATACAGTCGGGAAGCCATGAACGTGATTGTGAAATAAATGAAAATCCTGTTTGTTGAGTAGAAATAGCTCTTTCGTTAAAATATTCTACACTATCAACCTTCCATGTAAGAGGTCTCCAACGGTATGGACATTTAAAAGGACCGGCACCAAAATCATTCGTCATATCCAGGTCTGTACCTTCATAATGATCTCTCATTAATGCCATCATTTCTTTCACACCAATTTTTTTGTCCGGTTTGATCCATAATGGGAGAGGAGCAGCTCCATCTTTTCCTTCAACATAGTCTGCAGATAAGTTCAGTGAGCTTGCTGCTCTTCTGAAAATACTATAAACTCGGGCTTCGCATAATCGCAAAGCTTCGTAATTAATGGGTACATATGCATCAGCAAAACTAAAATCTTTATCATCTCCTTTAAACCAGCCTTTTTCACGTGCAAATGAAATTACATCTTTTGCGTAAACACAGTTTTTAGGATCATTTAATGGAAATTGTTTAATACGTGACTGGTTAGCATGTGCACAAATATATCCATCCGGAATACGTCTGGCTACCCAAACTGCACCTTTACTATATTTGGTTCCAATAATTTCACCATTTTTATTTTTAATTATTTCAGGTGAACCTTTTCCAACAATGTCCATTATCCAGACTTCATTTTGGTCAGCAATTGAAAATGTCTCACCTTCGCTGTGATAGCCATTTTCACTTAAAAGATTGGCTATTGTATCAATAGCTGCACGTGCTGTACGAGCTCTTTGCAGAGTAATATAAATAAGATTTCCGTAATCAAGAGTTGCTGCCCTGTCTAAAAGTTCTTCACGTCCACCAAAAGTTGTTTCTCCAATTGTAAGTTGATGTTCATTAATATTTCCAACTACTGAATATGTATGAACAGCTTGTCGTATTTTTCCCAAATAAATAGTTGAATCCCAATCATAAATTGGCATTAATGTGCCCAAAGGATAATCGCTGGCAGGTCTATAATATAATTCTCCGTATAAAATATGGGAATCTGCAACATAAGATATCATAACGGAACCATCAAATGAAGCTCCTTTACTTACAAGAATATTTGTGCATGAGTAAACTTGTACCGAAAGTACAAAATTGAATAAAAGCACGATTCTAAGATATGATAATGTTTTCATAAAATATTTTTTACAAAACTATACTTATATGTTAAGAATTGCCAATAATCAAATTAAAACAAATGAAATTTAATTTTAATAAGAAATCATTTTAAATAATTGCCAGCTTTTATAAATAATTTGGAGAGTTTTTTTTCTATTCGTCAAAATGAATTTGATTTAATATATGTCAAATATTATTTCATCAACATATAATTGCTACTGGTGTAATTAATTTAATCAAGTCGAGCTTATTTACGTATTATTATCAGTATGTTACTTAATTTTGTAGTGTAATTTGAATCAACTTTATTTAAGAATACTTAACAAAATATATAGAAAGTTTGGACGTATAACGAATTAATTTTGTATCATATAATAATAGATATTTTATAATATAGTAAATTTTGTTTAGTTAGTAGTTAGTTTAGTTAGTTTAGTTAGTTTAGTTAGTTTAGTTAGTTTAGTTAGTTTAGTTAGTTAGTTTGAGAAAATAGGCGAAATTCTGAAAAGAGTTTCACCCTTTTCTACAAACTAATTTTTTTTAGTTCACTTTATAATAACTAGAAGATATTTACATCTGACTTTAAATTGTTATAAATTACTATGACATTAATGACAATGTTAACAAGTTCAGATTTTAAATACTATACCTCCAATGCTATCATGGGTTGCTCCTGTAACTGAAGATAAACAATTATTTTCTTCTCTTATTCTTAGTACACCTAAAAAAGCATAAACAAAGGCTTCTTTATAATCAATCATTAGTTTATCAGGAATAATTAATTTATGATTAGTATGTTTTTTAAATAATTGGATTAGAAATTTATTATGTGCACCACCGCCTGTAATGAAAATTTTTTTTGAAATAGCTCCCGTGAATGATTTTGAAAGTTGAAATGCAATATGTTCATAAATAGTTCTAAGTTTATCGTTTATGCTGCATTGAAATTTATCTAAGACAGGCAAAAACTCAGCCTCAACCCATTCTCTTCCTAGTGATTTAGGCGCCATTTGCTTATAGTATTGCAATTGGTTTAATGACTTATATAACTTATCATTTAATTTACCTTTAACTGCTTCTTTACCATCTTCGTCATATTCGAATCCAAGTTGTTTAGATAAATTGTTGATAATAAAATTTACCGGACAAATGTCATATGCAACTCGCTTACGGTACCAATCGTATGAAACATTGGCAAAACCACCTAGATTTAAACAATAGTCATATTCATTGAAAAGCTGCATGTCACCAACTGGTACCAGGGGAGCACCTTGTCCCTTGAGAGCAACATCAAGTTCTCTGAAATTACTAATTGTAGTAATACAGGTTGTGGCAGCAATTGCAGCCGCATTACCTATTTGCAGTGTGACTCTTTCATTTGGATTATGAAAAATAGTATGTCCGTGAGAAGAAATGAAGTCAATTTTATTTTTATGCGATCTGATAAAATCCTTAATTTGCTGGCCAATGTAATGACCATAATCCATGTCAAGCTTTGCTAATTCGTAACCTGAAAGGTGAAAAGCATCCCAAAGTCTGTTTTTCCATTCTTCTGAATAAGGAACAGTAATTGCATTACAAATTTTACTTTTCCATGAATCATCTGATTTGTCAAACTCACATAAGGCTATATCAAGTCCATCTAATGAAGATCCAGACATTACTCCAATTACCCTGTATTTTTTCACCTTATCTAAAAAATAAACTGTTCAAAAATGTAATCTAAGCAATTAAAATCTCATTATTTTATATCGTTAAAATAAGAAATAGTAATATTTTCCTATAACTGTTTAAATACTTAAAATCTATTATTGGTATTGATCTAATTATTACCAAGGAGATTGAATTTGTCCGTACTATTTATTATCTATATTTTAATTGAAAATTAATAGCCAAATAAATTAAATGAATTTTCAATATATCTATTTACCACCTTTATATTTTATTTTGATAATTGCTTCCGTGATTGACCTGGCCATGATATCTCTCAATGTTTCCATATTTTGTTTTTTGACAACTGAATCATCCATAAAGTTCATTCCTGCTATAAACTCAGGAGTAATATTTACTGAACTTGTGGCCTCAGCAGAACCTACGGAAGATTGAATAGGTAAATATCCATCTTTATTGAAGATATCAATTTTGACGATAATTTTAGGTCTAAAAATATTCTTATTCTCTTTTTTTGTTTGTAAATCAATAATATCATTTTCTATAATGGCTTCTATTTTTAAAAAGTATTTTGTATCCGCGAGTTTTATAACTTTTCGAATATTTATTTCAGGATAACCATATGAGTTATATTTTGCTTTATCAGTTAAACTTCCGACAGGTAAAATAAAAATTTTCAAAGTATCCGTCAAAATATTACTTGCCAAACTATAAAGGGTATGTATCAACATACCTTCAATCTTGTCTTGTTTACCTTGAGGTTTATACGTTATTAGATTTTCATATGGACTTAATTCAGTTTTAATTCGTTCATTAATGCTTACTTCATAAGAAAATAATGTAAACTGGCTATTAGCATATTTTTGACTTTGTGCATTAACAGAACCAATTAATAAAGACAATAATATCAAGAACATTTTATTTTTCGTCATAGATTTGAATTTTATGCTTTTTGAAAAAAACTATTATACCTTAATTAAGCTGCAACATATGCTTATTATTTTAAAGAAATTCAAGGCTTCTTTTCTTATTAAAAAGTTGAATGGATCAATTAAACATTAAATGTAAACAAAAATATAATTGAATTTTTATTTTTTATATCAAGATGCTAAACTATTTTATAAAATTATTTATAAAAGTACTTTTATTCCCTCTTTTATCAATTACAGTTAAAATCAACAGATGATTCTTCTGATTAAATGTAAATTTTTCCCTGTCAAAAGTGTAAGAAAGCATATCATTTTTCAAATCGTATTCAAAAAGCACCCAATTATTGTCAATAGTGCCTGTGTACTCTTTAATTCCTGAAAGTTTATCAATTATGCGGAATTTTATACTGTCTTCTAAAGCCATGTTTTTATTGGCGGTAATATTAATTGGTTCAATTGTTGGAGGAGTAGTATCAATAGACAATGCATAGGTTCCAAAATATTTAGTTGAAGCTGTAATATATTTTCCCTTAATATTTCCACCAATACTTGTCAAATTCCCTTTTTTATCAATAGATATAATAAGCAATTTATTGCGCAATGAATCAACAATATTGCTTACCGGGAAAGAAATGAAAAATGATTTTTTTAATGATACAGAAATATTACCTAATGAGTAACATTTAGACAATATTGGTGCATATAATTTTTTACATACATCTTTATTAATAGTGAAGTTCATATCTGAATACAAAGAATTATTTGGAAAAAATACTTTTATAAATTTATTTTTAAACAAATTTTCTTTATTCCAAAAGCAATTAGGGCCTTTATTTGACAAAGAAAATGCCTTATTATTCAATGAATCATTTGAAAATCGGGCATAAAAAATCAATCGCGACTTATTACCATTTATATCCTCAAGTTCAATAATTAATTTATGAATAAAAGTATCCCGAAAACTTACATATCCATTATTATTGATTTTTTTATTAAACATCAGGTCCTGATTTGGCCAGACAAAAAGTTTATAAATATTTACATCATCAGATATTTTTTTTGCATAATCAATTAAAGAGTTAACGTAACCTACCTGGTCAAAAGATATTTCATCAAAAATAGTTTCAAACCAAAGAACAGTGTCAATATAAAGTTTTTGAGAATAAAATGAGTGCTTTCTTACAGTATCAGTCATATAATCGAAGGCTTCAATTCCTAATCCCGAATTACCAGGTAATATCACAATTTCATTGTTTTTCAGATAATAATTTCCTTTGCTTCCGAATATTTCATAATTCTTTTTTGGATAAACCTCTTCAGGTGTACATCCATTTATTGGATAAATCCAAAGTTTTATAATTGATGGAGGTATTGTATCCAGCAAATGAAATCCTTCGGAAAAACAATTAACAGGATCCTGATTAATTGTTTTACGTAATTCGAAATGTAAATGCGGACCACTTGAAAGACCTTTATTCCCGGAAAATCCAATAGTATCACATTGTTTTACTTTAAATAGTTCATCATTTAAGTCAATATCTATTTGGAATGAGTGAATTTTATATTGTTCATTTTTTGCATAAATGGCAAGTTTATCACATAAAGTTTTTAAATGAGCATAAACAGAAGTAATGCCATTTGGATGATTAATATATACTGCAATTCCATAACCTCCGGGTTCAATTTTTATTCTTGAAACATATCCATCGGCAACAGCAAATACAGGATAACCTTCCTTTTCATTAGTTTGAAAATCAATGCCAAAATGAAAACTATTGTCTCTTATGTCTCCAAAATTTCCGGAAATATTAAGCGGAATATCGAGAGGTGAAACATAATTTATAAATGAGCTATCCTGGCTATAAACAAGAATATTGGAATGTAATAGTTAAAATTACAAATGCAATTAGTTTCAAAAAGTTTCTAATATATTGAAACAAGAAACCTGTCATATAATGAGTGAAATTAGAAACAGTCAAAAATATATAATTCACAATCATTTCATTTAAATTTTCAGATAAGACCAATAGTAATTTGGTTTTGTTTTCAAATCTTTTTCATTTTTTTCTTAATCTTATTCTACTTCCTGAATTCAGTATCGAATTTCTGACTGTAATATTAATTACAATAAACTTCACCTATGAAAATGTTTATGTAAAGCTAAATTTGTAGAGATGAATAACAAAAAATTACATCGATTTTTTTTTTAATGATCTAAAGGCTGTATTATATTTGTATTTAGAATATTTGCTACAATGGTAAACGATAAGGAAGAATTAATCAAAACTTTACAGGCCAATGTCCTTCGTTTAAAAAAACTATATGAAAGGGAAAAAGAAGCTTGTTCGGTTATTCAAAGTGAAAAAAGTGACTTATCCGAAATGCTTAATAATAAAGAAGCCGATTGTATATCATTGGAAGCAAAGTTGAATACTTTAAAAATGGCAAAAACACTATCAAAAACAAATGGTACGTTTGATGCCAAAACTAAAGTAACATACCTTGTGCGGGAGATTGACAAATGTATTGCTCTTTTGAACAGATAAAACAGGATGGAAGATAAGCTATCTATAAAGGTTAATTTGGTAGACAGATACTATCCTTTAAAGATCGATAGAAAAGATGAGGAAAGGATAAGAAAAGCGGCTAAATTGATTAATGAAAGGGTTCTTCAGTATAAACAACGATATACAGATAAAGATACCCAGGATTTTATGGCTATGGCTGCTTTACAGTTCGTAATTAAAAACCTTGAATTGGAAGAACAAGCTAATGAACAACCTATTATTGAAGGGCTTAATGAAATTAATAGCGAACTGGAAGAATATCTCAGGAAAGAGTAAAAGTTCTTTAAATAAAAATATTGCCCGCATTGTTTTTTCAAGTGGCGTGAAACTCAACATTATTGCCAATTGAGTAATGCTCAGTTTTTCTAGGACAGGACGCAATCCACCTTTGGTGGATTTCGCTTATGCGAACAGCGTAAACCCGAAAATTACTGGCACCTCTAACGTGTTATATTGGGGTTTCCTACCCTCATTGAAGAAATCGGTGCGGGTTTTTTTATATTCATTTTATTAATTTTTTATTATAACATCATTAATTATAAAAATTATGACTCAAATATCTATAACTAATATTATTGTCGGAATTGTCTGCCTTATAGGCGGAGGCATTATCGGATATATCCTTTTTAATCTTATCCTTACACGACGCCTAAAAAATGTAATAAAAGATGCCGAGGCCGAAGGAGAAGTGATTAAGAAAGACAAGATTCTTCAGGCAAAAGAAAGATTTCTTCAATTAAAGGCCGAGCATGAGAGAATGATAAATGAAAGAAATAATAAAGTGGTGCAGGCTGAAAACAGGATAAAACAGAAGGAACAGGTTCTTACACAAAAATTGGAGGAAGCTCAACGCCAGAAAAGAGATCAGGATACCTTAAAAGAGAACCTTATGGCTCAGGTTGAGATTGTTGAAAAGAAACAGGAAGATCTTGAGCGCGTACATAAACAGCAAGTTGAAAAGCTTGAAGCGATATCTGGACTTTCTGCAGCTGATGCCAAAACACAATTAGTGGATTCTTTAAAAGAGGAAGCAAAAACTCAGGCAATGTCTTATATTAATGAGATAATGGATGAAGCCAAGATGACAGCATCTAAAGAAGCAAAAAGGGTTATTGTAAATTCAATTCAACGTGTTGCCACTGAAGCTGCTATTGAAAATTCAGTTACTGTCTTTCATATTGAAAATGATGAGATGAAAGGTCGAATTATTGGCAGGGAAGGTAGAAATATCAGAGCACTTGAAGCTGCTACTGGGGTTGAAATAATTGTTGATGATACTCCAGAAGCCATTATACTATCTGCTTTTGATCCGGTCAGGAGAGAAGTAGCCAGGTTAGCCTTACATCAATTGGTAATTGATGGTCGTATACATCCTGCCCGAATCGAAGAAATTGTTAATAAAACGCAAAAGCAAATTGAAGAAGAAATAATTGAAGTTGGGAAACGCACTGCAATTGATTTAGGTATACATGGCCTGCATCCTGAATTAATACGTCTGATTGGTAAAATGAAATACCGCTCTTCTTATGGTCAGAATTTGCTGCAACATTCTCGTGAAGTGGCTAACCTCTGTGCTATTATGGCGGCTGAATTGGGACTAAATGCTAAACTTGCCAAACGAGCCGGCCTTTTGCATGATATAGGCAAGGTGCCTGATGACGAACCCGAATTGCCACATGCAATTTTAGGTATGAAGCTGGCTGAAAAATATAAAGAGAAGCCAGAGATTTGTAATGCAATTGGTTCTCACCATGACGAAATAGAAATGACTACTCTTATTTCGCCTATTGTTCAGGTTTGTGATGCGATTTCAGGAGCAAGACCGGGTGCACGCCGTGAAGTAGTTGAATCGTATATTAAACGTTTAAAAGACCTTGAATCGCTGGCATTATCATATCCGGGAGTAACAAAAACTTATGCTATCCAGGCTGGGAGAGAATTACGTGTAATAGTTGGAAGTGAAAAAGTAAGCGATCAGGATGCCGAAAATCTTTCATTCGATATTGCTAAAAAAATTCAGGATGAAATGACCTATCCGGGACAGGTTAAAATTACTGTTATCCGAGAAACAAGAGCTGTTAGCTTTGCCAAATAAAGGTCAATTTTTTTTTACTTAAAACACCCTTCGACAGGCTCAGGGTGACTTTAATGTATAGTCATATTGAGCTTGTCGAAGTATGACTATTGATACGAATTTTCTTAATTAAATAACATTAAAATAATATTATATATTTTCAAAACCGATTTAGGACTTCAATTAATTAATTATGCTCCAAAGAATGCAATCATTATATTTAACCATTGTTTTTACTTTGATCCTGGTAATGTTATTTGTGCCTTTGGCAATTTTTGTTGACCAATCCGGTAATTTATACCAGCTATTATATAAAGGTATATACAAATATTCATCGGTTGGCTGGATTAAAGTTGAAAGCAGCATTTTAACTGTATCACTCATTATAGCTTCGCTGATAATATCAGTTATAAGCATTTTTCTTTTTAAAAACCGAAAAGTACAAATTAGAGTTTGTTGGATTTTAATATTGGTTCTCGTATTAATCGCAGGTGATTTATATTTGGTTTATAATTCAGCATGGCAACATTTCTCAACAGTTAAATCAAATTTATCTTTGACTTCAATCATACCTTTAATTTCAATAGTTCTTACTTATCTTGCCATAATTGCAATAAAAAAAGACGAAGAACTTGTAAAATCTATTGACAGGATTAGATAGTAGAATATTTCAAAACAAAAAAAAGCCGCACTTTTTGATGCAGCTTTTTTTGTTTCAATTAGGTTTTAGTTTTGATTGATTTCTCAATGACCACCTCCAACTCCAACGGCTGGATCAAAAGAATAAATACGACAATTTGTTTTCATTTGTTTTAATTTTTTAAAAGGCATTGCAGCCCACACTTCTATAACCTGCAATGCCTTTGGGTTTAACATCATTTTTTTGTGGGAGTTTTTTTATTTTTTATTTAAATTTGTACTATGCAACAAGTAGCTAAATTTATTTCATTTATACTTCTTTTATTATCAATAGGTTGCAATATTAAGAAAAATGAAGATAAGAAAGATATATTTAAGATTGCTGAAATAGAATTTGGCAATTACAATACCCATAAAGCAATCTATTATTATAAACAATTCATTCAATCGTTAAAACCTGGAAACGATACAATTTTATTTAAAGCTTATTGCAGGTTGTTAACCTGTTACTATAGAATTGAAGCGAGACCAGAACTATACTCATGTTTTCAAAAGATAGACAGCTTATACAAAAAGAACCGGAACTTCAAAAAGTTCAGCTTTGATTATTTTTCAGCTTGTGGATTAGTTGAACATCGTAAATATAATTATAATGAAGCGATCAGTTATTTTCGGAAAGCACTTAATATGTCAACGCCTTTGGATACTAACAGTTTGTTATTAAATTATAAAACAGGAGTTTGTTATGAAAAACTAAACCTTGAAGACAGCGCTGAATTTTATTACAGGAAGTCTTTAGCTGTTGCCTGGCATAAAAAAGACAAATTTTCGAACGAACATGCCATGTGTTATAATGTAATTGCATGGATATATTTTTATAAATATTCGGATTTTTATTTAGCAAAGCAATATTATGATTCTGTTTTATATATTGCAAAACGGTGCAAATATATGGATTCAATAGAAAACGCATGGAATTTATTAAATATTGGTAATTTTTATTATTGGAAAGGGCTGAACTCAAAAGCTGAATACTACTTTGACTTGGCTTATGAAATCAATTCTAAATTGCAAATAAATTCTGATGATCAGGCTCATGTTTTGCTATTACAATCATATTTATATACTTACCAAAAAAAAATCGAACTGGCTCAAAATAAGATTAACATGGCATTGAAATACTATATAAGTAATAATAATCCAGGAGGTATGTACGAAGCATATTATGCAAAAGGTATCAATTTATATTTAATAGATAGTTTAAGGGATGCCCTTATTTATTTTCAAAAAGCATTTGATATTACCAAAAAATATAAATTCTTAGATGAAGAGAGAATATTGAATTTTATAGGTTGTTGTTATTCTCTTTTACATATATCTGATTCGGCTGAAATATTTTTAAATAAAAGTCTGGTTATGTTTAACAAAAGAGGTAAACAAAGAATTGATATATTAATAACTTTATATGATGAATATTCCAGGATGCTGATTGAAAAAGGCATGAATAGTGAAGCTTTGAAAATGGCAGAGGATAAATTACCTTTTGTTGCTAAAAAATTAGGCGAAAAAAACTGGCAGTATGGCTATCTTTTATTCAGGAAAGGTCAGGCACTGGAATATCTGAATAAATTCAATGATGCACTCAGCGTGTATCAGGATGTAATAAGTACATCTGTTAACAGCATTTCTACTGAAAATATTTATGATGTACCAGATTTTATTTTTTCTGATATTGTTTCAAACGAGAAACTGATTGAAGCACTTATCGGCAAAGGAAATATTCTTGGAAAAATGGCTTTACTGAAGGTAAACGAATTAAAAAGATTGTATTTACTTCAGAAAAGCTATGAACATTATGCAAAGGCAAGGGAAGTTGTGGAAAATCAAAATAAGCGATTGGGAACAGAAAGCGATCGTTTATATCTTTCCAATTTTAAAGCAAATGTCAACGAATTGGAATTTGCCAGTATTTTGAAATTGTTTCGTTTAACAAATCAACAAAATTATCTTGAAAAGGCTTTTATAGCAGCTGACAGAAATAAAGCCGGCCAGTTAGCTTTGGGATTAAAGGATGAGGAATATAAACAAATGGGCGGAGTGCCGGATAGCTTGATTCAAAAAGAAAAAAATTTACAGGAAGACATTTCTTTATTTCAAAGTTTTATTAGAAATGAACGCCAAAAGGAAAATCCTGATATGGCAAGAGTTTCCATTTTACAGATTAAACTGGCAAATTACCTTGATGAATCAGAAAAACTTTCGAAACAGATTGATGAAAATTATCCCCACTACCGGCAGCTAAAATATTCAGAGAAGGATATTGATATTTCCGGAATAAAGCATTTTGTAGGAAATGAAAAAACAATTATTGAATATGCTTTTGCAGGCGACAGTCTTTATACATTTGTACTATCAACTAAAGGTCTACAGTTGTTAAGCCAGCCATCAAAAGAAATTAAAAATGAAGTTATTTCTTTCAGAAAATATCTGACAGAAATAAATGATTCGATAACATATACCATTAAAGGTATTAAAAGATATATTACTTCAGCATGTCAGTTGTATTCTGTTCTTATTAAACCTTTAAAACCATATATTATTGGAAAAGAAATTATTTTAATTCCTGATGACATATTGAATCTGTTACCGTTCGAAGCTCTTGTTACTTCTGATACTATGCCAAAACAAGCAGATTACAGTCTTTTCAGGTATTTGTTATATGATTACTCATTCAATTATGCATATTCAGCAAGCCTTTATTTGATGCAGCAGAAATTTCCTGCACTTAAAACAAACAAAGTTTTAGCATTTGCTCCTGAATATGGAGTAGTATATTCAAAAGCGACCAAAAAGAATCAAAAAAAATATGATTCA
>CAWKPE010000016.1:0-128043 GCA_963851385.1 uncultured Bacteroidota bacterium | reverse complement strand
TTGCCGAGCGCCAGACTGTGAAGCTGACCCGCAGCAATCGCCACCACGTTCGTCAGGCCCGAGGGAACATGGGTCTCACCGGCACTGTTGTCGCCCCAGCCTACCACCGTGCCGTCGCCCTTAAGCGCCAGACCGAAAACCCCACCCGCAGCAATCGCCATCGCGTTCGTCAAGCCGGTGGGAACATTGATCTCGCCGAAAACGTCGTCGCCCCAGCCCACCACAGTGCCGTCGCCCTTAAGCGCCAAGCTCTGCGTGTTGCCTCCGGCAATCCCCACCACGTTCGTCAAGCCGGTGGGAACATTGGTCTGGCCGTAGGCAAAGTTCCAACCCCAGGCCACCACCGTGCCGTCGCCCTTGAGTGCCAGATTGTGATAAAAACCCGCAGCAATCCCCACCACGTTCGTCAGGCCAGAGGGTACATTGGTCTGGCCGTAACTGTTGTTGCCCCAGACCGCCACCGTGCCGTCACTCTTGAGCACCAGAGTGTGAAACCAACCCGCAGCAATTGACACCAGGTTCGTTAAGCCGGTGGGAACACTGGTCACGCCGTAATCGTTCTCGCCCCAGCCCACCACCGTGCCATCGGACTTGAGTGCCAGACTGTGACGATAACCCGCAGCAATCGCCACCGCGTTCGTCAAGTCGGTGGGAACATTGATCTCGCCGTAATTATCGTCGCCCCAGCCCACCACCGTGCCATCGGACTTGAGTGCCAGACTGTGAACGGCACCTCCAGCAATCGCCACCGCGTTCGTCAGGTCAGATGGAACAGTCGTCTGGCCGACACTGTTGTAGCCCCAGGCCACAACGCCGGATGGACTGAAAACCCTCAACGCGCACACAAGCACTGACGACACTGCCGTAGGTGTTGCTCACCGTCACCGTATAGATGCCGGCGTCCCACGGTTTGACGCCCGTTAACGTCAGCGTGTTGCTGGTGGCACCGGAGACACTGCCGCTGTTGGTGAGTATGAGGCTGTTTTTGCGCCATTGGTAGGTGAAAGGCCCGGTGCCAGAAACCGTCACGCTTAACGTCGCATTCCCTCCCGCATTGACCGTCTGGTTCGTCGGTTGTTGTGTGATCACCGGCGGCAAGTTGCCGAGCGCCAGACTGTGAAGCTGACCCGCAGCAATCGCCACCACGTTCGTCAGGCCCGAGGGAACATGGGTCTCACCGGCACTGTTGTCGCCCCAGCCTACCACCGTGCCGTCGCCCTTAAGCGCCAGACCGAAAACCCCACCCGCAGCAATCGCCATCGCGTTCGTCAAGCCGGTGGGAACATTGATCTCGCCGAAAACGTCGTCGCCCCAGCCCACCACAGTGCCGTTGCCCTTAAGCGCCAGACTCTGCGTGTTGCCTCCGGCAACCCCCACCACGTTCGTCAAGCCGGTGGGAACATTGGTCTGGCCGTAGGCAAAGTTCCAACCCCAGGCCACCACCGTGCCGTCGCCCTTGAGTGCCAGATTGTGATAAAAACCCGCAGCAATCCCCACCACGTTCGTCAGGCCAGAGGGTACATTGGTCTGGCCGTAACTGTTGTCGCCCCAGACCGCCACCGTGCCGTCACTCTTGAGCACCAGAGTGTGAAACCAACCCGCAGCAATTGACACCAGGTTCGTTAAGCCGGTGGGAACACTGGTCACGCCGTAATCGTTCTCGCCCCAGCCCACCATGGTGCCATCGGACTTGAGTGCCAGACTGTGACGATAACCCGCAGCAATCGCCACCGCGTTCGTCAAGTCGGTGGGAACATTGATCTCGCCGTAATTGTCGTCGCCCCAGCCCACCACCGTGCCATCGGACTTGAGTGCCAGACTGTGAACGGCACCTCCAGCAATCGCCACCGCGTTCGTCAGGTCAGATGGAACAGTCGTCTGGCCGACACTGTTGTAGCCCCAGGCCACAACGCCGGATGGACTGAAAACCCTCAACGCGGTACAGAAACTGACGACATTGCCGTAGGCGTTGCTCACCGTCACCGTATAGATGCCGGCGTCCCACGGTTTGACGCCCGTTAATGTCAGCGTATTGCTGGTGGCACCCGAGACGGTGCCGCTGTTGGTGAGTATGAGACTGTTTTTGCGCCATTGGTAGGTGAAGGGCCCGGTGCCAGAAACCGTCACGCTTAACGTCGCATTCCCTCCCGCATTGACCGTCTGATTCGTCGGTTGTTGTGTGATCACCGGCGGCAAGTCGCCGAGCGCCAGACTGTGAAGCTACCCGCAGCAATCGCCACCACGTTCGTCAGGCCCGAGGGAACATCGGTCTCGCCGTAACTGTTGTCGCCCCAGCCTACCACCGTGCCGTCGCCCTTAAGCGCCAGACTGTAAAACCCCACCCGCGCAATCGCCACCGCGTTCGTCAGAGCCGGTGGGAACATTGGTCTGGCCGTAAGTTGTCGCCCCAGGCCACCACCGTGCCGTCGCCCTTGAGCGCCAGACTATGGATGTCGCCTCCGGCAATCGCCACCACGTTCGTCAGGCCGGGGGGAACATTGGTCTGGCCGTAATGTTGTCAGCCCCAGGCCACCACCGTGCCGTCGCTCTTGAGCGCCAGACTATGATAGCAACCCGCAGCAATCGCCACCACGTTCGTCAGGCCAGATGGAACATTGGTCTGGCCGTAAGTGTTGTCGCCCCAGGCCACCACCGTGCCGTCGCTCTTGAGCGCCAGACTGTGAAACCAACCCGCAGCAATCGCCACCACGTTCGTCAGGCCGGCGGGAACATTGGTTGGCCGTAATCGTTGTCGCCCCAGCCCACCACCGTGCCGTCGCTCTTGAGCGCCAGACTATGATGTAACCCGCGGCAATCGCCACCACGTTCGTCAAGTCGGTGGGAACATTGGTCTGGCCGAAATTATTGTCGCCCCAGGCCACCACCGTGCCGTCGCTCTTGAGTGCCAGACTGTGAACGGCACCTCCGGCAATCGCCACCGCGTTCGTCAGGCCAGATGGAACATTGGTCTGGCCGAAGTGTTGTCGCCCCAGGCCACAACGCCGGATGGACTGAAAACCCTTAACGCGATACAGAAACTGACGACATTGCCGTAGGCGTTGCTCACCGTCACCGTATAGATGCCGGCGTCCCACGGTTTGACGCCCGTTAACGTCAGCGTATTGCTGGTGGCACCCGAGACAGTGCCGCTGTTGGTGAGTATGAGGCTGTTTTTGCGCCATTGGTAGGTGAAAGGCCCGGTGCCGGAGGCGGTGAGCGTAAAGCTGGCAGTCTGACCCGCACACACAGTCTGGCTCTGCGGTTGCGTGGTGATCACCGGCGGCAAGTCGCCGAGCGTCAGACCTGAAGTAGTATCGGTCTGGCCGTTGCTGTTGCCGTCGTCCCAGAGTGCCTGTACCTCGTCGGCGCTGAGCGCCCGATCGTAGATCCGCACATCGTCCAATACCCCCTCAAGCAAGCCCACCAACAACGGCACCGTCACCACATCAATCGTGCCAGTCGCCGCCATACTGCCATTCATCTCGCCGTCCAAATACACTGCCATCTGTGCGCCGTCGTACGTGCCCTGCCATGTGATGCCAGTTCGTGTCGGCCAACCCCAGCGCCCCCACCAAATGCGCGTACACGCCGTCCAGCGTCAACTCCAGCGACGGGTACCCATTGGTCAGCGACAACATATAACCGCCCAACCCCGATTCGATCGGGGCAAGCTTTACCCCGACGGAGTCGGGGCCGTTGGTGGTCCACTTCGCCACGGCCTCGCTGGTGATATTCGTCGCCGCCTTTACCCACGTGGCCAACGTCAGCGCATTGGTCGGCGACAACCCCGCGTCATCCGGCACCTCGACCCGATTTTGCAGCCCGTCAAATCCCAGCGCGTTCGAGCTCACACCGCTCGTCCAAATCGGCAACGGATTACCCTGCAACGTGCCGGCGCGCCCATTCCCCGACACATCCGCCGTGTTCGTGCCGGCGCCTTCATCGAAAGGCCAGCGGCCTACAAGCCCCGCCTCGGAATTCGGGGCAAGCCCGTCCTGTTGCGCCCAGACCAGTCCCGATCCACTCCGATCCGATCGGAGTAGGATCGGGGCCAGCCATGCCAAGGCCACAACCGTCGCCAGCCCCGATAGGATCGGGGTCAACGTCCGGCCCAATGTCGCTCTTGATTTCATATTCATCATAGTCCTCTTATGATTAAGCCCGACACCCATGTCGGGGTTGATGGTATAACATTTGAAACTTCCTCAGGGATGTGTCGCGGCGTTGGGGGATTCGTGCCTGGCGGCAGACAAGTCGAAGCGTGCTGGGACAAAGAACCCGATGGCAGCACATCATGGGCAGGGAACCATCCCTGTCTGCCGACTGGCAAGATTTCCGATAAAACTCCGGGAGAGTACCCTTCGGCACACGCAGGCACACGCCTTGCCCAAAAATGGACACCGGCGCTCGAAAAACCGTACCCGCGTTATTCGTCATACCCCTCGCCCCACAGTTGCCCTGTTCCCATCACGGACAACTGCTCTTACCCCAACGACACTTCCTGCCCACCTAACTCAATCTACTTGAAACAATATAATCGAACTCGCCTTCAATTGCAAGAGAAAACCGCCGACAGAAACAGTGCTGGAGGGTGGTTTGTGTGTGTAGGCGGCATAACAGCGGCTTGGAGAGCAGTTGGTGGCATGGGCGAACTGCGACGGACAGACCCGCCTTTGCCGTGAAGGCGTTAGGGCTACGGCGGGCAAGGCGGAGTGAAAGCCCGGTGCGTGGAGACTAGAACAATACATCTGCGCCAAGCTTCTCGGGTAGGGGAAAGGTTCAAGGAAAACTGGGTCGGCACCCCGTCCCTGTGTTCGTTTCGGCGTTCGGTTGCGCGGGTAGAGTTGGAGGCGGGTGTCGGATTCGAACCTTGTGCCCTCTGTTTTCTTAACGTTTTACGTTCTCATTACCAAGAACTTGGCGACTACTCGAGCACAATCCGGACGTACTCACTCACTACACCCTCACTACTCGTTTACTGACGGTTTTACTGACACTCTTTGCAGTAGCCCACGCTCTCGTGTTGCGGGGATCGAACCTGCCCAAAACGCCCAACTGGATTGGCTGAAGTCGGGTCCCTGTCACTGGGGCCGTCACAAAGTCCGGCTTACCCAGCGATTTGCAGGAACTTGTCTAGGCGTGGCCTGATCTGGACGGCCGAGTGCAGTCGGCCGCGCTGCGGTCGGCAAAGCGCGTGGGTGAGAGCCTGACATTCAGAATCTCGCCCAACTTGCAGACCGGGTTTTCCCCGGAGGGATCAGTTCTTGCCTTGGTCGTGCGGAACCGTCACCTGCACCGCCTTGGTTGCTGTGTTACCATTGGCATCCGTGCACGTGATTGTGATCGTGTAGATCCGGCCCGGCCCGTTTCCGGAGCGCTCGGCTCGCAGGTACAAGTGATGTGCGTCCCCCGCGATGAGCTGGATGTCATTCGCCGTGTCGCCGTCGCCGAGGCCGTTGTCCGGCTCGCTGCTGGTGGCGCTCAGCGTGCAGACCGGTACCCCATTTTGGGCGGTGGCGGTGTAGTTGACCGTGACGAGTACGAGCTTGTGATTCGCTGGCCAGAGGCTGGTAGGTGTGACCACCACATTACTGATGACGGGCGGGACCGATGTCTTGACGGTCACATTGAATGTACAGGTCGCGGTGTTGCCGGATGTGTCGGCGGCGGTACAGGTTACCGGTGTGGTACCTTTGGGGAAGACTGAGCCGGAGGGCGGGCTGCAAACCACTGTGGCGTTGCCGCAATTGTCGGTCGCGAGTGGCGTCGCGAAGTTCACCACCGCTGAGTTCTTGCCCGGATCGGGCGGCACTGTCACATCCGCCGGGCACGTGATCTTCGGCTGCTCGTTATCATTGACGGTCACGGTGAACGAGCACTGGCTTTGGTTGCCCGAGGCGTCGGTGGCGGTGCAGGTCACCGTCGTCGTGCCCTTTGGGAAGACAGAACCGGACAGCGGATTGCAGACCACGGTTACGCCGGGGCAATTGTCGCTTGCCTGCGGCGCTGGGAAGTTCACAACCGCGCTGCACTTGCCCAGATCGGTCGGCACGGTCACTTTCGCCGGACACGTAATCACCGGCGGCGCAGTGTCAGTCACCGTGACCGTAAAGGTGCACTGGCTTTGGTTGCCCGAGGCGTCGGTGGCCGTACAAGTCACCGTCGTCGCGCCAACCGGGAAGGTGGAGCCGGACGCCGGCGTGCAGACCACCTTCGGCGCCGGGTCGCAGTTATCGGTCGCCGTGGCGCTGAAGCTGACCGTGGCGCTGCACTGGCCGGCGATCGGCGGGCACGGTGATGTTAGCCGGGCACGTAATCGCGGGCGGCTCGGTGTCCACCACCGTGACTTGGACGTTCGCGGTGGCCACGTTGCCGGCGCGGTCGGCGACGCGGATGGTGATCGTGCCATTGGTGACAACCTTCGAGGACATGGTGCCGTACATCGGGTCCACATTGCCGCTGGTGTAGCCGTTGCTGATCGGGTCGGTCACCTGATACGTGATCGGATCGCCGCAGTTCACTTGGGCCGGCGAAGTGAGCGTGATCACTGGCGGCGTGTTGTCCACGTAGATGGTGATCGTGTCACTGTTGATGTCCACACGCGGGTCGGCGTCCGCTCCCGGCACACAACTGTCCATTGCGGTCACGGTGATGGTATGCGGGCCATCTGATAACGTGGTGGTGTCCAGTTGGAACGGCACGGCCTGCTGGTAGCCCCCGGCGGGCGGCGGACAATACGAGTTTGCGGGTTGTGGCTTCGGCGGGTAGTACGATGGCCCCGGATAGGGCGCCGGGACTGGGTGGACCACGCGCCCGTCCACCGCCACGGTCGTCACTAGGGCCGGCCCGCAGACGCAGTAAACGGTGGACTCCTTTTTGTGGACCACGCGTGCGTCAACGGTGGTCGTTCCGCTCACCGTGTCCCCCGGTCGCGGCTGCGTCACGGCCACGAGCACCCAGCCGCCGGGCACTAGGGCATAGGCTTGATTGTAGAAAAATCCGGGAATCGGGCGCAGCAGTTCATCAATATTGTCGGGCACGCCGATAGGGACCGTGGTCAGGTCCATGGCGCCGATGTCGGCGCGGAGTGCGTCGATCTGGGCCGGCGTGTAACCGAATTGCTGGAGCACGTCAACCTCGCGCTGTGGAAACCCGATCGTGGCGATCTGCTGTTGCATATCCAGAACCGCCTGCCGCGACGGGATGCCCACGGCTTGCTGGGCCACGAGCAGATTGGAGGCACAAGTCGAGAGTTCCCGGTCTAGGGTCACCGCATGGCGCAGCAGCTCTGGCGACTGGAGCAGCAGGCCATCCAAACTGTTGGCCTGATAAGCGCCGAACAACTTGCCAAACGTCTGGTCGTAGGCCATCAATTCGGCCCGAACGAGCATCAACTGCTCGGAGGCTACCGCCCCCAAGTAACAGGTCTGGTCGGGAGCGACCGCAGGGGTCATATCAATCTGCGGCAGGTTGACAGTGGCGACGGTCAGGAAGTTCGTGTCAATGTCGGGTGGATCGATATGCAGTTCTTGGCAACTCCTGCCCGAATCCGCAAGGTCAAAGACTTCGAGGCCGAGCGATATGGCGGCCCCTAGTTCGTCGCCCAGGGCAGCTTCAATCGGAGCGGCAACAAGCGTCTCCCCCCAGCCCAACCAGTATTCGGCTACGGTGAGGCCGAAGGGGATCCATTTCCGGGGGTCCACCTTGACGAGGACATTGGCGGGTGGACTATCGTCCTCGTCCAACGTGAAGCCGTTGGCATCCTGCCACGACTTGACACCGACCGTGAAGGTCATATTGGTACTTTTTCGGTTGTCCGGTATCGGTGCGGTACAACGCCAATCATCCCAAACCAACTTACCCCGGTACGTGAACGCCTTCTGGATCCCCGCGCTCGCATGCGGCGCCAAGGGATTCGGGCCCAAGAGAAGATCGAGATTGGTCGACGCTACGATCTGACCGGTCTGATCAAGCAGGACAAGCTGGGCCCCTTGCGTGTTTAACCCGACATCTTTGATGGCGATGCTGACGTTCACAGGTAGGTCATAGGTGAAGGCGTGGTTCGGCGCCATCCAGTTCACAGCTCCATAGTTCAAATCAATCACCGGCCAGGCGCTGCTCGTCAGGCGCGAGGAGGGGCTTGTGGTCGCCAGATTCGTGGTCTTGTTGGAAATCGTCACCGAAATGGCGTAGTAGACGGTTTGCGTCTTGCTCCAGAAGACCGGGAACAGGCCAATGTCGCCCACCGACTTCGTCACGCTATTGCCCTTCTTACCGTTGTCGTCGAAGGTGGTCGCAAATACATTTGTGGTTCCCGTGTCCACCCGGACCGCCGTCCACGTGTACACCGCGTCCGCGCCCTCGTCCGAGGTCGCGAACGTTATCTTGTTCGTATAGTCGCCGGTATGCACGCTCCGATCAATGGTCGGGGCCGTGGCGTTGGGCGGCGCCACGTTGGTGAACAGGATCGACGTCCGGGTAGAATCCGTCAGGCCGCATTTGTTCGAAACCGTGAGTTGAATATCATAGGTGCCGTTTGTTGCTCCCATGAACGTGGTGGACCCCGTGTCCACATTGCCAAAGGTGCCATTGTCACCGGGTGGGTGTTTAGCGACTGTCCAACTGTAAAACAAAGTGTTGTCAGAGATGCCGGCGCAAACGCCGGCGTCCGAATCCGAACCACTGACAGGGACGTTGTCGCCGACCCGAGCGGCGTTTTGGGCGTTGATGGAAGCCGTTGGCGATTGGTTCTTACCCCCCCGGGCGGTGTTGTCGGGCCCTGCTCAATCACGATCATCGGCTCGAAGAGATTCGTTTCGCTCCACGAACTCTGCCCGCCGATCGGCCAGCCGATACCCAGCACATCACCCGACCCCTGGTCCGTCACCATCACCAGAAACGAATCGCTTGCGGCCGGCGCCCACGTCACCGTGAACCAGTAATCACCGTCGTCCAAGGGTGGGGTTGGCAACTCGATGTACGCGTGATGCCAACAGGTGTCGTACCACTGCCCTGAAGGCTGCGCATAGAAGTTGGTGGTCGAACCGTTGACGACCTGAACCTCTTGCGTCGCGTTGTAGCCGCTGGTCTGCGCGCTCACCTTCCGTATCTGGGCCACCAGCGAACCGTTCGCCGGCGGCGGATCCGCGTAATCGTCGCCGAGCGTTGCCAACACCCAGACATCGAACGTCTGCGCCGTCCCGGAACCGCGGACATGGAACCGCCCGCCAAATTCCATCGTGCCCTCATTGGCCATGAAGGCAACGTGGTAGACGGCTTGATAAATATCTGTGACGATGCCCTGCTTAAACAAATTCTCGCTTACGCAGAGATAACTTCTGATGGTCGCTTCGTCGTTGAACCCGTTGACCACGGCCGAGCCGAAACTATTGTTGGCCGACCAAGTCAGCGCCCCGCGCACCGGCGCGGGCGCGGCCAGCAGCACCACCATGAGTGCCAACGGCACGGCTCGTGTCAGGGCAAGGTGGTGACTGGTTGAATGATTGCTGTAGGAAGGGGATACTACACCAGACGCTTCTTTCATAGCTCATCTCCTCTTTGTTGTGGGCGAACAAGAAGGCTACCCCTTCTTTTACAGGAGTCAAACAGAATGCAGGGGCAACCGCAGCAGCCGATCCACTTGTCGCAACAACAACATCTCACCGCCACTGCCACACGATGCCCGCAGCTACACCGTCTCCTTTCTTGCGGGCCGGACGTTTCGCGAGGGATCAGATTTGATGCTGCCGGTCTTCAGCGCAAACGCGAGCAATGCGCGGCCAATGAAAACCTAGTGGTATCCAATGCCGCAATCGCAATGTACCACCGGCAAACAAATCTCCCGAAACTCATTGGAGGTACGCGGCAGGAATTGGAGGCGGGTGTCGGATTCGAACCGACGCATAGGAGTTTTGCAGACTCCCGCCTTACCACTTGGCTAACCCGCCCCATGCAAGGCGCGCAGAAAATACCACGGGCACAGGCCCCGCGCCACTGCAAAACGCGTCATGCAGGTGCCGTTTCGCACAGGCTGGGGTTGCGTCGCAAAGACGATGATGTGCAAGTGCAGCATCCCGTCGCCATAACCACCATCATGCAAATCAACAGCAGAATGAGTGTTCGCATCTTATCGTCCACGGTTCCTTCTGTCCTATAGCACGGCCGTCGTCCCCAGCCAATTTCGTAGACACGCGAGGCTGTTGCGGACGTGGCTGCCGCGCCAAAAAACTTTGCCGCAGCGCGAACACCCCCAGAACTCTCGTTCCCCCGACACCCGTGTCGGGGCCGGCGGCACGCAGGCCAAAGCCTCTGCTGGCGGGACAGGGTGCAGAGGTTCGTTGCAGCCTACGCAGCGTGTGAACACGAAGTGCTCCGTGTCCAGCGCGAATTTTGCCACCACCTCGGCAAGCTGCGATGGCAAATGCTCCGCAGCCACCCACATAATCTCGACACGCCTCAGCAACTCATGCGGGAGATTGTTGCCGAGGTGGGCGTTGCGGGTGAGGAACACGCGGTTCTCAGCAGCAGCGCACTCCACCCGTTGACGAGCCGTACGCGAGTCCGCGTCGGCACAGTCATAGCCGAGCAGCCGTAACCATGCTCCGAGCGATTGCAACATCCCATCGGCGGCAAACCGAATCTCGCGAGGCGTCATGGGCGCATCTCCAAAACCGATGCCAACGTAGCGCCACGGACGCAACCGAGCAAGCCCCGACAAAGTCGGGGCAAGTCCACCTGAGGCGGGCAAGCTTGCCGACACCAGCGTGGCGGAGATGGACCTTGTGCAGTCATCCGTGTCGGAAATCTCTTTGCATTTTAACGCGCGGCTCCACAGAATCAACTTCTGACAAAAGTGTCCGGGTGGACCTGCATCATGAGCGAAGCACTGTGGGAGTTTGGCGGGAAGCGGCCACGTGTCGGCGCCGGTGTGCTGTTGGCACCGGGCGCGCGGTTGGTGGGCGACGTGGAGATCGGCGCGGAATCTAGCGTCTGGTTCAACGCGGTGCTGCGCGGCGATGTCAACCGCGTCGTCATCGGCCATCACACCAACATTCAGGACAACGCCATCTGCCACGTGGATGTGCCGGCGCCGTGTGTGGTCGGCAATTACGTGACCGTCGGTCACGGAGCGATCCTGCACGGCTGCACGGTGCGTGACGAGGTGTTGATCGGCATGGGCGCGGTGTTGATGGACGGCGTGGTGGTCGGTGAACAGAGCATCATTGGCGCGGCGGCGTTGCTCACCGGGGGTCTGCAGGTGCCGCCCCGGTCGCTGGTGTACGGCGCGCCCGCCAAGGTCATCAGTAAGTTGGGCGAGAAAGAGGTGGCACAGATTCGGCGCTTGGCAGAGGAGTACTGCGAGTTGGCCGCGCAACTGCGGCGCGAAACCTGCAACGATCAGGCTTGAGCGGGCGGCATGGGCTGGGTCTCCGTCCTGCGGAGCACCACCCGCGCCGGCGCGCCGTCGGCGCCATGCAACTTCAGCGGCAGCGCCAGAAGCTCGTAGTCGCCCACGGGCACGTCGCTTAGGTTCAAGCCTTCGACGACCACCACGTTTGCCCGCAGCAATGTGTGATGCACCGGGTGTTCCTTGCTGCTGAACGGTTCGACTGAAAGATAATCCACGCCAACCAATTTCACGCCGCGCGCGACCAGTTCTGCCGCGCCGTCGGCTGCCACCGCGATGAAATTCGGATCGAACGTGCGCTCACCGCGCGCCCAGCGTTGCGAGTTGCGCGTCTTGAACAGCGCCCGCGTCACACCGCGCAAGTCGCACCGCGCCAGGACCGTGCGGTTGATGTGGCCGGGAATTACCGTGAGATCGAACACACGGCACGGCCCGACAAGCACGTCGAGCGGGAGTTGGTCGGTGCCGCAGCCGTTCGGCTCGAAGTGGATTGGCGCGTCGATGTGCGTGCCGGTGTGCGCGCCCATCTCGATGCGTGTGACGTTCGCGGCATCGCCGCGGGCGATGCTCTGTGCCAACGGCAACGCCACAGCCGGGTCTTTCGGCCAGACCGGTATCTCCTCGGACACAAGAACGGTCACATCGTAGAATTTCATAGCGCAGCCTCCTGATGATTGTTGGATTATCCCTACCGCAAATCCGGCCCTCCCGCAACCGCCGGTTGCGGCTGGCCCCAAAAGTTTACCCCGATACCATCGGGGCTTTCGGAGCTGGCAGCGCAACTTGACATGACGCGTGAATTCAGGCGTTGATTTGGCCCAACCGATAGGGAAGGGCACTTATGAAGATCAAATGGTCCAGCATTCTCGCCGTGGTATTGATGTCGGGTCTGTCTTGGATGGCCTACGGCGATGGCCAGACAAATCAAATTCCCGGTGCCGTTGTCGCCGCTCCGGAAAAGAAAGACCCCGATTTGGTTAAGGATTGGCACGGCAACGTGGCGCTCGGCCTTAGCATGGCGCGGGGCAACAGTGACACACTTTGCAGTTTAACGCGTCCGGCGTGATTGGAAAGGATTGGAAGCAGGGCGAGTGGCGGCTCGGAGCCGACGGAGCGTACGGCTTGAACAACTGGGGACAGAAAAACGAACAGGAGTCGGCGAACAACGCGCACGGCTTCATCGATTACAAACACCTGTTCACGGAAAGATTCTACGGTGCGGCTGACCTTGATGTGTTACACGATGATGTGGCGAAGCTGCGCTACCGCGTGACGGTTGGGCCTGCCGCGGGCTACTTTTTTATCAAGAGCGACGTCACGCGGTTCCGCCTTGAAATGGGTCCGTCTTACATAAACGAGCGGCTCGGCAAGCAAAATGAAAGCTATTGTACCCTGCGTATCAGCGAGCGGTTCCAGCACGAATTCCACAAGACCTGCAAGGTTTGGGAGCAAATCGATTATATGCCACAGGTCGATGATTGGGCCAATTATCTGGTAAATAGTGAAGCGGGGACCGAAGTCGCCATCAATACGCGGCTCGCGTTGCGGGTGACATTGCAGGACAAATACAATAGTCAGCCCGCTGCCGGCAGCAAGAACAACGACATCCTGCTGTTGACCTCTATCGTTTGGAATTTCGGTCAATAAACCGGAAGCAGGGCTGGCCCGAATCTGATTCGGGGCAGGGTTTGTTTGTCGCCTTGCAACAGCGGCACAGCCGACGACCCTGCGCTAGAACGAGAACATAACTTTCGCCATGATCGAGCCGAATTGATCCTTGTTCGGCTGGTGAACGAACTCGCAGGTGCGAATGACGTGCATGTAACTGAGTTCGACGTGGCGGAATAGCCGCATCGCCAGACCCAAACTCAGGTCCGCGACGAACGGTTCCTTGTCGACATGCGGCCCGTCGCGAAAGCTGTTGCCGTCGAGGAAGAGGTTGTGCGCGACGCCGCGGCCCTCGGCGCGCCCGAAGCCGTAGGCCGAAAACGCGGGGGCATCGGCGGTGAGTCCGCCGTTCACGGAGTAAGGTGAATCGTTGATCGGGATGCCGAAATCATTTGGCAGGTTCCAGCCGACCCGCAGCGTGGCGCCGACGTTGCCTGCGACCAGGATATTGCCGACACTCCCGCCGACGTACGGAATAAGATCGCAGTAGCGGGCGGATTCGGGACTCAGCCGTCAACCGCCAAAGACGGGCGTACTTGATCTCCAAACCGGGTTCAGTCTTGAGTTGATGGTCCCAGCCTTTGGGTGTATCGATGTGCAACATTTCGTGCCACGATTTCTGCATCGTCCCCCCCAGTGATCCCGGTCCAACAATGCCGAGATCGGCCTCAAAACTCTCCAACACGGGAATGCTGCCCGCGGTCAAGCCGCGGCGCTGGAGGAATACGCCACCGTAAAGCCATCCCGCATACGGGCGATCGTTGGGATCGGGATTCTTCAACTGCAAATTCGTCGGCGTGTAAATGTTCTGGCCGAAGACGAATCCGAGATCGGCGGCAGACGGATCAATGGCGAACGTGGGCAGGGCGGCGGAGAGCGCGGCGGTGGCATTGCGAAAATCGTTGTCGCCGGCGCGATAAGCAAACTTTAGTCCCTGTGTGTAGTGACGATCCTGGTGCGGGCCTGGTGGGCTGCCGAACGAATCGTTCTCCTCTGTGACCGCGAAAATCGCGTCTTGCGGCTGATCAATGGCCGCATGACTGGCCGCGACAGCGCCCAACCAGAACGCTGTGGCACAACCCATGAATATAAATAATGATTGTTTCATACGACGTTTACCACCCTCCTTGAGGGCGAATGGGCGGCTCACTGTAATGAATGCGACCGCACTCGATGCAACGTTATTCTTGTGCGGCTCTGCGCTGCCGCGTATCGACACGGCGGCCTGCAGGCAGATAAACTGATCCCACGACTGCGGGAAGGACTGCCGATGCGCGAACGATTGTTGAACTTTCTGCGAAACCACCAGGTGGTCACCGTCGCCGTGGTGGAACCGGATGGGACAGCGCACGCGGCGGCGTTGTTTTATGCAGTGGACGATGAGTTGAATCTGTACGTGTTGACGGAACCCGCGTCCCGCCACGGGCGAGCGATGGCGCGCACCGGCTTGGTGGCCGGAACGATTCAGCGCGACCGACAAGAGTGGCAGGAGATTCAGGGCGCGCAATTCCGCGGACGTTGCCGGCGACTGAGGGGCGCGGCGCGTGAACGCGGCTGGAACCTTTTCGCCGCGCGGTTCCCATTTGTGCGGAATCCCGCAGTTGCGGGACTGGCGCAGGCGCTGGGGAAAATGGCGTTGTGGCGGATCGAACCGGCATGGATGCGCTTGATTGATAACCGGCGCGGGTTCGGCCACAAGGAGGAGTGGACGCGCGAGGCCTGATCCCGCGACTGCGGGTCAGCTCAGATACTCGTCATGGATGCGGAGCAGTTCGGCAACGCTGCATGCGTGGGCGAACCCGCCGACGGGACGGTGCGGCGGGTCGCCGTCGAAAATCTCTGAGACCTGGCCGAGACAGGCGTCGTCAAGATGCTCGATCAGGCCGCGGATGAAGTCGGCGATGGCCTTGCGCTGGGGACGTTTGAGTCCGTTGACTTTGACGTAGGCGTCGCAGTACGGTCCAATGAGCCACGGCCAGACGGTCCCCTGATGATAGGCGCAATCGCGCTGCCAACGGTTGCCGGTGTAGCGGCCGCAATACTTCTCGTGTTTGGCCGAAAGAGTGCGCAGTCCGTACGGCGTCAAGAGATGTTGCGTGACGACGTCGAGCACAGCGCGCTGTTGCGTCTTGTCGAGCGGTGAGTAGGGCAGGCTGACGGCGAAAATCTGGTTCGGTCGGATGCTGGCGTCGCGGTTGCTGCCCTGGACCACATCGAACAGACAGCCGCCGTCGGCGTTCCAGAATGTCTTGACGAAGCTGGCGGCAACCTGGTCGGCCAGTTTGCGGAGGGTCTCCGCAGCCTGGACATCCTTGCCTCCCTTTTCCTGCATCTCGGCGAGCATCAGGAGCGCGTTGAACCAGAGCGCGTTGATCTCGACCGGTTTGCCGTGCCGCGGCGTGGGGATATAGCCATCCACGTTGACGTCCATCCATGTCAATTGTGTCCCGGCGGAGCCGGCCGTGATCAAGCTGTCCGTGTCAGCGCGGATGTCGAACCGCGTGCCATCCTTGTAGAACCGGACAATATCGGCCATGACAGGGAGCAATTGGCGCATGCCGTCGGTGTCGCCGCTGCTCTTCCAGTAGCGCCACGCGGCGACCACAAACCAGAGCGCGGCATCCACGGTGTTGTACTCCGGTGGCTTATCGGCATCCGGAAACACGTTGGGGATCAGGCCCTGATCGCAGTACTGGGCAAACAGGCGGAGGACCTGCAATGCGGCGTCGAAGCGTTCGGTTGCCAGCGTCAAGCCCGGCAACGCGATCATGGCGTCCCGCCCCCAATCGGTAAACCATGGATAACCCGCCAGCAGAGTCAGTTTGTCCGCCCCGCGCCGCGCGACGAACGCATCGCCAGCAATGAGCAATGCCTGGCGCACCGGGTCCGTCTCGCGCTCGAACTGTTTGCGCCGCAACCGCTCGGCGGCGACAAGCGACTCGGCGCTGACGTGGTTCTTCTTCTCGGTCGTGACGACGATGTAGGCGGTCTGGCCGCCGGGAATGTTAAAAGTCATCTCGAACAACGTGAACAGGTCTTCCTCGAACTCGAGACCGCGATCCTGTTCGACGGGATAGGTGAATCGGTAATACCAGTCGGATCGCGCTTCGACGGCGTCGGGTTTGGCGTGGAAGTACAGGCGTGGAAGGTTGGCGTACGGCTGCACCTCGGTCACACCCGCGCCGCGTTCGACGGACGTATTGACCGCATCGTTGCGATGCGTGAGCGTTTGGGCCTCGCGGAAAGCGAACAACGGTCGCAACTTCAGCTCGACCGTGCCATGCGCGCGGAGGTTGCGGTAGCCGAGCACGACCGTATTCTCCCCGTGGACGAGCAACACGCTCTTCTCGATCTCAAACTCGAGGTCGGTGTAGCGAAACGTCGGCCACGGACGCGGCCGGAACTCGGTCTGGACGTTGAATCCGTGCGGGAAGACTGTGCCCGGGTACAGATTGGTGCACAAGTGAAACTCCTGGTCGCCGACCACGACACGCTCTTCGAATTTCGACAACAACACGTAGCGCTCGACGGGCGGGTTGAGCGCCGCGACGAGCAAGCCGTGCTGACGGCGCGTGTTGGTGCCGATGATCGTCGAGGACGCGGACCCGCCGAGGCCATTGGTCTCCAGCCACTCCTTGGCCAGTGCGTGCTTCAGATTCTGGCACTCCGCCTTGTCGAACGCCATTCGCATTAGCTTGTCCTTCTGCGCAACAGCATAGCCTGAATACCGCGAAGCGGGAAGTCAATTTCGCGCGTCTTTGTCTGTCACGCTGGATTGGGTTTGTCAAGCCGCGCCCCGCCAGGCGGCGTGGCGAGCCGTATCGTCATCGGGACATCGGGAGCAGCCTGCTCAGGGTGGCCGAAAATAGTTGTTGCAATTCCGGCGGTTTGGCGTATTTTTCAGTTGCTAGTCGATGGAAGAAGCTCGCAGTGAGATTGGTGGAATGTCAGTCAGCCATGTTTGCTTGGTGGCAGTCCGAAACCCGATGAGCGGGAACAGTCACTGAGACCTCCTACCGCAGCAGAAGGAAATAACACACATATGGCAACCAAGCTATTCGTAGGCAATCTGTCGTTCAACACCACCGAGGGCCAGATCCTCGACCTGTTCAAGCAGGCGGGCAATGTGGTCCAGTTGCGAACTCATCATGGACAAGTTCACGGGCAAGTCCCGCGGATTTGCGTTCGTGCAGATGGGCACGCAGGAAGAGGCCAACAAGGCCGTTGCCGATTTCAACGGCAAGGAAATCGATGGCCGCGCCCTCGACCGTCAATGAAGCGCGTCCGCGCGAAGAACGTCCCCGTGGCGACTTCGGCGGCGGCGGTGGCGGCGGTGGCGGTGGCGGCGGACGGCGGCGACTTCCGTCGGCGGCGCGGTCGGTAATCCAACGACCGCAGTCAGTTTAACAAAGGAGCGTTCCGCAGGTGCGGGGCGTCCTTTCTTCTTTGCAGCGCGAGCAACCTGCAAGACGTCAGCTCTCGGGCGTGGCCATGATGTGCTCCGCGCCGCTCTCGACCAATTCGTCGCGGTCGCGAAAACCCCACAGCACGCCGACGGCGCACATTCCGGCGGCGCGCGCGGTGCGCATATCGGTGTTCGTGTCGCCGAGATACAGCCATTGGGCGGGCGGATGCCAAGTTCCGCGCGATCTGCAGCGCGGCGGTCGGATCGGGTTTCAACGGCACGTTCGGCGTCTGGCCGCGCACGACGTCGAACGGCGACGGCTGGAAATAATGCGCGATCATCCGCTTCGTGAACTCGTCGGGTTTGTTGGACAACACCGCCAGCTTCAGACGGCGCTGGTGCAGCGCCGCGACCAATTCGGGAATCCCCGGATACAACCGCGTCTCGTCGAAACAGTGCGCGTCGTAGTGCGCCCGCATCAACCGCAGCACGTCGTCCGCAAGATGCTGGCTGTCGGCTGGCAAAGCGCGGAGGCAGAGTTCGCGCGCGCCGTCGCCGACGAAGTAACGGTACGCGGCCAGCGGATGCGTCGGGCAACCGAGTGCGGCGAGCGCCCGGTTGGTCGCGTTGGCCAGATCGGCCAGCGTATCAGCCAGCGTGCCGTCGAGATCGAAGAGCACCGCGCGGAATTCTCGTTTCATCAAAGATGACTCTATCACATTCGTCTAGACCGGAAACAAGTCTCGTGGTAGTGTTGCGGCGAAATCAGGAGGATATAATGACAATGATTTGAACAGTTTTATCTGCCGTGGTCTGTTGGGTTTGCTTGTGGTTCCGCGTTTGGACAGGGAATGTTTGGCGGACCGGGGCGCGGTCCCGGCGCTGGTCTGGCCGAGATTTTTGGCAAGGACAAATCCTTCTCAGCCATTGCTCACACCACCGTCAAGGGTTCGGACGGCAACGAAACGCAGATGGAGATGAGCTACGCCGTCTTGGAAGGAAAGGTGCGCATGGAAATGGACATGACGAAAATGCAGGGAGGACGCATGCCTCCCCAAGCCGTCGCGCAGATGCGGGCGATGGGAATGGACAAGACTGTCACCATTGTGCTGCCTGAGAAGCACACGGGCTATCTGGTTTATCCGGGGCTGAAGGCCTATTGCGAATTGCCGATGGGAGCAGGCTCGTCGGCCACTGTAAGCGACAAGCCGCCAAAAGTGGACCGAACCGAGATCGGCAAGGAGACCATTGACGGTCATCCGTGTGTCAAATACAAAGTGGTCGTGACTCCAGAGAACGGGGTGCCCATGAACATGCTCGTGTGGCAGGCCACCGATCTCAATAATTACCCGATTCAAATACAGGTCGAGGCCGAAAACGGCATGGTTGCCACCACGCGCTTCCAAAACATCAATCAGAGCAAGCCCGCGGCATCGCTGTTTGAGCCGCCGTCGGATTACAAACGCTACGGCAGCGTGCAAGAGTTGATGATGAGCAAGATGCCTCCGCGTAGTGGTGGCGGCGCCGGTGTGGGCGAATAGTTGGCTTGTTTTTCGCGCGCAATTGGCGACAATCAGATCGTCATGAAAAAAGCGCCACAACCGGCATGGGGCGGGCGTTTTGCCGCGGGGCCTGCCGAAGTCGTTAAACAGTTCACCGAAAGCGTGAGCTTCGACTGGCGATTGTACAAACACGACATCGCCGGCTCGATCGCGCACGCGCAAGGCCTGGCGAAAGCCGGGTTCACCAAAGCGGAAACCGCGAAGATCAAACGCGGACTGCGCGCGATCGAACGCGAGATCGAATCAGGCTTGCCCGCCGCGGCGGGCAAATTTAAGTGGGACACGTCGCTCGAAGACGTCCACATGAACATCGAAGCGGCGCTGGCACGCAAAATCGGCGCCGCCGGTAAGAAACTGCACACCGCCCGCAGCCGCAACGATCAGGTGGCAACCGACCTTCGCTCTGTCTAAACGACCTATAAGAATTATATCGTATTCAGTTCCATCAGTAGTTGCAATGTTAAAAGTTCCTCCGTTTGAAGACAGACAAGCTGTTGCCGGTATTGTAAAACTAGCAGCTGTTGTTACTGCCATTGTTACAGGTGTAGTTAACCGAAAAGTTCCATTCGTTAATGTAAGTGGTGATGCACCGGTGTAATTAAAATTAATAGTATTTCCAGTACTTGGTATATTAATATCAATAACCGAATTCGGGTCAGTGCCTTTGTTGACAGTTATGTTGTAAAAAGTTGACGTGCTCCCGGCACTTGCCGAACCTGTAAATTGCTTGCTTGCAGAGCCTGCAAATGTCAAATAACAGGCATAAGTACCTGCAGGGTTCATGTTGAATATTCCATTATTGATTATATTCCCATAAGCCGTTAAAGTATTGGCAAGCCCGGCTGTTCCTCCATTTATAACTTTTAATGCTCCATTTGCTGCAACGGTTATCTCGTTATCGGCAATTACATTCTGGGCTATACCATTCATGTATTGAAGAATACCATAGGCATTGACGTTAATTGAATCCTTCACTTCCAATGTTGTAGTTGTAGCAGCTGAAGGATTTATTTGCGTGATGCAATTTGCTGTTCCTCCACCTGAAGAATATCCTACAGTAAAATTATTGTAAATGATTAGGTTGGTATTTGGTAAAACAATATTTGAAGCATTATATGGCAAAGTACTTAAATTATAATAGCCGGTAATATTGGCAGAGCCAGCTACCGGTAAATTATATGTAGTTGGCAAGTTAAGTGTACCAGCAGCAGTTTGATAATACTCAACAGTACCGCCTGTGTTTCCCAGGAAATCGCCCCAGTCGCCGGTAGGAAAATAGTTATTGCCGGCTATACGAAGTTTTCCTGTTCCGCTTACTTTGGTATTTGGCAGTGCTCCGAAATTATGACTGTTTGTAATGCCAATATCTAAAACGCCATCTGATTTGATCTGGATATTGCCTGTTTGATAATTGTTTGCCGGGACATTGATTTTATGAATTGTTGCAGAACCATCACCAATAATAAACACACAGTTGCTAAAATTGGTTCCAGCTAAGGTCACTGGTGTGCCTGTATTACTTCCGGTACACCAAGCATTCGCAGCATTCCATGCAACCCCGGTTGTACTTGAGGCAGGATAATTGGCACTATTACTGTAATAAACTGTAGGACCAGTAAATGCAGCAGGTAAACCGCATGTATATTCACCATCAATAGCCGTAAAGGAACCTGCGGGGAAAATAATTTGGCGCTGTGGAAGACCATCCAAAACATCACCTGTATTATTAATTATGTTCCAATTAGGAACCTGGTAACATGCCGGAATATAATTGACTTCGTCTCCAGGAACCGGTGCATCAGCCGCCAAATAATAATATGTCTGGCTTAAATTTGCATCAGCAGAAAAATTGTCTGATGTGGTTTTCCAGTATAAGTTAATAGCATGTGTGGGGCTTTGTATTAAGGGATGTGCATTGGGTATAGGCCGGACAGTAATTGAACCATACTTAGTTGCAGAATTAATGGTAATGCTTGCCTGTCTTAAACCTTTGCCTGATGTACCAAAAGGATAAATAAACGTATTATTTAGAGTGCTGAATGTTTTTGTAACCCCGCCATCGCTTCCCAAACCATTCGTTATAACCATATGGTTATTATCAAAAGATTGAGTTGAAGCCAGATCGGTGTATATATTAGATCCTGCAGACAGATTAAGATTATTGGTTCCGATAGTTAAATTAGCACTATTTGGAGAGGTCGCTATTAATCTCAGATTACCTGTCAGGCTTATATCTGATAATGTCGTTACGGTAGTAGCATTTGTTCTTTGAAGGATAAGATTATTAAAAATGCCGCCGCCTGTAATAGTTTGAGCGGATGTACTATTCAATGTAATACCACCACTGGTAAGTGTACCTGTGTTAGTCCCGTAATTAACAACATTCCCTGCTACATAAACGTACTTCCCGTTATCGTTAAAAGTTGTACCCGAATTAAGTGTGAGGTTATTGGTTACAGTTAAGTTATTCGTTAATAATGTTGTACTTGAACTATTCTGAAACGCAAGATTATAAAGACCTGTGGTTATTGTACCGGAATTGTCAAAAACCTGTTCTCCCTGACCATTGAAGATGGTATTATTATTACCTGGTGTGTAGGTCGTACCGCCATTAATTGTGAAATTATTGCCTATGTAAAGATCAACTTGTGCAGGTGTACCATTTGTTGCATTAGTAAGTAATTTGTCCCCATTATTTATTGTTAAATTGTTTAAAACAACTAATGGTTGCGGAGTTATTGTGTTTGGGCCACTACCACCTTGTGTATATTGACGCACCGAAGCAGTATGTGTTGTTCCGGCAGCACCTGTGATATTCAAATTCCAAAATGGCATGGTAGAAGCTATGTAAACATCGGTAGCTGTAGGAACTATAATATTAAATGTTCCTCCAGTTATACTTGTACTTGATGCATTAGCTCCAACCTGTAAACTAAAACCCATAGCACTGTTACCATTCCCACTAACCGATGGATAACGTATGTTTACCGTTCCTCCCGATATATTTACTGAACAATTTGAGTAACCAAACGAAAATGTGGCAAAATCTCCATGATAACCTTTGCCACTGAGATTAACAACGGCATTGTCGGACATAGTAAAACCACCTCTGTTATCAGGACTGCTGGTTGACATACGCATCTGGGCGCAGGTTAATGTTGCATTGTCCTGAACAATTAAATTGCCTGCATCCCGCATGCAAAATCCTCTCTGAAAGTTAAGCGTATCAAGGTATAAATTAGCGTTCGAAGTTAATTGCAAGGTACCATAAGCATATATTCCATCACTATTTGTTGCTGATGACATGTATGCCTGTGCTCCATCTAACCATAACTTAACATCCGAATCGATCCAGAAAAAAGCTCCCGACAAAAAAATAGGACTACCACTTGAGCCAATATTTGGTCCAAACCGGCATGTGCCGGCTTGCAATGATAACGAATTATAAGGTGTCATCGCAGGTGGAGTACCAGGATTTGTTGTACCTGTACTGTAATTGTTTTGTCCGTACAAATGAAAATAATTGTTGGCTGATGCATCAATGTTTAAAATATAGGTCTGGTCTGAACCTTTATTAACCACTATTCTATAAAAATCAGTCGTGTTATTACATTGAACATACTGGTCTTGCGTGGAATTTGTAAAATCAGCCTCGGCCCAGCCATAACTAGGTTGATAAGTAGTATAGTCAGCTACATCTGAATATGTTAAAGCAACAATTCCATTATTCGTTAAATTTCCTCCAAAGTTAATAGTATGATGGGTTGGGATGGCTGGTAAAGAAGTTGCGGGCAAAAGCGGCGATGATCCTATTTTCAATGCACCATTAGCTGCAATGGTAACATCTCCAGTTATAGTAAGCGTTCGAGCTGTAGTTGATGAACTATTCCCAATTTGAAAAATACCATTTTGAACTGTGAGATCCCCGTTAATTGTAAGCGCAGCATTCAAATCATGGGAAGCAACAATAGCAGAAGAACCCAAATTGATGATCACATTATTAAATGTATAGGCAGGAGTGGTAGCTCCATTAATACTGAAATTTGAAGCATTATCAAACTCAACGGTCCCTCCGGTAACGGCATTCATAAAACTTGTGAAATTTCCATCAGGGAAGTCAGTTGATGCGATATTTAATTTCCCCTGCCCGGATACAGTTCCGAAATTATGTCCAATGGTACTATTTACATCCAGTATAGCGCCATTTTTTATAATTAAGTTTGCAACTGTTTTGTCATTCTGGTTAATATCTATGGTTCTTCCGTTAAGGATTACAACATAATCATAAGCTCCCGGAATCCCGGGGTTTATCCAAAGTGTTCCGGAGGGGTCGGAAGTCCATGTGATATTAGAGTTCCAGTCGCCAGATTGGTAAGAATAATAAGTCCTCCCGGAAGGATTGGAATTCCCCGCAGTCCATCTTCCTGCAAAAGTTGTGCAATTAATAGACCCGAAAGGATTTACACCTGCACCGGTAAGTGTTCCTGTAGGAGCAGTCCACGTAACTCCGCCATCAGCGCTGTATCTGATTGTATATGTACTTTGTGTGCCATCAACTTCTGCCGGATTATTATATGTAAAAGTAAAAGATGATGTTATAGCAGTATATGATGAAGTAACATCCCAGAATTTCTTTAAAATACCCGATCCCTGATTTGCAGAAGTCGCCTTCACAGTGATGTTGTTTCCAGCTGCCCCTGTGCCACTAAAAGCTGATATTATCATTGGAGAATAAAAGCCTCCACCTCCAACAGGATATGTCATGAGCAGTCCGGTTCCACCGGCACCGCCATATTTAGTTAATGTTCCTGTACCATCAGTTGCTATCATATTGGAACTGCCAGGGCTACTTACACTGATTGCACCTGTAGTTATATTTGAAAGTGTCAGATTGTTATCAAGAAGTTCTAAAACGCCTGAAGTAAGGGTAAGTATATTACTTACCGTAACACCACCTAGTAAAGTTTTTGTGTTTCCACCAGAGATAGTAAGATTATAATAAGGATATGCACCAACATTCTGAGCTCCGGCAGCATTGTAGTTAACTGTACCAGTATTTGAATTAAAAGTTTTAGGATTAAAAGTTCCACCAATATTAACAGTACCATTACTACATGTAAGAGTACCTGTTATTGTTAAATTTGTACCTATGTTAAGAGTTGATGTTCCGGTGCCCGCAGTAAGGTTAATTGAACCAGTTCCTGAAATCCCATTAACAACTGTTAACGTATTTGATGCACCGTTTGTGTATGAAATGCTCCCGGTACTAGTTATTGTAAGGCTTGCACAAGTACATAAGGGACTATTTATATAAACATTTCTGCCTGTAGGAATAGTAGCATTTTCAGCATTAGTCGGAAAATGTCCTGCGCTCCAGTTTCCATTAACCTGCCAATTACCATTATTAGCACCCGTATAATTATTTTGGGTAAACGCTGAAAAAGATACTAATAATAGCAGCAAAACTCCCAGTATCGCTTTTGTCCAAAGCCTGAACCGGGCAATAAGTGCTCTAAAGTATAATAGTAATGTATGATTTCGTAGAATATACAACGCCATCATTAAAATGATTCGTTACTTTAAGTTAATTCTTTACTATACAAGTATCTGCCAAATATCAGATATTTTTTACGGGAAAAAATATGCTGAGTTACCCGACTTAAAGTTTTTTCCATCAACCAATAGATATTATTGATAAATCTAACTTATCCTGCTATGAAAATAACCCGATATTATAATATCAAAGTTTAAAAAATGTTAACACGCAAAAATATAATATTTTACGACATGACAAATTATTATGATGAAAAATGTTATCATCAAAGTTCTTAACAACTGGAATTTTCAAAGCATATTATAGATTAATAAGCAATCATATGTAAATTTAATTTTAAATCAAAAACCCTGGTTTTTCAGCAAGGGTCCGTATTTATATATCCTTTTAATTTTATCTGATTATTGTAACGTTACCATTTTGGGTTGATCTGCCATTTCCATAAAAATCAATCACGTAAAAATAGGTATCCATAGGTAAAGGACCACTGCTATTGGTTCCATCCCACCCTCTACCCGGATAACCTGGTGAAGAACGATAAACCAACCTGCCCCAACGATCATATACTTGTACTACTACTTTAGGATAATTATCTGATAAACCATTTATTATCCAAGTTCTATTTGATAAACGACCAGGAGTGAATGCATTTGGTATGCCTTCATATTTACAAAGCAAGATATTAATAGTATCGCTTGTTTTACATAAATTATTATAAGATACTTCCACTTCTATTGTCTTTACTCCCCTTCCAATAGTAATTGTTTGACTACTTGAATAAAAAGTATCATTTATTGTCCAATAATAAGTTGCTCCCGGATTGCTTGCATCAAGTGTCATTTTATCATCACCGCATACGCTGGCATCTTTACCTAAATTAACTTTTGGCATAGGATATTCCGTAACTTTAATCGTATCGCTTGCCGAACAATTCTCCTTACTTGTGATTCTTGCCCAAACAGTTTCAGTAGTATCCGGAGTATAAGAATTTAAATGGCTCCCGTTAAACCATAATATTGTTCCAGAATCGGGTATAGTTGGTTCCAAAGGCGGTGGAGGATAGCCTTTACAAAAATGTATGTCCGGTCCAAGATTCTACGATAGGTGATTGTTTGACAGTAACGTCCAATTTTTTCGATACTGTACATCCATTATAATCTCCATCTACAGTCAATGTAAATTCTCCTTTTTTTTGCCAAACAATATAGATAGTATCATTTAAAGTATCGGCATGCAGAACATTTCCTTCCTTTGGAACATGCCAGGTAAACTTCATGCCGTCAGAACCACTTATAGTATAGCGTCTTGCTTCTGCACTGGTACATATTACCTGTTGTGCATTCAAGCAAACATTATTAAGCAATAATAATAATATGATAATTATTCGGTTCAATTTTTTCTATCTAATCTTGTTTTTATCCACCTAATTCTATATAATTCTAATACCGTAATTTTTCTAAAATATTTATAATCACTATTTAATTTTAATTTTCAAAATTTTTAATTTTTTATCAATATTTGATATTTTCAATAAATGGAAGTGGCTTTACATCTAATATTATTAATGGAGCGTCAACGCCAGATCCATAGTCTTTGGTATATATACCTCCCGGACCATATGTTAACTTAATTATTTTTACTGTATGGTTGCCTGTTGTTAGATTAGTTACATCGATATCAAATACAGCTCTATTCTCAATACTTAACACATTATTTATAGGAACGCTATCATCAATTGTATATGTTACTGTATAGGTCTCCCCATTTAACGTGTAATTAATTAAATTAACTGCAACACTTATCAAATTTGTACCTTCGGAAAGAGGACAAACCAGAACTGGCGAATTTACAGCCCATTCTACCCGAACACCATTATTAATGCTATCAACTACATTCAACAATATTGAAAATGTATCTCCCGTACAACCTCCTGCAACTGGAGCTACTGATAACCAGTATTTGCCTGTATCCCATGTTGCTGTATATGTCGAATCTGTTACCGAAACTTGTAATACTCCGTTCAAATACCATTGAAATGAGTTAGCTGCTGATCGTGCCGTAAATGTCCTATCACCCTCTATAAAAGTAATGGTCTTATTTTGTGCCTGGATTTGACTTCCAGTCATCAACATAAGCAGGACTATTACGATATGTTTTGCAGCTTTCATAAAAGCTATTTATTCCTATTTTTAACCTGGCAGGTTCGATAAAACCTGCCGGTTTGAATTTTAATTTATTTAGAAAATATCTTCTACAGTTGGAACTGCATCAACAGTTGTATTTGCCGTGGGGCTGCTTGTCAATGCTCCTTTTCCTCCAAATTTAATTTGAGTAATTTGAACTGCATAAGCTCCTGGTGCAGGACTATTCAAATTAAATAATACACTTTCACTTGCACTTGTCATTTGCAATGGCAATGAAGCAGCGATTCCGTTTACAGTATAATAAATGTAAATTGGTTTCCCTGCACCAACCCCAGTAGTATTGCCGATAACCGTGACCGTGGCGGATAACATTCCTCCGCCAGGATTAGTAGTTGTTATCGGACATACATTGGAGGCAACGCCAGTTAATGTAGCTGAAAATGATGGCGCACTGGTAACTTGCAAGGTAACCTGAACCGTATTTCCGGTACAGGAATTTGTCGATACTGGAACTACTGATAAATTACTTGTAGCTCCTTCTGTGGCTCCGAAAACGATATTACCTGTTGTTTGAGCAGAACCCAGAACAGCCGACACATATGCAATACCATCTATATTCCAATTAAACGAAACTGCATTCATTGGGTTTTGTGCTGTAAATGCATGCGTTGAGCCAGGCAAAACCTGTATAGTGTCTTGTGCCCCTATTTTGCTTGTGAACAATACCAGAAATACTCCAACTATAATTTTTATCTTCATTAATAATATGCTTTTTAATTTTTTTATTAATATGCTGTAATGCCACCAGTAGAAGGTGTACCCCATGCAGTATATGTATATGTATTATTTGCCCCTACTGTTATTGTTGCTCCTGAGCATGTTGCCGATGTAATCACTATAGTTTTGGGAGCATCTGATGTTGTTGTATTGTTTAAAATATTGTCTTCACTACCTACTGAAACTGTTGTTCCACTGTTAATTGTACGCGAGTGTGCAGTCCCGTTGACCGTATAATTTATGACCATTGGATAGGTATAATTACCTCCTAATGTCAAATTCAACGTTAAGTCTGTTCCCGCAGCACCCGAACAGGCTCCGCTGGCTAATGGTGCTGTAAATGCTATTGTACCGGTGTTTGCCAAAACAGTAACTGTCATTGTCTTTGGTGAATTAGGATCCGGACAACTATGTGGAGCCGCTGATGTCTCCAATACCGTGATATGGTATGTTCCTGCCTGAAGCCAGTTTACCTGAATTGTATTGGTTAGACCAGGTCCAGGTGCCGGGGTAGTTGTTGCCTGTAATGCAGTTGCATCGTTGGTCCAGGTATAAGTACTTACACCGCTTCCCATACTTTGTGTTACAGTATAGTGATAAGTTGAACCTGCAAGAACATTCTGTGTTGCTTGTCCAAATGCTGCCGTTCCAGCTAACATAGCTATTAATAACATAGCTAATAGTCGAATAAAGTTTTTTGTTTTCATACCTGTAAATTTTAGTTATTAATTATTTTAAGTTTTTTCATATTTAATAAGTCGTAATTTGATTTGTGTTTGGAGTTATATAAATGGTAATATTTTTTATACTGGTTGCTGGAACGGAACATCCTGGATTCCCATTCACAGTAATTTGAACTACTACAGTATGATCAGCGCCAGTTGCATCTGGCGTAAAAGTCGGTGTCAAGGTCGTACTCCCGCTTGTAAATGAACAAGTTCCACAACCTGATACTACAGACCATGATAAACTGCTGTAATTTGTCGCATTTGCCCCTGCTATTATAAATGATGTATGATCGCAAGTGTTTTCATTTGGACCTGCCGTGGCTGTCGGAGATAAATTGACCGTAGTGGTGTTTGTAGCTGCACTCAATCCGTTACAACCACTGGCATTGTCATAGTTGACTGTGACTGTTTTACTGCCTGTGCTTAGCCACTGAAGAGTCACAGTATTATCTGTTCCGCTAATGCCTCCTGATGTTATGCTGTAATCGGTTCCTGAGACTCCGGGTACACTCCATACATAATTCAACTGACCTCCCTGGGTTGTGTATGTTACATTCGTGCTTGCACATGTATTTGCCCCAGGCGATACCGTAAAGCTTGGCATCGGCCGTGCATTCACTGTCCAGCTAGCTAGCGTGACCCAAGATGTACCTGTACATCCCGAGCCCACTGTACATCCTGATCTTTGCCCTTGGATATCAACAGAAGTATGTGCCACGCTACTTATATTGTTTCCCGGATTGTAAGTGTTCCAGACTCCTGAACCATCAAATTGGTATTGGTAGGCATCGATACATCCTAAACCACCGCTTCCTGAATTAAATGTAGCACTTACATTCGTGCCATCGCAAACAGAAGGAGTATTAAGTGTTTCAGCCAATAAAGTGGGACCTGTTGGCTGTGAAACTAGTGTTACTGTTACTGGCGTAAGTGGTGAGGCACTTATACAAGTTCCACTTACAGCATCAGCATAATAAGTAAGGCCATTAGTCAATAATGTACTGCCATTTAAATTTGGAGGAATTGGAGGATATGTATTAGTAGTATACCAATTTATACTTCCTATAGCTGCATTAGCAGCTATATTATTTATAGTTGCTCCTGTGCAAAAACTCTGTGCTGATAAAGCTGTTGGCTTATCGGGACGGGTAGTGAATGCAACGGATACATTGCTTAATGATTTACAAGTTCCGTTACTAATTGTCCAATTTAAAGTATATGTATTTGGAAGTACACCATTAAACTGACTTGCAGGATTATTTGGTGCAATTAATGTTCCACCTTTTCCACTGAGTATTGTCCAAAGACCTGAATATGGAGCAGGGTTATTACCGTTTAATGTTACAGAAGTTATCCCGCAAACCGATTGAGGTGATCCTGCATTTGCAATCGTAGGATTTGCATAGGCAGTTACAGTGTTTGCATCTATAACACCTGTTCCAGCACCACTATTATAGGTGAATCCTGTTAAAGTATAAATTGCTGATGAACCAGCAAATGTTGTTGGCAAACTATATGGAATCATTGCAGGTGTAATAGTAACAGGAGCTTGAGCGATACCATTAATATTGTAACTTAGTAAATAATTAAATGGTATTGCTACCGGAGCTGAGAAGGTAACTGGTATCCCTGCATTGCCACATACAGGGCCGGTAGGAGATAATTTAGCCTTTGGTACTATTGTAGTAACCGAACCAATTGTATAATTATTTACTGCAGCAGGTATTGAAATAACGCTAGACGTCGAAACCGTTCCATTGTAATTGTCCCCCGTTGCAAAAGATGTAATTGCATTCCATTGACTGGTATAATTCGTCACTCTCATATCGGATAACCCGTTCTGGGTAACTAGTGGCGTTATATCGCTGTTAGGATAATAACTAAGGTTAATTACAGCCCCACTTAGTGCTGACGGAGTAACTGACCAGTATTCATCCCAGCTAACTGCTGCAAGTGGTGCAGCATAGCTATTGAATGTACCATTTGGACTAAAATATTGTGCAGTCCATAATAATGGTCCAGTTTGAGTAGATGAAACAGATATTCTGTTACCTGGCAAATTTCCCTGGCCAATAGGGAAAGAAAAATTATCACCCTGATTAATTTTCTTAATCAAAGGTCCATTAACATAAGAAGTAGCACTTCCCCCATCAGGTATAACACAATTAACGGCTGTATTAGTAATAGTAAGTTTATTATTGGTAGTAGTATTAATCAATCCACTTGTCAATAATAAATTCCCATTTACTTCAATTGCCCCGTTCGTATTTATGCTAAGTCCGGAGCTATTATTTATTTCAAAATTATTGAATGCATTGGTACCTATAAAATTCCCGGTAACACCACCTATTGTCTGTAAAGATGAACCTGCAAAAGTAACTGTAGCGCCAGCACCTGACCCACTGTTAAAAGCTCCGCTATAATATTCCATTGTGCTGAGAATAGTAAGTTTGTGATTATATACACTATTATCTACAATTGGATTATCAGCACCTGCGCCTATTTTTAATGAATTGCATATAGTTAGGTCCTTATCTGGTAATATTCGTGTACCGGTTCCAGAAAAAAGTATATTAGGAACATTATCGTAAAGGTCGGCTATTATTGTATAATTCCCTGTTCCCCCATATTCGATTGTGCCATTATTTGCACAATCCAAGAAAGTTGTATAAACTCCTGCAGGGAAAGTCCCACTTTGAAGGGAGAGTGTACCATTGCCAGTGACAATACCTAAATTATGTCCAAAAGTACCGGAGTTTATTATAAGCTTGCCATTAATTGTAGTTTGGAATGCAGAACAATTATTGGTATTTGCTGTAACAACATCACTATTCCTAATAATAACTATGAAACCATTAGGTCCGGTAGTTAATGTATGTGATGTCCCGGCAGTTTGGGTCCAAATAACTGGATTGTTCCAAAAACCAGATTGATTGCTAGTATAAGTTGGAACTATTGGAGGGAATGAAGTACCATTTCCTGCAGTATATTCTCCACTAAGGTTCTCTGTTCCGGAAGGGTAAGGAAATGTAATTGCATGCAAAACCGAATTTACCGTTCCCCCATTTATACTCCAACTAGTTCCAGGAGAAATCAACCATGCAGATTGGTAATTACTTTCAGGACCACCAACAACATCACCCACTAAATAATTGAGTGTTAAGCTACCTTGAAAGCCTGAAATACCAGAACTCTCAACATCCCAATAATATTTCAATGCATTGGCCGGATCAAAAATTGACGGTTGTGTACTGTTAACATTGTTTATCCTTACAGAACCAACATAACCACTCGCAGTCAATGTAAGTACAGCTGGTGTGTATTTGCCTGATGTTCCAAGCGGGTATGTAAAAGTTTGAGGCACAGTAGTAGTAAAAAACTTCTTAATGCCAATGTTACTTAATACGCCATCAGTTGTTACCATTTTTGTAGCACTAAATGGCGTTCCATTAGCATCAATTGTGCTATTTTGTTCGAGTGTAAGCAGATTTTGTTTTATATCGAAAATACCCAGTGTAAGTGTCAGGTGTTCATTCAATGTAATACTATTATCCAATATTGCTCCGGATGTATTATTCAATTCTAACCATCCAAATGTACCAGAACCAGAAACGTGCTGATTGGATGAGCCGACAAGACTTACACCAGTACCTAAAGCATTGTTATCTGTATAATTGCCATTGTTGGTAAAATTACCCGACAAACTCACTTCATTACCTCCGCAAACTAAAGTGCCCGAACTGATGGTAAGATTATCTGAAACAGTAGTAGCCCCACCAAGAATAAGTGAAGTAATCGGGTTTACATTTAAATCGTAAAAAACGTTAGGAGTTGTTGTTCCTGTTATACTTTGTAAATTGCCATTAAAAGTTGTAAGGTTCTTTTGAGGCGTATAGGTTCCATTATTAATGAAATTACCATTTAGGGTTACAGGGATATTTAAAGCCGCATTGGCATCAAATGTACTATTGGCATCAGAAAGCGTGAACACTCCATTTATAGTAAGCGGACTTACCTTTAAAGTTACTTTTGTCGTATTAGCCCCTCCTGTAATAGTAAGGTCATTTATAGGTATGTTTGCGTCTAAATTATAATTTTGGTTACCGGCTCCTCCTGGTGAGAAAACAATTGTTCCCCCCGTGACCGAACTTGTCTGAGGCCTTAAGTACAAGTCGCCAAATTGACCACCACCTCCACGAACAATAGTTAGAGTGCCACCCGACATGTTAAACTGACTTCCGGTATTGAGTACCTCTAATTTAGCGTTATCAATATACGGTGCAACACAGTTATTTCCATTGATTGTAACAGTGCCATTCGATTGTGTATAACTTAAAATACCGGAAGCATCTGAAGGGTTACGACGTATTTGTCCGTTTACAATAAGATTACCTCCATCAACCTCAATTGCCGATGCTCCTCCACTTGAATATTCAATATCGTTATGGGATGCAGGCGCTGCTGCCGGACCAATATAAACCGTACCCGTGTTAGCTGCGGCTAGGGTAAGTTTACCACTAAGGTACATCGTATTCACATTGGAATTTGCATTACCTATATATACATTTTTTAAGGTATTGATGTTAAGACCTGCTGTGGAAGGAATGGTAAACGTGCTACCTTGGGAAATAGTTAAATCACTTATTGTATCGTTATAAATAAAAGTGCCATTTTGCAAGGTAAGCCAATTATCCTGTAACATGGTTAAAGTTCCACCAATATTGCAAGTAAGAGTCGTACCTTGAGATGTTCCTTTGTTTACAGTCACTTTGCCAAAAAATGTACCTGGAGTGCCTGAAGTATTTGTAATTGAGGCATTATTTGTACCAAAGAAAGTAACTGGAATACCTCCATTTGAATTAAAGTCTACATAGCTTGGAGTTTGCGAAGCCCCATTTCCTATTTGATTAAATGTATTATTAATAAAGTTTCCTCCAATAGCCATGCTCTGATTGAAAGCGCCGCCCCATCCACCCCATACCATTATCGCCGCCCAGTTACCTACTTTAACATCTCCATATACTACAAAATTTTGAGCAAGCATATTATTTCCAATCCAAATAAGCGCACCACTCTGAATATCAAAATTACCTTTAATAGTTATTGTTTTTGCAACTGGTACTGTAGGAGCTGTAGGATATGGATCAACAGAGCTCCCAGTAGTCCATGTTGGGCAAAACCAGGAATCGGCATTTTGACCCTGAATAACTAAATTTCCATAAATCGTAACATCGTTGTTCGCAAAAATAATATTTGAACCACCTAAAGGCGCCACTATAAAGTTACCATAAGAGGTCACACCCTGGGGCAACCAATAGGTTGTACCTGCATTGGGATTGGTAATGTATAATACCGTTGTCCCCAAATTAACATTAAAATCTGAGAAGTCGCCCTTTGGAAAAACATAAGTGCTTCCATCAGAATAAGAAGTAGTCAATCTAAAAGTACCATTACCAAGAAGGCTGGAAGATACCACGCTAAAATTACAACTTGGGTTGTAGCCAATATCTAAAGCAGAACCTTTATCTATTTGCAAATTGGCACATTTTTCTACCTCAAAATCTGAATCTATGAGGTCAGGGTTGGTTTCAAGATATATTGAATCATCATTACCAATAAGAACAATATCTGAAGCTCCCGGAGGAGCAAGAGGCGGATTATTTGCAGTATGACTTGTTAGTGACCAAGAACTCACATTGCTCCATTTGCCACCAGTTGGTTTAGGGCAATTATAGCTATAAAACTTTTTGGGTACGCCAAAATCTCCAGATAATCCCGCAGTATAATCGCCATCAATATTATTAGTGCCATTTAACCATGGACCATCAATTACATGAGTGGTAGTATTAATGCTTGCATTAGTTCCATTAGTCCAAGTGAATGTTGATTCGTCATACCGGGCAGGTACATAATTACTAACCTGAGCGGGGTTAGGTACATCGGCCGGATTATAAGTATAACTATGTGTAACCGAATTAGCGGCTAATCCGATAAAACCTGTAGATTTTATACGCCAGTAATAAGTTAGGTTTACACCTTTTGTAGTAGTGGCTGGCTGCTCAATACCAACCGGAGTTATTGTAACGGATCCCCAGTTTGTTGGAGATGTTGTAATACTTATAGTGCCAGGTGTATATACTGCAGCAAGCGAAGGTGTTAAGGTTGGCGCCCCAATTGGAAACGTAAAACTTGTTGAAGATGCTGAATAGGTTTTGGTAATACCGCCATCACCTGATAATCCACTACTTTGAATATAACAATTAGCCCCAAAACCCAAAGTTGAAGTAATTGAACCGGTTGCTGCTATATTCAAATTATTAGAACCAATGACAAATATTTTATTTGAAACTAAATTCAATGTTCCGTTAACAGTAATACTTGCAGTTAAAGAAACGGGAGTTGCAGAGGCACTAGTATTATTAAGATCGAGATTGTTGAACATGCCTGAACCATTCCCATCAATAGTTTGGACGTTTGTGCCCACCATTGCAATTTTTCCAGATCCGTATTCGTTGCCGGCATTATAAACTCCACCTTGTATATTAATAATATTTCCGTTATCGTTAAGTTGGCCACTTTTAATCATAAGTGAGTCAGCAATTGTAATGGTTACCGGAGTGGCAGGAAATACAAGAACATCAGTAGCAGTTTTGTTTATTATTAATGTATTTAATGTAACAGCACCTGACGTAAAGGTTTGGATTCCTGTACCGTTAAATATGGTACGGTTTGCACTGCCACCTGTACATGAGTAATTAGTACCGGAAGCGATTGAGAAATTGCCTCCTATAGTAACATTCAATGCATTAGCATCAAAAGTTCCTGCTGTTAGAGTAAGATTCTGCAAAACATTAATTGGGTTAGTGTTTAACTGCACTATGGATGTTCCACTTACCTGGTTTATTATGAAGTTTCCGAATGATGCCAATGAATTAATTAAATAAGGTTCATCTGCCAAAATAGTTCCGGTTGTTGGAATAACTTGAACGGTACCACCTGTTACATTAATATTTGAAGTAGGGCAATTAATAAGAATTGCATCGGTCGGAGCAGTATTACCACATACATCGTATATGAAAATTGTACCTCCCGACATAGTAAATCCATTTGATACATTGCTATTGATACTTAATGTGCCAATACCTGCACTGCCATCAATACCATTAGTAGCCCTGACTGTATTTATCACAGGAGTAGTGAGACTACTTATAGTAGGATAGTTTATAGTATTTTGAAAACGTCCACGGTATATTACATTGCCACCGATTTGTAAGTAAGATATCAGTCCTGTACTTCCTCCTTCAGGGTTGTGGAATTGTTTGGTGTCTACTGTGCCTCCATTCATGATAAACTGTCCTGAAGCATAACTCCAATAGGTTATACCATCTGACTCGCGGGTAGATAAGTACCCGTTATTCAATTGTAAATTACCCAGAACAGCAATACCACTCCCGCCACTTCCGGCATTAATATTAAATGTGCTATTATTAGCACCTGCAAGGTTATAGGCAACATTCACCTCGGTATAACTATCAGCGGTAGATAAAACAATAACAAACGGACCATCAAGTATCAAAGCGCTATTGCCTGGTATGAAAAAATCGGTCGTAGGAGCGGCTGCAGTTGTACCTTCCGATAATGAAGGGATTACTATTAAACCCGATAAATCCAGGGTACCGTTTCTTATCCAAAGCGCTTTACGGACATTCGGGTTTGCTGCATTACTTTCAATCGCGGCATTGTTAGCCCCAAATAACCTGAAATTACTATAAGCTGTTGAATAAACAGTAAGTCTAAAAGTCGGGTCACTTCCTTTGTCAAGCACCAAGTTATAAAAGTCAGTCTGACCATTACAGGTTAATGTATTATTGGTAGAACCTTGGAAATAAATTGTAGCAAAACCATTAGAAGGAAAATGTGTATAATCAGGATTGGTTTGATTAGTAAAATGAACTGTACCATTGTTGGTAAAATCACCTTTAATAATAATTGTGTGTGATTGTCCGGAATAATAATTTGTAAATGGCCCAGCTCCTCCTGAGATTGATGTAGGATCAGTAGTTGTATTCGTAGGCCCAGTACCAACCGTGAAAAATGTTCCATTATTAACTGTAACATTGCCGCTAATGGTAAGTTGATACCTTTGGGTTAGGCCAGTATTGTCATTAATCTGGAATGTACCTTGTTTTATTAATAAATTTCCATTTAATATAATACTATTTTTTTGGATAACATCACCAGCAGTGTTTATGGTGAGGTTATTATAAGTTAATTGAGTAGCCGGTAATGTAATATTGGCATTGTATTCGGTAGTTCCTCCCCCAGCATTTACAAAAGTATTAGTGTTAATTGGCATTGGAAATAAACTGGAAGCCAATTGAAGTGTACCTTGTCCGCTTAATGAGTAAAGTCCGTTGGTAAATGTAAAAGCAGACAAATTTAAAAATCCACCGGAATTAATAGTTACATAAAGTCCAGTAGTTGTAATATTAGAGGAAAGGCTAACTGTGCGACCTGTTAAAATAGTAACTACATCTAAGTATCCCGGAACTGCATTTAATGGATTTATTAATGTTGTTCCACCAGGGTCAGTTGTCCATGTAGTGGGATTGTCCCAGTCACCCGATTGATAAGAATAAAAGGCGCCAGGTGTAGCTGCAGTCCATAAGCTTAATGCCGGTAAAACAACCGAGGTGGTGGAAGTAACTGGATTAACACCCTGTGCTGAAGGATTTGGAGCTAAAGCCCATGTTCCTGTAAAATTAGTATAAGGTTGATATTTTGTATAATCACTGGAAGCTTCACTGATATTGTATTGAAAAGAAAGTGTAGCAGTCCCAGTAACATTGGTTTGAGTAATTTCCCAGTCACGGTTTATACCATTTACAAATAATTGACCCGTTACTACTCTGATATTAAATGTTCGATTGGCTGCACTACCTGCAAGACCGGATATAAATAATGGATTGTAATCGCCGTTATTACCTAATGGATATGTACCATTCAGTGCAGTATTTGGTAATGCAGTGTTGGTAAAAATTAGTAATCCCATCCCATTAGTCTCAATCATGTTTGTACTACTACCAGTGCCTGAAATAGCGCCCACCCCTGCCAAATTGGTTAAGGTAAGGTTATAATCACTTAATCGAACAATACCAGAATTAAGAGTGAGTGTACCAGCTACGGTAGTCGCCAACTGCAAATTTTTAATACCACCATTTGAAAAGGTAAGGTTATTATATGGTGTTGAAGCACCTCCAGCAACAGCCTGCATGCCTGCACCATTATAATTAACAGTTCCGCCATTCGGCGTGAAGGTACCACTGTTAATGAAATCGCCTGCAATATTTAAAGTTCCGGAAGTTGCTGTTAATGCTCCGGCACTAATTGTTAAGCTATTTATGGTAACATTATTGGCACCCATTGTTAAAGTGCCAGTACCTGCTTTTGTTAAGTTATAACCTGTCCCGGAAATAATTCCATCTACTGTAAGTACATTAGCAGAGACGGTTACCTGGCAATTAGCATTCGTTGTAACTGCTCCTGTGCCCAAATTCAAATTGTTACTACCAGTAAATACAAAATCTCCATTCCAATTCTGTGGATTATTATTTGTCAAGGTTAATGCTCCGCTTGTGTTGTCTATAGTTCCACCATTAATAATAAATGTACCCGTGCCAAGAGCAGTACTATTATTTATAATAAGTTCTCCGGAATTTAAAGTTGTTGTCCCTGTATAAGTATTGGCCTGACTAAGTGTCAACGTACCTGTACCACCATAAGTAATTCCTCCCGCTGTCGCACCCCACACTCCGGTCTGAACCATATTGCCATTACCATTAATTGTAGCTATATTCCCCGCAGGAGTTACTGTGGCTACACTTAATTGCGTCATTCCACCACCTGCTGGATTATTTATCGTGAAAGCTGGAGCTCCACTGAAAGTTGTTACTCCAAATGCTATACCTGCCATGCCATTGGTAACATTGCTACCACCGGCTATTGTTAAAGTCTGATTACCTATTGAAAGTGTACCAAGTGTATGAGTAATCCCAGCGCTTGCTACAGTTGCTTTGTCTGAAGCAATCGTGACTGTTCCGCCAATTGTAATATTATATGCGTTAACACTGGCATCAGAGGCTAAATCAAGAGTTCCTCCATTAAGTGTTACAGATGCACCTGCAGCACCCAGGGCAGCAATATTGTTTAGTATTAATATGCCTGAATTTAAAGTTGTCCCGCCAGTATACGCATTTGCACCAGATAATATAAGGGTTCCTGCACCTGCTTTGTTCAAACTGAACCCAACGCCAGAAATAATACCACCAACTGTAAAAGTTCCTCCATTTACTGTTACCTGGCGGGAAGCATTCATTGAAATTGCACCAGTTCCTAAATTCAAATTTTGTGTACCGATAAATGCAAAATCTCCATTCCAATTTTGAGGATTGTTATTGCTTAATATTATTGCACCGCCACTTGTATTGTCAATAATAGTTCCTCCATTAATTATAAATGTACCAGAACCAATCGCTGTAGCGCTATTGATATTGAGTGTTCCTGTCGAAAGGGTCGTAGTACCACTAAATGTATTATTGCCACTTAGCGTGAATGAGCCATTGCCATTCTTAGTTAAAGCAACTGTTCCACTGCCATTTTGAATAATCCCTGAAAATATTGTACTTGTATTATCTCCTGTAGTAAGTGTAACTGCGCCAGCAACACTACTCGTTACTGTTCCTGAACCTGCAAGTGAACCAATCGTTGTATTGTTACCTGCCAAATCTAATGTGCCATTATCTGTCACCGCACTAACATTTGGAATAGCCCCAACTGCTGCTACTTCTAATGTACCTGAACTGATTGTAGTTGTGCCTGTATATGTATTTACACCCGAAAGTGTCAATATACCAGTACCATTCTTAGTTAGTGATAGTGAACCACTACCATCTTGAATGATCCCTGAATAGGTCGAGGATATATTATCGCTTCCTGACGTTAAAGTAACTGCTCCTGCAACTCCGCTTGTTATGTTCCCGTTCCCCTGCAAATCACCGACTGTAAGTGTATAGCCATTCAAATCAAGTGTACCTGAAACTATATTTAAACTATTGGTAACAGTTGAAGTGCCTTGTAGTGTTTTTGTGCCACTCCCTGATACTGTAAGATTATAGTAATTTGCACCGGTAAAAATTGTCTGTGCCCCAGCTGCATCATAGTTGATCGTTCCATTACTTGCATTTAACGTGACAGGGTTGAAAATTCCGCCAATATTGAGTGTTCCATTAGCGCTAAATGTTAATGTGCCTCCAGAATAATTCCCACCCACCATTAAGGTACTCGTTCCACTAATTGTAATTAGATTATTATTTGTTACATTATTAGCAACGGTAAGAACCAATGTTGTATTAATATTAAGCGACTGGACTGCATTAATGGTCAGACTATTATAAGATAATCCTGTAGAGACATCGTAAATACATGCTGCATTAATAATTATATCGTCACCGGCATTAGGAGTGCCAACCGGATTCCAGTTTCCTCCGTTACTCCAATTACCAGCATTTTGAAAAGTTTTAGTAGCAGCGCTTACATTAATGAGTGTAAAAAGAAAGATTAAACATCCCAGAAATGTTTTACATTTAATTCTAAAACGGATATTAAATGCTCCAAAAAATAAAATTAACTTATGTATTCTTAGAGTATAAATCTCCATCCGGAATATTATTTGTAATTTACAAGTTAATATTTGATTATTAAAGTATCTGTTTAATATCGCTTATTTTTACGTAAAATAATATTCTCAGTTGTCATATTAGTCATTTTTCTATCAACTAGTGAATGTTATTAATGAATCTAAAATTTTATACTAATTAACAATCTTGAAAATATAATATCAGTACTCTAAATTGCTGACACGCAAAAATATATTTTTTACATCAGAAAATATTATTATGAATAAAAAATGTCGTGATCAAATTTCTCAACAATCAGAATTTTTAAATTCTTGATTAAAAGATGTGTTTTGATAAAATTACCAGAATACATGTAAAATCAGGATATATAAATGATTTTAAATTAATTTTTTGAAAATGAACCTATTTTATTAACTTATAGTACAAATGAAGTTCAATACTCAATACCATTCATGTTTTTTAAATATTTGGCAATAATATTTTGTTGAACTTTATTAAAATAAAATGTTCCAATATATATAAGGTATAATCTTATAATATTTTGTTAGTTTTAAAATAATAATTCAATAAAAAAATATTTATGCAGTCTTCAGATAATCAAATTCTTGTAATTTTCGGAGCATCAGGCGATTTAACTCAACGTAAATTAATTCCAGCTCTTTTTAATTTGATGCAAAAAAAAATGCTCCCGCAAAAGTTTGCTGTAGTTGGTGTCAGTCGCACAAATTATTCTGACGACGAATTTCGAAATAAAATAGAGCAAGAGTTAGATAAATCAATAAATATATTTAGAGAAGAATTTAATAATTTTCTAAAGCTATTTCATTATGTTTCTATAAATACTCAGGAACCGTCTGACTACTTAAAACTTTCAAAAAAACTAAATTCACTTATTGATGTATTAGCAATTCCTGCTAATTATGTTTTTTATCTTGCTACTCCTCCCCTTCTATATTCAGTGATTTCACGTGCTCTTCATGAACAACATTTATGCGATGCCAGCAATGGATGGAAACGAATTATAATTGAAAAACCTTTCGGTTATGATTTATCTTCAGCTAAGGATTTAAATAATGAATTACATAAATTTTTTGATGAAGAACAAATTTACAGAATCGATCATTACCTCGGAAAAGAAACTGTTCAAAATATTATGGTGACAAGATTTGTAAATGGCTTTTTTGAACCGGTATGGAACAGAAACTTTATTGAACGGGTTGAAATTACATCTGTTGAAAATATAGGTGTTGAAAATCGCGGCGGCTATTATGATAGTTCTGGAGCTTTGCGTGATATGATTCAAAATCATTTACTGCATCTTTTGTCATTTATTGCTATGGAACCTCCGGCATCAGCCGATTCAAAAGCAATTCGCAACGAAATGCTCAAAGTCCTTCAAAGTTTGAGAATTTTTAGTGCCGATGAAATAGATAAATATGTAATTCGTGGTCAATATACCGAATCAAAAATAGCAGGTAAGATTGTACCTGGCTATAAGCAAGAATCTGAGGTAAAGCCTGATTCAAAGACAGAAACCTATGTTGCAATAAAATCGTACATTGATAACTGGCGCTGGGCCGGAGTCCCGTTCTATATTCGCACTGGCAAACGCCTACCGACAAGAGTTTCAGAAGTAGTTATTTATTTCAAACCAGCACCTTACCAGATTTTTTGTACAAACCGGGAAATTGAAAATCAGATCAACCAACTTATAATCAGAATTCAACCTGACGAAGGACTTTTACTCAAATTTGGCATGAAAGTTCCGGGATCCGGATTCATTGTTAAACCTGTAAATATGGATTTTCATTATTCAAGCCTGACAGATGTTTATGTACCTTCAGATTATGAGCGATTGCTGCTTGATTGCATGATTGGCGATTCAACTCTTTACTCAAGAGCTGATGCAGTTGAGGCAACCTGGCGCTTTTTAGAACCAATTCAGTTTGGCTGGCAACAACCTGAAAGTAAAATATACGGATATCCTGCCGGAACCTGGGGGCCAACAACAGCAGAAACTTTATTTGATAAGCGAGGACAAAAATGGCGCTATCCATGTAAAAATCTTGTGGATGATGGTCAATATTGCGAATTATAAAATTTAGAATAACTATAATTTTAACGGTTTTATTCCTAAGTTTGTCATTTTATTTAAGAAAAATATTTGTAATTGAAGCATTAAAGATATTAACCAGCAATACTATTATTGAACTATTTTGAACGACCAAAAGTTTTTATTAATTTAATGTTCTAGAAATCCTATAAAATGAAATTTACAGAAGATAGTTTATTTGTTGCACCGACACCAATAAAATTAGCTGAAGAACTTTCCGGATGGTTTTTTGCACAAGCATTAGAATTTTCTGAACGTGAAAAGTCTTTCTTCGTAGCAATTTCCGGAGGCAACACACCTGTACTTTTTTTTAATCACCTTGCAGCTAAATATGGTCATGATATTAATTGGAAGAAAATACATTTTTTCTGGGCTGATGAAAGATGCGTAGCTCCTTCAAATAATGACAGCAATTATAAATCAGCTCACGTTAACCTGTTAAGTAAAATACCTATCCCTGAAAAAAATGTTCACAGAATGAAAGGTGAAGGTGACCCGCAAAAAGAAGCTCAAAATTATATTAATGAAATATTATCAATATTACCTTCAGAGAATAATTTGCCAAAATTTGATTTAATCATGCTTGGAATGGGTGATGATGGACACACAGCTTCTTTATTTCCAATACAAGAAAAAATATTGAATTCAAAAAATATTTGTGAAGCATCAGTTAACCCATCTACTGGTTTAAACAGAATTACTTTAACCCCAATATGTATAAACAATGCTTCTAAAGTAGTTTTTCAAATTACCGGTATGTCTAAATCCAATATTGTAAATGATATATTACTAAAACGTCCCGGATACAAAGAATATCCTGCGGCCCATATAAAACCCGTTAGCAATAATCTCTATTGGTTTCTGGATGCGGGAGCAGCTAAAGGCCTTTTTAATTAAGGAAGCCTTTAGGCTTTATCTACTTAATGAGAAAATCAAGCATTAAGTTGTCTTCGATATAAGCCTGCAATCTGTCGCCCAATTTAACTGGTCCAACTCCAGCCGGAGTACCGGTAAATATTATATCTCCTGTTCTAAAAGTGATAAATCTGGAAACATAACTTATTAATTCATCAAAATTAAAAATCATATCAAAAGTAAAACCCCGCTGAACAGTTTTGCCGTTAATATCAAGATGAAAATGAATTTTACCTAAATCCTTAAAATCTGATTTAGAAAGAAATTTACTTACTGCAGCAGAATAGTCAAATGATTTTGCTATATCCCAAGGTAATCCTTTTTCAATACATCGTTTTTGAACATCACGTGCCGTAAAATCTATACCTATGCCTATTGACTCATAATATCGATGTGCATATTCATGTTGGATAGTTTTCCCAAGACGATTAATTTTTAAAATCAATTCGACTTCATAGTTAATATCTTTTGAAAAATCAGGTATAAAAAAAGGATTGTTGTTACGAAGTAAAGCTGTATCAGGCTTTAGAAAAAATAAAGGTTTTTCAGGGAGTTCATTATTTAATTCATTTATATGCCCTTTATAATTTCTGCCAATACAAATTATTTTCATTTTTGAAAGTTATAAATATTCATAATTCAATGTCGTTTAGTTAAGGAATGAAACACCCTTCGACAAGCTCAGGGTGACAATAAAATAAGGTCATACTGAGCTTGTCGAAGTATAACCAATGATATAAAACTGTTTAACTAAACGACATTGAATTATAATTTATTATATGTTAGTGATTATTCTCAGGAATGATCAAAAAAATAATTTAATTTCTCAATCAAATATTCTTTAAGAATTGGTTTAGCTATATAGTCGTCACATCCGGCTTCCAAAGCCTTTTGTAAGTCGTCAGACAATGCAAATGCAGTTTGTGCTATTACCGGTAACTCTGGCCTTATATTTTTTATTTCATGTGTTGCTTCAAAACCGTTAAGTTCAGGCATTTTAATGTCCATTAATACAATATCTATTAATTGGTTTTGTTTGCAAAGTTGTATTGCTTCATTTCCATTAAACGCACGAATTACCTTTGCTCCCGTGCGATTAAGAATTTCTGACAAAAAATAGAAATTTGTATCCTCATCTTCGGCTATTAAAATTGTTTTACTACTCCAATCAATTGAAGATAAAAGTGAATCCTGAATCAACTGTTCATTATCACTGATATTCTTTAATCTTTTAAAAGGTATAGTAAAATAAAATCTGGAACCTTTTCCAATATCAGAATCAACCCAAATTTTACCTCCCATAAGTTCAACGTAAGCCTTTGAAATTGGCAAGCCAAGTCCGGTTCCTCCATATTTTCTTCCGGTTGTAAAATCAACTTGCCTGAACCTTTCAAAAATTACAGATTGGTTTGCTTTTGAAATACCAATACCAGTATCCTTTACAACTAAAAGTATGTATTGTTTTCCTTCCTGTTGAACTATCCGGTAACTCAAATCCACAGAACCTTCTTCCGTAAATTTTAAAGCATTACTTATGAGATTGGTTAATATTTGTCTTAATTTAACTTCATCAGTATAAACCAATGAATCGTTTACTTGTAGTTTTGAATTGAACTTGATAATAACATTTGGATTACGAAACTTTACCGTAGAAAAAAAGGAAACAATATCTTCTATTAAACCATTTATATCAACTTCTGTTTCATTAATTGAAATCTGGCCGGCTTCAATTTTGGATATGTCAATAATGTCATTTATAATAGAAAGAAGGTGTTTACCATTTATATTAATTATTTCTGCATATCTGGCTAACTTTGCAGGTTCGAGGTTTGGATTATTTAATAAATCGGCAAACCCAATAATACCATTCATTGGTGTTCTGATTTCGTGAGACATATTTGCCAGAAATGCTGATTTCAACCTGTCGCTTTCTTCAGCCAGCTCTAATGCTTTTTTCAACTGGCACTCGATTTCCCTTCGCTGGCTGATGTCGCGAGATATTCCAAGTATCTCAATTACCTTACCGTTTTCATCAGTAATAAATTTTGAAACAATTTCAACCGGTTTAATTGAGCCATCTTTACATGGTTGTTCTACCTGATAGGTATGAACCAGTAAAGACTGGTCTCCATTTTCAAAAGCCTTAATTCTCTGTTCAATTCTTTCATGTAAATTGTCATTATATGGAGAAATCAAGGCATTTTCAGGTAAACCTGCCATTGCCTCTTCTACTGTATATCCACGAAGTTTAGTAATAGAAGGACTGATATATGAGAATTTCCTGGTTTTTATTTCATAAGTCCATATTACATCTTCTGAGTTTTCTGCTAACAGACGGTATTTTCTTTCACTTTCAAGAAGTTCTTGCTGTGCCTTAAAACGTTCACTAATGTTGCGGGCAATAATTACAATCTTGGTTACTTTATTATTTTGATCAAAAAAAGGAGAAATAGTAGTTTCATAAAAACCGTCATTACCTATGTCTCTAATAATTTCTTTTTCACCGGTAGCAATAACTTTCTTAAATGCATCTTCCCTGACTTTAGAAACTTCCGGAGGGAAAAAGTTGAAAATTGTTTTTCCTATGACCTGTTCTTTTGTAAGCTTAAAACTTTTTAAAAGGCTCTCATTGCAGTCAATTATCGTACTATCTGAATCGAGTAATAGAATTATATCTGAAGCAGCATCAATAATTGCCCGCGCAGTTGTTTCGCTATCAAGTAATTGATTATGTACTTTCTCAGTTTGCAGAATGCTTTCGCGAAGTTTTTTAATAACCATTAAATGCTTATCATTTAAGGCAGCCAGTATTTCATTCCTCTCAGCAAGTTCCTGGTTCTGTTTTCTGAATTCGCTATTGAGTTGTTCTATTTCTTCTTGCTTTTGTTTTAATTGAATTTCTGAATTTTTTATTATTGAAATATCTTCGAGCAAAATAATGAAGTATTCACTTTCAGGACTAAAAATAGTAATTGAGAACCATTTTTGAGCATTTTCTGCATAAAAGGAAAATTTAGCTTTTGATTTTTTTAATGCAACCGTTCCGACTATATCAATCCAATTGAACTTAGGGCTATTATATGTCCTAAACAATTCAGAGCATTTGTGACCAATAGTTTCTTCCTTTTTTTTACCCGTAAAAATTTCAAAAGCCTCATTTATTGTTACAAATTCAAAATCTATTGCCTGACCAAGATTATCTGCAATAATCTTACACAATGCAAAGCCAGAGAAAAAATTTTCAGAAAAAAAGTTGACTTTTTTAATAATCTCTTTACTGTGGTTTTGATATGATCCTTTCGCACTTTTCATTGGCAAATTAGACTTGCAGATATTTGTCAGCCATTTAATTGAATTTTGAAAAAGAAAGATACAACATTTTTTAAATTATTCCACATGTCGCCTAACATGAAGAATATTACTAAGTCAGATTTTTTATTCTTTAATTTATTTTTTTCAATTTCTATTTGTGCAATTATTTACGATATCTCCAATAAAGAATTAAATGATATCGTTTATTCATTATCCAATTTAAAATTTTTACAACAAATATTAAAAAAAAATAGGGCTAGACTAACAGCCCCATTTCATTTTCAAACAATAAATCATTACACTATTTAATGATACTTCAAAATATTACTTATTCATTTCACAAGAATGAGCAGAAGAATGAAGTTTTTCAAATCTCTCATTTAGTTTTTGCTTCTGCGAGTCATTCAATACACTTTTCATATTATTTGCAGTTTCATAAGCAGCCACACCTATGCTTATCCTTGATGCAGCACAGGAAGTCAATTGCTCGCTTATTTCCTTAGATGAAGCATTATTCTTTAAAGAATTTTTCAGTTTCAATTCCTTTTTTGTGAGATCGGCTTTCAGATCAGCTTTTTGTTTTATAAAAGCAGTCTGTAAATCTACCAGTTTTGAAACCTGATCGTCAGTTAGACCTAATTCATTCTGCATACCGGGAAGTCTTTTCACAAGTATTGCATAATGCATTAATTGCCTTTCAACTGACATCTTATTGCCTCTGCCATCATGCATCATCCATGGCTTCCTTTCCCTCATGCCATTTTCCTTCATATCTCCAATATTTCCATGATTACTCATCATTTTTTTATGCATTCCTTCCCAGTGGGTAGAATCCTTCGTCATATTTCCGTGCATTTGTGCATTTACCGGGATCAACATTCCAAGTGAAATTGCAACTATAAATGCTATTGCCATCTTTTTCATATCAAATAATTTTAATTGTTTATAATATGCTCTATTTAAGAGAAGTTGACTTAACAATATTTTCATATTAATGTGTTATTCAAACTTCTGCACATTAGACACAATATCTGTACAATAGCTTGCATTGAATAATAACTTTAACTTTATTTAACCTGAAATTATTTATTTCTTAACCTTAATGCATTTGATATAACTGAAACCGAACTAAAACTCATAGCGGCAGCTGCAATTACGGGGCTTAATAAAATACCAAATAATGGATATAGAAGCCCTGCAGCAACGGGTACTCCAACAGAATTATAAATAAAAGCAAAGAACAGGTTTTGCTTAATGTTTCTCATTACATTTTTGCTTAATTCTCTTGCTCTGACAATTCCGTTAAGATCACCTTTTATTAAAGTAATTTCAGCGCTCTGCATGGCAATATCAGTTCCATTGCCCATTGCTATACCAACGTTAGCCTGCGCAAGTGCAGGCGCATCATTAATTCCGTCGCCGGCCATAGCCACAATATTACCTTTCTGTTGCAACTCTTTTACTTTATTAAATTTATCTTCTGGCAAACAACATGATTTGTATCCGTCAAGTTGGAGCTCATCAGCAACCATTTTGGCTGTGGTTTCGTTATCGCCGGTGAACATCAGAACTTTTATTCCCTGTTCCTGCAATTTTTTTATTGAATCGTATGAATTCTTCTTTATTGCATCTGAAACACTAATTATTCCCTGTGCCATTCCTTCATAAATCAGATAAACCACAGTTTGACCTCTTTGCTGTAATTCATCAACATGCTTTACTAATTCCGGTGAAAGAGAAATATTATTATCAGCTAGCATACTGAAATTACCCAATCCTATTTGCTTTCCTTTATATAAAGCCTGAACTCCTTTCCCAGGAATTGATTCAAAATTGTCAAGCTTCAACAAATCAATTTTCATGTTTTTTGCACCTTTTACAATAGCTTCTGCAATGGGATGTTCACTATAAGCATCAAGAGATGCAGCCAACTGAAGTATTTCGATGTTGCTATATTTCCAATACAACTTATATTCATTCAAGCTGGGTTTGCCTTCAGTCAAAGTACCTGTTTTGTCAATTATTAAAACATTGACTTTGTTCATTTCTTCAATTGCAGCGGCATTTCTAACTAATACGCCATGCTGTGCTCCCCAACCGGTACCAACTACTACAGATATTGGAGTAGCTAATCCAAGTGCACAAGGACATGCAATTATTAGAACAGAAATAGCATTTACAAATGCATAAACATACGATGGCTGTGGTCCCCAAATTGCCCAAACAGCAAAAGTTATAATAAATCCAAGAACTACTGTTTGAACAAAATATTTTGCTGCAACATCAGCAAACCGCTGAACCGGAGCTTTAGAACGACCAGCTTCGTTAACCATTTCAATAATTCGGGCAAGTATAGTATCAGAACCAACTTTTTTGGCTTTCATTTCAAAAGAAGTTTTGCCGTTTATTGTTCCTCCGATTACTTTGTCATTTTTATATTTTTCAACCGGCATCGGCTCACCGGTAATCATGCTTTCATCTATAATTGCAGAGCCTTCTATTATTTCTCCATCTACAGGAATTTTTTCACCTGGTTTTACCCTGAGAATATTTCCTACTTTAACATCTTCAAGGCGGATTTCTTCTTCTTTGCCATTTCTAATAATTCTTACAATAGTTGGAACCAATTGCATTAATGCTTTTATACTTGAATTTGTTTTGCTGTGTGCCCGCAGTTCCAATACTTGCCCTAATATCACAAGAGTTAAAATAACCGTCGCCGCTTCAAAATAAAGATTTACATTTCCATGTATGTCTTTAAATTGATGTGAAAAAAATCCGGGAAAGAAAAGCGCAAATACACTGAATAAATATGCTGCACCTACACCAATTGATATTAAAGTCCACATATTTGGTGACCAGCGGCGAATGGAATTCCAACCCCTTTTAAAAAATTCCCAACCCAGGAATACAACAACCGGTGTTGCAAATAAAAACTGTAACCAATTCAAGATATTTTTATTGACAAAAGAATCGAAGTGCACAAATGGTATATGATCGGCCATTGCAATAATAAAAACCGGGACAGACAGAACTACTGCCATCCATAACTTATTTGCCATTCTTCTGAATGCTTTGGCTTCATCGTCATCTATTACTCCTTTTTCAAGAATAAGGTTCATACCGCATTTAGGACATACATCTGGTTTTTCCTGTTTTACTTCAGGATGCATTGGGCAGGAATAAATAATTTTTGAAGTTAAAATACTGACTGCTTTTTGCAGATGCATACCGCAAACAGGGCAATCGCCAAACTGATCATAAGTTTTATCACCTTCGCATTGCATAGGACAGTAATATTTGTCACCTTGCAAAGATTCTTTTACATAACCAACGGGGTAACTTTGAGACACCCTACTGGCATTAACGGCTACCAGAAACATATTGCAAACAGGACATACGCCGGGTTCATAATAAACTTTTTCACCCTCACATTTCATAGAGCAGAAAAATTCATTGCCTTTTATCTTAACTTTAGTTCTTTCTTTATTTCCCATAATTAAATAAAACCATCCGAGTAGAATAAAATTCTTTCTCGTAAAGGATCGCAAAGTATTAAACAAAGTAACGCAAAGTATAATTGCAGTATTCGCATTCCTTGGCGATTCTTTATTTTTGCCTTTGTGTGAATCTTTTTTAATTTCTTTGACGTCAATGTCTATATGAAAACCCGATTATTAATGATGTCCTTTTTCACCAACCGGGACAAGGTGCATATTGCATACCGGGCATGTTCCGGGTTGATCATAAGTTTTATCGCCTTCGCATTTCATAGGACAATAATATTTGCCTGACGAGTGCTGACTTTGCATTTGTTTTTTTTCATTCATAGTTATAAATTTATTTTGTTAATAAAGCAATTTATACCTAATTATTAATAAACCCCAAAGTTATTTTAATGTTTATTTTGAGTAACCCCGTTCATTAAATTCATTATACTTGGTTTGCCTTTTTTTGTTTTTTGTAAGCAAGCTTGCATCAGTTTTTAAGTGCAATGGAATTATTTCATGATGCTATGAGAGTTGTTTCAAATTAAAAAATTGCAGGAATTTCTAATTCTCCTGCAATCTTTAATCAGTGCAACTAAATAACTTTTTGTTAACCTAAACCTTAAAATCAATTACCAGGCAACTAAATATGTAGTTGAATCAGAACCTTTAGTCCTTGTAGGTTTACTATCGTCAACTTTTACAGAAACAGCAGCTCCTGTTGGTGCAAATTTTTTACCCATCTGAAAAATAATTCCTTTGTCGAATTCATCCGGATAAGGATTTGTGCAGGTAATTTTAGCAGAATGTTCACCCGTTTTTTCGTATTTATATTCACCTATTTCCCCGTTTCTGTGATTCATGTGATAGGCAACATCAATTGCTGAAAGGGCTTTGTGAATGTCATTTATTTCAGGTGGAAACTTGGCATTTTCGGGTATCTTCTGCCCGATGTTATAAAGTGTAGATTCGCCAACCTTCTCGGCAATATTTTTGAATGCATTGAGCCATAATTGTTGGCCATACCATTCGCCAGGTTGAGGATTGGCAATTCCGTTTTCACTTAATATCTTGATGGCTGTAGTTTTAAAAACTCCCATTCCATCGATAATTGAATAAATGGTTTCTCCATTTACTTCTACTTTTGATGATGATGCTACAAATGTTTTCATAAATTAAAGTTTTAAATGTTTTATTAATAAGATGTATAAACTTTTCTCATAATTTTAGCCTGTGTTCAACGGATGCCGGATTCTGGAAACCAGATTCCGGCATTTGTAGTTTAGAACTTTTCGTATTTATTATCCTGATTATCCTCATGAGGCATTTGAATTGTAACTTTGTCCACAGTGGCAGATACTTTTGGGACAGTATGAAACTGACTTAATGCAGGTTTTAATTTATCTTTTTCCCTGCGAAATTTTGCAGCATTACTGACATCTAAATCAGTTTTATAATAAGCCGATAACTCCTGCAATTGTTCTGCCTGACGTGCCAACTCCATAGCGCTTGAAGACATTTCTTCAGCGGCCGAAGCATTTTGTTGTGTAACAGAATTCAGTTGAGTAATTGCATTGCCTATTTGATTTGCGCCTGAATTCATTTCCATACTTGATGCAGCAATTTCCTGAACAAGAACAGCAGTCTTTTGAATATCCGGGACTATTTTTGTCAATAATGCACCAGATTCGTCTGCAATTTTCACACTCGATTTGGATAATTCGTTGATTTCTTTGGCAGCAGCCTGACTGTTTTCGGCCAATTTGCGAACTTCAGCAGCAACTACTGCAAAACCTTTTCCTTGTTCTCCGGCACGGGCTGCTTCAATTGCGGCGTTAATGGCAAGCAAATCTGTTTTTTCAGCTATTTCACCTACAACAGTTATTTTATCGACTATTCGTTTCATAGCATCTACAGTAACACTTACCGACTTGTTTCCCTGATTAATATCACCCGATGCCTGTAATGCAATTTTTTCAGTCTGTTTAGCATTATCGGCATTTTGGTTTATATTAGATACCATTTCTTCCATGCTGCTTGTAACTTCTTCAGTTGAGGCTGCCTGTTCTGTGGAACCCTGTGAAATTTGTTCCGAAACGGCCTGCAATTGCTGGCTGGCTAGTACGATATTTTCAACTGCCAATTTGAATTCATTTATTGTAGATGCATTTGTTTTTACCAGAGTGTTCAGTGCTTCCATAAGTTCATCATTGGCACAGCGTTTTTCGAGACTAACCGTTAAATCACCAGTCGCAATCATTTTCGATTTTTCAATCACTTGGTTAAGTGCTCTTATTAAAATATTCAGGTTGTCCTTAATAGTATTGAAATCGCCCTGGTATCTTTCGCTGATAAGCTCTGGCATATCACCCTTTGAAATACGCTCAATGTATATAGCAGCAATACCTAATGGACCAATTACTGCATCTAGGGTATTGTTGACCCCTTCGACTATTTTGCGGAAATCGCCCTGATGTTTTGTGACGTCTGCACGGGTTGAAAGTTTCCCTTCAACTGCGGCCGTTGCAAGCATGTTTGCATCATTGATAAGTGCCAATACATTGGTGCGGATATTGTTTAACCCTTCAGTTAAAATAATTTGTTTACCCGGTAAAACTCGCATTTGCTTGGTAAAATCACCTTGTGCATATTCGTTCATTAAACCAATTGATTCAATTACAGGCAGGGTAATAATATCCAAAGAATCGTTCACCCCTTTTACTAAATCGTTGTATGACCCCTTAAGTTCTGTAAGGCTGCAGCGGGCTTCAACATCTCCTGCCTTTTGTTCTTTTGCCATGGACTCAATACTTGCTAGCATAATACCAATAGAACCTTTCATTTCCTGAAAAGCAATCATCATTTGTCCAATTTCATCTGTTGAATTGCTATTAGTATCAACATTCAAATCCCCCAAGGCTATTTTGCCGGCAACTTGTGAAATTCTGTTTATTCCTTTTGTAATGTTATTCGAAATGACCAAACCAATAGTTAACGAAACAACCAAACCAAGCACAATCAAACCAATCATCAAAATAATTGCTGTTTGGGCTTTAGAAGCGTTCTCTTCTGCAACTTTTCTGCCATTATTGGTTCTTTGGATAACCAGATTTTCTAAAGCGGTTTCACATGCATTACTTGCATTGATAAAATTAGTATCCATCAATTTAGTTTCGGCTCCATGCAAATTTCCTTCAGTGCTTAAGCCTAACATAATTTCAACATTCCTGTTGTATTCTGACCATTTTGTTTTATAATCTTTAAACTTTATCAAACCTTCATTCGTACTGATACTTTTTTGGTAACGCTTAAAGGCTTCGTCGGTCTGGTTTCGTAAATCGGCTATTTTTCCAATTTGGATTTCTGTGTTATTTGCAATATTGTGTTTAATAAGAATATCGCGATAACAAATCCTGATTTTTTCCAGGTTAGTTGACATAATATTCAGATCGCCCAACGCTAGAGTACTATAGCTGTAAAGAAACTTATCTGCCCTGCCATTGTCATTTAATCGGATAATTCCAATTATTCCTATTATTACTGTTATAATTATTACTGTTAGAAAACTCAATAATAATTTTGTCCTGATTTTTAAGTTTTTGAATTTCATAATTGTATGTTTTAAATTGTTAATAATTTCCTTTTTATTCAACTTCTATTTTTTCCTTTAATTTATTAAGCTCGCTCTTGGTAAATACTTTTTCAACATCAAGCAGCATGATAAATTTTTCGTTAAGTTTAAAAATACCCTCAAGAAAATCAGTATTGAAATCCTTGCTCATGGCGGGGACCGGTTTGATTTCTTCATCAGAAATAGAGATTACATCTTGCACTTTATCGACTATGGCTCCAATGCGGAACAAGTCGTTTCCGGAAGACAGGTCGAAAACAATAATTACATAAGGCTCATCATTTCTGCGTTCAGATAAGTTGAACTTAACCCTCGATTCGAAAACGGGTACAACTTCACCCCTGAAATTGATGATACCTTTTATGTAACCAGGTGCATTAGGCACTTTCGTGACATTCTGCTGTTGAAGCACCTCGAGCACCTTTAATACATTTACGGCGAACAATTCATCGCAAATGATAAACGATAAAAAAGTGTTATTCATAATTTTTTGTTTTTAAGTGTTTATATTTTATTTTTTAATAACTGCTTTGTTTTAATAGTGCGTTTGTATCAATCATAAATGCCATGTTGCCGTCTCCCAGTTGGCTGGCAGAAGTAATATACTTTTGGTCCTGGAATGATTTGCCCAAAGGCTTTAAGACAGCCTGGTGTTCGCCAATAATCTTATCGGACAGCAAAGCCAACTCTTTGTTTTCATTTCTTATAATTATGGCTTTGGTCATTTCTCCATTGCTACTTTCCATATTAAACATGCGCCTTAAATCGATAAACGGTATCAGATGATCTTTAAATGGAATGACAGCGGTGTTCCTGCTTTCGTTAATTTCATCGGTATTAACCTGCATGCAAATTTCAATTTCCGAAATAGGTACAGTAAAATATGTACTGTCAACTGTAAATAATAAGGTATCTATAATAGACAGAGATTGCTGGATTTTCAAAGTAAAAGTGGTGCCAATGCCCGGGTCGGAGCTTACCATTACTTCTCCCCTTAGATTCGGCAATACGCTTTTTTACCACATCCAGACCTACTCCCCTGCCCGAGACTGATGTTAAACTCTGTGCAGTAGTGAAACCTGGAAGAAAAATTAAATCTAGTATTTCCTGATCAGTTGGATTATCTGCAGGCTTCAATATGCCTTTGTCTATTGCTTTTTGTTTGACTTTTTCAATATCAATACCGTTGCCATCATCCGAGATACAAATAAATACATAGCTTCCCGAATTGTATGCAGTTAATCCTATGCCTCCTTGTTCGGGTTTGCCTTTTTTAATTCTATTCTCCGGTGTTTCAATGCCATGATCAATACAATTTCTGATAATATGCATGAGCGGTTCGGCCAGTTGGTCTATCGTGTTTTTGTCGAGTTCTGTTTCAGTGCCACAAGTTTTAAATTCTACCTTTTTCCCTAACTGAAGAGACAAGTCACGGATTAGTCGTTGAAACCTCAATACGGTATCATTTAGAGGAACTAACCTTATTTCGAGGGCATTATTACGAAATTGTTTAGACAACATATCTACTTTTTCAAGATAGGGTGCCATTTGTTCAATGCTGCCATTGCGAGCGGTAAGGTTTAGCTGTGAGTTCAAAGTAATAAGCTCACTTACAAGGAACATTAAGCGATCGAGTTTTGCAGCATCCACAGAAATGCGTCTTACAGTTTGTTTGACGTGTTCTGAATATTCATTTGATTTTTTATTTTCTTCAGTACTTTCAGGTTCTGACTTATGGTTTTGCAAATTTTCTGAATATTCTAAAAGAGATATTATGTGTTCTTGTTTCTCAGTTGCAATTTCTTCCTTGTACTTACTTGAAAGAATATTGCCTTTTGCCAAATTAACCAATGTGCAATCATCCTCAATAAACAGGAATATTTCTTTAATTTCATCTTCTGTAGCCTCTGTAGTAAAAATAATGCTCCAAACATCAGTTTCTTTATCACTGAGGCTTTCTAATTTTGAAATTTCATATTCGCCCAAAGCAATCAACTCACCAATTATATTTTTTAAGCTTATGCCACGGAAAAATAGTTGTTCGGTTATTTTTAGTAAGATGTGCCAGGAATTTATATCATGCCTGACTTTAATTACTTTTTCTTCTATTCTCGATTCTGTAGTTGAAGTTATATTACTAATGCGGATTACAGTATCCAAGAGAGTTTTGTGATTGGTCTTGTTTTCTGCGTTTTCTAATTTTTCATCATCCAATAGATTACGGATATGATCAATAGCATTAAATGTAACTTCGAAAATTTCCTTATTAAATTGCAATTTGTTTTCACGCACACTCTGCCATATACTTTCAAGGTGATGTGTAAATTCGCTTATGAAATCGAAACCGTACATACTGCTAATTCCTTTGAGGGTGTGCATTGCCCTGAAAGCCGATTCAGTTAAGTCGTTTTTGTCGGGTTTATTTTCGATATCGAGTAGATCTTTTTCAAGTCGATCTAATAAACCTTGCGCTTCTTCTATAAATTTGCTCCGGAATTTTTGAAGTATTGGGTCCATAATTTTAATGTTTTGATTGTTTCTTCCTTTTGGAAATACTATCATATTATTTAATAAAATCATTTATAGGTAGGTTCATATTAAAGTACAAACCACCTTTATGAACTTTTTCAATAGCATCTACTATTTCCGTAAAGAAACTTGTCTTAAAAACACAACCTTTAAACCCTGCTTCAATAAGTGGTGCCAAATATGCTTTTTCTGTGAACATAGTAACTGCAATAACTTTTGTATGTGGATTATGCAAACACCATTTTTTTGTAGCTGCTATACCGTCAAGTTCCGGCAACTGAATATCCATAAGAACTACATCAACTATGACAGTCTTTATCAATTGCAGAAACTCGATACCACTTGAAGCTTCACCAACTACTTCATAGTTTAATTCATCTGTTAGAAATTGTTTGACTGCTTCCCGAAATGATTTATTGTCATCAACAATTACTATATTAAGCTTTTTCGTTTCCATCTTTTTTTATCTTTAAATTACAAGTAAAAGTACTTTGCATACCATGCAGTTTGAAAGAGGATAAAAGCCTGATTTAATTGGAAAAAGGTTCGATTTTATCCAGTACTAAATGATTGGATTAGGATAGTACAAAAGGAGGGGGAGATAGATAAAGGCCTTACCCAGCCTCCCCAAAGGGGAGGAGAAATAAAAAAAAGCTAAGGAGTTGTGATGTCTGGATTAAATTTTGAAAGGTAATTGGAAGTTTTGCTATAAGTCTTTAACTTCTATCCTTTTGCCAATGGCAAACGGCTATGGTCTATTGGTTCTTTGCTCTTTGTTCTTAATTCTTAGATCTCTATAATCTTATTCTTAATTGCATAAAGTACCATGCTGGGCGCATTTTTACACCCGGTTTTGGCCAGGAGATTTGCACGATGGCCCTTAACGGTTTTTGGACTGATGTGAAGTTTTTCTGCGATTTCCTCGTTGGTCATGCCATCGCATATGAGTTTAATTACATCGAGTTCACGATCAGTAAGTATATTGGTTTCCTGAACTTGTTGAGAAGTTTTTTTATCAAAATTGGTTATGATTTTTCTAAGCAGTTCATTTGAAAAATAGGTTTCACCGGTAGTCACATCTTTAATAGCGATTTCCAATTCCTTAATATCAGAAGTTTTTAATAAAAAACCTTTTACGCCAGCTTTAACCATTTTAAAATAATAGTTTTCCTCACCAAACATAGTGAGTGCAAGTATTTTAAGGTCGGGATGTTTTTCTATTGCCAACATTGTAGCTTCTGATCCATCCATTTCTGGCATATCAATATCCATCAATACCAGATCCGGTACCTCTTTTTCCAGTACATCAAGAAATTCTTTGCCGTTTGACGCTTCACCAATTACTGTTCCGATTTTTTCATTCATTATTAATGATTTTAGACTGGTTCTAAAAATCTGATGATCATCAACCAGGATTATTGATGGTAATGACATATTACAAATTTTTAAATTAATACATATAAAAATAAAAAAAAAGGTCAATTTAAAAATTAATTTCTCGTTTCAAATTTTTTGCCATAACTGGAAAATATTACCATTCAAAATATCGGCTCAAACTTCTAAATTAGTATCTGACTAATTCTCAATCAACCATTGGATTGCGTTCTCATACGAAGAGAATGCCTTGATTAGGTAACCTCTGTTTTGGGCGCAGAGTGCGAAAAACCCTGCATGATCAAATCCTTCAATTGGACATAGAATAGCAGTCTTTCGATTAAATATCTTACGAAACTGGAAGAGTCCTTCTGCAAGATACCAAAGATCTGTTATAGATAATACCGATTGCGTATTGCGCGTATCTAAGAGTGTTTCATAGTCAGTCAAAGAAGCAGAGGCCGAAACTATTTCTAAAAGTATTTTCTTCGACTTTTCGAGATCGAGTCGTCCTTCCGGGGTCACTTTGATGAAATCGCTTGCGTGGATAATTTTGATATTAGTTGCCATAATGTCTCATTTTCATTTGTTAAATAATATAAATTTAAATCGAATCTAACGTTAAAGAATATAAACTTTATTTTTTTTACTCAATATTTTGTTATTAGCAACTGAACTTGATGTTCTCATCGCTTTGTGCATAAACGCGAAGTATTTCTGAATACGAATTGCCTAAACTTCATTATTCTATAATCAACACTTGCTTAACGGCAAGGCAGGTTCATCATTTAATATTTATTTTTTAGAACATTTAAATTTTCATGCATTTACTAATTAAGTATTGACCGTAACTTTTATTTTAACTCCTTTGCCGGGATGAGTCTCAATTTCAAAATTACCACCTAAAATTTCAATCCTGTTTTGCATATTGAATAGTCCGAGACCTTTGCTTGATTTTACTGTTTCATCATAGATAAAACCAATGCCATTATCAGTATAGTTAAAATCAATTTGATTCTGTTTTTTGATTATTTCAATTATTATTTTCTTGGCATTTGCATATTTTACTGTATTATTGATACATTCAATGATAACCCTGTATAAGGTAATTTCAATATCCTTGTCTAATCTTTGTTCAATATTCGATTTAAGTTTGATGTTAATTCGTGAAGTATCTTTCAATTTTTCAATAAAAGATTTAACGGCATATATTAACCCAAAATTAATAAGTACATGCGGACTTAATTTATGCGAAATTTCCTTTACCGATGTTATAGCTTCGTGAATAACGGCATTAATATTGGTAAGTAATTCTTCTTTGGGAGTCTGTAATTCAGGTTTGTTAAACCATTGAAAATACAACTTGATCGACGACAATAGCGGGCCCAAACCATCGTGAAGTTCCTTAGCAAAATAATTTCGTTCCCGTTCTTCGGCTTCAATGGTAGCACTCAAAATCTGTCGTTGAGCTTCTTTTAGTTCAGTAATATCTGCAATTAATCCATCATAACTGATTAAATCATTTTTGGAATTGAAGTTTAGTACCGGAGTATTTCTCACCCATCGTATGGATCCGTTTTTATGAATGATACGATGTTCCAAAGGCACAGCTTCTTTATTCTGCATTAATCTGGAGACTTGTTCTTTTACAGCCTCCCTGTCAGTTATATAAATGATGTTAAACCATAAATAATCATCACTTTTAAATTCTTCCGTTGTATAACCTGTAACTGATATACAACCTTCGCCATGAGTTGTATCTATTACTTTGTCATTTTCAATTTTAACTGTGTATATATAATCGGTGACAGAATTTACAAGTTTCTGCAATCGTTCTTCACTTTTTATAATGGCACTTTCTGCTAACTTACGTTCGGTAATGTCAAAAATTAAACCTCTTAATCCAATAACCTGACTATTGCTAATAATGGCATTTGTATATAATACGATTGGAAATGTGGAGTTATCTTTTCTTAATGCTGTATATTCACTTATTGATGATTTCTTTTCGGACAAAATAATAGCAAGTTTTTCAGTTGCAAGGGATCTTTCATCAGGAATTATCATATTAAATGCATTCAAACCTTTCCTAAAATCATCAGGAGTATAACCAAATGAGGTGAAAGCCATTTGATTAACGTAAGTAAGATTTCCACTTAGATCAGATTCGAATACAGTCTGTGGTAACAACTTTGCAAGTTCTTTGAACCTTTCTTCACTTGCCTTAAGGGCTTCCTCAGCCTGCTTACGTTCAGTGATATCGCTTAAGAGGTTTAATATTGCAGGTTTTCCATTATAAATAATTCGTACAGCTAAAATTTCGACATCAACAAGTGTTTGATCTAACCTTATAAGCTTGAACTCTTCAACTCCAGACATAAGTGAGGAAGTCGAAAGGCTATTTCGTCTAGCCTGACTTCTTTCCTTATATTCTAAAGGAATGAATTCGTATACTGATTTACCAATTAAATCATTTCCATTATGTGCCTTTATAATAGTTAATACTGTCGAATTTGCATATAAGATAATATCTTCTTGAGATACAACCATGCCAATCGGCATATTTTCCACTAGCAGTCGGTAACGCTCCTCGCTCTCATGCAATGCTTCTTCTGCCTTCGTTCTGTCAGTAATATCAAAAGCAATTGACAGTGTATTAAGCTTACCACCGATTTGAATTTCACATGCGGAATAAAGAATATCCCTAATTTCCCCTGACTTCATCCGCAGAGAAACAGGATATAAATTAATTTCGTGATTAGCTTCTATTTCGACCCTGAACTTTTGCCGTATTTCAGGATCAACCCATAAGTTTAAGTCCAGTGAATTGGAACCAACCACTTCTTCCCTAGTAAATCCTGTCAGGGAAAGGAATGCCTTGTTGACATCATAGTAAATTCCATCTTTCTCTCCGGAAATAGCCATTGAATGCGGAGACATTTGAAATGCCTTCGAGAATTTTTCCTCGCTATGCTGCAGCTCCTCCTGAGATTTTTTACGCTCAGTAATATCGTAAAGAATTGTAATTGCATGAGGTTCTTCATTTATTTGAATCAATGCTGCTGATGCCAGAACCAATAATTTATCCCCGGCTCTATTTTTATTTTCAAATTCAACATTATGGAAATTACCATTTTCTTTAAACAAAGAGATAAATCTTTGGCGTTCATCCGGACTATACATATTCAAATTCAATACCAAATTCCCGATTAATTCATCGCGAGAATATCCTGAGAATTTTTCAAAACTATTATTGACCTCAATAATCTTTCCACTTTTCAATTCAGTCAATAAAATAGCATGCGGGCTGGAATGAAATAATTTGGAGAACTTTTCTTCCGAAATGAGCAGTTTTGCTTCTGCTTTCTTGCGTTCAGTTATATCACGACCTTCGGGAATTAGAAGAACTACTTTTCCATTTTCATCATAAACTGGTTTTAAGGTGAAATCAATAAAACGCATAGTGTCATCTTTTGCAATTAGGTTGGCTTCATACCGCACCATTTCGCCGTTTGCTGCTTTTTTTACGGCATCTTTAAGCTTTTTCTGCATCTCTGGAGAATGGTTCCACCATTGAGTTTCCCAAAATGGTTTGCCCAGAACTTCCTCAGATTTCGTACCTGCAAATTCCAATGCTGTACGATTGGCATCCATTAGCCGACCCTTGATGTCTAATAGTCCAATGAACCCAAATGAATGGTCGAAAATTGCTCTGATTCGCTGATCCTTCTCATGAATTAATGCTTCGGCTTTTTTGCGCTCAGTTATATCACGAACAATTGCCTGTAATAAAACTTCATTATTTATTTCTATTCTGTTGAGAGATACTTCTGCATCAAAAGGTGTCCTGTCAAAACGGCTATGTTGCCATTCAAACCGCTGTGGTGTTCCTTTTAGTGCCTGATTTATATATTGTAAGGCTTTTTCTTCTGAAAGCTAGTCCGTCCGGTTGTTTTATTGGTGAGAAATCATATGGGGTTTGATTCAATAATTTGTTCTCTTGTGCAGCCAAATATTTCTAAAGTTTTACAGTTACATTCAATGAACCTATCTTCTTTCATAATAAAAATTGCATCGTTTGCATTTTCAAAAATTGATTGATAAAGAATTTCTCTTGTTTGAAGTTTCTCCTCAGCCTTTAAACGATTTTCAAATTCTTTTTGAATCCTGGTATAAGAAAGGTTGAAACTTTGATCATTTAAGTAAGTAAGTGTAAAAATTATGATCAGAATTACGGTAAATTCAAAACTATAATTAAGTAAATGGGTATTTGTAGGCATTATCAAATGATTGCTTTCTGCATAAAAGAGGCTCCAAAGAGAAATAATACTTAAAATACTTAACAAGAATGCTAGCTTTTTTTGTGCAATTAGCAAAGCCGCATATAAAGAAATTATGTAAGCTACAATAGAAATATCTCTGACCCCGTCATGCACCCAAGCTATCGAAGTCATGCTTATCCATATTCCCAAAACATAAAGAGTGCCGGCTAAATTTACTTTATTAAGCCTATAAATAATATAAACAATTACTAACAGGCCTACAAATGCGCAAAGTATGTAGTCACTTATCATGAGAACCGGAGTCACCAATAGTTCTATTATCGATAAAACAACTGTTATGGAAATAGAAATGAGCAACAACGTTTTGGTAATATTGGATACTCTTTTGATTTCTATTTCGTCCGATTTATTCTGAAAAAATATTTTTTTCATGTTGAAGAAAAATTAAATATTATTTTCATAGTTCAACCTTATATAAATTTAATGAAAAAAGAAAGGATTATCAAGAAAAGAGAAATATATGCGTAGGTAGTTAAAGTTAATTACTAATACTGAGTTCACAATCTTTTGATAGTTTAGAATTGAAAGTGGGATTGCCTGTTCTAGTTTGAATCAGATTTCAAATCTATAGGGATTATTTCATGATCCCGAAAAGGGGATCCTTGCACAAACAAAAAATGCAAGCTTCGCTTGTCTCATTTTTATTTTTCAACTTTATGCCCTGGCGGGCATTTTTTGTTTGTGAGTAGAAATAATTCATCGGGTTATTGCATTGCTTGTTAATGGAAGAAGAGTAACACCATATAACCGTTCGATTGAAATACCTTGTATGATTTAATCCTATTTTAAGAACTTTCCGGATTTTCTTAAATAATTTTGTATCATAATATTGTTTTATATGAATCGAATTCTATAATTGCCTAAAATTTATAAATGAAAATTTCCGATTTTAAATCTCTTGATAAACTTACATCCCTGCGCAGGGAATTTGATATACGGCTGGCAATACGATGGCTGATTCTTGGTTCAATCGTTGGGATAGTGAGTGGATTGGGTGCGATATTGTTCCAGACTATGCTCGGACTGGTGAAAGAATTTGCCATGATCCATCTGATGGGATTGCATCCGGGCGAACCTGGCGGTGAATATCATAGGCTTTCATATTCTTTAGGAAGTTACAAACCTTATCTTGTTATCATTATACCGGCTCTTGGAGGTTTAATTGCCGGTTTTATCGTTTATAGATTTGCACCTGAAGCTGAAGGCCACGGCACTGATGAAGCCATTAAATCATATCACCGTAAACAGGGAATTATAAATCCCAAAGTACCGATAGTTAAGTTGCTGGCTTCTGCTATAACAATCGGAACAGGAGGATCTGGTGGCCGTGAAGGACCGATAGCGCAAATCGGTGCAGGTTTTGGCAGCTTTCTTGCCACAAAGCTTAAATTAGATTTAAAAACACGCAGATGGCTACTGGCAGCCGGTATGGGAGCCGGGATAGGAAGTATATTCAGAGCTCCACTGGCAGGCGCTATCTTTTCAGCAGAAGTGCTTTATTCATCCATGGAAATTGAAACTGAAGTACTTTTACCTGCAACCGTATCTTCAATTATAGCTTATTCTATTTATTCATTCAAATATGGATGGGCGCATATTTTTACAAATGCAGGACAATTTGGTTTTTCAAATCCCTGGGAACTTTTACCTTATACAATCGAAGCGCTTTTTCTTGCGTTGGCTGCTTTCGCTTTCGTTAAAACATTCTATGGAACGCGAAGCTTATTTACCAGGCTGAAAATGCCCAGATATTTAAAACCGTGCTTGGGAGGATTGATTACCGGTTGTTTTGCTTTACTATTAATCAAAATTACCGGAGATAAAAAATATATTATCGATATAATGGATGGAGGTTATGGGATATTACAGGACATATTCCAGAACGGGGTCAGTCAAATAGGATTGGGACTATTGCTGGTTGTAGGGATTGGCAAAATAATAACCACATCTTCAACTATCGGTTCAGGAGGCAGTGCCGGTGTTTTCGGCCCTTCTATGGTTATCGGGGGAACATTGGGCGCTGCCTCCGGTTACATTTTACAATTTGTTTTTCCGGGAATTACCCTTCATCCGGCAACATTTGCAATAGTCGGAATGGCAGGTTTTTTTGCAGCTGCTGCAAAAACACCGCTTTCTACAATTATTATGGTTAGCGAACTTACAGGTAATTATGAATTGCTGATGCCGAGTATGTGGGTATGCACAATATCTTACCTGGTAGCCAGAAGGTGGAGCATTTACCAGAGCCAGGTACCTGGAAAATTTCATTCAGAGGCACATTTTGGTGAATATGCACATGATATTTTCGAAACAATTACCTCACAGGAGGCTTTCGATAAATCAAGACGATTTGTAATTGTAAGTATTAACAAACCTATTGACGAAATCCTGCTTATGGCAAGAAATACAAGACAGCGTTTATTTCCTGTTATTGATGAAAACAAACAACTGGCAGGTACTTTCAGAATGATGGACATTACACGATTACTGCAGGAAGGGAATGGCAATATCAGAACAGCAAAAGACTTAATGACAAAACTGGTTTTAAGCGTACATCCTTACGAAACAATTGATTTTGCTCAAAAACTCATGCTTGCCAACAAGGTTGATGAATTATTGGTTGTGGACGAAACTGAAAAACCTTTCAAAATTCTTGGTTTAATTACAACTGCAGATATCATGCTGGCTTATAACAAAAAACTTTCGGATATTAAATTTGGAAGTAAAACAGATAGTAGATAAATTTTTATTTTGCTGATCTTTAATTGAATTTTAATAACATTTTAATAACATTTTAATAACATTTTAATAACATTTTAAGGCTTTAAAATTTCAATTTTTCTCCAATTACTCAAACAAGTTTTATAATTATTGTATGAGGGATTATTTCATGATCCCGTGTGTGGAAATCCTGCAATATAAAATCAATTACATGCTTCGCATGTTTGTATTTTTATTTTGAAGCTTCCTGCAAGCAAGCTTGCGTCAGCTTCAAAATAAAAATGCCCCTTTCGGGGCAATTGTTTTTTATTGCGGAGAAAGAGGGATTCGAACCCCCGGTTCAGTCGCCCGAACAACGGTTTTCAAGACCGCCGCATTAGACCACTCTGCCATTTCTCCGGGCACAAAAGTAGTATTTTCCATTTCACAGTAAAATATTTTATTAAAAAAATATTAACAGCCCTTGCAGGTAGCGGATTACAGCTTATATGATTGACTGACTGCGCCCTATACAAATATACTTGCTCCTTTAAATTAAGTTTTGTTATCCTGAAAAGCCCATTTGACCTACATTTTTTTTAATAGAAATTTGCAAAACCTAAGAAAATCTATATATTTGTACTACATTTTGAAAAATAACAATTACTAACCCTAAAAACTTATCGTCATGAACAAAGCACAACTTATCGATGCCATTGCTGCTGAAGCTGGTTTAACAAAAGCTGATTCAAAGAAAGCTCTCGATGCTTACATTAAAGCTACAACATCTGCATTAAAAAAAGGTGACAGAGTAGCTCTTGTTGGTTTCGGTTCACTTTCAGTTGCTAAAAGGAGCGCCAGAACCGGAAGAAATCCACAAACTGGTAAAGAAATCAAAATAGCAGCTAAGAAAGTTGTTAAATTTAAAGCTGGTAGCGATTTGACAGATGCCGTTCAGAAATAAGAAATTTTGTTCTTTTTCTAAAGGGAGTACATACCAGTACTCCTTTTTTATTTTATAATTATGAAATAGTAGTGATGCGTTAACTTTTTAAAAACATTTGTATTTAATTGATATTAATTTTATTATAAGCGTTCTTTGATTTTTTGATTTGAATTGACCTGTAGTTTTGCACATTTTAAGTGCAAGATTATGAATTCAGGTAAGTATGTTTTTGCTCAGCTTTTACAATTTGTCAACAAATATGAGTTTAAAAAATTTGTAGAACGTTATAGAGGCGATTATCGGGTAAGGGAATTAAACTGTTGGAATCAATTTATTCAACTTTTCTTCGGCCAACTTACTTCACTCAATTCATTAAGGGATGTTTGTTTATGCTTGAAAGCTCATAGGAATAAGCTTTATCACCTGGGTATTAAGCAAGATGTTAACCAATCAACACTTTCCCGAGCAAACGAGAAGCGAGATTGGAGAATTTTTGCAGATTTTGGAGAGTATCTGATAAAACAAGTCAGGCCACTTTACGCTAACAGCACAATTCCTAATATTGACATTGACAACGATTTATTTGCTCTTGATTCAACAACAATTTCTTTAAGCATTAAGCTTTTTAGCTGGGCAAAAGGGAAATACTCCAGAGGAGCAATAAAAGTTCACACATTGCTCGATTTAAGAGGAAACATACCAACTTTTATTTTCATCACAGACGGTAAATACCATGATAGCAATATACTTGACGTGATTGTTCCCTTGCCCGGTGCTATATATCTAATGGATAAAGCCTATATTGATTTTGCTTCTTTATATAATTTTCATAAAGCAAACGCTTTCTTTGTCACAAGGGCAAAGGTATCATTAGATTTTGCGGTCATTGAAAGCAATTACAATATTGATGAAAAAACTGGTCTAAGAAGTGATAAGACTATAAAACTAGAAGGTTATAAATCAAAGCAACTATATCCGGAAAAACTTCGAATGGTTGAGTATTACGATGATGAAAAGGATATAATGCTTGTTTTTCTAACCAATAACTTTGAAGTCTCAGCGCTTGAAATTGCACATCTATACCGTAATCGTTGGCAAATAGAAGTTTTCTTTAAATGGATAAAGCAGAATTTGACAATAAAAACACTTTGGGGACATTCAGAAAATGCAGTAAATATCCATATTTGGGTAGCAATTTGCACTTATCTCATTGTAGCCTATGTCAAATACACACTTAAGAGCAACTTGTCAATTTATGAAACAATGCAGATTCTAGGTATTTCAGCATTTGATAAAACGCCCGTAAAAGAGCTACTTACCGAATTGCAAGTCAATCAAAATTTCAAAGAACAATATGATTTATTTAACAATCAATTTTAACGCATCAGTAGTAATTATGAAATACTAATGATTTAGCTAATCGCAATAGTTGATAAATATATTATGGAGGTTTTTCCTGTAATTATAAAATTCTAAAATTTAAATTTCTATGAATGAAACATGATTAGAATTTCATAAGTAAAACAACTTAATATAATTTTAATGTATTTGCATCATTTCATTTTTTCAATTTGACACTTTGTTATGAAAGAAGAACTCATTGAATATTTAGAAAGCTTTATTAGTCCAAAACGTATTAAACTAATTAATAATAACCTGCTCAATCGCACACGATATATAACTATTGTTTTAGAAGATGTTTACCAACTTCATAATGCAAGTGCAATTTTACGAACCTGTGATTGCCTGGGTATACAGGATGCACACATTATTGAAAATCACAATCAATATCAGTTGAACTCTGAAATTACTCTTGGTGCAGAACAATGGCTTAGCATATACAAATACAGTCATTCAGGAAATAATACTCAGAAGGCAATTTCACAATTAAAAAAGAAAGGTTACAGAATTGTGGCCACTTCATCACATGCAAAAAATGCTAACCTTGAATCTTTTGATTTGACAAACGGAAAAGTTGCATTTGTTTTTGGTGCCGAACTTTCAGGTATTACAGCAAGAGTAGAGGAAATGGCTGATGAATTTGTCAAAATCCCTATGTATGGATTTACTGAAAGTTTTAACATCTCTGTGTCTGCAGCAATAATTCTTCATCAAATCTCATCAAAATTAAGGCAATCATCAATTGATTGGAAAATTTCAAATGAAGAATTGATTGATATTAAACTGGACTGGTTAAAAAAGTCAATTAAAAAACCTGAATTAATTGAAAAATATTTCTTTGAAAATATTTACAAGGGAAAACCTGACCTTTAATAAATGCAACTGTTCTGAAGAAATGAATTATAGATAAATAATTTCTTTTTATTTGACAAAATTCTATTATCTTTGGATAAAAGCTATTTTTTTATAGATGAATTGTATTATTATAGACGACGATAAGCTGTCAAGAAGGGTAATTGAAGAATTCATTAATAAAACTGAAAGTCTTACCCTTTCTGGATCATTTTCTACAGCTGTTGAAGCAATTAATTTTATTAAACAGCATGAAAATATAGATCTCATTTTTTTAGATATCGAAATGCCAGAAATGAGCGGCATTGATTTTCTTGACGCTTTAAAAAACTTGCCTCAAATTATTATCGTTTCTGCTAAAGGCAAATATGCTCTCAATGCATTTGAATATGACGTTACCGATTATTTATTAAAACCCGTTGTATTTGCTCGTTTCTATAAGGCAATTGAAAAAGCCATGAATCGGGTTAAGCAAAGTAACTTAAGTACCATTGGAAAAGAAGAAATTTTTATTAAAAAAAATTCTTCGCTGGTTCGTCTCAAATATGATGATATATTGTGGGTAGAAGCCTTAGAAAACTATGTTATATTCAATACTTTTTCTGAAAAATTTACAATTCATTTCACAATGAAGGCTGTTGAACAAAAATTACCTTCATCGAAATTTGCCAGAGTTCATAGATCTTTTATTATTAATACAAGTGCAATAAAAGAAATCGATGATAATGCAATAATTGTTTTGACCTCTGATGGAAATAAAGCAATTCCTATTGGCAAATCATACAGAGATAAATTGATGAATGATCTCAATCTGATCATAAAGTAAAATGCACAAAATAAACTTCTAAATAAAACCTGTTTTATGCAGGTTTTATTATTATTATAAATTCCAATCTTTTAAATTGCCAATAAAAATTAAATAAGTACGTTTAATTAATTTGCTAATTTTATCAGCTTTTGAGATGCACCTATAAATGATATATTTTTAATACAAAATTTCAATACCAATCATGAATAACAAAAAAAATATAATTCGTATTTACTTCTTAATTTCTTTATTACTCCTTCAAATTTCATCTGTTCTATCGCAAACGAATGAAGCAATTTTTAAAAAGGAAATTGGAATTATTAATAATAATTGTGACAGCATTAAAAATATATCAAACGATAGCATTAAAATAATATTAAACAATCAAATTGGAACAGCATTGGAATCAATCCTCAAAAATGGTATTTCTTTTAAACTGAAATTGGATACTCTGAAACATATTGGCAGGATATATTCTCCTGAAGATAAATTTCGAATTGTTTCATGGAATCTTCTTTTAAATGATGGCACTAACAACTTCTATGCGATAATTCAAGTTAATCCTGAACTTGATAGTATATGCCAACTATATAAACTTATAGATAGCTCAAAAAATTACAAAGGTTCTATAACGGAATTGAAGTTTACAAGTGATAAATGGTATGGTGCATTATACTATGAAATTTTAACATGCAAAATTGACAATAATATTGTTTATACCTTACTTGGTATGCATTTCAATGATATGTTCACCAATAGGAAAATAATAGAGTCTATGTATTTTAATGAAAAAGGTTCTCCTGTTTTTGGTTTTCCAATATTTCAATATAATGGTAAATTACAGAATCGAATTGTTTTCGATTATTCACTAAATGCAGTAATGAATCTGAAATATGATAAGAAATTAAAAATGATTATTTTTGATCACCTTGCTCCTCCTTCTCCCATTTATACGGGTAATTATAAATTTTATGGTCCCGATTTTTCTTTTGACGGATTTAAATTTGAAAAAAATAAATGGGTATACTATCCAAATATTGATTTCCGAAAATCTAAGAAATAATCATTGTACAGATGCATTCATCAATAATTTTTAATTCTAATTGGTAATTTGTGCATTTGTAATTAGTAATCAATTCTGACTATTTGTCAGCAAAAGCAGCTGGCACGGCTTTTGAGAAGTTGCCATAAACATTATTGTTGAATCATAAAATTATTTTACTATGCAAACAGGAAAAATTGGTGTAAGTACTGATAATATTTTCCCTATAATCAAAAAATTTCTTTATTCGGATCATGAAATTTTCCTTCGAGAAATAATATCAAATGCTATTGATGCAACTCAAAAGCTCAAAACTCTTGCATCTGCAGGAGAATATAAAGGTAACACAGATGATTTAAAGGTGGTCGTTAGCATTGATAGTAAAAAAAATAGTATTACGGTTTCTGACATGGGAATTGGCATGTCTGCTGAAGAAATTGAAAAATTTATTAACCAGATTGCTTTTTCAAGTGCTGAAGAATTTATTGAAAAATATAAAAACCAGGACAATGCATTGATCGGACATTTTGGACTAGGATTTTATTCTGCATTTATGGTTTCGAAAAAAGTTGAAATCATAACAAAATCATTTAAAGAAAATGAGAAAGCTATTATCTGGAGTTGTGATGGCAGTCCTGAATACAATATTGACTCAACAGATAAAGAAAGTACCGGTACAGATGTAATAATGTATATTGATGATGAATCCAAAGATTTTGTGAATGAAAACAAAATACGCGAATTATTAAGAAAATATTGCAAATTTCTTCCAGTGCCTATTGTATTCGGTAAAGTTAAAGAATGGAAAGATGGCAAAGAAATTGAAACTGACAAAGACAATTTAATAAACAACACTAAACCGGCATGGACTCGTAAACCTGCAGATTTGAAAGACGAAGATTATATGGCTTTTTACCATGAATTATATCCTGTAGCTGAGGATCCATTATTTTATATTCATCTTAATGTTGATTATCCTTTCAATCTAACCGGAATTCTTTATTTCCCAAAAATAAAAGGCAATATTGAAGTCCAGCGTAATAAAATTCAATTATACTGCCGGCAGGTTTTTGTTACAGATTCAGTTGAAGGTATTGTTCCTGATTTTTTAACACTGTTACATGGAGTTATAGATTCACCAGACATTCCACTTAATGTATCGCGAAGTTATCTTCAAAGTGATCAGAATGTAAAGAAAATTTCAAGTCATATTACGAAAAAAGTTGCTGACCGTTTGCAGGAAATTTTCAATACAAAACGCGAGGAATATGAAAAGAAATGGGACAACCTAAAACTCTTTATCGAATATGGAATGATAACCGATGAAAAGTTTTATGAAAAAGCAGAAAAATTCGCATTATTTAAAAATACCGATGGAAAATACTTCACGTTTCGAAGAGTATAATAAAATCATAAAAGAAAACCAGACTGACAAAAATAAAAATCTAATATACTTATATTCGACACAAAAGGATGAACAGTATTCATTTATTGAGGCAGCAAAATCAAAGGGCTATGATGTGTTACTTATGGATGGACAATTGGACACTCACTTTATAAATAGCATTGAAGCTAAATTTAAAAACTCTAGGTTTACCAGGGTTGATGCAGATATCATTGATAAACTAATTCAGAAGGATGAAACAAAGGAATCAAAACTTAGCGCAGAACAGAAAGAAACTTTAACCCCGGTATTTAAAAGTGCATTGCCTGAAACTGCCAATTTCTTTGTTACTTATGAAGATATGGCAGAAACTGATGTTCCTGCAATTATCACACAAAACGAGTGGATGCGTCGAATGAAAGACATGTCTTCTTTAGGTGGAGGTATGAATTTTTATGGCGAAATGCCTGATAGTTTTAACCTGGTGATAAATGCAAATCATCCATTAACTTTAAAAATATTATCAGATACTGAAACTTCTGTTGGAAAAGATTTAAAAAAGTACAACAAGGAAATTAAGCAATTTGAAAAACAAAAAACAGATTTACAGGAAAGTCAAAAATCTAAAAAACCTGAAGAAATTCCCCAGGCTGAAAAAGATTTATTAACTGATGTTGAAAAACAAATTGGTGATTTGGAAGAAAAAGAAACAAAATGCTTTCTGAATACGGTAAAACAAATCAATTGGCAAAACAACTTGCCGATCTCGCGCTTTTGGCTAATAATATGCTAAAGGGAGAAGCATTGAGTAATTTTGTAAAACGGAGTGTAGAATTGATTAAATAAGTATTAATGCTATTCAGGCGCTCCAACCTTCAAGCGGTTTGAAACCGCTAGAAGGTTATTTAAAATGCTTATCAACCTATCATTTTCCTCGGTTTAATTCTTATGTTTTTCAAAATAATTAAAGTCCTGAATTCATCGAATTTTGTTCCAAACGATTCTTTTGGTATGACGTTTGCAATCACTCTGCTGTGATATATTAAAATCCAATTCTTCAACTCCAGAATCATATATATTTTTGTCCAATCCATCTCAGAACTAAATGATTCCCCAAGTATTTTGATTTTTTGATCTGAAAATTCATAAACTATTTTTTCCTGAAGCATGCTATGCGAATAAAAATTTCTTTTAGTTTTCCAATAAATCAGTACTGGAATTATGACAACTATAAATAATCCTACTGCTAAATACGAATAAGGAAGTATATCCGCTGGAACTTTAAATTTAGAAATATAAAATATTGATCCAATTAATGCCATCCATCCTGAAATAGTTAAAATAATCACCATTGGTTTTCTGTACGTTAAAATATATATTAAACCTAGATACTTTTTGAAATCAAGTTTAGTTTCAATGGTCATATAATTATGTGTTAATATTTTGTTCTTAAATCATTTAAAAAATTAAAACAACTCCCGAATTTCATCTTTAAGGAAATCAATTGCTACCTGTGTTGGTGATTTGGAGTAATCGCTGATATTTTCGAGAATTTTTCTATTGAGTTCTAACGCAGGTAATGAAGGGTCAGTTTTTTCAGCAGCAGTATTTATTATTTTTATCATTTGTGCACGGGCATTCTTTACAATCTCCCATGCTTTCGCCGACATATATACCTGCTGCGAAAGATTGTGCTCGTATTCACTTCGAATAGCAGTAAGTAATTCTGTATGTAGTTGCATGCTTTTCATGCCTGGTTGATTAAGTCGCATTAGCAATGATTCAATTGAAATTCTTTCCAGGAAAAGTGTAATTCTTTCGTACGCCTGTAATCTCAGTGGAACAATAATTTCATGATTTTTCATTAAAAATTCCGTATTCCTCTGCTTTTGTGCACTTTTTAAAAATGAACTGACTAAAAACCATGTAGTAATTAAAACAGTTAATGCCGGAATTATATATTTCAAAATTTCAAAAAATGTTTCCATTTCTTTTTATTTTTTAATTTCATATTACAATATTAAATAAAATAGCAGATAAAACTTTAATTTTGTGGTATTGAATATAATATATAACCTTAATTTATATGGAACAAGTATCAAAAAGATTAGCAGCTTTATCAGAATCGCAAACGGTAGCGATGAATCAAAAAACCAAAGAACTACAGGCAAAAGGAATTGATATAATCAATCTTACTGTGGGTGAACCTGATTTTTTTACACCCGATCATATTAAAACTGCGGCAAAAAAAGCTGTTGATGATAATTATTCTTTTTATTCCCCGGTAGTAGGTTATCCAGATTTGCTCGAAGCTGTTTCAAAAAAACTTAAACGCGAAAATAATCTGGATTATGCACCCAATCAGATAGTCGTTTCAAATGGTGCAAAGCATAGCATTGCAAACGTAATGCTAACATTGGTTGATAAAGGTGATGAAGTAATAATTCCGGCACCTTATTGGGTAAGTTATGCAGAACTGGTAAAACTTGCAGAAGGAACAAATGTTATAATAGAAACTACTTTAGAGCAGGATTATAAAATCACTGCTGACCAGTTGAAGAAAGCAATTACAAAAAGGACTAAAGCCCTGCTGCTTTGTTCTCCTTCAAACCCAACCGGAAGTGTTTATTCAAAATCAGAATTAAAAGCGCTTGTTGATGTTTTGATTAAGCATCCGGATATTTTTATTATTACAGATGAAATTTATGAACATATTAATTTCATAGGCGGACATGAGAGTATAGCACAATTTCCCGAAATTAAGGACCGGGTAATTCTTATAAATGGTGTTTCAAAAGCATATGCAATGACAGGTTACCGTATTGGGTACATGGCAGCTGCAATCTGGATTACCAAAGCATGTAATAAACTTCAGAGCCAGATGACTACCGGAGCTTCTTCAATTGCACAGCGTGCTGCAATTACTGCTTTAAACTCAGAGCCATCTGTTACTGAAAAATTCCGTGCTGCATTCGAGAAACGCAGAGACCTTGTATATAGTACCCTTCAACAAATTAAAGGTATCAAATGCAATAAACCTGATGGCGCATTTTATGTTTTTCCTGATATAAGTTCATTTTTTGGAAAAACAGTTAATGGATCAACTATTAAAAATTCTGATGACATGAGTTTATACTTATTAGACAAAGCTTTTATTGCAACTGTTCCAGGTTCGGCATTTGGTCATGATAAATGTATCAGAATTTCTTATGCAACAAGTGATGATAAATTAGTAGAAGCATTAAAAAGATTGAAAAATGCTCTTGAAGCTTTTTAACAAACTATAAAATGAAAAAGAAACCCTGAATTTTTCGGGTTTCTTTTCAAAATGCCTATTAAAACTTCTATTTTATTTAACAGTATCTTTTTCTGCCTTAGTCTCTTTTTTATTGCCTGTTTCAGTCTTCTTTTCCTTGCCCTTCACAGGTTCTTTACCTTTCGTTGTTTTTTTCTTTCCGGTTTTTTTCTTTTTTTGTTCAGGTTTTTTTTTCAGTTCTTTTTTAGTTGCACCTTTTTTTTCAGTGTCCTTTTTCATTTCCTTTTTTACAGGTTCCTTTTTTTCTGTTTTTTGTTTAGCAGTTGAATCCTGTGCTATTAAACAAGGAAGACTAATGCTAAGCATAAACATAAAGGTTGTAAGATAGATAAGTATTTTTTTCATAGTATTAAGTTTTAAGAATTCTATTATATCAAATATAGGCTAAAAGCATTAAAAAAGAAAGAAATAAATGATATTTAGCGATTTCAAATTTATAATATGATATTCTGCAAGGAAACATTGATTTCAATTTTTTTCATTCTTAGAATCAATAATTAAAATTTCATTTTGTTTGAAATGTTTTCATTACTATTCAATTTCATTTTTACATTTCAAGGAATGTGCATTCTCGTAATTGAGTTATAAATAATCACATATTTTTTCATTTACCTTTGCAGTCAAATGATTTATCCTGAAAATTTTGAACAAAAGACTGGTTTTGATAAAATAAGAAACCTGTTAAAAAATTTATGTCTTTCACCTCTTGGTATTCAAAAGGTGGATGAAATAGCTTTTTCGGGAGACTTTAATTTTATTTCGCAGCAGTTGAAGCTCACTGAAGAATTAAAAACCATTTGTCTTACTGAAGATGATTTTCCAGTAAGTTATTATTATGATCTCACTTCATTGCTTAAACATTTGAAGATTGTCGGCACTTTCCCGGAAGTGGAAGAACTTTTCAACTTAAAACGATCGCTTGAGACTTTAAAATTTTTGTATTCTTTTTTTAAAAATAGTGAAGGAAAATACCCTGCTCTTTGGGAAATTTCACGTAATCTGCGTTTGTATCCTTTTATAAATAATAAAATTGATTCTATTTTAACAAATAACGGGAAAATAAAAGATACAGCATCTTCACAATTGGCAACAATAAGACGTGAAATAAAAACAAAAGAGTCAGAAGTCTCAAAGAATATGCAGCGCATTATGAAGCAGGCTCAGTCAGAAGGATGGGCCAGCGAAGATGCTTCTCTTGCTATTCGCGAAGGCCGCCTGGTTATACCTGTAAATTCTTTATATAAACGCCGAATAAAAGGATTTATACATGACGAATCGGCGACAGGTAAAACGTCTTTTGTTGAACCTGCCGAAGTTGTTGAACTCAACAATGATCTCAAAGAACTTGAATACGCCGAAAGGCGAGAGATTGTAAAAATACTCACCTCTTTTGCTGATGATATCCGACCTTATATCGAAGACCTGTTGCTTGCTTATGACTTTTTAGGAGAGATCGATTTTTTAAGAGCCAAGGCATTATTTGCAATTGAGATAAATGCTGTACAGCCACCAATAAATAATTCCCAAACTCTTGAATGGTTCAACGCTATACATCCATTACTCTACCTGCATTTTAAAGAGGAACAAAAACAAGTAGTTCCGCTAAACATTAAACTCCACAGCCAGCAACGAATTTTGGTAATCTCGGGACCCAATGCCGGAGGAAAATCTGTTTGTCTGCAAACCGTAGGCCTGATACAATATATGCTACAGTGCGGAATGCTTATTCCTTTAAAGGGAACTTCCGAGACAGGAATTTTTCAAAATATTTTTTTGGATATTGGCGATGAGCAATCTATTGAAAACGACCTCAGTACTTATAGTTCTCATTTGATGAGTATGAAATTATTTGTCAAAAATGCAGATAATAAAACCCTATTCCTGATAGATGAATTTGGCACCGGCACTGAACCAATGCTTGGCGGAGCTATTGCCGAAAGTATATTAGAGGAACTTAACAGGCTTAAAGCTTATGGAGTTGTTACAACACATTATACTAACCTGAAACATTTTGCATCTTCGGCTAATGGCATAATCAATGGCGCAATGCTTTTTGATATCCAGCATATGCAACCTTTGTTTCAGCTTGAAATAGGTGAACCAGGCAGTTCTTTTGCATTTGAAATAGCACGTAAAATAGGTCTTTCGGAAGCAATCTTACAGGCTGCGACTAAAAAAGTCGGTGCAGAGCATATTGACTATGATCGAAACCTGAGAGAAATAATACGTGACAAACATTACTGGCAACAAAAACGCAGCCAGATTAAAGATTCCGGAAAGCGACTGGATGAAGTACTGGAAAAATATTCATCAGAACTTGAAGAAATAAGCCGGATGCGAAAAGAAATCCTGCAGAAAGCCAAGACCGAAGCGCAACAGATGCTTGAAGGAGTTAATAAACAAATTGAAAATACTATTAAAGATATTAAAGAAAGCCAGGCTGAAAAAGAAAAAACCAAACAAGCCCGAAAAAAACTGAATGAATTTAAAGAAAAAGTTAATCATTCCGATACATTAGAAGATGAACGAATAACCAGGAAAATTGGGCAATTGCGAAGCCGTGAAGAACGTAAGAATAAAAAACAACCGCAAAAAGATGCAGATCAACTTAAGAAATCTTTAATTGCATCTGATGAACATAAAATTAGAACCGGTGATAAGGTAAAACTTTTTGGCCAGGATGCGGTAGGCGAAGTTTTGGATGTAAACAATAAAAGTATAATGGTTTCATTTGGAAGCATGATTACAACACTTCATGAAAACAGGCTGGAGAAAATATCTAATAATGAATTCAGGAAACTACAGAAGCAAATGCCGCAATCTTTAAAATCAGAGAACGTTAGTACTTCAGAAAGAAAATTAAATTTCAAGCAGCAAATAGATATACGTGGTATGCGCGCTGATGAAGCGCTTCGGAAAATTGCCGAATACATTGATGAAGCCATTATGGTAAACGCTTCAGAAGTGAGAATTCTTCATGGCAGAGGTACCGGTGCACTCCGTGAACTTATCCGTAAATATCTGAAAACTGTTGATTATGTAAAACATTTCGAAGACGAACAAGTTGAATTTGGCGGAGCAGGAATTACGGTGGTTAGGTTTGGAAAATAAACCTAAATAGTCATTGACTAAAAAAGTTGTTTACAGAAAGTATTATTAAATTATTCAAAGTATTTTGCATCTATCCTATAAATACATCTATTTTCATTTATGTTTAACTTTATTATTTATATACTTACCTGACACAAATTCATTTTGAACTTTAAGATTATAAATGTAAATACCATTTTGAGACAAAGAATTGTCAATTTCAATAATTGAACCTTTTGTTTCAGATTCATAAATTTTCTTCCCATCAAGAGTATATAGTGTTATTATAGCTAAACGATTTTGAGGATTATTGAAAACTATTCGATTGCCATTTTGATATGCATCTATTGATTGTACAAAGTTATTAGTTTTAATTAATGTCGGTTTTATTATTATGCTATACATGAGGTTAGGATTACTTCTACAACCTACGGAATCAATTACATAAGTTTCATAATCAGTAGATTTATCTGGTTTGCACCATATATTTACTCCTGCCGTATCAGATAATCCAGTTATTGGAGTCCAATATAACTTTAAGGGAGGAATACCTCCTCCAACAGAACCACATAGAAATTCAACACTATCTCCTATATTTAACTCAATTTGAAGATATCCTTCAAGATAACTAAATTGTGAAAACCGAACAGTAATACTATCATTCGCCTGTTTGCCGCTTGAATCTTCAACCGTCAAATAGAAATATAAACAGTCGCTACCTATTGGATAACTTTTAAAATAAGGATTTAACAATGTTGTATCGTTTAAAAAATCTTTGGCAGTTAAATTTAAAATATTATCAATTTTATATCTTTTACAACTCCATTTATATGCAAATGGTGCCACACCATTGGTCAATTTAACTTGCGACCCTAAATGTAATGTATCTGCATAAAGTGATCTGCAAAAGATAGTATCATTTCCGCAGTCAACTTTAAAATCCAAGGTTTGGGCATTTATACTAGAACATATAATTACTGCAATATATGATAAGAGATGTTTCATGATATCTTTCTTCAATTGTAAGCGCAAAATGCTATTAAAAATCAAATGTTGTTAATAAGATATTATTGCAATAAAAAATCGAGAATTATTTTAACCAAATTATAAAGAAAATTTTTCATTATCAATGTTTAATGATTTTTTTTGATTGTATCAACTTTTTACAATCCAGTTTGTTCCTATTTTTAAAATCACAAAATGACAACAAACATATTTCCTTCTTCATCACGAGGGAAAGCAGAGCATGGTTGGCTGCACAGTCGTTTCACATATAGTTTTGCCGAATATTATAATCCGGAACGCATGGGTTTTGGCACACTAAGGGTTTTAAATGATGACATTATAGAACCTGATAAAGGATTCGGTATGCACCCTCATAACAATATGGAAATAATAACCATTCCTTTATCCGGCAGTCTTGAGCATCGTGACAGTATGGGCAACGGTTCGGTAATTCATTCGGGAGAAGTACAGGTAATGTCCGCAGGTACTGGAATTATGCATAGCGAGTTTAATCCTTCGAAAAGTGAAAAAGTCAATCTTTTTCAAATATGGATAATGCCAAATAAGAAAAATGTTGTTCCCAGGTACGATCAAAAAGCTTTTGACCCATCGCAAAAAATGAATACTTTTCAATTGCTTGTAGCGCCTGAAGGTTATGAAAATGCACTTTTTATTTACCAGGATGCATTCATCTCCATCGGCAGGTTTGATGCCGGCATTACCAGTTCATACAATTTGAAAAAGGAAGGAAATGGTCTGTTTCTTTTTGTAATCAGTGGTACTGTGGAAATAGGAGGCAAAATCCTGCAAGGCCGTGACGCTGCAGAAATCAGCAGTACAAGTATTGTTGATGCTAATTTTCCCGGATTCTCTGAAATACTTCTTATTGATGTGCCAATGAGCTAAGAAGATTTGTGATTTTAAATTTTTAATTTTTGATTTTATGTATTTAACTTCCAAATTCAAATATCTACACTCCTTGTTCTAAAATCATTTCCCCCTTTGGGGGATTAAGGGGGCATCTCTTTTATTAACAATTTACTGTTAATTAAAATGGTAGAAATTCGAAAAACCTTTCACTCAATAATTCTAACTTTAACTCGTTATTAATTAGATAAGTTTTGAACGGTTCAAATCTAGCGCAAATTAGGTATGCACACGATTTTGAATAAATATATTTTACTATTGACATCATGTGCATTTTACTTTTTCTGTAATATTTCGGCACAAAAATCTGCAATTGATTCAAGAAACGATGAAGCATACCGGTCAGCTTTAGAGCTTTTTGATAAGGAGAAATATGCTGTTGCCCAAAAATTCTTCCTGGAAGTAACAAATAATCCCAAATTCGAAAATACTATTCTAAAAAGTAACGCAGAATATTATGCACTGATTTGTGCTATTGAACTCCAAAATGAAGACGCTGAAGTATTAGGCACAAGGTTTATTGCACGTAACCCTGAAAGTATACATATAAATGAAGCTCAGTTCAGACTTGGCAAATTTGAATATGGTAAAAAACGTTACAGGCTTGCACTTGGATATTTTACCAAAGTAAATAAAGAAGAATTGAATGAAGATGACCAGGCTGAATATTATTTCAAGATGGGTTATAGCTACTTTATGCAAGATAGCATTGATAAAGCACGAAAAGCATTTTTTGAAATTAAAGATATTGACACCCGTTATACTTCGCCTGCCATTTATTATTATTCACATATTGCCTATAAACAAAAAAATTATGAAACTGCTATTGAAGGTTTTAATAAACTAAAGGATGATGAAACATTTGCTCCTCTGGTTCCCTATTACATGACACAATGCTTTTACTACCAGGAAAAATATGATGAACTTTTGGCATACGCTCCAAACCTTATAGATTCAGTTGTTCCAACAAGAGTAGCCGAAATGGCAAGGATGATTGCTGATGCTTATTATTTTAAAAATAAATACAAAGAAGCAATACCTTTCTATGAAAGATATTTTGAAAAAGGAAAAGAATTCTTGCCAACAGATTATTTCCAGGCAGGTTATTGTTATTACATCCAGGGTAAATATGACAAAGCATCTGAATTTTTTGAAAAATCAGCTTTAGATAAAACAGCAGTTGCTCAAAATTCAAATTACCTGCTTGGTGATTGCTATATAAAAATGAAAATGAAGGATAGGGCACTCATGGCATTCAGTGCTGCTTCCAAAATGGATTTCGATGCAAAAATTAAAGAAGATGCTGCATTTAATTATGCCGTTTTATCTTATGAAATCTCAAATTCTCCTTTTAACAGCTCAATAAAAGCTTTAAACGATTACATTACAAAATATCCAAATTCACGCCGTAATGATGAAGCCTGCCATTATCTTGTTACGGCTTGTCTTAATACGCATAATTACCAGGATGCGATTTCATACCTGGATAAATTAAAAATTAAAGATAAGAATGCAAAAAAGGCATACCAAAGAGCAGCATTTTTCAGAGGACTTGAATTGTTCAATAACCTTCAATTTGAAGCAGCTTTGAAGCTTTTTGAAATTTCATTGAAATATGCAGACTCCGATCCGCTAATTGCTGCAAGAACTTATTACTGGTCAGGTGAAGCAAATTACAGGCTAAAGGATATTGATGCGGCTTTAAGCAACTATAACTTGTTTATGGCATCCGGTGTGTCAATGAAATGTCAGGAATATAATATGATTTTTTATGATATGGGTTACTGCCAGTTCAACAACAAAGATTATTTTTCAGCTATTGACTGGTTCACAAAATATATAGACAATTCCAAAGGGAAGAAAGATAAATTAATTGCTGATGCTTATAACAGAATGGGAGATTGCAAATTTATTGACAGCAAATATGCAGATGCGATTACATTCTACACAAAATCCATAGAGATTGGCCTTTCTGATAAAGATTATGCAATATATCAGAAAGCTTTTACATTAGGTTTACTTAATGACCACAAAAAGAAAATCAGCCTCTTGAACCAATTGATAACTTCTATGCCCGAATCAAACTATGATGATGATGCATTGTATGAAATAGGACTTAGTGAAGTTGCTCTTCAAAAACCCGATGATGCAAAAAAATACTTCAATAAATTGCTTACGGATTATCCATCCGGCAGCCTGGCTAAAAAAGCTTTACTGCAGTTAGGTCTGATAGATTATAATTCCGGAGACAATATTGCAGCATTAGAAAAATATAAAAAGGTTGTCAGTAATTATCCGGAGACCCAGGAATCCCATGATGCTCTCGGCGGTATAAAAAACATTTATGTTGAACTGAACGAAGTTGACAATTATATTAAATATACAGAAACACTCGGAACTGCAACTAATGTGAGTGTTTCTGAAAAAGATTCCTTACTTTATTATGCCGGAGAAAACGTTTATCTTTCTGGTGACTGTAAGAAAGCTAAAGAAAATTTCAAAAAATATATTGAAAAATTCCCGGAAGGTAATTTTATACTAAATGCCTGGTATTACATTGGCGATTGCAGCTTTAAAGCCGGAGAGGCAGAAGAAGCTTTAAAATCATACAACTATGTTATTAAGAAACCCAATAATAATTTCCGTGAACCTGCACTTGCAAATGCTGCCCAGTTGAACATGAATAAAAAGGATTACGCAACAGCCTTGGCAGATTATAGAATACTTGACAGCATTGCCGAAATAGAACAAAATATTATTGATGCACGTGTGGGTCAAATGAAAGCACAATATATGATGAGCAATTTTGAAGCTTGCGCTGAAGCTTCGCAGAAAGTACTTTCTACATCTGGAATACCACAGGAAATTGAGCGTTTGGCACATTTTTATCTGGCTAAATCATATCTTGCTTTGAAACAGCAGGACAAAGCGCTTGAACAATTTAGTAAACTATCTGCTGATGTTAAGAACACCGAAGGTGCAGAAGCAAAATACAGAATTTCTGAAATATACTTTAATCAGGGAAAACAAGATAAGGCTGAAAAAGAAATATTCAATTTTATTGAATTAAATACACCTCATCAATTCTGGATTGCAAAAGCATATATTCTGTTAGCTGATATATATCACAACAAGAAAGACGATTTCCAGGCCACAAATACTTTAAAGAGCATAATTGATAATTATGACAATAAAGATGATGGCATTATTAAAGAAGCAAGTCTTAAAAAAGATCAAATTGAAAGCAAAATAAAATTGGATAATGCTGAAAAGGAAATTCAGACTGAAGAACCAGATATTTATTCAAAATGATTTTAGAACAAAAAGTAATGGAAATTAAAAGTAATATAAGCATTAAATATAAAGGAATATTTATTTTTTCTATCTTCTTGCTTTTTGCTCTAGAAGTAATCGGCCAGGATATTAAAAAAGATGTAACAGTTGTAAAACCATACCAGCCAACAATTCCAGATGCAAATAAAATAAACCAATTACCAGTATTTAATGACACTGTTTCGGTTGCGCCAAAGTTCAATTATTCAATTGCGACAGTACAAATGAATACTACTTTTCAACCCCGTATTATCAACGCAGCTAAAATGGCTCCTGAACCATTAAAATTTCTTTACAACAATTACCTGAAATTAGGATTAGGAAACAGGCTTGAAACTTTGGCGGAATTAAGTATTGCAAGCAACCGTTCCAAAAAGAATTCTTATGGTATATTTTTTAAACATCACGCGGCTAATGGTGAAGTAAAACTCGAAAATGAAAAAAGAGTTGATGCTCCTTATGCCGATAATGAAATAACTTTCTATGGAAGACATATTTTTAAGAAATCTGTGCTGTCCGGAAACGTCGGATATTTAGGAAACAAAGTTGCGTTTTATGGATATAACCCAAAACTGGATACGGCTTTAAATAAAAATAATATTTTACAGCTCTACCAGGGAGGTAAATTTAATCTGTCATCAGAATCTCTTGAGACCGATAGCACTCATTTTTATTATAAATTTTCCGGTGGATATAATTACATTTCTGATAATTTTAAAAACGCTGAAAACCAGATATCCTTGAATGGTAAAGGAGGAGAACAGTACAACGAATACTATGTTGGAGCAGAATTGCATTACGATTATTTTATGCCAGGAGCCAATAATGATACAATTCACGATGCTATTATAACATTAAAACCTTATTTAAGCAAAAGTAAAGGTGACTGGCGTTTTCACATCGGTATAGATGCTACAAATGACAACACCGAGAAAGGCAATACTTTTCACCCTTATCTTGACGCGAATCTTGATTTTGTTGTAGTAAAATCCGTTTTAAATGCTTTTCTAGGTTTTAATGGTTATCTTGAAACAAACAATTTAGCATCTGTTGCAAGTATCAATCCATTTATTGAACCGGGATTACATCTTAAAAATACTAACCATAAGACACATATTTTTGGCGGATTAAAGGGAAATGCCACATCGGATATCTATTATTCCGCACAAGCTTCATATTCTGAAATTGATGATCAATACTTTTTCATAAATGATTCAAGTATCTTGTCAAATAAATTTCTTGCAGTTTACGACAATATTGAATTGCTTCAGTTTTCTACCGAATTTGACATAAAAGCTTCTGAAAAGTTATCAATTCTGGCAAGAGGCAATTATTATATCTATTCAATGTCGGGACAGACAGAACCATGGCAAATGCCAAACCTTGATGCAACTATAACTCTTAAATATAATTTGCGAAATAAAATTATACTTAATACTGACATTTGTACCGTCGGCAGGCGTTATGCACGCGATCCAAAAACTGGCGATCCTATTTTGATGAATCCTTTTTTCGATTTCAACCTGGGAATTGAATATAGATATACTAAAATATTATCTTTATTCCTTCAATTCAAGAATCTGACAGCAACAAGATATCTAATTTGGAACCAATATCCGGCTTACAGGTTTCAGGTTATGGCTGGACTTACATATGCATTGTAATTAATTATTTTTGCTGATTTTTTTTACTTTGAAATCAATTACATACATTAAAAATTTTACTTTCTTTTAATGCAGTTTATAACAAATTAGTAGTTTGAAAATATTAAAAAAAATATTAATAATAGTTATTGCCATTCTCCTGTCAAGTATTGGCTTGATTATAATTTGCAATAATCTAATAATTCAAAAATCCAATCCATACATTTATGATGATATAAAATTACTTCCGTTTAATAAAGTCGGTTTGATTTTAGGCACCAGTTGGAATTTTCGGGGAGGTGCACCAAATACTTATTTTGACAATCGTATCAAAGCTGCTGCTACATTGTATAAAGCTAAAAAAATAATATACCTCATTGTTAGTGGAGATAATCGAAAAGCCTCATATAATGAACCCGTGATGATGAAAAAAGAGCTTATTAAACTTGGCGTACCTGATGCTTCAATTTTTTTGGATTATGCAGGATTTCGAACTTTTGATTCAGTTATCAGATGTCGCGAAATATTCGGTCAGAGAAGTTTTACTATAATTTCCCAGCGTTTTCATCTGGAGAGAGCTGTTTACATATCACATTGTTTCGGAATAGGAGCAATTGGCTTTGAGGCAAAGGATATAAGCTGGACTCAAGGATTTAAAACAAATATCAGAGAGTACTTTGCGCGCGTCAAAGTATTCTGGGACTTACATACAGGAGAAAAGCCCAAGTTTCTCGGGGAAAAAATCAATATTAAATAATTACCCAATGTGCAAATATACTTGCTATTAGTTTATTTTAATTTATTTATTGTTTTATTATCTAATTGGCATATTGCCGAATTGGCACATTAATTTCTTGTTAATTCTTTGTTGAAAAAACTTCATGAAAGTATAGTAAAAATAAGCCAAAGGTTGGTTAATTAATAGTATCTTTACGGTTAAGAAAATTATTGAATAATTATATAAAAAGTACAAGTAAATGAGCGAATTGGAAAACGGAGAAAACAGTAAAATACAGAAAGATTCATCGCATTATTCTGCAGATAGCATTCAGGTTCTTGAAGGCCTTGAGGCAGTTCGTAAAAGGCCAGCTATGTATATTGGTGACATTAGTGTAAAAGGTCTTCATCATTTAGTCTATGAAGTAGTAGATAATTCCATTGATGAAGCAATGGTCGGTTATTGCAAAAACATTGTTGTAACTATTAATGAAGATAATTCTGTTACGGTATTGGACGATGGTCGAGGCATTCCTACAGATATGATGGAAAAAGAAAAGAAATCGGCACTTGAAGTAGTGCTCACCGTATTGCATGCTGGTGGTAAATTTGATAAAGATTCATATAAGGTTTCTGGCGGTTTGCATGGAGTTGGCGTTTCCTGTGTTAATGCGCTTTCTTCCTACTTAAAAGCCGAAGTGCATCGGGAAGGAAAAATATTTGTCCAGGAATATAGTTTAGGAAAACCAAAAGGTCCGGTAAAAGAGGCCGGGAAAAGCGATAAAACCGGAACTATAATAACTTTTAAACCAGACAACACAATATTTATAACTACAGATTTTAATTTCGAAATCCTGGAATCACGTTTGCGCGAATTATCATTTTTAAATAAAGGAGTTCATCTTACTCTGATTGATAAAAGAGAAAATGAAGAAGGAACAAATGGTTCAGGTGAAAAATTTCATACAGAACATTTTTATTCTGAAAAAGGATTAAAGGAATTTGTAGATTTTCTTGATGCCAGTCGTGAAAAATTAATTGAAAAAAGTATTCACCTCGAAACTGAAAAAAATGGTATCCCTGTTGAAATAGCATTGCAATATAATACCTCATTTACTGAGAATGTATTTTCCTATGTCAACAATATCAATACTATTGAAGGGGGAACGCATCTGGCCGGTTTTCGAAGGGGACTTACACGTACATTGAAATCTTATGCTGATAAAGAGGGGATGCTGCAAAAACTTAAATTCGATATCAATGGAGATGATTTCAGGGAAGGATTAACTGCCATCATTTCCGTGAAGGTTGCTGAACCGCAATTTGAAGGTCAGACAAAAACGCGTCTTGGCAATACCGAAGTTATGGGTGCAGTTGATACTGCTGTTAGTTCTGAATTAGCAAATTATTTGGAAGAAAATCCGAGAGATGCTAAATCAATAGTGCTAAAAGTTATACTTGCTGCCACTGCCCGCCATGCTGCGCGCAAAGCTAGAGAAATGGTTCAGCGCAAGAATGTACTTTCCGGTTCAGGATTGCCTGGAAAACTTGCAGATTGCTCTGACAAGGACCCTAAAGTAAGTGAATTGTTTCTTGTTGAAGGAGATTCAGCAGGAGGAACTGCCAAACAAGGCCGTAACAGGCAGTTCCAGGCTATAATGCCTTTACGTGGTAAAATCCTGAATGTCGAAAAAGCTATGCAGCATAAGATATTTGACAATGAAGAAATACGGAATATTTTTACTGCATTAGGTGTTTCTATAGGTACCGAGGAAGATTCCAAAGCGCTTAATATGGAAAAACTTCGTTATCATAAGGTCATCATAATGACTGATGCTGATGTTGATGGAAGTCATATTACTACTTTAATTATGACATTTCTTTTTCGTTATATGCACGATTTAATTCAAAATGGGCATCTTTATATTGCCACTCCTCCTCTGTACCTCGTTAAAAAGGGAAAAGTTGAAAAATATTGTTGGAATGATGAAGAGAGACTGGCTTTAATTGAAGAACTCGGAAAAGGTAAAGGCGAAACTGTTCATGTGCAACGATACAAAGGTTTAGGTGAAATGAATGCCGAGCAACTTTGGAGTACTACTATGAATCCGGCAACCCGTACTCTTCGGCAAGTTACTATAGAAAGTGCTGCAGAAGCTGATCGAATATTTTCAATGCTCATGGGTGATGAAGTTCCACCCCGGCGTGAGTTTATTGAAAAACACGCCAAATATGCAAAAATTGATGTTTAATATATTATGTTTAAACATCCTTATAACTTGGGCATGATAAAGAAAATTTTATTCTGGATTATTTTGTATTGTGGTTTGCCATTGATGGCCCAGCAACAGCAAACTACTATTAAGCAAATGACCTGGGGTCCGGATTACCAGGTATATTTGCAACTTGCAAATGATTCAAATTATAAGTTTCAGATTGAACAATTATTTCATGCCAATCCTGATGATATTTTCAACAAAAAAACAGAATTTATTTATTACCCGGTAAATTTTGAACAATCATATATAGATAGTCTTCTGTATCGCAGCCATTCAAAGGCAGACTATACAGTTGATATGCCTCATGAACCACAAATCAGAAAAATTACGTTGTGGAGCGTGATGAAAGAATCTATAGATGGTGGATGGGTTCATTTTATTAATTGCCTGTTATATTCTCTCGAAACCAGGCAACTCGAACTTACTGCTCCTCTTTTAATGCGCCCAGAAAGTAAATGGAAACCCAAACCAATGACCCAAACTTATAAGAGAACCAGGAAATGGAAATACTATTTCCCTGTTGAACAAAAATATGCCCAAAAAGAATTTAAAGTTCGCAAAAAGCACAATCAATTAGGTGATTTATCAAGCATCCCAAAGGGATATATTGACCTAATGATGAAAACTTCGGAAAGAGAGTACCAGAATATGATCAAGAAAAGAGAATTTCATAAAATCGCCTGCATCGATTTGATTAAACTTATGCTGGGTTCCCCTTATTTAAGTGAAGCACAAATTAATTATATAAAAAGCCGGGTAATGCTGTCCATAACAAAATATAATGCCAACCGTATGCCGACAGTTCTTGTATTTGATAAATATCAGGCTGCAGTGGCAATGTCTCTTGATGAAACGGGCTATAAAGCTGAAAAAGTTATTTTTCTCAACGAAGACAAGTTATCTGCCGAAGAAATTTATCAAAGGACAAATATTATTAGGGGAATTATTGCGCTAATCAATGAGGCTAATAAAAAGGCTTTCCAGGAACAATTAAATAGTTTTTATAAACAATAAAAATTTTCCTTTTCCTTAATGATACATTATTATCATCATAACGAAATAGACAAATTTGCATGGGATAATTGTATAGAAAATTCTCCTGATGGATTAATTTATGCATGCTCTTGGTATCTCGATATTGTCAATCCGGGCTGGGAAGCATTAATAGATGATGATTATTCAACTGTAATGCCTCTTCCTGTAAAAAAAAAGTTAGGTGTTGATTACTTAATCAGGCCATATTTTGTTCAACAATTGGGAATCTTTTCAAGACATACATTAAATGAAACAATGGTTATAAATTTTATTAATTCTATTCCAAATCATTTTAAATATTGCAATTTTCATCTCAATTCCATTTGTAAAGTTTCAGTGCCAAATATTTATATCAATGGAGTTACCTATGTTTTACCTCTTCATCAATCATATAAATCAATATATAATGAGTATAGTACAAACAATAAAAGGAATATAAAAAAGTCGTACGACAATGGACTTACAGTATCAAGATTAGATGAAACAGAACTTTTTATTAAATTCTATAAAAACCATGGGAAGCTAATTCCCGGAAAGAATTTTATGAAATGTTTTAGAACGCTGACAGAAGAAGCTTTAAAAAGAAATGTTGGAAACATTAAAGTTGTATATAACCAGAATAATGAAATTTTAAGCGCAGTTTTATGGTTAAAATTTAAAGAATGGATTATTTATTTAATTTCTTGTACCAGCTTAAAAGGAAAAGAGCTGGGAAGTAATTTTTTGTTAATTGATAATTTTCTGAAAGAAAATTCCGGGAATAATCTTTTTTTAGATTTTGAAGGATCTTTCGATTCCGGGACTTGCGAGGTTTTATGAAGGCTTTGGGGCCAAACCTGTAAAATTTCTTCAATTAAAATTTAATCATCTTCCATTTCCACTCAATTATCTAAAAAAGTAAAATCAGAATCAATTTTATTTCCAGGTAAGATAATTATCACCGGTGTATTTTACTTTTCCATTATCAAGTAACCATTTTAGTACTCTTATCAATTTTTCTTCAGTAAATCGTTGAGAATGTTTATTAACTAAAGTTTGAAGTTGAATTGGTGCATCGGTCATATCCTTTTTGAACTCTTCAACTATTAAATCAAATTCATATTTGCCAATATCTAATTCATTACGCTTTTGACAAACATCACATTGTCCACAACGATATGTTTCTTTTTCACCAAAATAACTCAATAACATCTGACTCCTGCATTTATTAGTAGTTGACGCATAATGCAACATAGCCTCAAGCTTTTCAACATAGCGATTCCTACGTCCGGTATATTCTTCATACGTTATATGCAAAGCTTTATCTTCTAACCTTTCTTCAGTAAATACAATTACAGGATTTTTTTTACGCGGGATGTAATGTAAAATTTTCGATGAGGCCAGTTTGCCGAGGTACTTATAAATATTATCCAGACTTGTATTTGCTCTTTTTGCAAGCATATTTTCATCAATATTAACATAGTTTGTAAAAAGTCCCTCGTATGAACGTAACAATAACTTTATGAACCCGTCAAATGCCATATTTGAAATCTGAAATTTATATAAATCATCCCGGCTAACTAGGAAATGCACTTTAGCCGGATTGTTTAAATCATCGGTAAGTTCTATGTAACCTTCCTGTTCAAGTACTTTCAAGCTGCTGTATGCAGAATGGATGTTAAACTTATAATTAGTTGCAAATTCAATCAGATTAAAATCATAAGCTATATGTTTGCCTGCACCATACGGAACTTGAAAATAATTGCCCAATGCATTATATACATTCTTAATTGTTTTTATTTCAGGGAAATTGGTTTCGACACGTTTTTGAGCACTGAGTTTATCCGAATTATTGTACAACAAAACAGCGAATGCCTTCTTAGCATCTCTTCCGGCACGACCAGCTTCCTGAAAGTATGCTTCGGGACAATCGGGCAAATCATAATGCGTAACAAGCCTTACATCAGGTTTATCGATGCCCATTCCAAATGCATTAGTTGCAACAATAACTCGGGTTTTACCTTTCATCCAGCTATTTTGTTTATGAGTACGCATCTCATCTGTCAATCCGGCATGGTAAAAATCTGCAGAAATATTATTCTTTATTAAATGCTGCGCTATTTCTTTTGTTTTCTGCCTGTTTCTCACATACACTATCCCACTGCCCCGAATAGAACTGAATAACTTTATTAAATAATTTTGTTTATCTTCAGATTCATGAACGTTATAAACAAGATTTTTGCGTTCAAAGCTTATTTGGAAGACATTTTTATCTTTGAATTGCAACTTATCCATAATATCATCGACTACTTTTGGAGTAGCTGTCGCAGTAAGTGCAACAATAGGGATATCAGGAAGAATTTTACGCAACTCTATTATTTTTAAATAAGAAGGTCTGAAATCATAGCCCCATTGTGAAATAGAATGGGCCTCATCTACAGCTATAAGGGAAACATTCATCTTGTTAACTCTTGTACGAAACATTTCAGTTCCCAATCTTTCAGGTGAGCAATAAAGAAATTTATAATCACCATAAATACAGTTATCAAGTGCTATGTCTATTTCTTCCTGTGTAAGTCCCGAATATACTGCAATTGATTTTATGCCTTTTTTCTTTAATGTATCAACCTGATCTTTCATCAAGGCTATTAATGGCGTAATAACTATGCATAATCCATCAGAAGCTAACGTGGGTATCTGAAATGTTACCGATTTACCTCCTCCTGTTGGCATAAGAGCCAAAGTATCTTTTTTAGCTGCTACCGAATGGATAATGTCTTCCTGTAAAGGCCTGAAAGTACTGTGACCCCAGTATTGAATTAATAGATTGTGGAATTTATCCAAAGTTCATTTGAATTTTCAATACGAAGATAGTTGTTGTTATTCTAAGTACAAAGTAAATTAAGATTCTACTTTGAATATAGGTAACTTCTATAAACTCATTTTTTATTAAAAGATACATGATACAGGATGCAAGAAGAAGCCCGATATCACTACATCCTGTATCATTAAACCTGCATCTATTATTTCTGAAATTTATTTATTAGAGATGCCTTATAGTTAATTCTACTTTGACACATTTCAAAATCAACCAGTTTTTACCCTTAATCCCTAAAGGGAACTGGTTGATTTTTCAGCTTTCTCCCTTTAGGGTTTGGGGTAAAAAAAGCTGAAAAAATTAAGAAAGACCTAATCTGTCAAAGTAGAATTAATTAGTTTAAAATTAAGCCTGATTTACTTCTTATAAAATATAGGAGACTTTGGTGCAATATAATTTTTCAGATTGTTTGAAATCAGAAATCAATACCAATTCAAATTATCTTTTAATGTGTATCAAAAAATAATTTTTTTGTAGAGAACAGATTGTGATGTTGAGGAAAGAGATGCTTTGTTTTTTTTACTTTCGCCTGATTGTTTCTCTTTTCTTCCCTGATTCTAATTTGTCTATCCAATCTTGAATTCAGACGCTCATACATGTTACGACCTAAAAAAGGAAATACTGCAATGTTGTAAAGTATTTTTCTTCTTAAACTATCATGTATCATTTTCGTGGGAAATAAATTTATGGTATTTATACGTGAAGCTATTATCTAAGTTACATATTTAATTAAACAGGTTAAAAGAATTTTTGTAGCAAATGAATTAATTAACTATTTTTAATAAAAATTATACTTTAAACGAGAAAATTATGTCAGAAACATGCGATATGCTTGTTTACATAACTGAACTGAATAACCGGGTTTACTACATTTTCAGGCATGTTTTTGGCATGATGGGACTAAGGCCAATTTTAACTAACGACAAAGAAGCATTTTTAAATTGTACAACGCCAAAAATAAATTATTCAGCAGGAAGGTTTTCTGATGAAATATTTATTAAGCCCCAGGGGATGCTATATGATAAAGGAATTAAACATGTTAATGTTAAAGCAGATTATTATAAAGGATTGCCTGTTCTGTTTAGCAGCGATGATGAATCAGATTTTCCATTTGATATATTCACGGCCATTTTTTATTTGATTACCCGATATGAAGAATACATGCCTTTTAGTCCGGATAAATTCGGCAGATTTCAGCCACAGGAAAGCGTTGCTTATGCTTTTAAATTCCTTGAAGAACCTATTATAGAGAAATGGATTGAAATATTAAAAGTTTTTTTTAAAAACAGATATAAAAATATCTTATTCTCCCAATCAACCTTTAAATACGTACCAACAATTGACATTGACAGTGCTTTTGCTTATAGAAGTAAAGGATTTTTATTAGGAACAGCACTTATAGTCAGGGATATAATTAAAGGAGATATTACCACATTTATGAGACGAATAAAAGTACTAATCCATTTGAATCCTGATCCATTTGATAATTTTGATTTCTTAAAAAAAAGTATTAAAGATTCCGGGAAAAGGACCATTTTCTTTTTTCTTTCAGGAAGAAGAGGAAAATTTGATAAAAATATTTCACTTAGAAAAAAAACTATGAGAAATATTATCAGAGGAGTTTCACAGTATGCTACTGTCGGATTGCATCCTTCGTTTGAATCGAATAGAAAAATTGCTCATCTTGAACATGAAAAAGCAAATCTGGAAAAAGTACTAAAAAATAAAATTAAAAAAAGCAGACAACATTTCCTTAAAATGAATTTCCCGAAAACATATTTAAACCTCATTAAAACGGGTGTTGCAGAAGATTATTCAATGGGATATGCTGCTATTCCGGGATTCAGGGCAGGCACATGCACTCCTTATAACTTTTATGATCTTACGAGAGATAAAGAAGAAACTGACTTAAAAATATATCCATTTCAATTAATGGATGTTACTTTCAAAACATACTTAAACAAAACTGCAGTTGAAGCTGAAAAAAAAATTATTGAGCTTCGGGAAAAAGTCAAGCGTGTAAATGGAACTTTTATTATGATTTGGCACAATGATACATTTGCTCCTACCCCTGAAGGAAAAGATTGGAGACAGCTATTTGTAAAGCTTCTGGAATCCTAAAACATTAAAATCATTAATTTGTTTAATGGTAAAGTTTTTGATGCATTGATACAGTAATTGTAAATTTGCAGAAAATTTAATTTTCAGTCATTAATAATTTGTAATAATATTTTTATGATTTATCCGATATTTGTTTATGGAAGTCCCGTTTTGAGGAAGGTTGCAAAAGAAATTGAAAAGAATTATCCAAAATTACAGGAGATTATTCAGAATATGTTTGAGACAATGCAAAAGTCTGAAGGCTTGGGATTAGCTGCTCCACAAGTTGGCGAATCAATCAGACTTTTTGTAATTAATGGTGAGCCACTGGCTGAAGATGATGAAACAATGAGAGACTTTAAAAGAGTATTTATAAATGCAAAAATCTATGACCGCTTTGGCGAAGATAAAATTTACAATGAAGGATGTCTGAGTCTTCCCGGAATTCGAGAAGAAGTCACTCGCAAATCAAATATAAGGATAACTTATTATGATGATAATTTTGAATTTCATGATGAAGAATTTGAAGGATTAAGAGCTCGTGTCATCCAGCATGAATACGATCATACAGAAGGAATTCTTTTAATAGATCACCTGCCTCAATTAAAAAGAAAACTCTTGAAGCGCAGGCTCACTGATATAAGTAAGGGAATAGTAGATGTTTCTTATAAAATTAAATCTCCAAAATAATATACTTATTCCGATTTTATTTAATTTCAGAATTCAAATTTTAGCGCAAAGGATACTTTTTAATTATTTCATCTGAATTCAAGAGCAGGTCAATGTACTGTGCTCTTTGATATAAAAATGGATCTGTGACTTTCTTTTTCGACAACAGCCCGTGAAAATCATCTATGCTGTTATATTTCTTTTCTATCATCCATTGCTCAATATCCTTTAATATAGTTTTTAAATAAGGTATTTTATGTTGATAAACCGTGCTAACAACTTGAACACAGTCAGCCCCGGCAAGGATCATTTTAATAATGTCATTGCCATTCTGAATACCACTGTTACAGCATATACTGGCAGATATTTCAGAAAATAAAAGTCCGGCAAAACGCATTGGCAATTTGTTTTCAGCTTCATTGCTTAAAAAATGTGCAGAGCTTAGTTCTTGCTTTGCAATATCAATATCAGGTTGATAAAAACGGTTAAATAATACCAAGACCATCGGCTCCCGCTAAATCCAATTGTTTAATATAATTAAGAACATTTGAATAAAACGAACTAAGTTTAACACTTACCGGTATAGTTACTATTTTCTTTATTTCCTTTAAAATTTCCAACTGTAATTTTTCGATAGTATCACCCGATATTTTAGAATCTTTAGGAGTTGCATAAAAATTAAGTTCCAAACCATCTACTCCCGTTTCCTGTATCAATTTAGCATATTCCAGCCATGTTTCTTTATAAATTGCATTAAGACTTGCAAACATGGGAAGTGAAATGCTTTCTTTTGCCTTACGCAAATTGACTAAGTGCTCTTCAGGTCCTGCATGTTCAATTCTCGGAAACAATGAAATCATTTCGGCATGACGTTCCTTATATTCATCAAGTTCGTCATCCATTTGAGCTTTTTCAAGTTGAATCTGTTCCTCGAATAAAGACCTGTATATTACTGCTGCAGCTCCTGCTTCTTCCAACTTTTTTAATTCATCTGTGTTCGATGACATAGGACTGGCTCCTATGATTATGGGATTTTTTAATTCTATTCCCATAAAACTACTTTTCAAATTACTCATGTTATAGGTTTTTGAAATTTATAAATAGTATTTTATTATATTTTGCTCTATAATACCGATTTAGTTTATTGATGAAATAAGTTAATTAATTAACAAGAGAAATTCATAATTGTTGAAAAAATCAGATAGAGTTTATATAAAGAAAAGAATTATAATTTATGATTATACAGATTGGAGAATCATCTCTTGAAAAGTTATATTTCGACAAGCTCAGTACAACAGGTTCTGCGCGGCAACTTAAAAATTCCAAATTACAATTTGAAATTATTTATTGAAAATTTCATCGGCTACAGCTGTTCTGAATTCTGTGAAAATATCTTTTAGAGCACTCTTTCCATTTGTACCATAATTAACAAGAAATGCCATTAGGATATTATTCTTAGGGAAGTAAAAAAGATCAGCAGAATATGCAAGGTCCCTGCCGCGATGCCCGTAAGCAAATTCATCGGGAGCCCGTTCCAGGAAATCTTTAAAAATTCCCAATCCCAATGCTCTGTCAGCGCCCTCCTCTTCTTGGGTAAAAGTCAGCATTTGCTGAAGTGAATTTTCATTTAATAATGTTTTATCGATTAGCAGTGCTTTAAGAAAAATTTTGAGATCATTTACCGTGGAATAGATTCCACCATAACCGTTTCCGCTGCCTGTATTGTAATTCGTAAGATTTTCTATTTCACCATTATTATACAGGTCAAAATAACCCTGTGCAGGTTTTTCGGCAAGTTCATCGTGTGGATAATAATATGTATGTTTTAGATTCAAAGGAGTGATAATTTTTTCATGCAATAATTGATAATGAGGCTTGCCTGCTGCGTAATCTATTACCAGGGAAGCAAGCAAAAAGTTTGTATTTGAATAAGAAACACTTGTTCCAACGGGGAATTTGGCAGGTTTGTTATATGCAAATTCAAGTAATTCTTCCGGTTTCCATTTCTTTTCCGGATTGTTGAGTAAGGCCAGGTAAAACCCCTGGTCGGCAATAATATCATAAATGCCGGATGTATGATTTAAAATTTGCTTTATTGTAGCCTCGTTAGCATTTTTTATATCTTTTATGAATTTCTGGGGAATGTATTTTGAAATCTTATCATCAACATTAAGAACCCCTTCTTCCTGCAATTTTAGAACTAAAGTACCTACAAATAATTTTGTAATACTTGCTATTTTAGAAACGGTGCAGGGAGCCATATTTACATTATTCTCTATGTCTGCTTTACCTGACGAACCAATCCATACCCCGCTTGAATCATGGATTAATAATACTATCCCTGGTAATCCTCTTTTTACATATTTATCAATAATAGCTTGGTATTGTGCTGCTTTCGGATGTATTGAACTTGAGTCTGCAAAATCTAAATTGCATGAAGCAGAAGGACCAATCTCCACTTTGCTGCATGTGAAAAATAAAAAAGACATTAATAAAACAATTAAATATTTTAATGCTCTCATTCAATTCCTCTTTTTATGAAAATAAAATATCGTACCAATATGCAATACTGTATTAGGAAGCATGGGAACGTAATTTTTTACAAATGGCATTTGCAAAAAGAACTGATAGTTTAAAAAAATCTGTAAAGGATTTAATGTATTTTTCATCAACATATACGATATGCCTATCCCCGCTCCTGCCATTACCTGAGATCTCAAAACTGTTTTTCTCTGATAGTTCCCGTTATTGTCAAGTTCGAAAACCTGGAGATCGGGTTTTGCAAGTAAATAACCCATTAATACCAGTGCATTAATTCCTATCCCGTTATTAAATTTATACCTGTAGCAAAATTCCGGATAAAATTGAAATGCTGTCTGTGATAATTTATGGTAATAGGACGCCAGGTTAAATGTTATGAATAAATTCTTTTTATTGGTTTCTTTTAATTTGATATAAGTCCCTATTCTAACTCCCGGATGTATAGGAGTATTAATAATACCCAAAGTTCCGCTACCCGGTAACATAGTAGCATTATTAAATACAGAAATAATTACAGGAAATTTACTTAAAGTATCCTTTTGTGCGAAGCATGAAAATGATATTGAAATGAAAACAATAAGAAGAAATAAATTTTTCATTAATTATAAAAATATGGAAACAAAAAATATTGATTCAAAAATAATTAAAAAATAAGAAAAACCTAATTGTTCGCAAAACTGTTAATAGTTTATAAGTTATCATTAATTTACAATCATATCATATCAACTAATAGGTAACTTTTGTAACTTGCATAAATAATAACAGGGATTGAACCAGAAACACTTTACTACATGAGACGTCAGAAAATAATTATCATTGGCGCTGCCGGAAGAGACTTTCACAATTTTAATACATACTTCCGAAATAAAGAAGAATACGAAGTTGTAGCATTTACAGCTGCGCAGATTCCTGATATTGAAGGAAGGGTTTTTCCTCCTGAACTTGCTGGAAAGTTATATCCGAAAGGAATTCCTATCTTTGCCGAAAGTGAATTACCTAAGTTAATTTCACAGCATACTATAGACACCTGCGTATTTTCATATAGTGACATACCTTATCAGAAAGTAATGTCGGTAAGTGCAATTGTAAATGCTGCCGGAGCAAATTTCATGTTGCTGGGTGGAAGGGAAACAATGATTAAAAGCTGTAAACCGGTAGTCGCCGTGGGAGCTGTAAGAACCGGGAGTGGAAAAAGCCAGACTTCTAGAAAAATTATAGAGATTCTTATGGGTAAGGGATACAAAGTTGTAGCCATCAGACATCCTATGCCCTATGGAAATCTGTTAACCCAAAAGGTACAACGGTTCGCTTCCATAGAAGACCTGGCAAAGAACAACTGCACCATTGAAGAAATGGAAGAATACGAACCACACGTAGTTCGCGGAAATGTTATTTATGCAGGAGTCGATTATGAAGCTATTTTAAAGGCAGCAGAAAATGATCCGAAAGGTTGCGACATTATTTTATGGGACGGAGGTAATAACGATTTTCCTTTTTACAAACCGGATTTAATGGTTACCGTTGTAGATCCTCACCGGCCGGGGCACGAATTGTCTTATTATCCCGGAGAAGTCACTTTACGTATTGCCGATGTAGTTATTATAAACAAAATTGATTCAGCCGATCCTGAATCCGTTTTAAAAGTCAGAAACAACATTAAAAAAGTTAATCCGGCTGCAATAATTATCGAGGCCAACTCACCAATAAGTGTGGATAAGCCTGAATTGATAAAAGATAAGAAAGTGCTTGCTATAGAAGACGGCCCGACACTTACACACGGAGAAATGAAAATTGGTGCCGGTGTCTTAGCCGCTCAGCGATTTGGAGCAACAGAACTGATTGATCCACGTCCTTTTATTGTTGGGAGACTTAAAGAGACATTTGCAATATATCCTGATATAGGTACATTATTACCTGCGATGGGATATGGCGATCAACAGTTACATGATCTTGAAACGACTATCAATAATACTCCCTGCGATACAGTAATTATTGGAACTCCTATAGATCTTACACGCATTATAAAAATCAACAAACCAACGGTAAGGGTATTCTACGATTTGCAGGAAATTGGCAGCCCAAACCTGAACGAAGTTTTAGATGAGTTTATTAAAAAAAGGCTGTAAAATTATATTTACAGCCTTTTCAATTTTTGAATAGTAGTCTTACTATTGTAACTGGAAGATAATAGGTATTACAAATTGTTGCTTTACTGCTCTACCACCTTGTTTACCAGGTGCCCAAGAAGGAGAACTTAATATACAGCGAACTGCTTCTTTGTCCAGTTCGGGATGTACACCTCTTAATACTTTTGCATCAACTACCTTTCCCTTTGAATTCACACAAAACTGAACGATGACTTTTCCTGATATACCAGCTTCAGCCGCAGCTGTAGGGTATACCATATTCTGCTGAACCCAGATACGGAATGTTCCTACATCACCTCCCTGGAATGAAGCAGGCTCTTCAACAATCTGAAAAACTGGTTCGTCTTCCTGAACAACATCATCTTTTTTCTCTTCAACTTTAATTTCTTCAGGTGGAGCTTCATTTACTACATCCTTTGCTTCATCAACCGTAGCAATTTTTACATCTTCTTTCACGGTATCAACTACAACAGGTTTTTGAAACTTTGCCTGGGCTTCAACTTCTGCAGGAGGAGGCGGTGGTGGAGGAGGTGGAGGAATGTTTTCATCTATTTTTTCCATTTCCATAACTACATTTTTTTCCATTTTCCTGGCAAGTTTATGCTTGTTATACCATGCTTCAACTACAGGATATGCTACTGCTGTACCTACCACACAAAATGCGATTAGGAAAGCGATAAGTGTAAATTTCTGATATTTTTTTCGCAGGTAAAAAGCGCCATATTCTTTATTGCGAAATTTGAATACAATATCATCCAGGCTTTCGTACTTATCTTGTCTGTTATATTCTATATTATTTTCTGCCATACAAGTTAAATATTGAGTAATTTTTCTTTTATCATTTATTCATCTTTAATGCCTAATTCCTTCTTTTTCCTTTTAAGTAATCTTTTTTCAAAAACATTTAAATCTACTATAGCATACCTTGCCACATTGGTAATTGCCATTTCATCTATGATATCGACAACATTTTTATACTTTGCTTTATCAGTAGCTTTAATAAGCACAATAGGTCCAACTTTATCATCTGATTTTAATGCCCGTAATCTCTTTGTAAGACTGTCCCTTGAAATATTCAATTTACCTTTGGCAACTTCAGCGTTCAAATCTTCCATTTGTTTAAATAAATTTTTATTTCTATTCAGAAGCATTTTACGAATACCGTCCTTACTATAATCTGATTCAATTAAAGTAGGAATGGGTGGATGTGTAGGATCGGCAATACCGTTATAATAATATATTTTATCATTTCCATCAAGTACTATGTTTACTGTTCTCCATCCAGGTATTTTAGGTGGTGCCGGGTCATTTGGTTTAGGTGGATCAGGTAATACAATTTCCATTACTTTTGGTTTACTGAAAGCAGTGGTCAACATAAAGAAAGTAAGCAACAAACACATCAGGTCAACCATAGGGGTCATATCTATACTTGTAGAATGTTTTTTAGCCCTCCTTTTTCCTTTTTTCTTTCCACCACCTTCGTTTGCAATTATTTCGGCCATAATTTTATTTATTATCTAGTTTTACTTCAACTTTTTCGAGATTCGTAACAAGGTTAAATCTGTTAATCTTCGCAGCCTGAACGATATCCATTATTTTCTTTACCACTTTAAAATCTGCTTCTCTATCGCCTTTGATCACTGCTTCAGCATCGGGATTAGCTTTACGGGCAAACAATATCCACATAGCCAATTGGTTGTCAGTTGAATCCATTGGGATACCATTTTTTTGTAATTCATGCTGTGCTTTTTCATCCTTAGAATCTATCCATTCACGCCATTTTTGCAATAGGCAAACCAAAAGCAGCCATCTTTTCAAATTTACTTAATTGTTCCGGAGTAAATTTCAATTTGTACTGCTTCCCAACATTTTCAAGCACTTCTTCACGAATATGCTTAGAACTATCCCTGCCATTATCTATATTGAAAAACACCTTGTCATCATTCGAGATCAACAGCGTCATAACATTTCTTTCCGGATTTAATTTGTCGGAAATAGAATTCGGTGTATCAACATTAACAGGTTCCTGTGGCCTGAATGTTGTTGTTAACATAAAAAATGTCAACAACAGGGCAAACAAGTCCACCATTGGCGTCATGTCAATTCGCGGAGACCTTACCGGTAATTTTAATTTTGCCATAAATGACCAATTTTAAATTTAAAAACAAAAAACTATAATAAGCTCAATCTTTTATGACAACTATTTTTTAAGTGTAGAAGCAAATGTCTGCACCAGGCTAAAATTGGCTTCATCAATTTTGAATGTCATAGAATCAATTTTTGATGAAAAGAAATTATAACAAATGATAGCAATAGTTGAGCCTGAGATACCAAAAGCTGTATTAACCAATGCTTCAGAAATACCAGTTGCCAAGGCAAGAGCATCAGGTGCACCTTGGGTAGCCAAAGCGCCAAATGCGCGGATCATACCAAGAACTGTTCCGATAAGACCAAGCAACACTGAGATTGAGGCAATAGTTGAAAGAAAAACCAGGTTTTTGGAAAGCATAGGAAGTTCAAGTGCAGTAGCTTCTTCTAAGTCCTTCTGAAGTGAAAGCACTTTTTGATCATTAGCTAAGAGCATGATCTCCTTGTAAATCGCGATAACGATACAGGCCGGCTTTAACAACATTTGCAAGAGAACCTTTCTGCTTGTCACAAGCAGCAGCAGCATCTTCAATTTTATTTTCATTAAGCAAATTCTGAATGGTTTTCAAAAAATTACTTATACGGCCTTTTCCGCTGGCACGCGAAAGAGAAATAAATCTCTCAATTACGAAGGTAAGAAGGACAAGTATTGTAGCCATAAGAATAGGTACAATAAATCCGCCTTTGTAAATAATGCCAAGATAATTACCTTGTATTGGGTGACCCTTTGGATTATTGTCAATAAAATTAAGAGGATTGCCCATAATATATTTGTAAATTACATATCCAAGAGCAATACAAATAATAAGTACAAGTACATTAAATACCGAACTGAAAATTTCCTTTAAAGCTTTCATATAATGTTAGTTTAATAATTATTAATAAAATTTTCTATTTTTTTATTGAGTTCACAAATAAAATACATTATTGTCTATTTTCCAAAGACGCTGGTAATAATTTCAATTTTAAAGTTATATCAATTTAAACTTGTTTTTACTTAAAAAAACTTAAATCTTTTTTTCTTTTTTATTGTATGCCAATATATTTTAAGAACAACTTATTAGACAACCAAAATGATATTTTCCCTTAAACAGAAAATTATTGATTTAGCTTCTGTTTACTTCATTTATATCCATCTGTTGCTTTATGCTTTTTTGAGCGGCCTGTACAGACTTATTTCCTGGATCCAGAATGAGAACCTGGCCGTAATAATCATATGCATTTTTAAGGTCTGTTACGCTTTGTTTCAATAACGGCAAGTGATGTTAAACCTTTAATCTGCCAGGCAATATTTTTCAGATCAAGATTAATGATTCTTTTATAATAAATTTCGGCATTATTTAAATCTGGTTTAGGAGAATATAAATAATATGAACCCATATATGAATATGCTGTAAACAAATCATTAATATACTTAACAGTGTCAGTCAATCCTTTTTGAATGATAGTTTCATATATAGGTTTTGCTTTTCCTTCTGTTGAATTGGGGTCCATTTGAACATAGCGTACTGGCCTTCCATGTCCATGCCTGCATATTATTCTGGTTCGTAGGCTTATTTCACCTTATCAAAGATTGTAATTGCTTTTCGTATTGCGCTGAATGATAATATGACTTTCCTAGATAGCATATAATCATTTGTTGCTGGTTTTCCATGTTCAATTTTTTTATTAAGTCATATCAATGGACAATGATCATATTTTTTATTTAAATATGCATTAAAGCGATTTCAGAAATTAATTCCTGATCTGTTGTGTCCATTTTATAAGCAATCATTAATTTATCAAATGCTTTATCAATAAGGGAAGTATCTTTCAGTTTTAGCAAAATGCGGCCATAATATGCAAAGTCTTTGGCAATAGTTTTATCAGGAGTTGTATTTTTGAAAAAAGTTTCGGAGATATTTTAATGCTTTTTGATAATCGGGAGGCCTCATTTCGTAACATGAAATGGCACCAATGCGATTTAAATAATTTCGTGATTTATCATATTTTAATATTTCCTCAATATTTGATATTACTTCTTTATATTTTTTGGCTCTAAATAAAGAATTAACTAACTGGATTTTTGCAAGGATATTATTTCCGGATAAATTGAGAAATATTTTATAATTAAGAACAGAAAAATTATCTACACCTGCAAGACTATACATTTCACCTAACCCCTTGTAAACTGGGGCGTAAGTAGAATCGATTGCTTTGGCCTTTTCAAAGTAGTTTCTTGCTTCTTCGAGGTTTCTCGAACGCATATAAAGATTACCTATTTTCACTAAAGGAACTGTAAGCTTCGGGTTAATATATACTGCTTTATTATAACGTTTGATAGCCTCAGAAGCATTATTTTGGTTTTCGTATATTTCACCTTCAGCAATAAGTACATCAGTATTTTTGGGAGCGGCTTCTTTTGTTCTGTCCAGGTATGCCAGAGCCTTTTGATACCTGGGTGATGAAGCATATAGTTGAGCCTGAGCTAACATTATTGAAGTTACAATATCTTTTTCAGTAAACTTTTTATTCTTTCTAGGAAGTGATTGTTCAGCTTTTTGAAAATATTTATCTGCTTTAAGCGTATCATTTTTTTCAAGCAAAATTACTTCTCCCATTCCAACATAATTAAGAGGATTTAAACTATCTTTTTGAATGCCTTTGTTAAAAATATCAGTAACTTCCTTAACGATATTTTCGAGCGAATTTGAATATGGATCGGCTATGTAAGCCTGCAAAGTATTTTCTCCGTAATAGTAATATGCATCACCATTATTTGGATTTACATTCAATACTTCTTTGAATACGGAATCAGCATCCTCATATCGTTCACTTTGTGAAAATTTAAGAGCAGTATTCAAATCCTGTGAAACAAGCTTGATCGTTACTACAACTAGACCAACAAATGTTAAACACATCTTTCCAATCAACCGGTTATTAAAAATTTTCATTGCCATAAAAAATTATTTATGTTATTCAAAATATTAAAGTTATTTAATCGAAGTCATTTTATACGATAATGTAACAATTTATGTTTCTATATTATTTTGTACAGTTTTACTAAGTTTTTCTTATTTGTTACTAAGTTTTACAATTCTGACTGGCATTGTCGCCGGAACCATTCCCATTTTAAGTACAATGCGTTGTCCCTGGTCACCTGATACAAATGCTATAAACCCTGAGCCTAGTCCGGTAAAAGATTCGCGATTTATTACATAAACTTCTCTTGTAAATGGATATGATTTGTCTGCAATATAAGCCTGATAAGGTTTATAATAGTCATCGCTTTCAGGATCATATTTTGGTGTAACCCCAACAACTTTTATTCTTTTAAGAAAATCCCGTGTAACGCTATCACTAGTATCGCTTATCCAATTTACACCTATTACACCTAACGCATTAATATGTTTTTCGACATAATTTATTACTTCAGAATTTTTTTTGGCGACATAGCAATTTTTTGGGAAACTATCTAATTTAAAAATTTCCTTAATATATCTTACGTTTGCCGATTTGAGATTATCAAATACAACGTTTATTTTACCTGCATTATTATGAGGATTTATTTGGCTCCAATTTTTAATTTTCCCTTTAAAAATATCATTAATCATTGTATAGCGTAATAATGTGTCGCTATTTATGGGATTCACTATAAAACTAACAGCATCATAAGCAATAGTTGAAGTGATTGGGTAACTAAACTTTCCATGCAGGTATTTTTCTTCGTTAGCAGTTAATTTGCGTGTTGTAATAATTAACCTTACGGAGTCATTAATAAGCTCATCCAGAATATCTAATTCTGGCTCATACAATGGAGTAATGTGAGCATCCTTGTAAATCGCCTGGAATGTATACAATTCTGCATCACCTAAGAGAGAAAATGATTCATCAATACCAATTTTAATTTTTCCTCTCGTAGGCGTTTCTTCATTAAGACCAGCATTAGGGTTACAACCAAATAATATTAACGTAAATATTAAAATGGGCAAGAAATTTTTTCTATTCAATAGTTGCGTCCTCATCACTCTCTTTTTGTTTATGTATAATGTTGACCAACCGAAATGATCCATAAGATATAATTAGAAAACTCAATACTATCTTAATATTTTTAGGTATGTAATTAAAATAATTTGAAAATATTAAAAATATACCTGTCAATAAAATAAGCACTACAATAATAAGGCCAAACAACCTATAAATATTCATTGATTTTTCTCCTAAATCTTAAATATTAATAAATACCTCGTAATTAATGCCTTAAAAAAATCGCTCAAAGATATACAAAAAATTATTATCTTACTTAATAAGCATGAGTAACTATTTATCTAATGAAATTATAAATGAATATGTTTTAGTCATCGCTACTTATCTGCCTTATAGATGTTTTTTAAAGTTTTAATTTTAACATTGAGAACAATTATTTTTTATCAGAAGAGCTACATTTTCTACATGATGGGTATGAGGAAACATATCTACAGGCTGGATTTCTTTAACATGATATTTTTCATATAAAAGAGCAATATCCCTTGCCTGAGTAGCAGAGTTGCAACTTACATAAACAATACAGGAAGGAGCAGCGTACAAAATAGCATTAATTACTGATGAATGCATTCCGGATCGGGGAGGGTCTGTGATTATTATGTCCGGATGTTCATTCTCGATAATAAATTGTTGCGTTAAAACATCCTTAATATCTCCTGCCCAAAACGCGGTATTGTTGATTGAATTTACGCGAGAGTTCTCACGGGCATCTTCAATTGCTTCTTTTATATATTCAATGCCTATTACTTTCTTTGTATATCTTGCCAGAAAATTTGCAATTGTACCAGTTCCGGTATAAAGGTCATATACCAATTCGGTGCCAGATAATTTTGCTATTGATCTGACAACACTATAAAGTTTTTGAGCCTGCTTGCTGTTCGGCTGATAAAATGACTTTGGTCCAACTTTAAATTGGAGACCTTCCATTTCTTCAATTATATAATCGCGTCCTTTAAAAAGGTTGACCTCAAGATCGTTGATTGTATCGTTTTGTTTCGTGTTGATAACATACATTAACGATTGTAGTATAGGAAATGAAGTAGCTAAAAAATCAAGTACTTTGATTATATTATTTTTCTCTTCACGACCAAAGCAGACAATCACCATCCATTCACCAATATTTGTATTTCTTATTATAAGATTTCGCAAAAAACCCTGTTTAGTTCTAAGATTGAAAAATTCCATATCATTTTTTAAAGCGAAATTTTTAAGAGCAATTCTTATTTGGTTTGATGGATCGGGTTGATGATAGCAATAATTGATATCAAGCACTTTATCGAATTTGCCTGGAATATGAAATCCCGCTCCTGGTTCTTTTATAAAAGGTTCCCCTTCAATTTTATCTTTTTCCAACCATCGGTTATCCGAAAAGGTATATTCCAGTTTGTTCCTGTAAAACTGAGTCTTCTCAGAAGGCAGAATATCATTAATTTTCCCAATTTCAACTTTAGCAATTCGCTTTAGATTATTAGTTACCTCTTTTTGTTTCCACTTAAGTTGTTCTTCATAAGGAAGGTGCTGCCATTTGCATCCTCCGCATAGACCAAAATGTTCGCAAAAAGGTTCAATACGAATTGGCGAAGGCTTTTTTATATTAACAATATAGCCTTCCATGTAACTAGTGCGCTTGCGGGTAAGTTGCACATCAACAATATCACCTGGTATAGCCATAGGCACAAATAATACTTTGTCATTCGCCCTGGCAATTGCATTCCCTTCAGCAGCAATGTCTGTAATTTCGATGTCTTCTAATACCGGCAAATTTTTTTTTCTTCCCATAATAAGATAGAAGCCCCATCCTAGCCCCCCCGAAGGTGAGGAGAGTTGGCTTAATCAAAGTTAAATTTTTTATAATCACTAATATTGATTTGAGAACAGAGAAAAACGATTTGTGATTTCTGAAGTTAAGATAAGTGTTATCTAATTTTTGTTCATTTAATATTTACTTCTAAAATCAAAAATCCTCATTCCTTGTTCTGAAATCTTTATTCTTATTCTTTATTGTGGTTGAACAGGCTTTTAACCTCCGGTTCCTGCTGACTTAGACAGTGAAAACTTCCAAATCCCCAAATTATTTCATGTGAATCTATACCAACTACAGGTCTGTCTTTAACAACTTCATTAAATATTTTCAATGCAGTCTCATCTTTTTTAGAACGGAACATCGGTACAATTAAAGCACTATTTGCAAAATAAAAATTTGCATATGACGCAGGTAAACGCAGGCCTTCATAATATACAGGATCAGGCATCTGCAACTCAACAATATTAAGTTGCTTTCCATTTGGCAATCGCATTTTTTTTAATTTCTCAAGGTTTTCTTTTAATGGAATATAATTGGCATCATTTTTATTTGATTCTATCATGGTAACTACGGTGTCGGAACTTATGAAGCGTGTTATATCATCAACATGACCATCAGTATCATCACCGGCAATTCCATCTTTTAACCAGATAATTTGATCAACACAATAAAAATCTACCAGGTATTGTTCAATATTTTTTTGAGTTAATTGAGGGTTCCTGTTTTTATTAAGCAAACATGAAGTTGTTGTCAGCAAGGTTTCTTCACCATTAAAATCAACGGAACCACCTTCCATAACAATTTTTGGTTTGAATATTTCCAGGTTTAAATATTTTGCAATTCTATCGGAAATTTGATTGTCTAAATCCGATGGATATTTATTTCCCCAGGCATTAAACTCCCAACTGACAACAACTTTTTTCTTTAGTTTATCGGAATTGACAAGAAAAGCAGGGCCATGATCGCGGCACCATACATCGTTGCTTGGATTTATGAAAAACTCAATATTTGTGTCTTTTATTTCATGCTTTACAAGTAGATTTTTTATCAATTCTGAATAACTGTCATCAGGAATATTTATTCGTACTTTTTCACCTAATGCTATTTGTTTAATGAATTGCAGATATAATGGATAAATGCTTTCCAACTTTCCCGGAAACGAATCGTCAAGGTAAGGCCAGGTTAGCCAGGTAGCTTCATGTGTTTGCCATTCGGCGGGAAAGTAATATCCGAGTTCTTTTGGTGTCATAAAATTTAATTTGCAGATGTGCAAATTTTCACATTTGCAAATTTGTAATTTGTCATTTGTCTATATATCTTTTCAATATTGGTTTGTAAGTATCAATTCTTCTGTCGCGTAGGAATGGCCAGATTGAACGGTAATACTTATTTTGATCGAGATCAATTTCCTGTAACTGAATTTCTTCTTTTTCATGTGATGCCTGGTAGAGTATAGTTCCAAAAGGATTTGCAACGAATGATCCTCCCCAAAAACTTAGTAATACCTTCAGTTCCTACCCGGTTGACTGCAACCACATGTACACCATTTGCTATAGCATGACTTTGCTGGATAGTCCGCCAGGCAATGAAATTGTTCTTCATTTATTTCTTTTGATAGTTTCTAGTTCCCAACCAATTGCCGTGGGATAAAAAAGAATTTCAGCACCCATCAGGCTGGTAATTCGGGCAGCTTCCGGATACCATTGATCCCAGCAAATCAAATACACCTATTTTTGCCAAATTTTGTTTTGAAAACTTTATAACCGGTATCACCAGGAGTAAAATAAAATTTTTCATAAAAACCCGGATCTTCCGGGATATGGGTTTTGCGATAGATTCCAAGAAATTTTCCGTCTGTGTTATAAACGGTTGTAGTATTGTTATAAATTCCTGATGCACGTCTTTCAAAAAGAGAAGCAATTATTACAGTTCCGGTTTCTTTTGCTAATTGCTGAATTCTATCAGCAGTAGGACCCGGAATAGGTTCCGCTAAATCAAAATTTTTACGATCTTCAGTTTCGCAAAAATAAAGTGATGAAAAAAGCTCCTGCAGGCAAATAATTTGTGCTCCTTCTTTTGCTGCTTTCCTGATGCCCTCAATTGTTTTATTTATATTGGCTGTCTTATCTTTTGTGCAAGACATTTGTACCATACCGACTTTAACTTTATTAGACATCAGCATATTAATTTTAATGGCATGCAAATTTAAATTAATTCGACAATTAATCAATGTGCCGATATGTCAATATGCCTGACTGAATTCAGAAATCAAGTGAGATAATTATCTAAATTGTTTTTTATCCAAATTGATTCATTTCCGAATTATCGAATTTTCACATCTGCAAATTTGCAAATTATTTCATTTTAGAATTGCCTCATTAGCACATTGGTACATTAGGCAATTATTTTTCTATCTTTGCCAACTATTTAATTTCAGACAATTCAATGATTTCAGTCAGCCAGGTAAGTTTAAGCTTTGGAGCTTTTGAATTATTCAGTGACATTTCTTTCATGATAAATCCAAAAGACCGGATTGGTCTTGTCGGGAAAAATGGCGCGGGGAAATCCACTTTACTGAAAATAATTAACGGGTTGCAAAAACCTGATAATGGCACAATAGTCAAACCTGATGGTTTTACTATGGGTTATTTACCCCAGCAAATGATATTTACCAGCAACCGGACAGTTATTGAAGAAACTACAGAAGCTTTTGCCGAAGTGCTTTCAATTGAAAAAGAGATTGAATCGGTCAATGCAGAATTGACTTCACGTAAAGATTATGAAACAATTTCTTACCATAACCTGATTCAAAAGTTGACTGAGTTACATGAACGGTTCGATATGATTGGTGGCACTGCTATTCATGCTGATATTGAAAAAACTTTGTCAGGACTTGGTTTTGATTCCAGTGAGTTTAATCGCCGGACATCCGAGTTATCAGGCGGTTGGCGCATGCGTATTGAACTTGCCAAAATATTATTAAAGAAACCAAATATATTGCTGCTGGATGAGCCTACTAACCATCTTGATATTGAATCAATCCAGTGGCTGGAAGATTACCTGTATAATTTTCAGGGTGCAGTTATTTTAATTTCTCATGATCGTGCTTTTTTGGACAATGTCACGAGCCGCACTATTGAAATTTCACTGGCTAAAATTTATGATTATAAAGTCAGTTATTCAAAATATGTCGATTTGCGAAAGGAGAGAAAGGAACAGCAAATGGCATCATTCAGGAACCAGCAAAAACTGATTTCAGATACTGAAGATTTTATCGAGCGGTTCAGGTATAAAGCTTCAAAAGCAGTGCAAGTGCAATCACGTATAAAGCAATTAGAAAAACTTGATCGTATTGAAGTTGATCCTGAAGACATATCCAGCATCAATATGAAATTCCCAACACCTGTTAAATCAGGGAAAATAGTTCTGGAAATTAAAGAACTCAGCAAAAACTATGGAACTAAAAAGGTTCTAATTAATATTGATTTAAATGTTGAAAGAGGCCAACGTATAGCTTTTGTGGGTAAAAACGGGGAGGGAAAAACTACACTTTCTAAAATTATTGTGAATGAACTTGATTTCAATGGCCACTTTAAGCTGGGGCATAATGTCAAAACAGGTTACTTTGCCCAGAACCAGGATGAGTTGATGGATGAGAATATTACTGTATTTGATACAATTGACAGAATTGCCGTTGGTGATATTCGTACAAAAATCCGTGATATACTTGGAGCATTTCTTTTTACCGGAGATGATGTTTTTAAGAAAGTGAAAGTTCTTTCAGGCGGAGAGCGCTCAAGGCTGGCAATTGCCAAGTTATTGCTTGAACCGTTCAACTTATTAGTTTTGGATGAACCCACGAATCATCTCGATATGCGTTCAAAGGATTTATTAAAAAAAGCATTATTAAATTATGAAGGTACGCTTATACTTGTCTCTCATGATCGTGATTTCCTGGATGGACTGGTTGACAAAATTTTTGAATTTAAAGACAAAAAAATCCGCGAACATATCGGTGGTATTTATGATTTCCTCCAAAGAAAAAATATTGCTTCACTTCGAGAATTAGAGATAAAACAAAAGCTGGCAGATTCCGCAATTAAAGAGCCGAAAGAAATTTCAAATAGCAAACGGGATTTTCATTCGAAAAAAAATTCTGAAAGAGTAATACGAAAAGCTTTAAATAAGGTGAATGATTGCGAAAAAAGAATTGCAAAATTGGAATCTCAAATTAAAAATTTTGACAGTCAATTGGCAGACTCAGATTTTTTATTGAAAAATGCAAATAATTCAGAACTTTATAAAGAATATAACCGGTTAAAAAAAGAACTTGAAATTGAGTTTGAATACTGGGAATTGTATAGTAGAGAGTTGGAATCATTGAAATCGGGGAAGTAATATGTAATTTGAAAATTTGAAAATGTGCTAATTTGAAAATGTGAAATGAGAAGAAAATAAATTGGTTAATTATTAATTAAACTTTGGTCCAATTTTAAAGGGGAAATAAAAAAATAGAAAATAAAAAATTACGATATATTCCGGTCTCATGGTTCCATTCTCCGGTATTATTAAAGGAAACAACAATGAAACAAAAATCAAACATAATTTTTGGTGCACATGCTGTGATTGAAGCTCTTCGTTCAGGCAAAGAAATTGAAAAGATATTTTTGAAGAAAAATCTATCAGGTGAAGTATTACGCGAAGTATCGAAAAGTAGTCGTGAACTGGATATTCCCTATCAGTTTGTGCCGGATGAAAAACTCAACTTCATCACACAAAAGAATCATCAGGGTGTAATAGCTTATATTTCTGAAATAGAGTACCAGCGACTTGAACAGGTAATCCCTATGCTTTATGAATATGGACAAACTCCGATTATTCTGGTTCTCGACCATATTACAGATGTACGAAATTTTGGTTCGATTGCCCGTACAGCCGAATGTGCAGGTGTACATGCAATTGTAATACCCACTAAAGGAGCTGCCCAAATTAATGCCGATGCAATAAAAACTTCATCCGGAGCTTTACATAATATTCCTATTTGCAGGGTAAATGATTTGTCAAAGGCTATTCAATTCCTATCTGAAAGCGGACTGAAGATTTTTGCTGCATCTGAAAAAGGTAAGGAATATTATAATTCAGTTAATTATACAGACCCGGCAGCAATAGTAATGGGAGCTGAGGATACAGGCGTTTCACCAGATATTATAAAGAAATCAGATCATACTATTAAGATTCCTGTCCTTGGGAAAATTGAATCTTTAAATGTTTCTGTTGCAACTGCTTTAATTCTTTATGAAGTAATCAATCAGCGCCAGGTATTAAAGTAAGCTTCAGAAATAGTTTTTGACCAAATTCTATTAAAATTCTTTTTTCAAAGCAATTAAAATTAGTAAATTTAATATGCGGTACGTTTTTTGTCAACGTAGAATTTGAATTATTTATATTAAAAACTAATATGCTTCAACCAAATAAAAATAATGAATTGGAACAATTGCTAAAACCGGATGTTCTGCAATCGAAGAATATTATTATTGCTGAAGATGATGAAACCAATTATTATTTAATTAAAGAATATCTTGAGTATACTAAGGCTAATATTTTATGGGCCAAGGACGGAAAGGAAACTATTACACTTGTCGAAAACAATACTAGTATTGACCTTGTACTTATGGATATACAAATGCCTGAAATTGATGGATTCCAGGCTTTGAAATCCATCAGGAGAAAGCATCCAAAAATTCCGGTTGTAGCAATAACCGCTTATGCATTGAGTGGGGATCGAGAAAAAGGATTGAGAGCAGGTTTTAATGAATATCTTGCTAAGCCTGTTTCCAGGAAAATGTTAATGCAGGCAATTTTTAAATTATTTTCTTAAAACTTCTTTGCCGCATAACTTCATAAATTAAAATAGCAGTGGAATTTGATACATTCAATGAATCTGTTTTGCCAAGCATTGGAATAATTATTTTCTCATCGCAGTTTTTCAACCAGAATTTTGATAAACCTTCGGCTTCTGTTCCCATTACAATAGCTACAGATCCCTGGTTGTATTGCTGTTGATGATAAGGTTTGGATTCAGGATGAAGTGCAGCGGAGTAAATTTGAACTTTATATTTCCTGAGCCAATTGAAAGCTTCTTCATTAGTGCATGTTATTACTCGGTTTGTAAACAGGCAGCCTATGCTTGAACGAATTATATTTGGATTAAAAACATCTGTCTTCAGGTCGCATACAAGTATAGCAAATACTGATGCAGCGTCTGCTGTACGAAGTATGGCTCCTAAGTTTCCGGGTTTTTCGACAGATTCAAGAACTATAACAAGCGAATTTTTTTCAGGAATTAATTTTTCAAGTTCCAGTTTTTTTTGATGAAAAATACCCATTAATCCGTCAGATTTGTCGCGATAAGCAATTCTTGCAAATACTTCAGCGTTTATTTCGAATATCAAATTATTATTATCAGTTATTTTTTTTAGTTCAGTTTTTAAAATACCCAGGGCCGGGCACCAAAATAATGAGTGCAGGATATATCCAGCTTCAACTGCCATCTTAATTTCTTTAAGACCTTCAACAAGAAACAACTTTTGTTCTTTACGCTCCTGGGCTTTATGAAGCTTAACAAGATTTTTTATTTTAGGATTTTGAAAACTTGAAATAATTTCCATTCACTTGGTTTTAAGACTCTCAAATTTATAAAGAATTCGGTTTATTAGTGCCATGTTTAGAATTTTCCATAATTTTCGGGAATTAAATAATAAAATATTAATGTATGATTCAATTATATACTCCAACACATTTTTCGGACTATGAATTATTGGATACCGGCGGGTATGAGAAATTAGAACGTTTCGGGAAATATATTATTGCAAGACCTGAACCTCAGGCTATTTGGGATAAGGCTTTATCTGAAAGTGAATGGCATAAGTTGGTGCAGGCATATTTCAAACGCGATAGACAAGGGAATCAAAATAATCCTGAAAGTAACGACAGGGGAGAATGGATATTGAAAGATGATATGCCAGAACAATGGATTATAAAATATGAATATAAATCAATGAAACTTAAAATGCGGTTGGGTTTAACTTCTTTTAAACACGTCGGAATTTTTCCTGAACAGGCAGAAAATTGGAATTATATTTTCGATACAATTCAATCTTTCAGAAGAAATGATTTGAATGTACTGAATCTCTTTGCTTATACGGGTTCAGCGTCACTTGCAGCAAAGGCGGCAGGTGCAAATGTAACGCATGTCGATTCGGTTAAACAGGTAATTAGCTGGTCGCGTGAAAATATGGAAGCAAGTGCGCTGGATAATATCAGATGGGTTGTTGAAGATGCAATGAAATTTGTTAAGAGGGAAGTACGAAGAGGCAATAAATACAATGGAATTATTCTTGATCCTCCCGCGTATGGCCGGGGACCTGAAGGAGAAAAGTGGGTCTTGGAAAAGGCTCTTAATGAACTTGTAAAACTATGCAGCAGGTTGTTAAAAGAGGAAAATATTTTTTTTGTACTAAACATGTATTCGATGGGATTTTCTGTTTTGATAGCTGAAAATCTTATAAGTTCTGTATTTGGAAGCAAAATTAAAACAGAATCAGGCGAGCTTTGTTGTTCCGACAGAAATGAAAGAAAGCTCCCTTTGGGGATTTTCGTGAGGTTTAAGAATTAGTTTCTAGTCCAGATATTTACTTAAAGTCTTAAACATTTTATTGTAAACAATAGGCTTGCTGATATAATCATGGCAACCTGCTTCCAAACACTTTCGTTTATCTTCTTCACTTGCATAAGCCGTTTGCGCGACAATAACAATATCTTTTCTTTGCTTTTTTATTTCCCGGGTAACTTCAAGACCAGTTATGTCTGGCAATCGAATATCCATTAATACAAGATTGATATCAGGATTTTGTTGAAAAATTTCGAGAGCAGATATACCATTTTTTGCAACAATTACTTTGACATTTGTTTCCGATAACATTTCTCCAATTACATCGGCATTATAGTCAATGTCTTCTACTAAAAGTATTGTTTTATTTTTCCAATTGTAAGTAGGATTATTTTCTGGTTTTAAAGGTTCAATGACCTCATTGCTGTGTTTATAAGGAATTTTGAAATAAAAAACAGAACCTTTATCTTCTTCTGATTCAACCCAAATTTTGCCTTTCATTAATTCGATAATCCCTTTTGAAATAGATAAACCTAATCCTGCGCCTCCATGTTTTTTGCCGTAAAATGTTTCATCTGCCTGGCGAAAGCGATCAAATATTAAAGATTGCTTATCTTTAGGAATGCCCATTCCCGTGTCTTTAACATAAATTAAAATATTTTTATTATCGGCCATTTTGCATCCAATTTCAATAAAACCTTCACTTGTAAACTTAAGAGCATTTTCAACCAGATTAATCAAGACCTGTTTGAGTCTTAAAAAATCGTAAAGGATTTTGTTTTGTTCGCTATTCAGTTGGTTGTGAACTTTAAATTCGATAGGTTTTTTAATTAAATTTTCGTTTCGCGATTTAAAAAATAGTTTTATTTCCTCAAGAATCACATTTAAAAATCCCGGCATTTCATTAATGCTTAAAGTTCCCGATTCTATTTTTGAAATATCTATTATATCATTTATTATGGTAAGCAGGTCATTTGCCCTGTGACTAATGGTTTTTGCATATACTTTTCGTTTTTCAGCAGTCAATTCATTATTTTCTATTAAATCGGCAAATCCCATTATGGCATTCATGGGTGTGCGAATTTCGTGTGACATGTTGCACAAAAATGCAGTTTTAAGTTTGTCAGCTTCCTCTGCTTTTTCTTTAGCACGCAACAATTCTTCTTCTAATCTTTTTTGTTCCGAAATATCCTTTATATTAACTGCACGAAGAAGCACTGCACCTTTTTTGTTTTTAACTGCAGTAATGCTTACCAGTGCCGGGAAAATTGTACCGTCTTTTCGAATATGAAACGTTTCGAAAGAATGATTGCCTTTTTTATGTGCAATACTTATATTATTAAATAATATAGCAACATATTTTGGTTGATAAACGATAGAGATAGGTTTCCCAATCAATTCTTCGGTTGTGTAACCATGCATTTTTGCATAAGCAGGATTCATAGCTTCAAGAGTTTTACCATCAGCACTTCCTATGGCAATTCCCCAATCAGCATGTTCAATTACCTGAGCCCATTTGAACAATTCTTTTTCTAAACGTTTTCTCTCGGTGATATCCTGGATCAACGCCACATATACTATTAGTTTTCCTTTATTATTAAAGACAGGTGTTAAAACCAAATTGCCCCAAAATAAACTACCGTCTTTTTTTAAGTATTGTTTTTCGGTTTGATATTGGTTCAATTTACCTTTTGACATCAACCGGACATTTTCTGTGTCCTCTAAAAGACTAGATGGTGAAGTTATATCAGCGAATGTTAGTTTTGACAATTCTTCAGCGGTATAACCTGTCATTTGGCGAAATGCCGGGTTCGTATTAATAAATTTGAATTTTGAATCGGCAATAGTTATGCCGAATTGTCCTTTTTCGAAAACCAAACGAAATCGTTCTTCGCTTTCCATTAGTTTTTCTTCCGCCTCAATTTTTTGAGTAATATCTTGTATCTGGCCAATAATATGCAATGGTTTGCCATATATATCGTGCTCAAGCGATGTAGTAACTGATGTCCAGATTATATGCCCGTCTTTATGCAAGTATCGCTTCTGTATATGATAGCTCAAAATTTTTCCTTCCAAAAGCTGATTGTAATATGACAACTGAATTGGAATATCATCAGGATGAATTATATCTCTAATTGATTTGGAGAGAAGTTCATCTTCAGAATAACCAAGAATTCTGCAAAGAGCGGGATTCAATCTTATAAATTTGCCTTTGAGATCTGCTAACGCCATTCCAATATTCGATTCTTCAATAATTCTATTAAGACGTTCATCAATTTCAAGATATTTTTTTTCTATAATCTTTAGTTTTAACGCCTGTTTCTTATACTTTTCGCTTTCTAAATAAATCTTCCGGTTTTCTATTTCCAAGTGTTTAATGCGCTCTTTTAGTTTAGAGCTTTCATTTTTGGCTATATTTTTTGAATCTTTCATTCTAATTTTTAAAAATTGTGATTTAATTTTCGAAAAATTTTTAATTTTTGGTGATTCGTAACTTTATAAATTGTAAAAAATTCTTTCAATAAAATTAATAATATATGCGAATTAAGAGTTGAAAACCAATAAGTTATTAACAATATAAAGCATTGATTGTCAATAAAATATAGTTAAAATATTTTTATAATACCTTAGAAATCAATACATTAAGGCATGTCTAACAAACTATGTCTTGCCGTATGATTCCTAAGGTAAAAGAACTTAAATTAATTTCAATCTATCTGTATATCTGCGATATGTACGACTCTCATTTAAAATATAACTGCGAGCGTTTTAGTAACAACAGCCAACCTGATTTTACTGATCAGGAAGTAATGACGATCTATTTGTACTCCATGAAAATTGAACAACGCTTAAAGATAAAGCAAATACATGAGTTTGCAAACGAACATCTTCGTTCATGGTTTCCTTTATTGCCTTCCTATGAAGCCTTTATTATGCGTATAAACAAGCTTTCTGAAGCATTTAAAACTTTAACCAATAATCTCTTGTCTGCTTTTTGTCCTGAAGATTGCGATCTAAACAAAAGTCTAATGGATTCACTGCCAATTATTACATGTTCAGGAAAACGTACACCTTCTGTTGCATTAGAAATTACCGATAAAGGTTATTGCTCTACTAAAAGTATGTACTACAATGGCCTAAAGCTACATGCTTTGGCTTTTCAACGCCCAAATCATCTACCTTTTCCTGAAAGCATTGTTATTACCCCGGCATCAGAAAATGATTTGAATGTCCATAAGCAATACTGGAGCGAAATATACAATCGAAACTTTTTTGGCGATAAGATTTACAATGATTCCGAATTACAAGAAAATTTGAAAAATTCTTTTAATTCAGAGATTTTAACGCCTGTAAAAGCAATCAAAGGTCAATCTCAGGAAACTAGACAAAGAGATAAGGCAGCAAATGATTTATTTTCAAAGGCTGTATCTAGTGTTAGGCAACCTATCGAATCACTATTCAACTGGCTAATTGAGAATACAGATATTCAAAGAGCATCAAAGGTGCGTTCTACAAATGGCCTGCTTGTGCATGTCTTTGGCAGAATCGCAGCCGCATTTATTATTTTTATTTTTAACTCTTAATTCGCATAATATACATAAAGTAAAATCAAGAGAGAGAATCAGAGCTAAGATGATTTATAATTTTAATTTTGGTTTAATGGAATATCGTACAAAGTATTTTGTACTAACAACTTCAAATTTAAATGAAAAAAACAAATTTTGCAACTGTTTATGAGCATATTAAAAAGTAAACATTGATGGTATTTATTCATTAATATTTTTGGTTATTTGCTTAAACATTCTTTTATTAAACTTTTTATTATTCCTCCAAGAATCAATGTTTCGCCTGACCAAAACCATCCCCAGGAAAATGATTTTGGAATAAAGGTTTTAGCAATATTATTAAATTCGGAATTATGGAGTAAATTGCCAAAATCCTTATATAATCCATGTTTTATAATAATGTTTGTATAGTCCTTTGTAAAAGAAGCATAAATTATTAATGCTCCCGTGATTATTAATATCCATGAATATTTATTAAAATAATTTTCCTGCCGGAAGTTATCATTAGTAATAATTACTAAACTTAAAAGAATCATGGTTGCAGAACAAATGACCGGAGCTATAACTGGCGATAGCCATGTTACAGGCAACAAAAATAAAATGTCCCACTCAAAAATGCCCGAGGGCCAATTAACAAGCAATTTTAGCCACACGTAATAAAAAATATCCCAAACGGCGAATGAATAAAGTAACCATGCAAATCTTGTAAGTTTATTTTTCCCTGCAATCCATCCTAATGATACAAGCATAATCAAAGTTGCCAATTCGCGAAACAACTCAACAATAATTATCTTTTGAGGCAATTCTTTAAAAACAATACTAAAACCATTTGGGTAGTATAATTCTCGTAAGTAAATAACAACTGCGCTCTCCAGGAAAGCCATAGCTGCACTGAAGAATGTTACCACAACTAAAGTTTTATACAACTGGGTTCTCATAAATGTTGATTAATTAATATTTATAGGTATAAATTACATTTTATACAACCTCAATACTTCAATTTAATATAACGCTGGCAAATATAATTTCTTGTTAATTTTATGCTTTCTATTTTGAACATATATGAACGAAAAGAAAAAACTTATACACAGCCTGATTTTTCCGTTTTTTTTTGTAATAGTATTGTGGACTATCAAACTAATAGAAATAGTTCTGGGAACTTCATTTGCTTTTCTTGGCATTCTGCCACTAAAAGCACAAGGTCTGATTGGAATTTTTACAGCACCTCTGATACATGGAGACATCAATCATCTTACAAATAATACGATTCCATTTTTTGTTCTATGCGTTGCCACTTTTTATTTTTATCGTCCTCTTGGCTATAAAATTTTTTTTCTTTCGTGGTTGATGACTGGTATTTGGGTATGGTTTGGAGGCCGTGAAGCATATCATATTGGAGCAAGCGGAATAGTCTATGGATTAGCTTCATTTCTTTTCTTTAGCGGGGCAATTCGCAGAATTCCCGAACTGGCTGCAGTTTCACTCATAGTGGTTTTTTTGTACGGCAGTATGATTTGGGGCATTTTTCCTTTTATTCCGGATATTTCATGGGAATCTCACTTATCGGGTGGTATAGCCGGATTAATATTGGCAATTCTTTACAGGCACGATGGCCCGCAACCAAAAAAGTATGAATGGGAAGAATTAACTGATGAAGATATTAATGAAGGGAACATGGATAAGATTAATGATTTTTTAGATGGTTTAAAGAGACGAAGAAAAAAAATCAAATATTTCTACAAACCCGGGGAAAAGAATAATTTAGAAAATAATGATAAAGAAGATATACACGAAGAATCCTAATTCTCGTGATATAAGCAAAGTTGTTGAAATACTTCGGAACGGAGGAGTGATTATTTACCCAACCGATACTGTTTATGGGATGGGATGTGACATTCATAACCACAAGGCTGTTGAACGTGTCGCACAAATAAAAGGTCTTAGACTGGAGAAAGCAAATTTTTCAATTATTTGTTCCGATTTGAGCCATCTATCAAATTACGCAAGACAGGTGGATAACAATACTTTTAAACTGATGAAAAAACATTTACCCGGTCCTTATACTTTTATCTTAAATGCGAGCAATAAAGTGCCAAAAATTTTTACTAATAAAAAGAAAACAATTGGTATAAGAGTTCCAGATAACAATATAATTATTGAAATTGTAAAAGAATTGGGTTCACCAATACTCACAACTTCCATACGTGATGAAGATGAAATTATCAAATATATAACTGATCCGGAACTTATACATGAAAAGTATAAGGAAACTGTGGATTATGTAATTGATGGAGGATTCAGCAGTAACCAGCCATCAACCATTGTAGATTGTACCGGCTCTGAACCGGTTATTATGCGTGAAGGTGCAGGAGTAATTGATTTCTAAAAAAACCTGTCAGAAGAAGTAAAGTATTTACCTATCTTATTAAATGCAGTGGGTAGGGCAAATACTACAATACGATCAAATGGTTTTACAACTGTTTTTTCATCCGGAATAATTGCATTCTTACCTCTTACAAGTCCACCCATAACTGCATCTGCTGGAAAATTAACTTCCTTCAAATTGCCTTGAGTTATCTTTGAATCAGGTTTTGCCACAAACTCCATAACTTCGGCGTTCGAATCCGTAAGGCACTTTACTGATGAAACTTCATCGGCCATTGTAAATCCAAAAATTTTGCTTGCTGTTATTATTTTTTTATTAATAACCGTATCAATACCCATATTCTCGGCAAGTCTTATATAATCAATATTTTCAACTTCAGTAATTGTTTTCTTGACACCCATACGCTTGGCTAGCATACTGGTCAGCATATTTACTTCGGTATTGCCGGTTACAGCAACAAATGCATCCATATTTGCAATTCCTTCCTGGTTCATTAAATCTATGTCCCGACCGTCGCCGTTAATAACTACAGTACCTTGTATTTCGTTTGCAAGGACATAACTTTTCGTTCTGTCCTGCTCAATTAGTTTTACATTATGACTATGACTAAGTTGCATGGCAGTATTGCGACCTATTCTGCTCCCTCCTAAAATCATCACATTTTTTATATCCACAGCTTTCTTTCCAAAATATTTCATCAATAAATTAATACCTTTTTCTGTAGTAATTATATACACGTGATCATTCTCAATAAGCTTTTCATCTGCTTTTGGAAGTATGGTTTCGTTATCACGACAAATAGCAGCAACTTTATATTCCGGTTCCTGGCTTAAATTGTGGAATTCTTCCATTGTTTGGTTTAATGCAGGCGCTTCATTATCCATGCGCATCACGTAAAGAAAAAGTTTGCCACCGGCAAAGTTCATTATACCAGATGTCGCTGCCTGCTGAATAAGAGTTACGACTTCACCTGCTGCCAACTGTTCTGGATAAAACATATAATCTATTCCCAGATGAGAAAAATATTCCATATTGTCTTCGGCCAGGTATTCAATGTTGTCAATACGTGCAAGACATTTCCTGGCACCAAGTTTTTTAGAAAGTATAGCAGAAGTCAAATTTTTATCTTCTGAATTGGTTACTGAAATAAATAAATCAGCATTAGTAATGCCAGCACTAGTAAGCTTATCGATAGATGTTGCTGAACCATTAAATGTCACCAGGTCAAGGGTAGCTACAACTTGTTTCAGACGTTGTTCATCAGGATCAATAAGAACAATACTGTGCTTTTCACTACTAAGCATTTTGGCCAGGTGAAGACCTACGTCTCCGGCTCCTGCAATAATAATTTTCATGAATTAATTGTTTATGACTGTAAATGTATTATAAATCTGTTTTATATGCGCCTTGTTCATTAACAAAAAATAGAGGAATTTCAATTTTTTTTCTTTCTTCAAACTCTGAGTTTATTTTATTTTTAAATCCGAAACCTGTAATTATTTTTGAAGGATAAAAATAATGCAATGCATTTTCTTTTGAAATGCGCGATTTTTCATTCAATATTAGAAAATCAACTGACTGCTTTTTCAGACATGTGAAATGATGTATTTTTTTATCACGAAGTAAAACTATTCGTGTTCCATTATAATAAACGAATAAATTTTTTTCCGCAAACAGATGAATAATGGCATTGCAAACAAAAGTATCTTTTTCAATATTTTCTAAAGCTAAAGTATGTTTTCTTGTTATATTATATGCAAGCAACATATTGCCGGAAGCCTTTTCAACCTTTGAAATAATTCCGGAATCAGCCAGCAAAAGCCACTCATGATTATGTATTAAGGATAAAGCAATATATCCTTTTGTGTTGTGAACTATCAATGTTTTTTGTTTCTCATTGGTAATAAATCTGGTTGTTTTTAATGCAGCAAAGCAAAGAATACTGGCAAGGAAAACTATTAAAAGGATGTTGACTTTATTTTTTATCCAAACGGCTGCAACCAGGATCATTGTTGCAAGAACAAGTGTTTCCGGTATATTTAAATAAATTCCCTGGATGCTTGCTCCCGGCAGACATTCAACATGTATTACCAACCAGTTTAAAATTGTGAGCAGGTAATTAAATATAATAGAAATTAAAGATACAGCCAGTGACCAGAATGAAAATATCAGCAATATAAGACCGGCATAAATAATACCTCCTGACAGAGGCACAATCAATAGATTTGTAGGAATGAAGTATGTTGGAAATTTGTGAAAATAAAATAGCGTAAGCGGCAGGGTTCCTATTTGAGCAGCAAGTGATACTGAAATCAATGCCCAAATTTTATCAGCAAACCAATGAACCGGACTCCAGGCATTATAAATTGGATTATAGAAAATCATTATGCCAGCTATAGCAGTATAAGAAAGTTGAAACCCCATATCGGTTATTTGAAACGGGTTAAAAAGTAAAATAACAAAAGCGGAAGCTGCGAGAGTATTAAATCCGTTTGAATTTCTGTTGATCGCTTGTCCTGCGGCAAAGAAAGAAAACATAGCTGCCGAGCGGATCACTGGAGGAGAAAAACCGGTAACTAAAGCATAAAACCAAATTCCTAAAATAATGAGAACAGACCTCACGATTTTTAGTTTCTGAGTTTTATTCATAAAAAACAGCAGATATAAAAGAAAGCAATATACAATCCCAACGTGCATTCCCGAGACAGACAGGATATGCATTACACCGGCTATTGCATATGAGTTGCGAAGTTCCGGATCCAAATTTCCGGTAAAACCTAAAATAAGGGAGGATGCAACTGCCCTTTCTCTTTTATTAATATTAGGACAATTTAACTTGCCTACCAGAAATTGCCGTATTTTTAAAATACCAATTTTTAAATTTCTGTTTGGAGCAGATAGTTTTCTAACATCATGTAATTTAGCAAAAACCTGTAGCTGAATTCCCTGGTAATAAAGATATTTTTTAAAATCAAATTGATATGGACTAACAGGGCCATCAATTTCCTGCATGTCGGTAAAAACTATAATTCTATCACCCGGTTCAAGTTTAAAATTTGATGAATCGAAACGTATATATAAATTACATTTACTGTCGCCTTTGTACCATGTATTCTCATATCTGAAAGCAATCACTTTAGCAGATGATTTTATAGATTTTGGAGTATACATTGGAAGGTCTGTAATTTCTAAAACTGATGCATCAGCTTTTAAAATATTTTCTTGTATCCTGGTTATATTCATGCGATCGGCAGTGATAAATAATCCCATCGCGAACATAAAGAGGTAAAGAGCCAGTCCCCATAAAATATTTAATCTGTAATTCGTCGGCAAATGAGTTAGAGAAATAACCAGGAATATCACAAAAGTAGATGACAATAGAAATCTGTTCGTTTGCCAGTTTAAAGGAAAAGTCAATTGATAAATAATACCTGCAATAAATGGAATTACAAGTTTTAAAAAAGGTGTTTTTCTGAATTCTTGAGCCAATTCAGACATTTAGGTTGAATTAATTTGTTAGTTTGATCCAATAAAAATAGATTTTATTATTTGCAAATGAATTAAATTATAAAGAAAAAGTCAGGATCAGTCTAAGTAAGTGAATATTCATTAAACTCTTTCTTTTCAGATCAGAATGTTAACCCGACAGTAGCATATATTGCTTTAGGGTTCGGAACCGAACCACGATCTATGGCATTATCTGAAAAATTATTGTCGGTAAAGGTAGTTGCTTCGGGATCATACCCTTTGTATTTAGTGATTGTGAACATATTTTCAAAACTTAAAGAAACCCTTAACTTCACATGCCTAAAAATTGCTTTCGAAGGTTCGTAACTGAAAGTGATTGTTTTTAGCCTTATAAAACTGGCATCATCAATAAATATAGATGACTGGTAAAAATATCCTGTTAACATCGCCCGAATACTATCCCGCAGGTAATTATTTATTTCGCGGTTTGTTCCAACCATTATAGTTGCCGCACGCGTGGCATTGTATTTTTTTACACCCTGTACCGCATACCAAAGAAGGTCTAAACTGAAATCTTTGTATTGAAAAGTATTGGAAAAGTTCCAGGTATATTTCGGGATAGAATTTCCAATTACTACCATATCATTTCCGTCAAGTAAATCATTGGTTGTATCTGCATTCAAATATTTCATCCCATAAGAATTTACATAGTGTATGTTATTTGCCCGTGTATCTGCTGTTGTCCATTTGCCCAGGTTCTTATACCCGTAAATGTCGCCAAGCGGTTGGCCTTCTTTAATAATAAATTCAGGCAATAGGGCATCACCATTATTAGTAAAGACCATTGGCTTGTCATCCATTACTTTTTTCACAATTTGATACGAGGTAGAAAAATTAAATTTCATATACCATGAGAAATTGACTGTCCTTACCGGGGTTGCCTCAATTCCCAATTCTGTGCCATTTATATCAATTACCCCGACATTGACGTATTGCATTCCACCTCCATAGTAATCAGGTATCTGGCGCTGGACAATCAGATTGTTAATGTTCTTGATATAGTAGGTGGCAATAATGGAAACCCGTTTGTCGAAGAACAGGCTTTTAATGCCGTAATCCAATTCATCAGTACTTTCGTTTTTCAGGTGATGGTCTGCCAGTTGTTGTACTGCCGGATAAGTTCCGGTTTCGGTGCCATAAGTATATTGTACATCCTGGTATAAATCATTGGCCAATCCGTTAAGTGGGTAGTTTCCGCTCTTACCCCAGTTGACATAAAGATTAAAATTATTCAGCCAGCTAATTTTATTGAAAGGTCTTTCCTTTGCTATGTCCCAACTTATTGCCAAAGATGGAAACAAAGAATAATAGTCTATATACAAACCTTCTTTTACATTACTTAAATTTGCCACTGCCGATATGAAATATGTTTCCTTGTAGTTGTAACTTGCATTGGCAACATACGAACCAATAGAACGCAATACCGATCCATTTGGCCCATAGGCCGCCATGGAATTTCGCAGGTAGGAATAACTGTTTAGCTCGCCCTGCATGGTATCCACTTTCCACCAAAGGTTATCTTCATAAAACCGGTATGCTGCCACCAAATCAACTTTATGTTTCCCGAAAGTATTGAAGTAATGATATATTGTACTGGTGGTTGAACAGGAAAACATCTTCATTGCTTTTCACGATAACAGCTTCTGCATGGTAATCATAAATGGAATACCTGAGCATTAACGATTCCATCGCATTTAAACTCAGATGATCCGTAAGCTGCAACCTTGCTGACCCGCTTAAGTCATGAGAGCTAATACGTAAACTGTGGTTGTTGTTTGCAATTATTGATTGTACCGACTCCCTCTGGTTGAGCGCCGGGTAATTGTAATATATCCTTATATATGGTGGGTCTCCCAGTGTATCCTGATAACAGGAATTAGGAGTTGACCTGATACAGGGTGATTTAGTGATCCCCTGTATTAATAAGGGATTGCCAAGGTAAATATCCTGGTTATCGTTATTTTCCTGTAAACTACCCCTGTATCCTGCTTCAATTGCAAATTTTTTCCAGAAAACCCGGCTAAACTTTGAAGAAAATGTATAACGCCGGTAACTTGCATTGGGTAAAATACCTCCCTGGTTAGTATAATTTCCCGATAAATAATATTTAATTTTTTTAACCGTCCCTGATGCCGAAAGTTGGTATTCTTTCGTAAAACCGGTACGAAATATTTCTTTTTGCCAGTTGTCATCTTTTGGAGTATCACTATATCCAGGATAATATTCATATAAAAATGAATGAAAATTGTTTTTTGCTAATTGAAGAGAGGCAAGAAAATCTTTTGTATCCATGAGGTCGTAAAAATTATCGAACCATTGTATACCGTACTTGGTAGAAAAGTTTATCTCGTTTTCACCTCCCTTTTTGGTATCTATTAATACAACCCCATTACCTCCCTGGAACCCATAAAGGGCAGTAGAAGATGCATCTTTTAAAATGGTAACATTATCAATGTCGTGAATGTTAAGGTCGGCAATACCGAGGCTGGACATGTTCACGATGGGTACAGGTACACCATCAACAACATATAGCGGTTCAGCCGAAGAGAAGAAAGAACTTTGCCCGCGTATGCGTATTTTTTCATGATCGCCCGGAGAGCCTGATGTTTTTGTCGCCCAAACACCTGCAACACTGGCGTGTAATATATCAGATGCATTATTTATACTTTGCTTTTCAATCACCTTGGAACTTATTGAAGGTATTTCCCTGCCATACTCCATGTTGCCAAAGAACTTTCGCTGGCCGGTTACTTTCACTTCTTCAATAGTTGTTATAGCCGGTTTCAGTGTAATATTTATATTCAGGTTTCCTTTTAAACTGACGGGAACTTCCTTTGTTTCGTAACCCGTATAACTAAAAACCAGATTATAATCACCGGGTAGAAGGTTCAGGGAATAAATTCCTTTGGCATTTGATAAAATACCTTTTTGAGTACCTTTTAATAGTACGGTTACCCCAATAAGCGTATCACCGTTTGATTCATCCTTGACTATACCCTGAATTGAATAAGTATTTTGTGCCGAAAGGGAGGTTGATAATACAATAAGTATTAAACATAAAAGAAAAACCAAACTGTGTTTCATAGAAAGTATTTATTAGTTAGTTTTATTTCTTTCTTAAATTCGGGTCGAGTATTGTATCATTACCCGGAATAGGGAAATAATATACACTCTTGTTGAAAACCGAAGGAGGCCCCCCCTCGTCAGGGTTTCTCAATTTTGGCAAATCTTCAACCATTTCTAACCTTACCAGGTCGAACCAGCGGCCTTCGGGTTCGCCGCACAGCTCCCATGCACGTTCCCAAACAACTGAATCGGCAAATGCTTCTGGTGATAATCCGGCAGGCAAATCGTAAACAGAAGGAGAATATAAATCGAGCTGGTGCGCCCGTCGCCGTATCTGGTTCACATATTCATAAGCCTGTGCATTTAGCTGCCCGGAACGTGCTATAGCTTCAGCATATGTGAGTAAGGTTTGGGCATAACGAAAAATGTACACTTTTGAGCTACCAAATAATCCTGAATATAAATCATTCAATAAATAGGGCTGATAATAAAATTTCCGGTAACCTATCCTGTTACAGGTACTAACGTGAGTGATATGAAAATATCCCGTATCCCTGATAATATTATTATATGTTGCCGGGGGAACATATATGGTTGTAAAAAAAGTTATTTCTTTCCGGTATCCCGTAGGATAGTTATTAAAGAAGTTCACTTCTGTAGGTGGAAAAGATAACGTAACTAAAGGCAATTCGGGCGCCATTGTAAAACCATAACCGGACCATCCACTGTAAAGATTATTAAAAAAAGGTATTATTGAGAGATTGTAAGATTGAGCATCAATATTAGTAAAATGGGATGGATTGGCATAATAAATGGTAAATACAGATTCTGTATTGTACAAATGAATGCTGTCCCATAGATACGCGAAATCATTTAATAACCCAAAGCCAAAATATTGAGCGCTGTCTATAACCTCACCCGATTCAGTCGCCGCAAGCTTGTATTTTGAAAAATCTTTTATGGGGTAACCGGCCCAACTTAAATAAAGCTCAGCTAATATAGCTTTTGCTGTGCCACGGTGGGGTGTTACATAAGGTATTCTTGCTGTGCTGTTATTCTTCGGTAATAAACTTTTAGCCATTATCAGGTCATTCTCGATGAATTTGTATATTTCGAGAAAAGAAGATTTTGATACGGAATAGCTAATATCTACATTGTCAATAATGGGAACCTGTCCATAAGTTCTCGTTAACCTGAAATAACAATATGCTCTTAAAAGATATATTTCACCGAATATTTCCCTGGACAGCTTATCCTGGAATGAAGCAGGATTATATTGTTGTAATATACTGTTTGCTGAAGCTAAAGTTTTGAACGATGTGCTCCATACGTTGATTGTACCGAAATATAAGTCATTATTAAAATAACAAGGACCACCCGGAATGTAATATTCATTGTAGCTAGCCGGATACGTA
>CAWKPE010000015.1:0-351193 GCA_963851385.1 uncultured Bacteroidota bacterium | reverse complement strand
AATCGCTGTGTTGATGCCGATCAGCTCGCCGCGGTCGTTTACCAGCGCGCCGCCCGAGTTGCCCGGGTTAATGGGCGCATCGGTCTGGATGAAATCCTCGTAGTCCTCGATGCCCAGGTTGCCGCGGCCTTTGGCGCTGATAATCCCCATGGTCACCGTGCTGCCCAGACCGAACGGGTCGCCGACAGCCAGCGCGTAATCGCCCACCTGCACCTTGTCCGAATTGCCAATCACCACCGTGGGCAGATCGGTGGCATCGATTTTAAGCACCGCCAGGTCCGTCTTCGGATCGGTGCCCACCACGCGCGCTTTGAATTCGCGCTTGTCGGCCAGCGTGACGCGTACGTCGGTGGCGCCATCGACCACGTGATTATTGGTGAGGATGTAGCCGTCGGGGCTGACGATCACGCCCGATCCCACACCCTGTTCCCGCTGCTCCCGCGGCATCTGGCCGTTGAAACCGAACGGCACGCCGTTGTCGTCGCCGAAGAACTGGCGGAAAAACGGGTCCATGTTACCCGGTATCATCCCCGCTGGGGTCTTCACCATCTTGGCGGACGAGACATTGACCACCGCCGGCAGCACCTTCTTCACCACCGGGGCGAACGTGTCGCGGCTGGGCGCCTCATCCGGGTTGGCGTAGCGGAACGTGGCCGGCGGATTGGCATTGCTCATATGCTCGACGCCGGCCACTGCCAGGGCGCCCAAACCCGCCGCCATTAGCGTTGCCATCGCCGCCGCCGCCGCCGCCGCGCGCGGACCGCTCCAAATGCGTTTGAAACTCATGTAACCTCCAGATTCTTTGTCTGCTGAATGCGCCGCTTGTGAGGAGTGCACCCCGCAAGTGGTCTCACTGGAATGGACGTATGGCGGACCGAAACGTCACGCGGGGATTGGGAGCCGGACGAACGGTGGCGGGCCGCCGCAGGGTAAAAGTGCTTCTATAAGCATGAGTCTGCGAAATAATTTTGAAATTAAATATTTATCAGTAAATGACACGTCATCTACGGAAAAAAAACTGCCAATTTTGGAAAATCTCGATTTTTCTACTTCTTATAACCTTGTTACCGATTCCTTCAATTTGTCTCCTATACAAATGACCACGGGAACCCGTTTGTTTGACAACAAATTTAATGTCCAGTTTAATGCTACTTTTGATCCTTATGCCACAGATAATAGTGGGAGAAGATATAATTCCTATTTATTTCACCATAATGGACACCTGGCAAGACTGACTTCTGCAAGTTTATCGATGGGTACTAGTTTCAGTTCATCGCAGGGACAAAAAACTAATACTGATAACCAATCACCTGGCAACATACAACAAAATCCGACTGCTACAACCAATAATTCAAAAGGACCTTATCTTAATAAAAGTGAAGATGTAAATTTTGATATCCCATGGGATGTTACTATTAATTTTAATTTCGGATATCAACTTAATTTGTTAAAAGCAATTTATAATAAGGGCATGACATTTTCAGGTGATTTAAGTATTACGAAAAAATGGAAAATAGGATTAAGTTCAGGGTATGATTTTGTAAGTAAACAGATAACATATACAAACATCAATATCAACAGGGATTTACATTGCTGGCAAATGACATTCAATTGGACTCCTTTTGGATATATGGCAAGATATAGTTTCACTATTAGTGCCCGTGCATCCATATTGCGTGACCTTAAATACACTAAGCAATCGGATTATAGGGAAAAGTTTTAATTTATCAGTTTTGAAAATTATTTTTATACTGGTTTGCTTTACTTTCACTTATCTTTGTTTATTAACGTTTTAAGATAAAAATATGAAAATGATAATTACTACAACAAAGGCCGCAAAAGCAATTGGCCCATATAGCCAGGCTGTTGAAATTAATTCAACACTGTATATCTCTGGTCAAATACCTATTGATCCATCGACAGGAAATTTAATTGAAGGCGGTATTGAAGAACAAACTGAACAGGTTATGAAAAATATAGGAAATATATTATCTGCTGCCGGGTATAGTTTTTCAGATGTTGTAAAATCTACTTGCCTGCTGACCGATATGGCCAATTTTAAAACAATGAACGAAATATATTCAAAATATTATGTAAAGGATTTTCCTGCCAGAACAACATTTCAGGTAGTTTCTTTACCTCTTGGAGCACTTATAGAAATAGATACATTAGCTGCAAAATCTTAATTTAAAATTAAACCTGATAATTAGTACTTAGCTTTTAATTGACATTATTATTGTTTTATCAATTTTTTGGTATAACTGCCATATTCATCCGAAGCTTTGATTAAATAAATTCCAGGCTTGAGCATTTTGGAAGAAATACTAAAAGTATTGCCAACATTGTTCCATATACCTATTTTACATCCTTTTATATCGAATAATTCTATTGTACGATTATTATTAGTGTTGTTATTTCTGAAATATACTACGGTACTATCTTTAAATGGATTAGGAAATATTGATATGATATGATCATTTGAAATTAAATGAGATGTTGAAATATCTGCAATTAAGTTAAAATATGGATTGACCGTAATGGAATCAGTTGCAACAAGAAATTTAAAGCCAAAGTTTTGTATCGTATCGTTTATTGCAAATTGAATTAGTGAGTCTTTACCTGTTTCCAGATGAGCAAGTACATCCAAATCAAAATTGAATACGGGATTTGATAATGAAGAGCCTTTGTAATGAGTTGTAATAAGAAGGCTGTCATGAGTTGATTTCCATTCTACTAAAACTATTGGAAAACCTTTACCGTAAATCCATTGCTGAAAAAAGACATTTAAGTCCAAACCGCTGACTTGTTCTGCAACATTTTTAAAATCTTCAACGCTCGCGTTTTTGTATGCGAATTTTTCAAGGTAAGTCTTAAATATGTTGAAAAAGATACTATCATTATTAATTTTTCTTCTGAGCATATTTAACACCATTGCACCTTTATAATAAGATAGCCTTGAACTAAAAATTCTAAGAACATTCCATTTTAAATCTTCAGGAACATAAACGGAGCCTTCTGGTTCCATTAAAGATGCATTGTAGCGCACTTTCCAGCCAATTTATTGTAGTTGATGAGTTAAAGTGCGATGTTTCCAGAAATTCCATGATAAGTTGCAAATCCTTCATTAATCCATATATCTTGCCAACTTGAACAAGTTACAAGGTCTCCAAACCAGGAATGAGCTAATTCATGTGAAACTAAATCCGTATTAAAAGAACTTAGCATAGTCATTGTCTGATTTTCCATACCTCCCCCGATTGGAGCTGTAACATGACCATATTTTTCTTTTCTGAATGGAAAAGCAACATTAGTTACTTGTTCATAATACTTAATTACGTCAACAGTCATGTCTATTTCTGATTTTACTGAATTCAGAAAAGTGGGAGAACTATAAACAAAGTTTTGAAAGAAAATAGAATCACCATAATTCTCATCATAGAACTTGTATGAGTATTCCTTGTAATCAGAAATACCAAATGCAATTAAATAATAAGCTATAGGATAACGGGATTCCCATTGATAAGTGATTTTATTTCCAGGTTCAACAACCTTTCTTTTTAACAGGCCATTAGATGCAACAACTTGTCCATTTGGAACTGTAATATACACAAATACAGAATCAGCTTTATCCGTGAGGTACTGTTTGCATGGAAAGACAACAGATGAGCTAAATGGCTCGGCAAGAACTGACAAAACAGTCGAAGGTTGCACAGAATCAATGTTAAAACCCCCTAATGGGTTACTTGAAGTTCCCTGACCATGATAAAATATCTTGGCAGTGAAATATTTATCTTTATCAATTGCATTGTTGAGGACTGTTTTAATCCATCCATTTTTGTGGTAGAACGATTGGTTAATGTTGTTGATCATAATGGAATCAACCGATAAGGTATCACTTAATTCAATGTAAAACCTGCTTAAATTTGTATTAGTTGCTTTAGCTACAATAGAAGTATTTCCAGATATGTATTTTGAATTATCTGATAAATTTAAATTCAGCCAGTAAAAAGTCACATCATAGGAAGAGCTATCTTCATAAAACTCTGGTTCTTTTTCTATTTGACTTTTAATTACCTGGTGTAACAATAGCAAGATAAGAAAAAGAATGGTTTTGAAATATCGAAAAGATGAGAAATACATATTAAATTGATGTAAAGTTATCACTATTTACAAATTTAAAATAATTAAAAAGCCTGGCATTATAGCCAAGCTTATATTTTTTAAAAACGAATAGTTCAGTCTTAATATTTTTAAAAAATTTATTTTTCAACACCAAACTTATATACTGTCTTCTGAGCATATATTTCACCAGGATTTAATAGTGTCGTGGGAAATTCCGGATGATTTGGTGAATCAGGAAAATGCTGGGTTTCAAGACAAAGTGCATAATGTTTTTGATAATTAATTCCTTTTTTACCTTTTATACTTCCATTCATGTGGTTAGCAGAGTAAAATTGTATTCCCGGTTCAGTCGTGTAAACTTCCATAAAACGTCCTGATTCGGGATCGGTAAGCTTCCCTGCAAATGAATATTCACCGCTTTTACTTTTATTAAGTACATAATTATGATCATAACCATCAGGTATATTAAATATCTTATCGCCAATACGACTTGCCTTTTTAAAATCTAAGCCAGTACCTGAAACAAGTTCTAATTTGCCGTTAGGAATTAATTCACTATTAACAGCAGTAATTTTGTCACTGTTTATGGTTAACCAATGATCATAAATTTCTTTTTTGCAACCATTAAGATTGAAATAACTGTGATTGGTTAAATTACAAACGGTTTTTTTATCTGTCTTGGCAGTATATAAAATTACCAGTTCATTGGCATTATTTAGCAAGAATGTGACATCAACTATCAAATTCCCGGGAAATCCTTCATCCATATCAGGACTCCGATAAATGAACTTTACGCCAACTTCATCTTTATTTTCGATATTACCAGCCAGCCAGATCACTTTATCAAAACCTTTTAATCCACCGTGTAAAGTATTTTTTCCATCGTTTGCCGCCAGGTTAAATGTATATTTGTCAATTGTAAATTCTGCTTTGGAAATCCTGTTGGCGTAACGTCCACAAGTTACCCCAAAATAAGGATGACCTGCTTCGTATTGTTCCAGATTATCAAAACCAAATACAATATCATCTTTATTTCCATTTTTATCAGATACTAGTATTGATGTAACACAGGCTCCATAATTGGTTATCTTCACTTCTGTTCCAATATCATTGATTAAAGTAAACAGATGTATTCCCTTGTCTTTTCCGCTTTTTCCAAAAAACTCTTTTCTTAACTTCATAATTTGTAATATTTAAAAATTGACAATTACTAAAATTAAGTGTGCAAAATAGCAATTTTGTTGAAAGAAATATGATTATGTGAAAATATTTATCATATTTAGATCAATGTCGTTTAATTAAGGAACGAATCACCCTTCGACAAGCTCAGGGTGACAATAAAATGAGGTCATACTGAGCTTGTCGAAGTATGACCAATGATATAAAACTGCTTAACTAAACGACATTGATATTTAGATAATCACATTAATAATATTTAACATGATGTACTATAAATTTTTTTTATTTAAAATAAAGTTCGTAATATTGCGAACAACAAACACTATTTAATTTTTAAATAAGATGGCGTACACACTCAGTAACGACTATAAAGAAGAAGAAATAAACCTTGCAAGGTTTGCGAAGGCAATGGGGCATCCGGCACGGATTGCCATTCTCAAGTATCTTACATCACTTGATACCTGCTGCTTTGGAGATATAAACAAGGAACTGCCGATTGCTAAAGCAACGGTTTCTCAACATTTGGCTGAGCTAAAAGATGCAGGGTTGATTAGGGGTACAATAGAACCACCAAAAGTAAATTACTGTATTGACAAAGAAAACCTGGAGAAGGCAAAAAAACTTTTTGGATGGTTCTTTAGTATTGAGAAACTAAAAAAAAGCAGATTCTAAATGTTATTAAAACTTATAAATTATTGAAAAAAAAAATTATTGGTTATGGAAAAAAATAACACTACATGCAATGATTGTGTTCAGGCAAATTCTGGAATTGTGCTGGCTTGTTCCGGGGCATCAGATTTAGGAGAACTCACGGACAAAATTGCGAGAAAATTAAGAGGCAACAAAGTTTATAGCATGAAATGCCTTGCACAGGTTGCGTCAGATAATAAGGAGCTTATTGAAACACTACAAACCACCGATGTACTTGTTATTGACGGGTGTCCAGAAGATTGTGGTAAAAAAATTATGGAAGAAGCATGGCTTTCAACTTATCGTCATGTAAGGCTAACAGATTTCGGTTATGAAAAAGGCAAAACCACTGTAACCGATGAACTAATCGATAATGTTTGCAAACAGGTATTGAATTTACAGGAATATAATATAATAAGGCCAACCCTTCTGATTGACAAATTCAGTGGTTCAACGGAAAAATGCGACATGTTTATTTTTATGGCCAAGTATATTGGGATGAATGTGTTGCATCCTGGCGGTTTGAAATCTACCAAAAGGTTACTTGAACTTCTAAATTTAGATAAATCAAAACGGGTGCTTGATATTGCTTGTGGAAAAGGTACAACTTCAATTTTAATTGCAAAAAAAATTGGTTGTAAAGTTGTTGGCATTGACATTTCTGAAGATTCCATTAACAAGGCAAAAGTTTTAGCTGAAAAATCAGGTGTCGGATCACTTGTTGAATTTCGTGTGGGAGACGCAATTAATTTACCTTTTGCCGACAATGAATTTGATGCAATTATTACACAGGCAATGCTTGTTCTGGTTGATGAAAAAGAAAAAGCCATAAGTGAAGCCATGCGCGTATTAAAAAACGGGGGTAAAGCCGGCTGGATAGAATTGACATGGAAAAAGCAACCATCAGAAGTATTTATTAAACAAGTACACGATATTATTTGTGCTTATTGCATGTTGAATGTCAAAGATTGTGAAGGCTGGCTCGATAGATTTAGAAAAGCGGGCTGCAATGATATGCAAAATGAAATATATACAATGCACCACTCTGGAATTATAGCTATGCTAAAAGACGAAGGGTATGCCAATTCTTTAAAAATCCTTTATAAATACATTTCTGATTCACGGGTGCGGAAAAGGATCAATACAATGAACAGGTTTTTCCAGGCAAATGAGGATGTTGTCGGATATGGCATTTATACTGTCAAAAAGTAAATTATAACGATTTCAGTAAAACAAGAATTTATTGGTCATGGGTTAAAATTGTACCTCATTACCTTTTTGATAATATGAGAAAATTGGTTTATATAATTTTAATTTTAACGACATTAATATCTTTTAGGATTAAGGCACAAGATATTTATAAGTCGAAAATACAAGGGAAAATAATTGACAAAGACACCAAGCAACCTCTGTCTTTTGCGAATATTTGGCTGGAAGGTACAACTATTGGCACATTGTCTGACACGCTTGGGAATTTCTCTATTAAAAACGTTCCTGTTGGAAATTATAATATTTCGGCTGGTTATGCAGGATATTCAAAAGTTACGGCATCGGATGTGCTTGTAATTTCAAAAAAGATAACCTGCGTTAACTTTGAACTTCAAATTAATATAATGCAACTTAAAGAAGTTGTTGTGAAGCCCGATGCATTTGCACATAACCAAAACATGAGCATAAATAGCATTAATAGCGTAAATAATCAGGAAATTGGCAAAACCCCCGGAATTCCTGATTTATTCAGACGGCTCCAGTCAATTGCTGGTATTAGCAAAACCTCCGATTTTTCCCCGACATTGGTTGTAAGGGGAAGCGACCCTGAAGAAAATATAACCCAAATAGAAGATGTGCAAATTTATAGTCCTTTTCATTTTTCAAATTTGGGAGGTACGGCAATGATTGATGGCATGAGTATCCTGGAACCTAAGTTAGCCCAGAAAGTAGACATTTCTACAGGTGGTTTTTCTGCCAAGTATGGCGATGCACTTTCTTCAGTAACCGATATAACAATTGCCGAACCAGAAAAAAGGCCTTTAGGCGGTTATGTTTCATTAGATATGGGTGGGGTCAGCACATCGGTAAGCGGTTCTATTAATAATAAATTTTCTTGGTTGTGGGCTGGCAGGTTAGGAATGTGGGAAATGTTCATGAAGATGCAGGGCAAAAGCGACCATCCCCAAACTATAGATTCACATTTTAAAATAGTTTTTGAACCTACACCCCATCATAAAATTATTTTATACAGTCTTTATGCAAGCGATGATTATTGGCGGATAAAAGACGATAATGACATTTCTGAGATTGATCAGGAAAAATATGAAAAGATTTCAAAAGATATGTCGGCATTAGGGATTACCTGGCGATGGTTATATAATAAAAAGGGATATGTTCAGGTTACGCCTTATTTCAATAATAATAGTTGGAAAATGAACGAAGGCTCATTATCTGATAAAACAAAAATTGGCTATCAAAACCTTGAAAACTATTATGGGGTTAAAACTGAAATTTCTTATCGGTTATGCCCAAAACACCGGATATCAATAGGCTCCGAATATCGGGCAGTAGGGGCAGCATATTCAAGTTGGTCAGGGTTCGATACTACAAGGACTGGCTACATAATTTCACCTTTTGACATTATCTCTAACAAGTCGTACAGCTACAAATATTCATCGTTTGCAGAGTATGTTTATTCCCCGTTTGATTGGCTTTACTTTAAGGTCGGTTTACGACAGGACTATTTTAAATTTATAAACAAATCAACATTAACCCCACGGCTTGGCGCTTCATATAAAGTTAACGACAACTTACGGTTTGATGCATCGTATGGAAAGTTTTCGCAATTCCCACCGTATTATAAAATTTTCTTGTCCCCGCAAAATAAAGCTCTATTGCCAAGCGAAGCAGAACATTATATTTTAGGTATTGATTATCTGGTTACAAAAGATTTACAGATAAAGCTCGAAGTATATTATAAAAACATGAAAAACTTATCTGTCCAGTTAAATGATACTTCTGTTTATTATAAATCAACAGGGACAGGAAGTTCAAAAGGTGTTGAGCTGACTATTACTCAAAAAATGACTGATAATTTTTATTTGCTGGCAAATTATACACTTTCACAATCAATAAGAAAAGATAGTATTGGAGGCAATATTTATCAATTTATATATGATGCACGCCACACTTTTAATATTATTGCAACTTATAATTACAGCAAATGGTGGGAGTTTAGCATAATTTCACGCTTTGCTTCAGGGTTTCCATATACACCTTATAACATCTCAACCCGAAAGGAAATTGGCAATATTTGGACATGCCAATTAGGTGCAAAGAATTCAGAAAGGTTGCCCAATTATTTTAGGCTAGATTTAAGAATAGATAGAAAATTTGTTTATAAAAACTGGAACTTATGCCCGTATCTTGAAATTTGGAATGTTACAAACAATAACAACATAATGGCATATGATTATAATATAGATTTTACCCAAAAAGAGGAAATCCCAACAATGTTTAAGTTTATGCCGATGTTTGGTGTATCAGCAGTGTTTTGACTTTAACTAAAAGAATATTGTAACAAAAATAAATATAATATATACAGTTGCTAACTATGGAAATTTTAATATTATGTACAGGAAATAGCTGCCGTAGCCAAATTGCCGAAGGCTTTTTAAAGTCCTTTGACAAAACATTGGACGTATTTTCCGCGGGAACATTTCCGGCCGGTAAAATCAGTTCAAAAGCAGCTCAGGTAATGAATGAAATTGGCATTGACATTTCAGGAAATTTCCCTAAAAATGTAAATGAATTTATTAATGAGGAATGGGATTACGTGATTACCGTTTGTAATGATGCTAACGAAACTTGTCCGGTTTTCACAGGCAAAGTAAAACATAGACTTCACATTGGATTTGAAGATCCGTCTAAAGCAAACGGCAGTGAAAAATTTATTTTAAGCGAATTTCGAAGAATACGGGATGAGATAAAGGAACGGTTTTTCAAATTTTACAAAGATGATTTGAAAATGTGAAGATTTGAAGATATGCAGATGTGCAAATTTGATAATATAAAAAATGAAACAGTTTAAAAATCATATAACCTTAGTATTATGAGTAAAGATAAGGAAAATGTAATTGTAGATTTGACTTTTAAGTTTGCTTTGGATATTGTGAAATACAGTCAGACTTTAGAAGACACTAAAAAATCTGTATTAGCTAAACAGATAGTTATAATTGGAACTTCTATTGGAGCAAACATCAGGGAGGCATATAATCCGGAGAAAAAGCTGGAATTTATGCATAAAATGAAAGTTGCTGCAGAAGAAACTAATGAACTTAAATATTTGCTACTTATTTGCAAGTCATCTGAAAATTATCCTGATTGCAAGAAATTGCTCGATAAAATAGATGTTATAATTAAAAATCTTGCTGATATAATAGCTTCATCTAAAAAACAAATTGGCTTTAAAAGACAAGCTTAACAATATTCAAATTTTCAAATTATGATAGTCAATTATGTGCAAACAGGAGAAAAGAAAGTACCAGTTGTTTCAACCAGACTGGACAAAAAAGATTATTTAGGTGCAATTAAAGTCCGCTGGTTAATAAACCGCGACAATTACAAAGTAGAACCAGGTCTTTATGCAGTTGGCAATCCAGATGATAAATCTGATGTTTTTGTATCAGCCAATTATAAATTGTCGTTTGACCATTTACGGAAAAATCTGGATAAACTCAATGCCTGGATATTGGTATTGGACACCAAAGGAGTAAATGTTTGGTGCGCTGCCGGCAAAGGAACTTTCGGTACCAAAGAATTGGTGAATAGAATCAAATTGACCGGACTTGAAAAAATTGTCAGCCACAGAAAACTTATAGTTCCTCAATTAGGAGCAACTGGTGTTTCGGCATACCAGGTGAAAGAACTTACTTCAGATACTTCATCAAATCCTTTGGCAGCGTCTTGCGGATACGGTTCAGCAATAAACCCTTCCAAAGCTGAAGTTTCATCTATAAAAGTAAATCGTGGATTCAATGTCGTATTTGGACCGATAAGAGCTGTTGATATAAAAAGCTTTATTGCTAACGGGTACAAAACCACCGATGAAATGCGGAAAGTCACTTTTAATTTTTCTGACAGAATCAAATTAACATCCGTCGATTTTGTTTATGCCAGGTACAAGCTTTTGGTTGCTTTTGCAATTGTATTTATTATTTCAGGTTTGACGCATTCGGGCATTAATTTTAACATGGCATATCATAATGGTCTGATTTATGTTTTAAATATTTTCCTGGCTTATATTGCAGGTATCGTGATTACTCCAATTCTGCTTCCATATATACCTTTCAAAATGTTTGCATTTAAAGGAATGATAAGCGGAATATTCGTGTCATTGATTTTGTATCATTTCAATATGCTGGGAAATAATTATTATGAAATATTATCCTGGTTTCTTTTAATATCAGGCATATCTTCATTTATGGCGATGAATTTTACAGGAGCTTCAACCTATACATCTCTTTCGGGTGTTAAAAAGGAAATGAAGGTTGCTGTGCCTTTTCAGATTTCTTTTGCAATAATTGGACTTGTTTTATTAGTTATTGGAAAATTATTTTAAAAATGGAAACTGTAGACCGAAGACCGGGAATTATTGAGAAAAACCTCCAAGCGGTTATGAACAGAAACTCAATGAAAAACTAAAAGTCCAGAACCGCTAGGAGGTTTGGCAATATAATAACCCTTTAACCCTTTAACCTTTTTCAAATGAAAGACTTGTTATATTTAAAAGATGTGGTAACCCTGAAACTCAATCGGGAAAAGTGCAATGGATGCGGTATGTGTGTTAAGGTGTGTCCTCATGCCGTGTTTGATATTTTTGAAGGGAAAGCAAGAATTATTAACCGTGATGCCTGCATGGAATGCGGAGCTTGTCAGATGAATTGTGAAAAACAGATTATCGTGGTAAATTCTGGCCTGGGTTGTGGCTGTGCAACTAGTATAATAGAAGGTTTTTTTAATGGATCAAAACCTACTTGTGGTTGCTCATCATGTTAATGCTACTGATAGATTAAATATTTATAAAATTAATACTTTATTTAATATTCACTTTTGGTAAGGATCAGTGCGATATTTATTGCGGTATATAAACAACATATCCTCTTGGCGGAGCCCAGAATTCGGCACTTCCTTGATCATCTGTATTTACATCTTGAGGTATATTGTTATCATTTTTTCCCCACCATGCATAAGCAACAAATTTAGTATTATTCCATCGTGTATAAACACCACAACCGTTCCAGCAGTCACCAAGATTATTTAAAACAAAAATCAATCCTTTTTGGACACCATAACCATTCCGCTGCATTATATATAAATTGTCATCAACATAAAGAATAGAAGTAGTACCTCCGGCAAAGACTTTATTAATATTTACAAGCGCTGAGATGCCATTCTTTTGATTTTCCAATCCTAAATTCCAATTATAATAATCCTGCCAGAATACACAGGGATATCCTTCATGGGTTAGTATAAATGCATAAGCAAGTAATTTATCATTAACAATAGGATTGCTTCTGACAATATCATGATTTTCAACAAAAGTTACCGCACTCTCAGGACGGTCTGTTAATAATGTGCCATTTGAGGTAAGCGTTTTCAGACTGAAGCCATAACTGTCACATAAATTTTTTAACCTGTCTCTTAAAGGAAAATCAAATGCACCAACAGGGTTATCAGACCATGCATTTGTTTCATCAAGCCAATCGTCAATTGTTCAAATATTTTCCCAACATTCGCCAACACCATACGGTAGTTCAGGCTTCCCATTTTTCAATGTTCTTAACTCCTGAATAGCTCTTGCCATCCATCCACCATAACCTAAAACAAAATCATATCTAAATCCGTCAAATCCTATTTCATCAAGCAACCATTTTGCATATTGTATCAGCTCAGTATAAACTAAAGGGTTACGGTGGCAAAGGTCAGGCATGTCTCCAAAAGTCTGGTTATCCCACATTTCATAATAGCATGGATGGAAACAACTCCAGTCACGATTGAATTTACCACTGGCCGGAGTAAATTTTGTCCAACGAAGCCTACCATCAATTGGATTTTTTTCCTGTTTGTCTGCACCGCTATTATGGTTAATAACAAGATCGGCATAAACTTGCATGTTATTAGAATGAATTGTGCTTATTAATTCTTCAAGTTGTTGTTTCGATCCGAACCATGTATTAACACTTCCTTTCTGGTTAAATTCTCCCAGGTCGTAATAGTCATAAGGTCCGTATCCCATTGATTTGGCCGGGTACGCTTTGCAAGCAGGAGGTAACCAGATTGCAGTAAATCCTTGTTTGGCTATTGATGGCATAAAACTTTTGATGTATTCCCACCAGTTAATTGATTGGTCATTGGGACAGTCCCAGTAAAACGCTTGCATAATTACGCCCATAGATATTCAGGTTTTAATTATATATTTTTTTCAAGAACAGGATTATTAATGAATTATTTAAAGAAAGTTACAAAGAAATCAATCAAATTTAAATATTCTTATTTATTAATTTTTCAATTTAAGGTTTATAGAGATTTTATTTGTTAAATATTATTTGAGTAAGAAATAATTGTAAATTTTGAGAAAATAATCTTATCATTGAAACTTCATTCTAATTATACTTAAAAAAATATTTTAGAAGTAGGGGATTTTAATTGTGAAAATGTCATGTATTAACAGAGTGCTATATTATTAATCTAAAAGTTAAATTTTATGTCATCAATCCGAAACCTCCTGATTACATTGTTGATATTGACTTGTGGAAAGATTAATTCTCAATGGTTGTACACAGTAAATGGCAATTATAAATACTTCATAGGCAGTGTTGAGCCGGACTCTAATTGGCGAAAACCTGCTTTTGATGATTCAAAATGGAAAACAGGTTTCAAAAGTATTGGTTATGGCGATGGTGATGATTCTACAATTATAGCGAAAACAACATCAGTATATCTGAGAATAAAATTTGATGCTACAAATATTACATCAATAAAAAAACTTAATTTCATAGTTGATTTTGATGATGCATTTGTTGCATATCTTAATGGCATTGAAATAGCAAGAGTTAATATTGGCAAGCCCGGTGAGTATATACCTCATGACAGGTTAGCAGATCGATCACATGAAGCTGTTCTATATCGCCCTTCTCACTATTATTGTTTTGGTTATTATTTAGATAGTGCAAAAATTTCGCAATGCTTAAACGAAGGACAAAATGTTCTTGCGGTACAGGTTCATAACGATAGCATTAATGGATCAGATTTATCATTTGTGAGTTTTTTATTAAACTTTACAAATAGACCTTTCAGCTTTTATTCTTCTCAGTGCAAAAAACAAGTTCCGATGGATTCTTCTTATTTTCCTATTATAGTAATTAATACTGATGAATACGGAGTCACTCAATATGATGTAAAATGCAAAGCCCAAATGGGTATTATAAATAACGGTGCAAATAAAGTAAACAGGATTACAGACACTTTTACAGACTTTAACGGCAACATATCTATTAAAATAAGAGGACAAATTTCTGCTGATATGCCTAAAAAATGTTATGGAATTGAAACTCATGATGCACTGGATAATGATACAAACGTATCACTTATTGGCATGCCAAAGGAAAATGATTGGATTCTGTACGGACCTATTCTTGATAAAAGTCTTATAAGAAATGAACTGGGTTTTCTGTTAGGCCGTAAATTAGGACATTATGAGCCAAGAACAAGATATTGCGAATTGGTAATGAATGGTGAATATTTAGGTTTATATATGCTTATTGAGAAAATAAAAAGAGATAAGGAAAGAGTAAATGTTACTAAATTAAACTCTTCAGACAACAGTGATACCATGCTTACGGGAGGATATATTGTTAAATATGACAAATGGATTTATAATGATTTGCAATACGTATATCCTAAACCTGAAGAAATTACACCGGAACAGGGTAAATATATCAAAGATTTTTTTGCAACTTATTATTCTGTTCTTGATAGTACTTATCTTGCAGACAAAACAATAGGCTTCAGGAAATATATTGATGAATATTCTCTGGTAGATTATGTTATAGCAAATGAAGTTATGAAAAATTGTGACTCATATCTTTGGAGTACATTCTTTTATAAAGACAGGGATAATGTGGATGGCAGAATTAAGTTCGGACCTTTGTGGGATAATGATCTGGCTTTTGGCAATGGTATATGGCAGAACGGGTATTTAACTACTGGCTGGCAGTTTGCTCAAGCTTCAAATCCATGTCTTCGGATTACCAAATTATTTGCCGATACTTCTCTGGTAAATCTATTTAGAGCAAGATGGAAAATATGCAGGAATAACTTTCTTAGTACCGATTCCATGAATATTTTGGTTGATTCATTAGCTAACTATATTTCAGCCGGTAAAGATCGAAATTATGAAGTATGGCCTATTTTTGATCAGGATATTTGGAATACATGGGGAGCAACTGGTTTTAATTTTTTCCCTACTTATAAAGATGAAATTGAAAATTTAAAAGATTGGTTGGGACAACGACTTACCTGGATTGATGAAAACATTGATGATATATTTTATAAAATGCCAACCAGCTTACAAACTTATCTTGCTTCATCAAAAGATAAATTTAATATTTATCCGAATCCCTTCTCATCAGATTTAAAAATTGATATTAATGTCAATTCACCAGGTTCATTTTTAATTGCAATGTCTGACTTGTTTGGTAGAAATGTTTATATAAAAAATGTCAACCTATCAACAGGTTTTAGTCTGATAAATATAGATGATGGCAGAATTTCAGGACTTTCTAAAGGCATATATGTATTGACAATACAAAAAAACGGTGTAATTGAGCATGTGGAAAAGGTAGTAAAATACTAAGAATGAAATATTATATAAACTTTTTTAAATTTTCCAGCGAGATATTACCTTCATAAATTGCTTTTCCTATAATTACTCCATATATGCCATAATTATTGAGTTCCTGAATTTCTTCTATTCCAGTAATTCCTCCGCTGGCAATAATTTTCAATTCAGGAAAATGGTCGAGTAATTCTTTATAGAGGTTAATTGAAGCGCCTTGTAACATACCATCTTTGCTAATATCGGTGCATAAGACATATTTTATACCATTATTTATATAGTCAGTCAAAAAATCGAACAGATTAATTTCAGAAATATTCATCCAACCCGATACAGCAATTTTATTGTTTTTAATATCGGCTCCAAGAATTATTTTCTCGTTTCCATACTTATTCAGCCATTGCAAGAAAAGTTCTTTTTGAGTTATTGCAATAGTACCAATAGTTGCCTGAAAAGCACCAGAATCAAACACAAGGCGTAAATCAGCATCACTTTTTATGCCACCACCAAAATCAATTTTCAAATTTGTATTAGACGCAATTCTCTCTAATATTTTTGCATTAACAACATGTTTAGCCTTTGCTCCATCGAGATCTACAATATGTAACCGCTGAATGCCAATATCTTCAAACATTTTGGCGATTTCCAAAGGATTTTCGTTATATATTTTCATCTGATTGTAGTCACCCTGAGAAAGTCTCACGCACTTGCCGTCAATTATGTCAATGGCTGGAATTATACTAATCATTGATTATTGTTAATTGATTAATGTTGATTGAAAAAAGCAATTATTTTTTTTTTGAATTTATTCTATTTTTTATCATCTAACTTCATCTAACTTCATCTAACTTCATCTAACTTCATCTAACTTCATCTAACTTCATCTAACTTCATCTAACTTCATCTAACTTCATCTAACTTCATCTAACTTCATCTAACTTCATATTATCTACAATTCAACAAAATTCTTTAAAATCATTGCACCTACTTCACCACTTTTTTCCGGGTGAAATTGTGTTGCATAAAAATTATTTCGCTGCAGGGCTGAACTGAATGGAACAATATAATCAGTTATGGCAATTGTATCGGAGCTGGTTTCTGCATAATAACTATGAACAAAATAAACATAATGGTTTTCAATTTCACTTGAAAATAGCTTACTTTTTAAATTAGTCAATGTGTTCCAACCCATATGAGGCACTTTCAATTTTGGTTCAAATAGTTTTACTTTTTCCCGGAAGATTCCCAAACATTGAGTATTTCCTTCCTCCGAATTACTGCACATAAGTTGAAGTCCAAGACAAATTCCTAAAACAGGTTGCTGTAATTCTTTTATTAGTACATCTAATTTTTTATTCTTCAAATAATTCATAGTTGTACTGGCTTCTCCCACGCCAGGAAAAATAACTTTATCCGCTTTCTTAATTTTTTCAAAATCATCAGTTACTTCGCATGTCACACCTAAACGTTTTATCGCAAATTCAACTGACATAATATTTCCGGCATTATATTTTATTATTGCAATTTTCATTTTTAATTTATTTATCAATGTCGTTTACTTAAGAAAATATAAGCTTAACTAAACGAAATCGAATCACCAAAAAATCACAGATAATTAAAGCACTCCCTTAGTAGAAGGAACCTGCAGATTTCCGGGATCACGACGAATTGCCATTTTCAAAGCTCGCGCAAGAGCTTTAAAGATAGCTTCTATTTTGTGATGTTCATTTTCACCTTCAGCTTTTATATTCAAATTACATTTAGCGCTATCCGAGAATGATTTAAAAAAATGCATAAACATCTCTGTTGGTACATCTCCGACTTTTTCACGTTTAAATTGAACGTCCCATACCAACCAGCTTCGTCCTCCAAAGTCAATAGCAACCTGGGCAAGACAATCATCCATTGGCAGACAGAAACCAAAGCGGTTCATGCCTGCTTTATTACCTATGCAATTATAAACTGCTTCTCCTAACGCAATAGCTGTGTCTTCGATGGTGTGATGTTCATCTACTTCAAGATCGCCTTTAACATTAATATTGAGATCGATACCTGCATGCTTTCCGATTTGATCAAGCAAGTGATCAAAAAACTTTAATCCGGTCGAAATATTATTATTTCCATTTCCATCAAGGTTAATAGTAATATTAATATCTGTTTCATCTGTTTTCCTGCTAATTTGCGAAGTTCTTTGCGGTAATGCCAAAAAGCTGTATATCTCATCCCAGTCTTCGGTTATAAGCGCACAATAATTGTCCAATTTGTTTTCTTTAATTTCACTCCACCTGTTTTTATCTCCGATAAGAATTGCTTTGCAATTCATATTTTTAGCAAAGGTCACATCAGTCAATCGATCTCCGATTACAAAACTATTCTCAATATCATAATCTCCTTTTAGGTATTTTGTAAGCATTGCTGTACCTGGTTTTCGTGTTGGTTTTTTATCTTCAGGATATGAACGATCAATCAAAATCTCGTCAAACTGAATTCCCTCGCTTTCAAAAATGCCAAAAATTTTTTTCTGAACTTTATTAAAATTTTTCTCAGGATAAGCTGGTGTTCCCAGTCCATCCTGATTGCTAACCATAACAAGAATAAAATCCAAATTTTTCCTGATATTATAAAGGTTCCTGATTACTTTAGGAACGAATTCAAGTTGCTCGAGAGTATCAATCTGTTCGGTTTCCAAAGGTTCTTTTACTAAAGTCCCGTCGCGATCGATAAATAAAACTTTCTTTTTCATCTTTTCATAAAATAATTTCTAGTACTTTTTTAATGCCTTAACAAGTAAATCATTTTCTTCCTGGGTTCCAACAGTGACTCTTAAACATCCGGCACATAACGACACAGTAGAACGGTTACGCACGATAATTTTATTTTCTATCAAATACTCATAAACCATAGCTGGATCTTCAACTTTAATTAAGAAGAAATTGGCATCTGATGGATAGATTTTTTTCACTACTCTAACCATTTCAAGCTTTTCAATTAACAAAGATTTGTTCAGTAAAATTAACTGAACCCAATCATCTTTTTTATTTTCATTTTTAAGTGCATTGAATGCAAACTCCTGCGTAAGATAATTAATATTGTATGGATACTTTATTTTGTTAATAATTGAAATAATCTGTTTTGATGCAAACGCCATACCTAACCGCAATGATGCCAAACCCCAGGCTTTCGAAAATGTTTGCAAAATTACAAGATTCTGAAATTCATTAAGCCGTCCAAGAAATCCACTCTTGCCTGAGAAGTCAATATAAGCTTCATCAAGCATGACAATTCCCTGAAATTTGTTTAGCACTTTTACAATTTCATTTTCATCAAAGTAATTCCCTGTCGGATTATTTGGCGAACAAATAAATACGAGTTTTGTAGAGTCGTCAAGTGTATTTAGCAAATCAGAAGCTTTAAGTCCAAAATCATCTGTCAATAGTACTTTTCTGTATTCTACGTTATTAATATCTGCAGCTACCTGGTACATTGCATAAGTGGGATCAATTGCAACGATATTATCAGTGCCTGGTTCACAAAATGCTCTGATGAAGAGATCAATTGGTTCATCACTGCCATTGCCCAGGAAGATATTTTCATCATGAACATTCTTTATTTTCGCAATTTTATTTTTTAATTTTCTTTGCAAAGGATCTGGATACCTGTTGTATGGGTAATTATAGGGATTTTCGTTAGCGTCCAGAAAAGCATCTGCGGTGCCCTGAAATTCGTCTCGTGCACTTGAATAAGGCTTCAGATCTTTAATATTTTTACGAATCAATTTATCTAAATTAAACATATTATTTATTTTGCAGTTTTTTAAGTCTTAGTGTCACTGAATTCTTGTGCGCAAATAAATCCTCTGAAAGAGCCATGGTTTCTATAGTATGCCCTATATTTCAAATACCTTCCCGGGAAATTTGTTGAAAAGTAATTTTCTTGATAAAACTATCCAGGTTTACACCACTATACGTTTTGGCAAAACTATTGGTCGGTAGTGTATGGTTCGTGCCCGATGCATAATCTCCTGCACTTACCGGGGTATACTGTCCCAGAAAAACAGAACCGGCATTTATTACTGCCTTTTCATAGCGCTCCGGATTATCAACTAAAATTGCAAGATGTTCGGGAGCATAATCGTTAATAATTTCCATTAATTCTTCATCCGATTTGAGAATAATAATCATACTATTTTGGAGAGCAGTTGTTGCAAGTTCCTTTCTTGGCAATTCAGACAACTGTATGTCCAGTTCTTTTTCAATTCCGGTAATTACGTTCTCATTTGTAGTAAATAATAAAACCTGGCTGTCTTTTCCATGTTCGGCCTGGGCCAGAAGTTCAGCAGCGACAAAAACGGGATCACTTGTTTTATCAGCAATGATTGCCACTTCTGAAGGTCCCGCGGGCATGTCAATTGCAACTCCTAAAGTATTTACGATTTGTTTGGCTGTCATAACAAATTGATTTCCCGGTCCAAAAATTTTGTAAACCCTGGGAACACTTTCTGTTCCGAAAGCCATTGCGCCTATGGCCTGAACGCCTCCTATCTTAAATATCTTTTTTATTCCAATTAAATCAGCGGTATAAATAATAGATGGAGCTAATTTTCCATCTTTGCCGGGAGGAGAACACAATACTATTTCACTGCAACCTGCAATAATTGCAGGAATTCCCAACATTAAAACAGTTGAAAAAAGCGGTGCACTGCCCCCGGGAACATACAAACCTACTTTTTCAATGGGCGTACTTTTTTGCCAGCATTTTACACCTGGCATAGTTTCAATTATTTTACTCGGCATTATTTGAGCAATGTGAAAACGTTCTATATTATTTTTTGCCAGGTCAATTGCTTTCTTTAATGAACCGTCAATAGTTTTTTTTGCTTCTTCAACTTCTGCTTCACTAACTAGAAGAGAATTAAGTTTAACTTTATCAAATTTAGACGTATAATTCAATACTGCTTTATCACCACTTTTCCTTATGTCATTTAAGATATATTTTACAGTACTTTCCAGTTTAGACCTATCTATTTCATGCCTTTTCAAAAGCTTGTTCCAGGAATTCTTATCGGGATATTTTATTATTTCCATATTTTCAAAATTAAACTAAAAAAGGCTTGCAGAATCTGCAAACCTCTCAATATTTTTTAAAAGAATCTACAATACTCTACATAAATAAATTTATGCTAAAATATTGATGATGATGTCCTATACTAATTAATATATGCGTTATATTTCTCAAGTTGTCAATTAATTTCCATGCAATTTTAATAAATAATATTCTAATTACAAAAGAAATACACTAATCTATAATTCTGTTCAATTTTAAAACAAATAAATCTATTAAATATCCATTAACAAAACATTAAACTTTGTGCTATTAATTGTTTCTCCAAAACCATCCAATTTACTAATAATTTTCTTCAGCTCAGGTACATTGGCAATTGCCAGTGAGTTAATACCTGCATTGTCTATCCTGTCAAGAACATTCTTAATTGTAAGCATATTAATATCAATTGCAGGTTGATAATGCACATCAAGACTATCGAAACGATACACCTGTGAAATAACGCATGCATCAACAAGATTATTACTAATTGTTCTGACAATGCGAGAAGGCATTTGCAATTGACTTGAAATTTCATCAATACCTGGTGCTGGTTCTGATTTAGCAAATTTTTTAATGATATAATTGGCTATTAAAAGCGATAGGGTTTTTCTATATCTGGGGCTGATATTATCAGCTTCACTTTCAAATTCATATTTCTTAAAATTCTGACTAGCATAAGAGAGTTCAGCTCCGAACAAGACTATAAGCCATGCTGTTTGCATCCAAATCATGAAGAGAGGAAGAGCAGCAAAACTACCATATATAGCATTATAGCTTGATACGCTGATTTGGAACTTAACATAGACCCATTGTGTAATTTGAAAAATTGTTCCGGCTAATATACCTGATATTACGGCAGGTCCAATTTTTACTTTTGTATTCGGCATCAGGATATATATAATAGAAAAAACTATCCATATTAATACATAGGGTATCAAGTTTATAAAAACTCTTATGAATGGAGTAAAAAATCCAAGAAACTGAATACTCTTTACAATCGTTGTAATTTGCGTTGTTATATAAACCGTTGCTGAACTAGATGCAATAATAAAAACAGGCGCAATAAGCATTATAGCTAAATAATCAGAAAATTTTCTAAAAAATGTCCTGCCTTTTTTTACTTGCCAGATATCGTTGAATGATGCTTCGATGTTGCTTAATACATTCATAACAGACCAAAACAATAGTGCCAAACCAACACCGGCTACGATACCTCCTTTTGTTCTTTCTAACATTGAATTTGCAAATGAAATTACCCAATTTATAACTTCCTGTTGACCGCTGAATCTGTTTGTTATTTCTTTTTGCAACAGGGCTTCAAGTCCAAATCCCTTTGCAATTCCAAAAATCATTGCTACCAAGGGAACGATAGACATCATGGAATAATAGGTTAAAGCCGATGCCTGCAATTTGACTTTGTTTTCCATAAAGCCACGGAAAGTAACCATAAAGATTTTTATTTGTTTGTAAATAAAAGATCTTAATGGCGATAAACCCTGATGAGATATTGCCCAAATATCTCTAAAAAGGAAATTTTTAATTGTATTAAAAAGAACTAGAAGTTTTTTCATGCTTTTATTGTTTATTATCTGAGAAATGAATAATAAGATTTAAAACAATTTTGTGAATTTTATGCAATTTATATAAATTAGTTGAAATGATGATTATTATTAATTTATCTCATTTTAACCATGTTTTTTTGAGATTTGATTTAATTATTCTTATTGACAATTAAGAACGTCAACATTATTATCTAATCTTTCTAACTTTGATTTTTTTTAATATCAAAATGGATATTCAAATATTACAATTAATTGAAGGCGCCCGGCAGGCGAAAGGATTAACTGTAGTTATCGATGTTTTTAGGGCATTTTCATTAGCATGTTACTTGTTTGATCAAGGTGCTGAAGAAATTATTTCTGTTGGAGATATAGAAATTGCATATAAACTAAAAATGAATGATCCTTCATTAATTCTTATTGGGGAACGTAATGAAAGGATTCCTAAAGGTTTTGATTTTGGGAATAGTCCATCACAAATATTAGGAATTAATTTTAAAGGTAAAACTATTGTTCACACTACTAGTGCTGGTACGCAAGGACTGGTAAATGCCAAAGAATCTGATGAAATTATAACCGGAAGCTTTGTTAATGGTCCGGCTATAATAAGATATATTACCAACAGAAATCCAAATATAGTCTCTCTTGTATGCATGGGTTACGCTGCTCAATATCCTATAGAGGAAGATACTTTATGCGCAGAATATATTCGTGATAGCTTATTGGGCATGCCGACTGACATGAAGTCAATAGTTGAAAAAATCAAAAATACGAGTGGAAAAAGATTATTCATGCCCGAAAACCAGGCTCATTCTCCCGAAAAAGATTTTTACCTATGCACTGACCTGGGAAGGTTCGATTTTGTTTTGAAAGCTGAATATAATAGTGATGGATTAATTCTATTAAGGAAAATAAAATGTTAAAACATTTGAACATTAATTATATGGTATCTCAAAAAGAAATTACATTGCCTGAATTTCAGAGAGGGTTTCATTTAATTACAAATATTATTCTGAGAAACCTTCCGGAACTACCACCAATCGGACTATTGAATATATTCATCCAGCATACTTCTGTAGCATTGGCAATAAACGAAAATGCAGATCCATCTGTACGAAATGATTTCAATAGCTTTATAAATAAATTAGTTCCTGATGGCGATAAGATTTTTAACCATACACTGGAAGGTATTGATGACATGCCTGCACATATTAAATCTTCACTTTTTGGACAATCTATAAATATTCCTATCACAAGTCACAAATTAAATTTGGGTACCTGGCAAGGAATTTATCTCTGTGAATTTCGGAATTATGGAGGCTCGCGAAATATTGTACTGACAATTATTGGTTAGAATGACAAGTGAAAATCCAAAACAAAATTTTTTATAGTTTTACTTAAAATTATAATAACGAATCATACCTTAATAGTTATGCTTAAAAATAAACAACAGGAACAAATTCATAAACTTGGAATTGAAGAAGATCAAATCAATGCTCAATTGAAAAACTTTAATGAAGGCTTTTTATATGCTAATCTGGCAAGACCGGCAACTGTCGGAGATGGTATTATTAAGGCATCAGATAAAGATATTGACAATTGGACCAAATTATACGATGAATATGCTCCAGGCTCTAGAATTGCCAAATTTGTTCCTGCCTCAGGTGCTGCTACAAGGATGTTTGTTGTGCTGTATGAATTTCTTGAAAAAAATATCAATAAATCTGATATTGATAATATAATCGATAATATCAGCAAATTTGCTTTCTCAGAAAGAATTAATTCGATTCTTTCAAAAGAAGGTAAAAACATTCAAAAAGCTGATCAAAAAGAGATTATTCAAAAAATTATAAATAAAGATGGATTAAACTATCGTAATACTCCAAAAGGATTGGTACTGTTTCATAAATACAATGAAGAAGTACGCACGGCAGTTGAAGAACACGTCGTTGAAGGCCTCTTATACGCATTGTCAAAAGAAGGATTGCAGCTACATTTTACAATTTCATCTGAATTTGAATCAGCTTTCAAATTAGAATTTGAGCGATTAATTTCAAAATATGAAAAATTGCATTCTGTCAAAATAGATATTACATATTCATTTCAGAAAAAACACACAGATACAATTGCAGTTGATTTAAATAATGAACTGCTCATAGGCAATGAAGGATTGATCATATTTAGACCAGGCGGACATGGCGCGTTACTTGAAAATTTGAATGATATTGATGCAGATATGATTTTCATTAAAAATATTGACAATGTCGTTCCCGATCATTTAAAAATTTTAACAGTGCGATACAAGAAATCACTTGCTGGTTTATTAGTTCAAATTAAGGAACAAGTGAAAGAAATACTAAATTATCTTGAATGGCATGATTCTTACAATGAAAAGAAAAGGCAAGAAATAGCTGAATTCATGTATCAATATTTAAGAATTAAAGTTCCGGAAGGGCTCGATAATACTATATATGCGGGATATATTAAAGCAAAAATTGACAAACCAATAAGAATCTGCGGCATGGTTAAAAATTCCGGTGAACCGGGTGGCGGACCATTTTGGGTGATAAATAGGAAAGGAGAACAGAATTTACAAATTATCGAATCATCTCAGGTTGATCCGGCAAATTTAAATCAACAGGAAATACTTAAAAATGCTACTCACTTTAATCCTGTTGATTTAGTATGCTATATTAAAGATTACACGGGTCATAATTTTAATTTACTAAAGTATAGAGATTCATTTTCTGGTTTTATTACAGAAAAATCTGTTGGCGGAAAAAAAATAAAAGCTCAGGAACTTCCCGGTTTATGGAATGGCAGCATGGCTCATTGGATTACAATTTTTGTAGAAGTTCCACTGTCAACTTTTAGTCCTGTAAAAACAATAGTTGATTTATTAAGAAAAGAGCATCAGCCGGAAGAGTAGAATAGTTTAATGTTCAAAGTTTCAAATTCCTTAGTTATCAGACAAATTTTGCTGTATGATGTTTTAGTTGTGATTTGCTTTCAACTAAGTGAAGCGTTCTCACGAATACAATTATAATGAAAAGAGATATGAGTAAATTGTATCTTTGACATATTAAACACAACTTTGTAATTTTAAATATTTGTGTATGCTGAGTTGTGATTTGCTTTCAAATTGTATCTTTGACATATTAAACACAACGTCTCCTTTATTTTTAACCCCAAACCCCTTGTTGTGATTTGCTTTCAAATTGTATCTTTGACATATTAAACACAACAGTATCTCCAGGTTGGGAACCTATTGTTCCGTTGTGATTTGCTTTCAAATTGTATCTTTGACATATTAAACACAACCTGAAATGAAAATTAAAGATGCTGAAAGATGTTGTGATTTGCTTTCAAATTGTATCTTTGACATATTAAACACAACTTACAATGCTACTTTAGCGGTATCAATTACGTTGTGATTTGCTTTCAAATTGTATCTTTGACATATTAAACACAACGTATTTCTTCGTCTTTTGGAGTACGTTCGGGTTGTGATTTGCTTTCAAATTGTATCTTTGACATATTAAACACAACAAATATTTTAAAATTATGGTCAAATTAGCAGTTGTGATTTGCTTTCAAATTGTATCTTTGACATATTAAACACAACGGCAGATACAACATTACTTTCAGCAGACAGGTTGTGATTTGCTTTCAAATTGTATCTTTGACATATTAAACACAACTGCCTTACTGAATGCCGTAATAGACATAACGTTGTGATTTGCTTTCAAATTGTATCTTTGACATATTAAACACAACAAGAGCATGAGATTATTAAAGAACGATATGGTTGTGATTTGCTTTCAAATTGTATCTTTGACATATTAAACACAACATGATTTAGATACTCTAATCTTCTTTTTTCGTTGTGATTTGCTTTCAAATTGTATCTTTGACATATTAAACACAACTCATTTGGTACTCAAACAGCATCTATCACAGTTGTGATTTGCTTTCAAATTGTATCTTTGACATATTAAACACAACAAAAATATCGAAACAGGTCAGACTATTGACGTTGTGATTTGCTTTCAAATTGTATCTTTGACATATTAAACACAACAAACAATATTTTAGTGTTTATCTTGAAGTTGTTGTGATTTGCTTTCAAATTGTATCTTTGACATATTAAACACAACCCATATATATCAAGGTCATTTGGATCTTCTGTTGTGATTTGCTTTCAAATTGTATCTTTGACATATTAAACACAACAATAAATTACAGTGCCTAACACATGCTATAGTTGTGATTTGCTTTCAAATTGTATCTTTGACATATTAAACACAACGGTATTTTATTTAATAAGAATTTGTTAACAGTTGTGATTTGCTTTCAAATTGTATCTTTGACATATTAAACACAACAATTTGAAAAAGCCAGTAAGGACAGTAAAGTTGTGATTTGCTTTCAAATTGTATCTTTGACATATTAAACACAACAGAAAAAGAAAATATAATTTGCCCTTATTGGTTGTGATTTGCTTTCAAATTGTATCTTTGACATATTAAACACAACTTTTAGTATAAATTCTTAATGATTTCTCAAGTTGTGATTTGCTTTCAAATTGTATCTTTGACATATTAAACACAACATGCGTCTAATTTTGGTCGTTGGCATGGTGGTTGTGATTTGCTTTCAAATTGTATCTTTGACATATTAAACACAACTAGAACCAATAATGGCACGTAAGGTTATTGGTTGTGATTTGCTTTCAAATTGTATCTTTGACATATTAAACACAACGTAAAGGCTATAATAAATATCTTCCTTTCGGTTGTGATTTGCTTTCAAATTGTATCTTTGACATATTAAACACAACCGAAATACATTTGTACCCTCTTTAATCTGGGTTGTGATTTGCTTTCAAATTGTATCTTTGACATATTAAACACAACAAATTGCATCAACTGAATCGTAACATGCTGGTTGTGATTTGCTTTCAAATTGTATCTTTGACATATTAAACACAACCACATCGTGGAACGCTGCAGTAGACAACTGGTTGTGATTTGCTTTCAAATTGTATCTTTGACATATTAAACACAACCTCAGTTAAATTATATGATTCTTAGGTTGTGTTGTGATTTGCTTTCAAATTGTATCTTTGACATATTAAACACAACTCAGCTAAACAAATGTTCCCGGCTTACACCGTTGTGATTTGCTTTCAAATTGTATCTTTGACATATTAAACACAACCACATCGTGGAACGCTGCAGTAGACAACTGGTTGTGATTTGCTTTCAAATTGTATCTTTGACATATTAAACACAACCACATCGTGGAACGCTGCAGTAGACAACTGGTTGTGATTTGCTTTCAAATTGTATCTTTGACATATTAAACACAACGCCGGCCGTTCTGGTGCTGGTTCTGGTTTGTTGTGATTTGCTTTCAAATTGTATCTTTGACATATTAAACACAACTATCCTTAGACATTTACTTGAAGTTCCACGGTTGTGATTTGCTTTCAAATTGTATCTTTGACATATTAAACACAACTAGGATCTAATTCTTTTATTCCGCGATGGTGTTGTGATTTGCTTTCAAATTGTATCTTTGACATATTAAACACAACAGACCTTTACTTTTTGAGTTGTATGTCAATTTATTAAGGCCTAATTCAGGATAAAAAAGTTGTGTTTGAGGAAATGCTTCCGGGTTAACCGGGGGCATTTTTTAATTTAGGCCGGGTGCAGCTGAGCTATAGTCACCCCGTGACTTTCAGTGCGCCTGCCATAGCGGAGTCACGGGGTGACTTATACTTAATTTCACCACAATTCCAGTTGCTGAGGAGTATCAGGCCGATCAGCCGGTTTGGCTTTGTTGAATAGTTCCATCATTCCAAACTGCTTATCGGTAATTGAAAAGATAACTACGTACCCAGTATCGGGCAAAAAGCTTTTGACCCGTTTATTATGCACCTCTGCATTTTCCCGGCTCGGGCAATGTCGCACATAAATAGAATATTGAAACATAGTAAATCCGTCCTTTATCAGGTTCTTCCGAAACAAAGCTGCCTCGTGACGCTCGCGTTTGGTTTCAGTTGGAAGGTCGAAAAATACCATCACCCACATAATACGATATGCATTTAACCTGTCGAACATTTCTTCTGTTTCAATTCACCCCGTGACAGCATTTGCGCTTGCCTTAGCTCAGTCATGGTGTGAATATGACTCTGCTCAAATTTCCGGATATATTATCTTTCTTGTTTCACCGGTAAAGCATTTAGCTACCGACGCAGTAGTTTGTTGCATACCAATCATCAATGGACTGCTTTGATCATTTATTACAATATCAATTGTAGGAAGCGAAAGCAACTCCGCTTTAATTTCTTTTGTCAGATCATTAACTTCTTTGTTTTTGTCAATAATGCCAAGTATCATCAGATCGACATAAGGCCTGTATGGTTCCATGATGTCATCGGCCAAACAGTAGGCATTGTATCGGTTGTGATGATGAATACCCAATGTAGGCAGCAGACCTGAAGCCACCAGCGAACGGGCTGTTATGGCACGTAATATGGCATATCCGTAATTAAGAAGATTATTGGGCGGTATGCCTTCTGGATCGCGTGTAAATAGAAGCTCATCAGCAAACAGGTTTTGCCAGTAATAAGCTGCTGCACGTGATTCATGATTTTCAGAATCCCCCGATTTTACCGATTCAGCCCAATAAAGCATATTGTCATGTTTTATTCCTCGCTGTTTTAAAATAGCCGCCTGATTTTTTATTTTTAACTCAATTGTTTGCGCCCACATTTGCTTTTTTAGCGGAACCGAAGCTGCAATTTGTGCTTCAAACCTTTCCTGCTGAATAGTGTTGCCATTAAGATTCAGCATTAATCCTGTTGGCAAATGCTGATCATTACAGGTTATAAGAGCTACATTATTTTCCAGCAATTTATGTATAAGATGGTGGGTAAGGGTTATCTGGGAATGATCTACTACTACTCCTCCTATATCTTCAACAGGTATGCTTGTTGTACGATCTTTTAATGGTAATGCTTCTGCTCCCGGAATTTCAATTTCCAATTGCTCATTCCGGCATCTGAGATAGGCCGGGTTTCCGAAATAAAGGGTTCGTTTTATCATGGAAGCATAGTTTATTATAGTCCGGTCGCGAATGCAAGTTGTACCCGGAGTAATTAAGTTTTAGTTGTCTCCAAACTATAAGTTAGTCCGAGCTCTTTAATCCTTTCCCTGTTAATTATATTTCCCTCTCTCGATCCAATAATATCCAAATAAGAAGAAAATTCCCATTCATCTGGTTTATTTACTAGGCAGTCTTTTACAGGGTTATTAAGTATATAATTGAAACAAATATCAGGATATTGTTTTTCCGGTGAACCTATGTTGATACTCGTAATTCCTAAAGATGTGTACCAACCGGGAGTAATTTTAGTAATCCTGGTAAGGCAAATGGCTTTGGTTTCCTCTCTGAATAAAGCGCCTGTGCGATTCTCCTGGTTATTTACGGCACGAGTATATGTTCTAAGCATTATTCCGATAGAATCGTTAAGAGTTCGGGTGTTTCGTGGGAAACTGTCGGAGTGACTGTTTTGCGCGTCAGCCAATCGCGTTCTCACCCCGACAGTAGAGAGTGGCAGTTCAATATGATTGACATACACCATCAGGTGAAAATGGTTTGGCATCAAGCACCATGCAAGTATATCCGCAAAAGGCAAAACATGGTTTTGTATCTTTTTAAGAAAGAAAATGTAGTTCTCTTTTTTAAAAAAAATCTTTTGCCGGTTGTTTCCCTGGTTGTATATGTGAAAAATATGGCCCTTATCAAATTGCATGTTAATTGTTGTTTTTCTGATTAAATTTTTTTGTTTATAAATAATACAAAATTCCGGAATTATCATTGAAAGGGTGACTTGAAGCCAAATCAGGTAAACTGTCGGGGTGACTGCTATCAGTGCCAGCCATGTGCGCAGTCACCCCGACAGTAAAGCAGAGTCGCGTTTGGACTTGCTTACTGTTTAAATACTTTTCTTCCATCAGTTTCAACAATGTTACCTAACCAATCTGTTTTTATTTTAATACAAGTATCTATTATTTTTATTGGATTGTATTTGTATTTCTTGTCAACCAATGATTTTATATAATCATCATTTACCACAAATTTTGAGGAATTTCCATTTGAACCAAATTCTGCATAGTTTTTCACATGGTTAGGTATTTTTTTCTCACCATATTCCTTTTTTATATTAGCCCATTCTTCTTCGCTGAAATCCTTAGTAATTTCAATAATATTGGAATAAGAATTAGGAATAAAAGAACAATCTTTTCCAGTAAACTTTACTACCTTATAAATTCGTTTATTAAGTTTTAATTTGTTTTCTTTTTCAGCTATCCAATTAATAAACTCATTATTAGTAAAATTTAAAACGGGATCATCAATATTTTCAGGTAAATAAACCAACTCATTTTGTTGTAATGTGAACAGTAGTTTATTTGCATTATTTTGAATCAAATAGTCTTCAAAAATTTTTTGTTTGAAATTTTCATTCTTATTTCTCCATTCTGTTTTGGCTATTTGTGCAGCATCAAATAATGAAACAATATCAAAAACTCTTTCTTTATCTCCATTTTTATTGATTTTTTCCATAACTAAAAAGAAATAATTGCCACCTGTCTTTACGCTCAATTTATCATTATTATCATAAAGTCGTTGTAGAGAACTTTCTTTTACCTCTTTATTATAATACACTTTCACTTTATAAACAGGTTGTTTTTTATTTGCGAGCCTCTCATCATTGAAAGCTTTTAATCCTTCTCCGTCAAAAGCTTCTTTCATTGAATCATATTTCTTGCGATGAAATTCAATATCTTTCTTAAGTATATTTTTGTCGACAATTTTTTCTAAATCTTTAATAGTAAGGTCTGAGATTCCAATAGATTTAGTGTCTTGCCCATTGTGTTTGCCATAAAGTGTAGCTTCGTGTAAAGCGCCACGTATTTTCAATTCTTTCTTTTGTGTTTTTTCATTGAATTGGATTATTAAACTGTCTTTGGGTTTATGAGAAACAATCATTGTTTCTAGTTTTTCTCTTGCCTGCTTCACTATATCGTCAAAAGGTGCATCGAATCTTCTGAAACTTTCAATGTTTTCCTGTATTTTAATTCTTCTTTCTTCTTCTAAATTGAAAAAAGCTTCAATAATACTTTCTCCTTCACGAACTTCTAATTTTATTTCATCTTTATGTTCTGTTAACCAATCTTGTAATTCTTTATTAAGGTTGTTGAGTCTTTGAATATGAAATTGTTCAGTAAGTGCTACTACTAAAGCATCAATAGAATGATGGCGATGATCATATCTTTTGCTCCAATGTTCAATTTCATAAATATTTTTACCTTTTTCCTTATCGAAGTATCTTTTTACCCATTTCTTTGAGTTATCCCAGGTTTCCATTTGTCTAAAACGTTCTTCTGTTAGTTCCATAAATAGCTTTTTCAGCCCCCACCGACTTCTTAGAAAACTGGTAATTTCGCCTGTTGTTGTTTTAACATTACTACTGCCCACAATTCTTGCCAATTCTTTTTTTACTGCAACCGATATATATTGAGTTTCTTTTATTTGACGAGTAATCATGTCTGTAGGGATTTTTTCAAGCAGTAAATTTTTCTTCTTTTTCCCGTAGAAGTATTCGTTTACATTTTTTAAATATGACTCTATAGTGCATATTTTATATTTGGTCGATTGCTGAGTGATATATTCCCATGCAGTTCTATTGCTTTTTTCTTTATTTAAAAATCCTTCTACTAATACCTTGTTTGAAATGGAATCATCAAACAATCGTGATTTGGGTATTATATGATCTATTTCATATTCATTAAATAGTTCAATTTGTAATGGGTCTCCAGAATATGGTGAAATATACCTTTGTTGTTCGTATAGTTTAAATTTAAGAATATTATCATCTGTAATAGGTATGTTATGTTCTTGCAAACGACTTTTGATCCACGTATTTTGTTTTTGATTATTTACTTGTGCTTTGTATATTTTTTCTCTTTCTATGGCACTATTCTTTAATTCCCTGGCTAATTCAACTTTTATCTCAAGTTCAGATGGGTTTAGTTTATATTGCTTCCAGATAGCCTTTATAACCTGCATGGCCTCATTTACTATTTGTTCAACTACAGGATTCCTGAAATTTTTATTAGGATTGAATTGAATTTGATGATAATCCATAATGTCTGGCTTGGTATTTCCTTCGGTATGTTTACCATAAATTAATGAAGATGCAAAAGCAAACATCATTCCACCATTATTGAGAATATCTGGATTATGAAAGATATAATCAATCATATATAGCTCAATATTATCATCATCTTTTATTTCACCAGTTTCAATTATATATTTAACTTTTTCATATTTCTCAATTATTACTTGATTTGTAATTGGTTTGCACTCCATTAAAGGCATTATGATTTGGATTGCTTTTGCTGATAAACTCGAATATTTTCTTGGATAAGTAATTGATTGCGCTAATGTTAAAGCTATATCTATTGCAATAGTTTCATTAACGTAACTTTTTAAAATATTAATTAATGCTGAAACTTTTTCACTTTTCTCATCATATTCATTACCTGTTTTGTGAAATATTGCATCCCAGATTTTTTCAATAATATTATTTTCTTTATTAAGTAAACTTTCATAATATTCACCTAATACTTTTTTTATAGTTATTAAGGTATCGCAACCTTTTAATTTTACTTTAGAATTTAATCCATTGAGGTATTCAGTCTTATCATTTTTTAAACCAACAATTTTACACACATCAGCAAACCCAACTTGCTTTTGATTTTGCAATTTTGTGTAGATTTCATTTTTCTGTTCTATGGTTAGATACCTGTCATGATATTTGTAAATATTTTTCCTTTTTTTTTCGTTATATATTTCAGCTTTGGAGGTAATATACATTCTGTTGATTTGATCCCAGCATCTGAATTGCTGAAATAAAGGATGAGTGATTGGCAAAACTTGCTCCTCTTTTTCGAATTGGCAATGACTTATGAGTTCTGTTTGCGGTTTTAATGGTCTTTGATAATAAATAACCTGATTTCGTATAATATGATATAAGCCACCATTAATAGCATCCTTTCTTAATTTTGCCTGACTATCTTTAGAGCCAGGATATAAATAGCTTGCAATTTTTTCTAACCTCTCTTTAGGGCAATTATTTAGAATTGCATAATAATTCGCCTGTGTATTCCATATTGCATCAAACTCCTCTTGGTATCTTTTTCTAAGAATTACACGATTTCTGACTTTTACGAACTTTCTTTCTTTTAAATTTTCTGTAATATCCTTAAGAAGTAACTGTGAGATAAATATCTTATTTGATTTCAGGACTTCTTCAGTAGTTTCCATTTGCTTTCTCCAATTGGTCTTTTGTGGAAGGGCAAAAACAATATTTTCTCCTTTTTTTGTTTTTTTAATCCTTATTTCAAGCTCTTCTTCCTTACCTACCTCTAAGTTTTGCAAAGTAGTTGTACCTTCTTTTTCTTCTTCATCTAACAGAATTATAACATTATAATATGGCAAGTCTTGTCCTTTATTGATACCTCCCTTAGCTTTATATGTCCTGTCGGATTTTTCAACTTCTTTTATTAATACTTTTTGCGTTATAACTTCATAGCTTTTCTTTTCAGATTCTTCATCGTTGTATTCTGTTTTCTTTTTAAGGTTGTCTTCATCATTATTACCTCCCGCATAACCACGCAATTGATTGAATTTGTATAAAATTTTACCAAAATCTTTTAAATCAATCTGATTTGAAAAAGCTTTTACCTTTAGCTCATAATGCTGTAATGCGTCTAATTGCAACGTTCCTTTTTTGATAGGCAATAATTCTAATTCTTGTAATTTTTTAGCATCAGGAATTCCATCTTTAAACTGGAATTGATCAGGTAACATTTCTAATTCGTTTAATATAAATAGAAGTTTGTTTCTTCTTAATTTATATCTTTTATTCATCTTACGTATTGTACGGGCACTCCTTCTTTCAGCATTTTTAGTTATCCCCACGCCTTTTTCATAGTCAAGCTTATCTGTTCCCATTGGGATAATTCTTGAACCCATTCCAAGAATTTTATTATTTTCTTTATCTACTAAAGCCCAGCCTACTGAGTTTGTGCCTAAATCAAGACCTAAAACTTGTTTCATGTTAAATCTTTTTTATATATTTGTTGTACAATTTGAAAGCACTCTCGCAAGAGAGTCGAAATCACAATAAGGATTATTCCGTAGTGAAAAGTACACAGCAGCCCCGTCAAAAGCGGGGTTGTTTGTTTTTCATAATTCTTTATATAAAAATAGTAATTCTAACCCTCAATGCCATACAAAACACCAATTATTTAACTGCTATGTCATTAATCTTTTTTATTCGGATTTGTGCAACCTCATTAACATTTCAATTTGTTCGGCTCTTAAACTTTTGTTATCTTGCATGGCAGCAATTAGCTGTTAGCTATTAGTTGTTGGAAAAATTAAAATCAAAAACATTAGCAAATAGCCAAAAGCCAAAAACAAAAACCATGAAATTTACCAGAGATGATTATAATAGAAGAATAATAGATACCGAAGGTAAAATTCCTAAGGAAGAACCTGTATTTTTACTCCGTGCCCAGGATAAATATGCACCTGATACTTTAAGGTTTTATGCCAAAATGGTAAAAGAAGGTGGAAATACTCAAATGGCCGATGAACTTTTTGCTCACGCCAAGGAAATGCTTCTTTGGCAAAAAAGCGTGAGAGTTAAAAAACCGGATAAATAACCAATTAACCAATTAAACAATATGCCAATCTGCCAATGAAATATTCAAAATCATGAAATTATTCTCAATCGATTAATTGGCATATTGGCACATTAGCACATTGATAAATAAATAAAATTATGGCGAATTCAAATGTATACTTTATTGACTTCCGTGCTACGCCACAGCAAAATATTTTGAAAAAATTGCATTTGCTTTTAATTGAAGGCGGATTGACAAAAATAGATTTTAATAAAAAACTGGTTGCTTTAAAAATTCATTTTGGCGAACCTGGAAATCTTGCTTATCTTAGACCCAACTACGTGTCTGTAATTGCCAAAATTATTAAAGAAAATGGTGGTGTTCCATTTCTCACTGATGCCAATACCTTATATAAAGGCAAGCGTTCGAATGCTGTCGATCATTTACAAAGTGCTGTTGAAAATGGCTTTTCACCTTTAACGACCGGTTGTAATATAATTATTGCTGACGGTTTAAAAGGTACGGAATATAAAGAAATAGGGCATTGTTAATAAAGTATAGCTAAATCATTATTCCATTTAAACATCAACAATTTTATTGAATAAATCAACATATGTTTTGCTTTTGTATAGCATTTTGTTTTTCTTCTTAATCTGGCCAAAAAATGTCTAAAAAGACTATTATAGCCTTCTACTGTATATGTTTCTGCCTTTGTCTGAACTAATTGTTCTTCCGGAACAAATTCATTATAAGCTTTCCAATAGTCAGCACAAACTATCCCTTTGGAAAATTCTTCAATTTTTTCCCAGAGCCTTTTTCCAGTTTCGGTTCCTCTTGTGCCAATTTCACAATTGACGAACCTATGCCCATTTCTATCAACAGCAATCCATATCCAGCAGTAGTTTTTTTTGAACCAATATATGTATGCATCTCATCCAATTCTATTACATCAATATCTCCAGGATTTCTAAATTCATCCAACTTTTCTCCAAAGGACTTTATCCAATTAAAAACAGCAACATGGCTCACATTTAAGTATCTTCCTATTGATCTAAAACCTAAGCCTTCTAAATATAAAACTAAGGCATTTCTTTTAAGGTCATTCGGCTTTCCTATTTGCCCAACCGTAAATCGATGTTTACAATCTTTACACAGATACCTTTGCTTTGATTTAACTATACCATCTTTACGAAAATTCTTACTTTTGCATTTTGGGCAGCTATCTATAATCATTTCATATAGGTTTATGACTGCACAAATATAATAAAACTATACTAAATTAACAATGCCAGAAATAGAAATAAACCAGAAACATTGCAAAACTGCTAAAATAGCAGCAGCCATTGCAAATGCAGATATTATTATTACAATAAACCATTTTAAATGCCATGATATGGCTGGCTTTGGAGGTGCATTGAAAAACCTGGGAATGGGCAGTGGCTCTGTCGGAGGAAAACTTGAAATGCATTCCGATTCACAACCAAATATTAATTTTGAAAATTGCACAGGTTGTGGAGATTGTGTTGAAAATTGTGCCTACGATGCTATACATCTTGATAAAGAAAATATTGTAACTATTGATTACGCAAAATGCACCGGATGCGGACAATGCATAGCAGTATGCCAGTATGATGCTTCCCAGGCAAGATTTGATTCTTCAAATTTGCAGGAAAAAATAATGGAGTATGCATCTGCTGCAAGTATAAGTAAAAAGACATTCCATATAAATTTTGTTATGGATGTTTCACCAAACTGCGATTGCTGGCATTTTAATGATGTGCCAATTGTTCAGGATGCTGGCATATTATGTTCATTCGATCCCGTTGCAATTGACAGGGCAAGCGCAGACCTGGTTAATAAAACGTCAATAATACATAATAGCATAATTGGAACAATAGATAATGATGAGAAGGATCGTTTCAGATTAGTTTTTCCAAATATCGACTGGCAAATAGGTTTAAATTATGCAGAAAAAATAGGACTGGGAAATCAAAAATATGAGCTTATTCAAATTAAATAATGACCATTTTTTAATTGTTGTTTAATCCAACTCAAAAAAAAAATAATTAAAATTTACTTTTTTCTAATATTTTATTGAAAGCAATAAATTTAATTATATTATTGCAAAATTTTTCTTTTGCCTATATTTAAAGGAATTTTAAAAAGGAAAAAGATTTTATTAACAAAATTTTATGACATTCTTAATATTTTCTATTAATTGATTATGTCGATTGAATTCGAAAAAGAAATATATTTGTTTTTTCGCAAAAGATAATTTAATTAAAAATAAAAACTAAAACTCGGTAAAAATGAGAGCACTAGAGCAGAGAACGTCGCAATACACGAAACCACAGGAAGTTCAGAAGTTGGGTATTTATCCATATTTCAGGGCTATTGAATCTGACCAGGATACTGTTGTGACGATGAATGGGAAAAAAGTAATTATGTTTGGTTCTAATAGTTATTTGGGCCTTACAAACCATCCAAAAATTAAAGAGGCTGCTAAAAGAGCTATAGATAAATATGGTACAGGTTGTGCCGGTTCACGTTTTTTAAATGGAACTATTGATCTTCACATTGAATTGGAAGACAAACTTGCCAAACTGGTCGGTAAAGAAGCTGCATTATGTTTTAGTACAGGTTTTCAGGTCAATCTTGGTGTTATCTCAACTTTAACTGGTCGTTCTGATTATATTTTGCTTGACGAAACAGACCATGCATCCATTATTGAAGGAAGCCGTCTTTCTTTTTCGAAAGTTTTAAAATTCAGGCATAATGATATGAAATCACTTGAATCTAAATTGAAAGTTTGTGAAGATGGTCAAATTAAACTTATCGTAGTTGATGGTATTTTCAGTATGGATGGTGATATAGCTAAGCTACCTGAAATTGTTAAACTGGCTGACAAATATGATGCAACAGTAATGGTGGATGATGCACATTCAATTGGAGTCCTCGGGAAAAATGGAAGTGGAACAGCATCTCACTTCGGTCTTACTGATAAAGTAGATTTGATAATGGGAACATTTAGTAAATCTCTGGCTGCTCTTGGCGGATTTATTGCCAGTGATTTTAATACAATAAATTTTCTTAAACATAATGCCCGTCCTCTTATTTTTAGTGCAAGTATTACTCCGGCATCTGCTGCCACTGTCTTAGCTGCTGTGGAAATTATGGAAAATGAACCTGAAAGAATTAAACATTTATGGGACGTTTCGAATTATGCTTTAAAAGGATTTAAGGATCTGGGATTTGATACAGGTAAAGCAGAATCACCTATTATTCCTTTATATATTGGTGAGCAATTAAAAGCATTACAGCTTACCAGCATGTTACTTGAAGAAGGTATTTTCGTTAATCCTGTTGTATCACCTGCTGTAAAGGAAACTGATTGCATGATTCGCTTTTCATTGATGGCAACTCATACTAAAGAGCAAGTTGATATTGGTTTGGATAAAATTTATAAATGTGCGAAAAAATTAGAAATTGTCCCTGAATTAGTAAATAAAAATCAATTAATTTATTAAATATGGATAAAATAATTTTTATTACCGGAGTTTCTTCTGGTATTGGTAAAAAATGTGCCGAATACTTATCAGGTTTAGGTCACAAAGTTTATGGTACATGTCGTCAGCAAATTGGCGGAGTTGTACCTTATACAATCCTTCAGATGGATGTTATTGACAAAGCATCGGTTCAACAAGCTGTTCAAAAAGTTCTGGAAAATGAAAAAAAGATTGATGTATTGATAAATAATGCCGGTATTGGAATAGGAGGTTCTATAGAAGAATATTCAGATGAAGAAATTAAAAAGCAGTTTGATACAAATTTTTTTGGAACATTAAACTTGTGCAGAACAGTAATTCCTTCTATGCGCAACAATGGTGGCGGAATGATTATAAATATTAGTTCATTGGGCGGCTTGATGGGACTACCTTTTCAGGGAATATATTCTGCAACAAAATATGCAATTGAAGGTTTGAGTGAAGCTTTACGTATGGAGGTTAAGAGTGCCGGAATTAAAGTGGTACTTGTTAATCCTGGCGATTTTAAAACTAATTTTACTGACAATAGAAAAACTTCTGTTAATCAAAATGAAAAAAGCTAATTATAAGGAACAATTCAGTAAAACGATTAAAGTTATTGAAAGTGATGAGAGAAACGGATCTGATCCAATCAAAATTGCGATTAAAATTTCGAAAATTATTAATAAAAAATCTCCTAAAGTCAGATACCTTATAGGTGGACTGGAGCAAACACTATTTACCCGTAGCAAAGCAATATTACCTTCAAAATGGTTCACTGCAATTTTACGGGATCATTATAAGGTTAAATAATTCAAAATTGAGTTTTTGTTTATTGTAATTTTAAACATTTGATAAAGAATAACAAAATTTAGATTGTTATTATATCAAATGCATAGAATTTATTTAATATTATTTTTTTACTTGGCCTTATTTAATATGGCCATTGCAGGACCTCCTTTCATTACCGACGATCCAGAACCTGTAGAATATAAGCATTGGGAGTTTTATATTTCTTCAATTCATTCAATACAATCGAAAACTTTCTCTGGAACACTTCCACATTTTGAAACTAACTACGGAATTTTACCTAACGTTCAAGTTCATCTATTATTACCATTTAATTATATTTTTGAATTACATCAAAATGCCAAATATGGATATGCAAATACCGAATTAGGCATTAAATTCAGATTTATCCAGGAAAACAATTATGTTCCTCAAATTGGAACATTTCCAATTATTGAAATTCCTACTATTCCAAATAACAGCTTTAGCAATAATAAAATTCAACTGTATGTCCCTCTCTGGATTCAAAAATCCTGGAATAAACTGACTACTTATGGTGGAGGTGGATATTGGTTTAATCCTGGTAATAATAATAAAAACTGGATTTATGAAGGTTGGGAAATACAGTATGATTTTAATAAAAAAATTACCCTTGGAGGTGAAATATTTTATCATTCTCCATCTTCAATAGATGAGAATGGAATATTAGCTTTCAATTTCGGAGGATTTATGAATTTCACTGAAAAATTCCACTTTATTTATTCAGTTGGACATGGTTTAAATTCGAACAGTAGAATATTTATGTTATATGCTGGCCTTTTATGGACAATTTAAACCAGTTTAATAATGCTATAAGATTCCTATTTAAGTGAACGGATTCTGACTTCAGTATTTTTGTCATTAGCGAGAATCTTTTGAAGCTTTGAAACATCTGTATCTCCATAATGATAAGGATACAAAATTTTTGGATTAAATCTCTTCGCGGCTTCAGCAACTTGTTCAGGAAGCATGGTATAGGGTTGGTTCATTGGCAAAAACGCGATATCAATATTTTTTAGTGAAGACATTTCAGGGATATTTTCGGTATCTCCGGCAACATATATTTTTTTATTTCCAAGAGTAATAATATAACCATTGTCTCTTCCTTTAGGATGAAATTTTTCTCTTCCAGGCGTAATATTGTAGGCAGGTACAGCTTCAATTTCAACACCATCAACAACTTTATTATCGCCATTTCTTAAAATAGTACCTTTATTAAAATCATTATAAACTTCTGCTGTAACGATAAATTGAGTACTTTTTTGCGTAATTTTACTTATAGCACTGGTATCAAAATGATCTTGATGATGATGAGTTATTAAGATAATATCAGCTTTAGGAAGCTTACCATAGTCAGCGTACTTACTTACAGGATCAATGTATATAATTTTTCCATTGAGATCAAACATTAAAGATCCATGACCAATAAAAAATAAAGTGAGTTTTCCTTCGGCAGTTTCAAAAACATCTTTTTCAATTTGTTTTTGTCCATTAATGATACCATTCAAAGTAGTCATAATTAAAATGTTTATAATAATTTTTATCATACTTTAATTTTTTTTTGAATCGATAATTATTATTAAATTAAATTTAATTGTCAACAAAACAAAATTATGAAATTATTATAAACCAGTATTCAATGAAACCAAAAACTATGATGTTTGTTTATGTTAAGTAACATGTTACAATACAGGAATGTTAGCTTATTTTGTAATTAAAATGAAAAATGATTTGAAAAGTTATGACGAAGAAAATGCAAAATGATTTGATGAATGCAATTCAAATTCGCAATTATGGAGGACCGGAACAACTTGAATTAGTTAAGGTACCTGTACCAGAACCCAAAGATGATCAGATATTATTGCGAAATCATTCTGTTGGAATTAATCCGTACGAGTGGAAATTCAGGGAAGGTTTCTTTAAGGAATTTAATCCGGTTTCTTTACCTGTAGTACCTGGAATGGAAGCAGCAGGCACAATAGTTTCTATTGGTTCCAAAGTTACTAAGTTTTTAGTCGGACAAGAAGTTTATGGATTTGTTTCTGGCAGTTACGCAGAATATTCATTGTCAACAGAAAATCAATTATTTCATAAACCTTCGCATCTGTCATTTGATGAAGCTTCAGCTATTCCAATAGGTACTCAAACAGCCTGGTCTGTACTTTTTGATATGGCACAACTAGAAAAGGGAGAAAAAGTCTTAATACACGGAGGTGCGGGTACAGTTGGAATATACGCAATTCAATTGGCTGAGTGGAAAGGAGCAAATGTTATTACAACTACTTCGAAAGACAATATCGGTTTTGTTCATTCTTTAGGAGCCGATATAATAATAGATTATCAAGCTATACAATTTGAAAAAGTCGTCCAAAATATCGATGTTGTTCTCGATTCAATTGGCGGAGAAGTGCAAAACAATTCTTTCAAAGTACTTAAACAAGGTGGAGTATTGGTTTCTATTGTTTCAGAGCCATCAGAGGAAATGGCTGCTAATTATGGTGTAAGAGCATTATTAAGAAAAAGCGGCATCAGTCCTGAAGGACTCAAACAATTGCAACTACTTATTAATTCTGATACCATTAGGCCAATTATTAGAAAAGCTTTCCCATTATCTGAAGCCAAAGCCGCTCAAGAAATGAGTAAAAGTGGTCATGGGAGAGGTAAAATAATTTTACATTTAGTTGATTAAAAATTTGACACCAGATTTTTTTGAAATTGGCATTCAATGTCGTTTAATTAAGGAACGAAACATCCTTCGACAAGCTCAGGGTGACAATAAAATGAGGTCATACTGAGCTTGTCGAAGTATGACCAATGATATAAAACTGCTTAACTAAACGACATTGAATTGACATTATTTAATTTCTTATTATTGTCATATCAAATTTGACATTACTTTGTTTCATCATATAAACCCTTGTAGGTACTTTAACCTTATCAAGTTTAATAAATTTTTCCTACAGCTGGAAACTATATTATAATTCATAAACTATCTATTCGTGCTAATTTTTCATATAGTTATAATTTTATTATATAATAATTCTGAGAAAATTATTAATTTTAATAAGCATATTAAAATTCATCATAAGTAACAGATATGCAATTTATTATATTTTTATACTGGAATTATTAGGGTTTGGTGTATTAATTATTATTAATAATATTGTTAAGACAAAACCTATATTCTTTGATATACAAAAATAATGTTAAACTCTTATGCTTAATTGAGTTGACGCGATTCTTTGAATTGATTTGTGAAGGTTGTTAAGTTAAAGGATAAAATAATTTATTCTTTAATAAAATTTTAAAATGATTATATATAATATAGGTGTACTTTTTTATATTAATTTTATGTATATGCCAAGAGAAGAATTAATTAAAATTATTCTCTTAGTCACTCATAATTACAGCTGTTGCTATTACTCTTCTTCTATTTTTTTATTACAAGTTAAAAAAGGTTAATCAAGTCACATTTAGATATTATTCACAAAAATGAACAACACTTCAGGCAAATAACCGAAAATATAATTGATTTGGTATGCCAAACTGATATGAAAGGAATAATAGAATATGCGAGCCCTTCATATAAAAAAATATTAGGATATGATCCTGAAAATCTAATTGGTCATTCTTTTTTTGAATACGTTCACCCCAGTGAACACGATTGGATAGTATTACATTTTAAAGAGAGTATAAAAGCTAAAATATCCGAAAGAGTTGAATTTAGATACAGGGCATCTTCCGGGCATTACTTATGGCTTGATTCAATTAGTAATATTTTATATGATAATAATGGAAAACAAACTGGAGCTGTTTTTGGTAGTCGCGATATTTCAGGCAGGAAGTTATCGGAACAAATTTTATGGAAGCAATCGCAATTACAAAATAATCTCTTATCGGCAATTCCGGCTTTAGTGTATCTTAAAGACGCGGATTTAAGATATATAGAAGTTAATGAAAGGATGTCTGAATTGCTTGGCATTTCAAAAAGCGAAATAATTGGTAAAACAGATTATGATCTTTTTCCCGAAGATACTGCCGATATTTATTATCGTACAGATGTGGAAATAGTTGCATATAAACAAGCTAAACATAATATTGAAACTTTTATTCAATCAGGCAATGGCAAGAATATTTGGCTCTCGACATCGAAATTGCCATTTTATGATTCATTTGGTAATATTATAGGTTTAGCAGGAGTAAGTATTGACATAACTGATAAAAAGCTTGCTGAAAAGGAACTTATTGCTGCTAAAGCTAAAGCTGAAGAAAGCGACAGCCTTAAATCAGCTTTTCTTGCCAACATGTCTCATGAAATACGAACACCTCTTAATAGTATAATTGGATTTGCCGGATTATTGCTAAAGCCAAATATTGAAACGGAAAAACTCCTCAGATATTCACATGTAATAAACTCAAGTAGTCTTCACCTGCTTGCAATTATTAATGACATTATTGATATTTCAAAAATTGAGTCCGGTCAATTAGTTCTAAATAATGTTCCGATTATTCTTAATCGTTTATTTGATGAAACATTTGCTATATATAAAGAAATGGCAGAAAAAAAAGGTATCAAAATTGTTTTGAACAAAAAATTAAGTAATGAGCAATCAAAAATTATTACAGACGAACTAAAACTAAAGCAGATTTTAGGAAATTTACTTAATAATGCAATAAAGTTCACTAATATAGGATTTATTGAAACAGGGTACATTTTAAAAGATAGTTTTTTAGAATTCTATGTAAAAGATACTGGTATTGGTATTCCACCGGAATATCACCAAACAGTTTTTGAGAGATTTCGACAGGTTGAAATTCAGGATGTGCGCAAATTTGGCGGTACTGGTTTGGGTTTGGCAATCTCTAAAGCACTTGTTGAAATGATGGGGGGTAAGATTTGGTTGCATTCAGCTTCCTCTCAGGGAACTACATTATATTTTAATATACCTTATAATAAAGTTATTAGTAAAGAACAAATTAGAGATTTGAGTACTACTGAGAATATTAAATATAACTGGCTTGATAAAACTATATTGATTGCTGAGGATGAAGAAATGAATTTGCTGTTTATCCATGAATTACTTGCAGATACAGGAATTAAAATTTTTTCTGCAAAAAATGGTCTTGAGGCAATTGAACTGTTTAAAGAGCATCTTGAAATCAGTTTAATTCTACTCGATATTAAGATGCCTGAATTAGATGGTTTTGAGGTTTTGCAAATTATAAAGAAAATGAAACCTGACGTTAAAGTTATAGCCCAAACTGCTTATGCAATGACAAACGATAAAATAGAAGCTATTAATGCCGGGTTTGATGATTATATTACAAAACCAATAGATAAAAAAGAATTTTATAGTATTCTCAATAAATGCTTCAATTAGTCGAATTTTCTGGTAATATCGATTTCCACACTATTATAATTATTCTGACAATAGTTTAATTCATTCTTTTTCTTGCATGTGCAATATAAAATGAATAAATACATTGTAATTTTAAATTTTATATTTTGTGTGTAAAATTCTAGAGTCTGATAAATATTAATTTTAGTTAACTATTTTCTGGCAATAAATTAATGGACAATTATACAAAGTAAGGGTAAAATTATCTTTGATTGTATTAATAATGAAGTCGACTAGATAAACAAATAGCTCTGTAACATTGCTTTTTATTAAAAAAGTCAAACACAAATAATAATTTGTTTATTAAAATATCATCATATTAAAGCAATGAAAACAAAAGTAAATACAATTTTTAATAAGGCCTTTGGATGAACGGCATTATTAGTAGCAATATTTTTTATTGCTTGGACTGATTCATTAGTCCTTGGAAATTCTAATAAAAATGGGAATGACACATATTTGACTTTGTCTGGAAAAATAATTGACAAAGAGACTCTAAAAGCCTATCATGTTTGCTAATGTATATATAGTAGGTACATTTATTGGTACTGTAGCAAATTCTGAAGGGGAATTCTTACTTAAGAGTTCCGAAAGATAAGTTAAATGAAAATATTGGAGTGTCCCATCTGGGTTATAAAAGCTTTACTTCCGCAATCAATAAGATGAGTAGTGGTAATAATGAAATAATTTTAGAACCGGAATTAGTGCCATTAAAGGAAATTGTTATTAGGAGTGAGGATCCTATAATTTTATTAAAAGGAGCTATATAGTAACATTAGCAAAAACTATAGAACTTCTCCTGTAATGTTAACAGGATTCTATAGGGAAACTATCCAGCAAAATAAAAAATATGTATCAATTGCAGAAGCTGTGTTGATGCTTATAAAGCTTCTTATGACAGTTACGCAAATGACAGGGTTAAGATAATAATTGGTCGTAAGAGTCAGGATGTAAAAAAAATGGATACAATAGTTGTTAAATTACAGGGTGGACCCATAACCCCATTCTATCTCGATATAGTTAAAAATCCGGAAAGTATCCTTTCTGAGGATTATTTTAAATATTATGATTACAAACTTACTGGTCAGGTAACTTTGGGGAGTACGCGTTGTTATGTTATTGAATTCAACCAGAAAAAAGGAATTGAACAGCCTCTATACACTGGCAAAATTTATCTGGACGTAGATAAGCTTGCTATTGTTTGTCTTGAATTTGGTTTGAGCGAATATGGCTTACCATTGGCAAATAGTCTCTTTCTTATGAAAAAACCTTTGACAATGAAGTTTGAAACTGTGGGTGCTGATTATTATATCAGATATACTGAATCAAATGGGAAATGGTGCTTAAATTATGTTAGATCCGAATTAAGATTTAAATGCAAATGGAAAAGAAGACTCTTTAAATCCTCTTATGCAGCTATGGTTGAAATGGCAATTACTGATATCGATACTGCAAACGTAGCTAAAATTCCATCAAAAGAAACCACGAAGTTCTCTGACATCTTTTCAGATAAAGTTGAAAGCTTTACAAATCCGGAATTCTGGGGTGACTATAATATAATTAAGCCTGATGAATCTATACAAACTGCAATAGAAAAACTAGGCAAAAAATTAAAAAAGAAATAAGGTTTTTTCATTTCTTTCTAACATTCATCTAAAAGAGGTTAATTAAAATAATTGGCCTCTTTTTTGATTAAATTCCGATTCTTCAATCAATGCTGATTTATTATTATTAATATTAAATTATCTATTTTCGTAGTTGAAAAAAATTATTTATGCTTGCCAAAAGAATAATTCCCTTGCTTAGATATTAAAGATGGACAAACTGTAAAGGGCATTAACTTTATAAATATTAAAAATGTCGGTGATCCGGTTGAACTGGGTTCAGAATATAGCAACCAGGGTGCAGATGAATTGGTTTATCTTGATATAACAGCATCACATGAAAAAAGAAAACTATTTCTGAATCTTGTAAAACGAATAGCTCAAAATATTAATATACCATTTACAATTGGTGGAGGAATTAATGAAATTGCAGACGCAGAAAAATTGCTAAATGCTGGGGCTGATAAAATATCTATCAACTCTGCTGCAGTAAAAAATCCCGAATTTATAAATGAAATGGCAAGACTTTTTGGAAGTCAATTTGTAGTGGTTGCCATTGATGCAAAATTTGAAAATGAAAAATGGACAGTTTACATTAATGGCGGCCGGATTCCAACAAATAAAGAATTATACTCTTGGGCTCTTGAAGCTCAGGAAAGAGGATGTGGGGAGATACTTTTTACTTCCATGAATCATGACGGTGTAAAAGAAGGATTTGCATGTGATACTTTGGCAAAACTTTCGGAAACCCTCAAAATTCCAGTCATTGCTTCCGGAGGTGCCGGGAAAATGGAACACTTTGTCGATGTCTTTACAAAAGGTAAAGCTGATGCTGCTCTTGCTGCCAGCATATTCCATTATAAAGAAATTGCAATACCGGAGTTAAAGAACTTTCTTAGGAAAAATTGTATTTGTATTCGCTAAATATTGTTTCATAAATAATGAAAAAGATTTTAATTCTTTTGTTTTTTTTCCGTTTGGCTATTATTAGGTCATTCCATTGAATTTTCTGATAGTTTGACATCTTCTGTATTGACTAGTATCTCCTGGAAACGAGTTATATTCAACATTTGGACATACTGCAATCAGAATAAAAGATTTAAAAAATGGATTTGATTTTGTCTTTAACTATGGAACATTTGATTTTAATACAGAAAATTTCTATATAAAATTTGCATTAGGTCAACTTGATTATATGCTTTCGGTTGAATCATTCGATAGTTTTATTGAATCATGCAAAGAAGAAAAAAGATCGGTAAATGAGCAAGTTTTAAACTTTGATAAGAAACGGAATTTAACTTTACTTCAATTATTAATTGAAAATTATAAACCAGAACACAGGTATTACAGATATAAATTCTTTACGGACAATTGTTCTACGCGAATAAGAGATATTATTGTTCTTTCTTCTGGAGATGAAGACTTACTTAGAAAACCAAAAGTTGAAGCAAATAATACATTTCGACAGCTTTACACCCGATATCTTAAATCGATGCCATGGAGCAGATTTGGAATAGATTTGGTGCTGGGAATACTTACTGATAATAAAGCCGGCTATGACGCACTTTTTATACCAGATTTTCTTGAAAAGTCAATAGAATTAGCTAAGATTGAAAACAAGCCTTTGATTTTGGAAGAAAAAACTTTAGTCGTTTTTAATCAAAATGACGCTGCAAATAATCTGTTCTCGCCATCTTTTATTATGATATTTCTTCTTTTATCAGCAATTTTTATTCAATTTAGAAAAAAATGGATTAAAATTTACGATAATGTTTTCTTTTTATTATTTGGACTATTAGGCTTATTTATTACTATTCTCAGTATATTTTCAAAGCATGCGGAGCTGCAAAATAATTTAGTGATTGTTTTTCTGCTTCCTGCAAATATTATTTTACCGTTTCTAAAACCGACATTTCGCAAGTATTATTGTATTATTGTATGTGTTGTGATTACGTTAGGCTTAATTTTAATGCCTTTACTTCCTCAGAAATTTAACTTTGCCTTTATACTCTTAATATTAGCCATAGGCACGAGAATATTTTTTAACATTTTAAAACCAGTTAATCAAGAATAATTTTTTGATAAATATGGAGGAATAGTTTTTGCTTCCGTCATAATTTATTATCATGACGACATAATATAGCTGCAAAGTTCATGAATGAAAATACTATAGCAAAACCTTTGGATGCAGAAAGAAAATCTGAAATATTATTGAAGTGAATAAATAAAAACATTATGACGATGTTGTAGAATCATCATAAATAAATTACATTACAATAGGGTCTTATTATTGTAATCTAAATTGAATAAAATACTTTCTATAAGGAGGCAAATTATCTCATTGCTCTATCCAAACAATTTATTGATTTCGCAAATCAATTCTTCAGTTGAGAATGGTTTTGTGAGCACACCTGTAGCTCCCAATTGCTTGGCAATTTTTAGGTGATCATTTGCACTAATCCGGCCACCTCCAGAAATGGCTAGAATTTTAATATCGGGATTGCTTTCTTTTAAAGTACATATAACCTCAATTCCATCACTTTCAGGCATAATAATGTCCGTGATAATTAAATGTGGTTTCTTTTCATCCACCATTTTTAAAGCCTCATTGCCATCTGATGCAGTTAAAGTCCTATGTCCTTCCATTTCAAGAGCCTCTTTCAATCCATCCCTAATCATTGGCTCGTCATCAACAACTAAAATATCATACATCTCCACCATAAATAAATTTTCTCATTCTACAAAGCGGGTAAATATATATAAAATACTGTTCCTATTCCAACTTCACTTTGGAAAAAAATTTCTCCACCATACTGTTTAACAATACCATGTACGGTTGCAAGTCCGAGACCTAAACCTTGTCCAACAGATTTGGTAGTGAAAAATGGTTCAAATATCCTGTCACTTATTTTTTTCTCAATGCCACAACCTGTATCCTTGACTTTTAATCTTATCCAATTGTTATTGCTACTAATAATATGACCTTCGTGATCTTCAATATGATCGAAATTTTCCAGTTCAACTGATAATATTCCATTTCCTTCCATTGCATGATTAGCATTGTTGCAAAGGTTCATAACAATTTGGTGAATGTGAGTTGCATTACCGTTAATGTACCCACAGTCATTTATTTTTTCTTCAAGTTTAAGTGCAGGAGGGAACGTAGATTTTATTAGTTTAAGTGCTTCTAAGACTATGCTATGAACCAGAATGGGTTCAAGATCATCTCCCGATTGTCTGCTAAATGAAAGTATCTGTTTTGTAAGATCTTTAGCTCTGTTCTGAGCTAGATAAACTTTTTGCAACAAGTTATAATCATTAGTATTTTCGGGTGTTTTCTTAAGTAATATCTCCGTATAAATTTGCATGCCCATCAGAATATTGTTGAAATCATGGGCAATACCACCTGCTAATGTTCCTATTGCCTGCAATTTTTTTGATTGATTAATATGTTGTTCAGCCTTACGTTCATCAGTAACATCTCTCTTTACGGCAACAAAATTTATGATCTGTCCATCTTGATTTTTTATTGGCGATATGACCATGTGTTCTTCATAAATTAGTCCACTTTTTTTCTTATTAATGATTCTGCCTGACCAGTTATTCCCTGAATGAATAGTTGTCAATATTTTTTTATAAAATTCCTTTGAATGCTGACCGCTTTTTAGGATTGAAATATTTTGTCCCTTCACTTCATTATAAGAATACAAAGTAATTTTTTCAAAAGCAGGATTTGTATAAAGAATAATACCTTCAGTATTGGTTATAACGATTCCTTCCGAAATTTGATTAATTGCTACAAAAAGTCTGTTTAATTCTTCTTCAGCATTTTTTTTCGCAGTTATATCCTCAATAGTACCTTCAAAAAATAATAAATCGTTACTTGTATCATAAATCAGATTCGAGGTATCCTGAACCCAAATATTTTTCTTGTCTTTCCTTGTCAGAATAAATTCATGAGAGAAAGAAGAATGTTTAAGAGTTATATGGTTGTTTAAAATTTTTTCGTATTCCTTAGTGTCTAATGAAAAATTTCCAAAATTTTTACCTTTTAATTCGTTTGGAGTTTCGTATCCAAGAATTTTAGCGAAATAATAATTTGCAAAAATAATCTCTCCTGTTGCAATAGTTCTGTAAATTCCAATAGGTAACTGATCAATAATAGTTCTAAACTTTTCTTCTGTAATTTGAAGAGATCTGGCAATCCTTCTTGTTTCGGTTATATCTTCGACAGTTATTTCAAAATGCTTTAGTTCTCCTTTAAAATCCCTAACAGCTCTATAATACTCTCTAATAAAGGCTGTATTTCCGTTTTGTTTTCGCCAGCTACTTTCAAATATAAAATCTTCAAATTTGTTTTTTAAATCTTAATAAATTGTCTTCGCTATCTTTATTTCGGTATTTATTAACAAAATAATTTATTGAAATAAATTCTTCGCGAGAAGAAAATCCAAAGATTTTCAATATCGAAGAATTAATCAATAGAATTGTTCCATTATTATCAGTTCTTATTAATCCAAAAGGGGAATGATGAAAAAAGCTATCTAAAGATTCTTTTTCAATTGATTCAGCTATTTTATCCTTTCTTTTGGCAGATTCAATAATAGCAGAAAAAAAACTAAAATTTAAAGATGAAGAATAAATATTGCAACTTAGGTTTAAAGCAATAAATCTATTATAAAAATTTAATAATTTGTAAAGAAACAAAAACGTACCAACATACAGAGTTGTTAATTGTATTGAAGGAAAAATAGTATTAATTAAACTGCTCATCAAATTCACAGAGTACAAAATCGACACAATAGATACTTTGCAATTATAAATGATAATATAAAATATTTGCTGTTCAAATCATTGAGATTGTGATTGCAAATATATAATTCTTGTTAAAATTACACTTTAAATCATTAAAGAATGTTATAATCATTTGACTAACTAATTAAAAATTGGGTTTAATAACATTTATGATGACACTTAAAAAAAATGCCTGATAATTTAATCAGACATTTTTTAATTTTATTGACGAGAAGTAAGTTTGATATTTAATATTATTCGAATTGCTTGAATGTTTTGACAATAATATCGACTGTTTCACGAATCTGCTTTTCATTTATAACTAATGGCGGTGCAAAACGAATAATATGTTGATGTGTTGGTTTTGCAAGCAAACCATTTTCTTTTAACGCAACACATACATCCCAAGCCTCTTTGCCATTTTTAGGTTTAATAACAACTGCATTTAACAAGCCTTTGCCACGAACCAAATCAATCATATCAGATTTTACATTTCTAAGTTCTTCACGAAAGATTTTTCCTAAACGTTCTGCATTTTCCGAAAGTTTTTCTTCTTCCAGAATTTCTAAAGCAGCAATTGCAATTTTACATGCTAGCGGATTGCCTCCAAAGGTCGAACCATGCTCACCAGGCTTAATTGTAAGCATTATTGGATCGTCAGCCAAAACTGCTGATATAGGCATTACGCCTCCGGACAAAGCTTTACCCAGAATAAGTATATCGGGACGAACTCCTTCATGATCGCAGCATAGTTTTTTACCAGTACGACATAAACCTGTTTGCACCTCATCGGCTATAAACAATACATTTTTAGATTTACAGAGAGCATAAGCTTTTTTCAGATATCCTTCATCTGGCACGAAAACACCTGCTTCGCCCTGAATAGGTTCAACTATAAATCCTGCAACTGTAGAATCTTCTAATGCTTTTGAAAGAGCTGGTATATCATTGTACGGAATTTTAATAAAACCAGGTGTGAAAGGACCATAGCCCCCATATGAATCCGGATCAGTGGACATAGAAACAATAGTAATTGTTCTGCCATGGAAATTATTTTCACACACAATTATTTTGGCTTCATTTTCTTTAATGCCTTTGACTTTATATGCCCATTTACGACATAACTTAAGCGCAGTTTCATCACCTTCGGCCCCAGAATTCATAGGCAATACTTTATCATAGCCAAAATATTTGGTTATAAATTCTTCATATTCACCAAGTGTATTGCTATAAAATGCCCTTGATGTAAGAGTAAGTACGTCAGCCTGATTTTTCAGAGCTTTTATGATTTTTGGATGACAATGCCCTTGGTTTACTGCCGAGTATGCAGACAGGAAATCGTAGTATTTTTTTCCTTCCACATCCCAAACATATACCCCTTTTCCTTTTTCTAAAACTACCGGCAAAGGATGATAATTATGGGCACCATATTTATCTTCAAGTGCAATGTAGTCACTGGATTTCATTTTAGTCATAACACATTGGTTTTAAATAAAAAATTTTAGATAAAGTTTTAATAATTTTAAAATGCAATCATAATATTTCTTTTTCTTTTTTCAAAACATTTTTAATTAAATTTTATAAATATACATTTTGATTGTATAAATATGCAAAATATTGGTTGTTCTCTTAATTAGTAAGTTCAATATGTACAATGAAATTATTGTCCAACAATTGAGTTCAGTATAATGAAATTAAATAAAAAACAGAAAGATGAAATTTAGATTTATTTAAATTCAAATCCTTTTAATACAATCATGTTGTCAAATTGAACTTAATAAGCGATTCCTTAGATTGAACTTCGATTAATAGAGTTTATATTGAAGTAAAACTTTCTTTAGCCTCATAGTTCTTGAATATGCAAAATTTATATATTTACGAATTAATAATAAAAATATTTTGATTACCATTTTTTTTTATGCATTACAATAAATTAGGCGAAGCAGGATTAGAAATTCCACCAATTATTTTTGGGACAAGAGCCATAGGAAACTTAAATGAGGTGCTCGATGATAAAATATAATGCCAAACAACAAATTAGTTATGCCTTAATAATTGCTTGTTTGGAAACAGGGAAAAGAACTAAACAAAATTCAATTGGAGTTATGGGCAGCAAAGAAAGAAAAAGGATTAATTAGTAATGATTATCCTTAGCCTTATCTCGACATATAATATCGTATTATAAATTTACGACTGAAGTCACCACTAAAATTTGTATTTATGGAAAAACATAAATTAACAACTAAAGAATATTTGTTACCATTTATTCTTATTACATCTTTGTTTTTTTTATGGGGAATTGCCCATGGTATGCTCGACACACTTAACAAGCATTTTCAGGAAATATTGCATCTTTCAAAATCACGTTCCGGCATGATACAGTTTTCAGTTTACACTGCATATTTTCTAATGGCTCTTCCGGCAGGTTACTTTATGAGAAGATTTGGTTACAAAAAAGGTATAATACTTGGATTGGTGCTTTTTGCAAGTGGAGCATTTTTAATTGCCAGTACAACCTCATTTGAATCATTCTGGCTGTTTTTAATTTGCTTATTTATCTTAGGATGTGGATTGGCAACATTGGAAACTGCTGCAAATCCATATACCACAAAATTAGGTCCGCCAAATTCTGCTGCCCAGCGAATAAATTTTTCTCAATCCTTTAATGGTCTGGCTTGGGTTATAGGACCTCTTATTGGATTATATATATATGGAACTAAGGGTGCAGCGCCAGGAGAAAAATTGACATCATTGATATTGCCATATTTATTAATTGGCTTGGTGGTTTTGGCGGTAGCATTTCTATTTATAAAAACACGTTTACCTGAAATAATTGAAGAAGAAATTGATCTCGAAAAGGTGACATTCAATATTGCTGATAAATCAACTTATCATAAACCATTGATCAAACAAACCCATTTTGTGCTTGGGGTTTTGGCTCAGTTTTCTTATGTTGCAGCACAAACCGGAATTTTTAGTTACCTAATTAATTTCGTAACAGATGCTAACCAGAATCCCCATTTTGACAAATCAAAAGGTCCATTTTTTCTATCTATTGGATTTGCCCTATTTATGATTGGACGTATGTCTGGCAGTTATTTAATGAGCTTCATTAGACCATCAAGGATATTGGCAGTTTATGCATTATTGTGTTGTTTATTGCTACCAGTTGTAAGTGTCGGTTTAGGTTGGATTTCACTCATTGCTTTATATGGAATATTCTTTTTTATGTCAGTCATGTTTCCAACTATATTTGCATTAGGAATAAAAGATTTAGGACCAAAAACGAAAAAAGCATCTTCATTTATTGTAATGTCAATTGTTGGAGGTGCAGTATTCCCCCCTATAATGGGGTGGATTGCTGATGTTCATGGAATGTCAATGGGATTTTATGCGCCAATACCTTTCTTTGTTTTTATTTTATATTATGCACGTTATGGACATAAAGTCCGTTAATATTAATGACTAAAAGATTTTTTATGGAATATTTTGAAAAATTGACAAAAAAAGCATATAAAAGGTATTGCAAAACATTGGAATTGCAAAATGATGAAAAACTCATTGAAGATTATAAAAAAATTCATTCAAGCGGATCTGTTTGGCCTGAAATTACAAAAGGAATGCGTGACATAGGGATTATTGACATGGAGATATATATTTACAAAACACGTTTGTTCATGATTATGGATACTGTTCCTGATTTTGACCATGATAAAGCAATGGCAGAATTGGCTAAAAAACCTCGTCAAAGTGAATGGGAAGCCTTCGTATCAAAATTTCAGAAAACCTCTTCCAGTGCTACAGCAGATGAAAAATGGCAATTGATAGAAAGGATTTATAAATTGGGAACATAATCCGTCTATCTTTAATTTCCTTTCTTAATAAAATTGGCGAAACGCCCTTTGGTCTTGCCAAAGAGATAGTCAATTTTGAGAAAATTCTTTACAATTGTCATTGAGTTAAAAAATAAATTGGATATAGATATTCAGGATAAAATTTTAGGTAAAAACAGCAATAAGTTTTATTAACAAAAACAAACTCTTAATATATTAATTCAATTCAGGCATGGCACGTTTTTCGAGGATTCAGGTTGTATCAAAAATGATTGAAACAGGTTTAATACCTATATTTAATCATATGGATATTTCGGTTTGCAAACAGATTGTAAAAGCTTGTTCTGAAGGTGGTGTCAGGGTTATAGAATATACAAACCGTGGAGATTTTGCACAGGACATATTTGCTGAACTCAACAGGTTTGTCATTAATGAATTCCCAGAAATGATTTTAGGTATTGGTACAGTTATAGATGGTGCCACAGCTGCACTATTTATTCAATTGGGAACAAATTTTGTTGTCTCACCTTATTTAAAAGAAGACATGGCTATTATATGCAACAGAAGGAAAATTCTTTGGATTCCAGGTTGTGGTTCATTAAATGAAATTTCAAGGGCTGAAGAACTAGGTGCTGAAATAATTAAGATTTTTCCTGCTTTGCAGGTCGGTGGTCCTAAGTTCGTGACAAATATCAAAGGCCCTTGCCCGTGGACTTCAATAATGCCTGCCGGAGGTGTTGAGCCATTAGAAAACAATTTGAAAGAATGGTTTGAGGCAGGTGTTACTTGCGTTGGAATGGGGTCTCAGTTAATAACTAAAGAAATAATAGAAAAGAAAAATTACGAATTGTTAAAAACAAAATGCAAAGAATCCTTAGAGTATATCAAAAAACACAAGAAGAATTAAAAATCGGGATCAAAAAAAGATTAATATATTAAGTTCAAAAATATTAAATTTGCGGCTTCAATTTTGAGGACATGAACTTTTTCCAGGAGGTTAGAAGACGTAAAACATTTGCTATTATTAGCCACCCCGATGCAGGGAAAACTACATTGACAGAGAAGTTATTACTTTTTGGAGGAGCTATTCATATTGCCGGTGCCGTAAAATCTAATAAGATTAAAAAAGCTGCTGTTTCTGATTTTATGGAAATTGAAAGACAGAGAGGCATTTCTGTTTCAACTTCAGTTATGGCTTTTGAATATAAAGACACTAAGATTAATATTCTTGATACACCCGGACATGAAGATTTTGCGGAAGACACTTATCGCACTCTTACCGCAGTAGATAGTGTAATTATTGTTATAGATTCTGCAAAGGGAGTGGAAACTCAAACCAGACGTTTGATGGAAGTATGCAGAATGCGCAATACTCCTGTAATGGTTTTTATTAATAAATTAGACAGGTCGGGGAAAGACCCATTTGAATTATTAGATGAAATTGAAAAAGAATTAAAAATTGTTGTCAGGCCATTGAGTTGGCCAATAAGTAATGGTCCAACATTCAAAGGCGTATATAACCTGTACGAAGAAAAACTGAATCTCTTCGCAGGTAATGATAAGTCTGTAATTGAGCAAGTTATTGAATTCAAAGATTTATATGATTCAAATCTTGAAAAACATGTAAGTGAACGCTTTGCAAAAGTGCTTCGAGAAGATATAGAAATAATAAATGGAGTGTATCCGGCTTTCGAAATAGAACAATATTTGGAAGGTCATTTAGCTCCAGTATTTTTTGGAAGTGCATTAAATAATTTTGGAGTTCATGAATTACTTGATTGCTTTATTGAGATTGCTCCGTCGCCAAAAAGCTTTGAAGCGGTTGAGCGTTCAATTCTTCCCTTAGAAGAAAAATTTTCAGGATTTATTTTTAAAATACATGCTAATATGGACCCTAACCATAGGGATCGTATAGCATTCTTACGTATTTGCAGTGGGATATTTAAACGCAATACAAATTACTTGCATGTCAGAAATGACAAAATGATGAAGTTTTCAAGCCCAACAGCTTTTATGGCCGATAAAAAGTCTGTGATCGACGAAGCATATCCTGGTGATGTTATTGGATTGCATGATACCGGCAACTTTAAAATAGGTGATACACTTACCGAAGGTGAAAAACTAAATTTTAAAGGTATACCCAGTTTTTCACCTGAATTGTTTCGATACGTTGAAAATACGGATCCAATGAAATCAAAACAATTAGCCAAAGGTATCAGCCAATTAATGGACGAGGGAGTAGCACAAATGTACGTAAATAAATCATCCGGAAGAAAAATCATCGGAACTGTCGGTGCTTTACAATTTGAAGTTCTCCAATACAGACTATTGCATGAATATGGTGCTTCATGCAGATATGAACCTGTTAATTTATTTAAAGCTTGCTGGATAACAAGTAGCAATTACGATCAGCTCGAAGATTTCAGAAAACGAAAATACCAATTTCTTGCTGAAGATAAGCATGGCCGAGAACTGTTTATAGCAGATTCATCTTATACATTGCAAATGGCCCAGGAAAAATTTCCGGAAATTCAGTTTCACTTTACCTCTGAGTTTTAATCTTAATTACAATATTAAAGCGGTATGTTTCCGTGTTTTTTTGGCGGTGCATTCTTTACCTTGTTTTGTGTCATTTCCAAAGCCTGAATAATTTTCATTCTGGTATGCTTAGGCATGATAATTTCATCAATATATCCTAATTCAGCTGCTTTATATGGATTGGCAAATGTATTGCGATATTCTTCAATTACTTTTTTTCTTTCATCATCACCTTTAATTTTCCCTCTATAAATTATATTGACTGCTCCTTCAGAACCCATGACAGCTATTTCAGCTGATGGATAAGCATAATTTACATCACCGCCCAAGTGCTTACTAGACATAACACAATAAGCACCACCATAAGCTTTGCGTGTTATAATCGTTATTTTAGGAACTGTTGCTTCAGCATAAGCATAAAGTAATTTTGCACCATGTTTAATTATGCCTCCAAATTCTTGTATTGTTCCAGGCAAAAAACCCGGGACATCAAGGAAAGTAACTAGTGGAATGTTAAATGCATCACAAAAACGTACAAAACGAGCAGATTTTAATGAAGAATCTATGTCAAGAACACCTGCAAGGTTTGCAGGTTGATTGGCAATGACGCCAACCGTGCGGCCACCGAAACGAGCAAAACCAACTATTATGTTTAAAGCATAATGAGGCTGAACTTCAAAAAAATTATGATCATCAACAATAGTCATAATAAGCTCTTTCATATCATAAGGCTTATTAGGATCATCCGGGATAAGGTTTTGCAGCTTTTCATCGATCCGGCTAATATCGTCGACACATGCATGAGCAGGAGGATCAGCAAGATTATTTGAAGGCAGAAAACTTAATAACTCACGAATCATCATAATTGTATGCTCATCATTATCTCCAATAAAATGAGCTACACCGCTTTTTGAATTATGAGTGATAGCACCTCCCAGTTCTTCCATAGTTACTTCTTCATGAGTCACGGCTTTAATTACATCTGGTCCGGTGACAAACATGTAACTTGTTTTATCAGTCATAAATATAAAATCAGTAAGGGCAGGAGAATATACTGCACCGCCTGCACAAGGTCCCAGAATTGCTGAGATTTGAGGAATAACACCTGACGAAAGCACATTTAAATAAAATATATCTGCATAACCTGCCAGACTTTGAACACCTTCCTGTATACGAGCTCCTCCGGAATCATTTAAACCAATTAATGGCGCACCCATTTTCATAGCCATTTTTTGGATTTTTACAATTTTATCAGCATTAGCACGGCTTAAACTACCTCCAAATACTGTAAAATCTTGTGCAAATAAATAGATTAATCGGCCGTCAATTTTACCATACCCTGTGACAACACCATCACCCAATATTTTATTTTTTTCCATTCCAAAATCATTGCAACGATGGGTCACCAATTTGTCGAGCTCAACAAATGTTCCAGGATCAAGTAATGCATTGATACGCTCTCGTGCTGTTTTTTTACCAGCGTCATGTTGTTTTTCAATTCTCTCGCGACCTCCACCTAATTCGGCGGCCAGCAATTTTTCTTCGTATTTGTCGTATTTATTTTTTATTGTCATTACAATTTATTTTTACAATTTTTCAATAGTATTTTGATTTTTTATATTCTATTATTCAATTGTTAAAAGTGGCTGGTGTCCATTCACTATGTCACCTTCTTTTACATGTATTTGTTTAATTACGCCATTTTTAGACGATTTATATTCGCTTTCCATTTTCATAGCTGATATTACAATTACAGTTTGACCAGCAACAACATTTTGACCTTCTGAAACTGGTATTCTCACTATCCGGCCAGGCATGGGTGAAGAAATAATATTTTTGCCTTCAAGTTCTTTTGTTTGCATACGGCTCGCAATATATCGGGCTTCAGCATCTAATATTTCTACATCAAAAGAATGATAAAGCGTGTTCACAGTAAAATTCTTACTATTATCTCCATCAATTATTTCTACGTTATAAGACTTGTTTTTATGCAATATTGAATAGATACTTTTTTCAACGGATTCAATGTCTACTTCATATTTTTTTCCATCTACCAGTAATGTCAAAAAACTACTTTCTTCACTTAGAATGCTGACTGAAGAAATATGATCATTTATTTTTACTTCGAAATCCTGGCTCATAATAACATTTATTAATTTTAGAAATAGAATTTTTACAGTTGTTGTTTTTTACTTTTTTATTTCATATTCTAATTGAATTTTTCCTTCTTCCGTAGTTTTTCCAATAATCCTGTGATTTCTCAACAATGCTGATTTTTTTAATTTGTTCCAGACGTTTGTAATAATGATAATAGGCTGAGATTATTGCAATGTCGCGAATGACTGAATCTTTTTTCGGATTATTTGGCAATAAAGTTTCGCTATTTTTTTGAATAAAATGAGTATCGTAATTTCCTCTTACAAAATCATTTGTTTTCATAATGCGTTCAAGAAAAGGAATTGATGTTTTAATTCCGGTAATTTTATATTCGTATAATGCGCGTTTCATACGATTTATTGCATCATTTCTTGTACGTCCCCAAACAATTAATTTTGAAACCATAGGATCATAGTAAATAGGTATTTCATATCCTTCATATACGTAACCATCAGTGCGAACACCAAAGCCATGTGGTTGAGTTATATGTTTAATTATTCCCGGGTCAGGCATAAAATTGTTTTCGGAATCTTCAGCATAAATTCGACATTCAATAGCATGTCCGGATTGCATAATATCATCCTGCTTATATTCTAACTTTTGGCCTGATGCTATTTTAATTTGCTCTTTTACAAGATCCAAACCAATCACATGTTCGGTAATTGGATGTTCTACCTGGAGACGTGTATTCATTTCTAAGAAATAATAATTACCCTTATCATCAACCAGGAATTCAACTGTTCCTGCATTTTCGTAATCAACAGCTTTTGCTAAAGTAACTGCTGCATTTCCCATTATTTCACGTAATTTAGGATTCATAATAGGTGATGGACTTTCTTCAACTACTTTTTGATGTCGCCGCTGAACAGAACATTCACGTTCACACAGATGAATAACATTTCCATGTTGATCAGCTAAAATCTGGAATTCAATATGGTGTGGTGATTCAATATACTTTTCAACATAAACAGAATCATCTCCAAATGCAGCCATTGCCTCACTTTTGGCCATCTTTAATGATTCAGACAGTTCTTCCTCTTTTGTTACTAATCGCATCCCTTTGCCTCCACCTCCTGCAGATGCTTTTATAATAACCGGGTAACCGATTTTATTTGCTATATGAATTACTTCTTTTTCACTTGTCACGGGTGCGGTTGTACCAGGTACTACCGGAACATTTGAATTTAAAGCAGTTTGACGGGCAATTATTTTATCTCCCATTATTGAAATTGCATGAGATGATGGCCCAATAAAAATTAATCCGGCTTGTCTTACTTTTTTCGCAAATTCAGCATTTTCTGACAAAAAACCATATCCTGGATGAATTGCATCTGCTCCAGATTTTTTCGCAGAAGAAATTATTTTATCCATTACAAGGTAACTCTCATTTGATGGCGAAGGTCCAATATAATATGCCTCTCCTGCATACCTAACATGTAATGATTTACGATCAGCATCAGAATAAACAGCAACACTTTTAATATCCATTTCTCTACACGTGCGCATTATTCGAACTGCAATTTCTCCTCTATTTGCTATTAATATTTTTTTAATCATATTATTATTTTAAGGTAATAATACATCTTATTATTTTCAAATTTGCCCGAAAAATATAATATAAAATTGAATTGTTCGAATTTCTTTTTTAAAAGTTGCAAATAGTTTAACTTTATAATAGATAAATAATCAATTATAAATAAAAGATTCATAACTAAATAATGCGAATTAGAAGCAATAATATAAAATCTTTTAATAATTTTTATTCGCAAAAATATATCATTAATAGGAATAAAAATTTTAATAAAAAAGTTAGATAATTTAAAAACATATTAAAAAAAAATACGTACAACGACTCCAGTATTTAGTAAGATTTTTTAACCACTATTAACCGATGCCATGGAATTAGTTCATGCACACCAAATTCCGTTTGAAGAACTTTTAAATGAAAATATTGATGTGTTAATCGCGGCATGCGGTTATGATTCTCGCAGCAGTCATTTGGTTCAATCTATAAATTTTAATGCAAATAAAAAGATTGCCCTTCTTTTTAGAGAAAAGCATGAATCGTATTCCCATGAAGAAAATGAAAATTTATTTAAGGAGAAAGGTTTTGAGTGTTACGAACTAAAAAGTGATTCATCAGCAGAAATAATGGCTATATTAGATACATTATGTGAAGGACGAAAATGCGAAAATATTAAACTTGTTGTTGATTATTCTTCCATGTCAAAAATGTGGTACGGTACTATTATAAATTATTTTGCATTTAATGATTTGGACTATAATAATCTGGTAGTTTATTTCTGTTATACACCTGAACATTTTGTTCCTCCTGCTGCAAAAAAAGAAAAATTGTCAAAACCAGAGCCGGTTTTTGTCAATATGCCATCTATCAATGAGAATAAACCTTTGGCTTTAGTCATAGGTTTGGGTTATGATGAATCGAAGGCTGAATTTTTATGTGACTTTTTTAAACCTGACGATGTTTTCTTTTTCTTGCCTAATCCATCTTTCGATGAAAATTATACGCATATAGCCAAAACAAATAATAGGAAAATTTTATCTGATGTTCAGTCAAACCATTTGATTCAATATCCTGCAAAAAATATTGAAGAAATTGATACTAAACTTACGTCTTTATGTCTTAATCTAAGATTGACTTCACGAATTATACTAATTTCATTAGGCCCTAAAACATTTTCATTAGCTTCTTTTTTATTAAATGCGCGTTATCCAGACATTGAAATATGGAGCCTATATTCCGTCGACAATAGTTTTGATTTGAAACCGGCAGGTGCACCAATTGTCTACAAAGCAATTCTTACTAATGAAGAAAATTGATTTTTACATCTTCTTCTAAACTATTTTCAGAAATTATTGTTTAACTTTTATTACTATTTCGATAATCAATTGTCGGACTTTTTTTTGTAATATTTATGAATTAAGTAATCAAACAATATTTTATGCCAAACTTTGAAATTAAAATGCCCAAAATGGGCGAAAGTGTCGAAGAAGCTACAATTACTAAATGGTTTATTAAAGAAAATGATATAATTGAAGAAGACCAGATACTATTTGAAATAGCTACAGATAAAGTAGATTCAGAAATTCCAAGTCCTGTAAGCGGTAGAGTTGATAAAATCCTATTTAGAGAAAATGATAAAGTTCAGGTTGGAACAGTTTTAGCTATAATTGATTTAGAAGGTAAACCAAAAGCTGTTAAAGATGAAACGAAAAAATTAGATAAGACTGAAAACAAAAATGAAATAATTATTTCTCAAAAAATAGAAACAAAAGAAAATATTGAGAAAGTCTTGATAAATGATAAAAGATTTTATTCTCCATTAGTTAAAAATATTGCACGTGAAGAAAATATTGAGCTTTCGGAATTAGATATAGTGCAAGGTACAGGTAAAGACAATAGGGTTAAAAAAGAGGATTTGCTAAACTATATCGAAAATAAAAGAAATAGATTAAGTAAATCGCTTGAAGCACCTTTAATTGTTGCAAAAGAATCTTCAAAATTAAATATTAGACTTAATGAAGGTGATGAAATTATTGAGATGGATCGTATGCGAAAATTAATGGCTGAGCATATGGTTATGTCAAAACAAATTTCTCCGCACGTTACGAATGTTTTTGAAACTGATGTTACTAGTCTTGTTTTGTGGAGGGAAAAAGTCAAGGCACTAATAGAAAAGCGAGAAGGAATTAAACTTACTTATATGCCAGTTTTCATTGAAGCTGTTGCCAGGGCAATTAAGAAATTTCCTTTGATTAATGCTTCTGTAGATGGCACAAAAATGATCATAAAAAAAGCTATAAACATTGGTGTGGCTGTTGCGCTACCTTCAGGTAATCTTATAGTTCCTGTAATTAAGAATGTTGATCAAAAAAGTTTATTGGGAATAGCAGAAGAATTAAATATGCTGGCTGAAAAAGCAAGAAATAATAAACTAAGTCCTGATGACATTACTAACGGTACATTTACTATTACAAACTTTGGTTCAGTTCATGGTTTATTTGGTACACCTATTATTCATCAGCCGCAGGTTGCAATTTTAGGTACAGGTACAATTCAGAAAAAGCCTGCTGTAATAGAAACACCAACTGGTGATGTTATTGCAATACGTTATAAAATGTATCTTTCATTAACATATGATCATCGCATTATTGACGGTGCTTTGAGTGGTAATTATTTAAAGAATATTTCTGACTATTTAGAAAAATGGGATATGAATATGAGTATATAAATTGCAAACTATTTATAAGGAACAAGTTTCAGAATAATATTTAGACTTATTGATTGGTATCTAATTCAAATTTTTTAAATGGAAATTGAGAAAGTTCATAGCATTTTAACTACAGAAAAGTCATTATTGGAAAAATGGTTTTACTTAATGGCATTAGGACGTGTCATTGATGACCGTGCTCCAAATTATTTAAAACAGGCAATTGGCTGGTCATATCATGCTCCATATGCCGGACATGATGCAATTCAACTTGCCATTGGACAAGTCTTTGATCACAAAACGGATCATTTATTTCCTTATTATAGGGATATGCTTACAGCAATTTCTGCAGGTCTGACGCCAGAGGAGATTATTTTGAACGGTATTGCTAAAGCTACTGATTTAACCAGCGGAGGTAGGCATATGTCAAACCATTTTTCAAAACATGAATGGCATATCTATAATGTTGCATCTACGGTTGGTAGTCATGCAATTCATTCAGCTGGAGTTGCAAGGGGAATAAAGAAATATCATCAGGGCGGAGTAGTTTTTTGTTCTATGGGAGAATCTGCTACTTCTGAAGGATTTGTTTATGAAGCTATTAATGGTACTACTACAGAAAAATTAAAGGTTATTTTCGTAATTCAGGATAATGGTTATGGTATATCAGTGCCTAAAAAGGATCAAACTGCTAACAATAAAGTAGCTGATAATTATAGAGGATTAAAAAACCTTACAATATTATTTTGCAATGGCAAAGATGTTTTCGATTCAATGAATACAATGATTACTGCTAAAAAAATTGCTATTAATGAAGAGCATCCTGTAATGGTTCATGCAAGTTGTGTTCGTATTCATTCGCATTCGAACTCTGATCGCCATGAGCTTTATAGAGACGATTATGAACTTAATTATGTTAAGGAATATGATCCGCTTGCTAAATTTCGAAGGATGTTACTTCGTTACAATCGTTTAACGGAAGCCGAATTACAAACGATAGAAGAAAAGGTAAAGAATGAAGTTAAGGAAGCACATAAAAAAGTTTTAGCAGCTCCTGACCCAACAGCTGAATCAATTTTCAACTTTATTATTCCTGAACCTTATATAAGCAAAAAATATCCTGATGGAACTCATGATTTTCATGGTCAACCAAAGAAATTGATAGAAGCGCTTAATGAAACATTAAAGGACGAATTCAGACGTAACCCTGATACTTTTCTATGGGGACAGGATATAGCAAACAAAGGAAAAGAAGGTGTTTTTAATGTTACTAAAGGAATGTCGAAAGAATTTGGAAATGAAAGGATATTTAATGCACCGATTGCCGAAGATTATATTGTTGGTACTGCTAACGGGATGTCCCGGTTTAATGATAAAATCAGGATTGTTATTGAAGGAGCTGAATTTGCTGATTATTTCTGGCCTGCAATGGAACAATTTGTTAATACCTCGCATGAATATTGGCGCACTAATGGTAAATTCTCTCCAAATATAACTATTCGTCTGGCTTCCGGAGGATATATTGGTGGAGGACTATATCATTCTCAAACCATTGAAGGGGTTTTAATAAATTTTCCGGGTATTCGCATAGCATATCCTTCTTATGCTGATGATGCAGCTGGATTATTACGAATCTGCAATTCGATCAAGAGGAGTTACATTATTTCTCGAACCTAAAGCGTTATATAACTCACCTAAAGCAGCAACTCCGGTTCCTGACGATTTTGAAGTTCCGTTTGGCAAAGCACGTATTCGAAGACCTGGCAATGATATGAGCATAATTACTTATGGGAACACAACTATTATGTCAGTTGAAGTAGCAAATCAAATTGCTAAAGAAACAGGAAAAGAAATTGAAGTAATCGATTTACGTACTTTAGCACCAATTGACAAAGAAGCAATAGTGACGTCAGTAAAAAAAACCGGTAAAGTTCTTGTTGTGCACGAAGATAAAGTTACAGGTGGAGCCGGGGGAGAATTAGTAGCAATAATTGCCTCTGAAGCCTTTGAATATCTTGATGCTCCAATAAAACGTGTCGGTTCCACAAATACTCCCGTGGGTTTTCATAGAATTCTTGAGAGAGCAGTACTGCCTAGTAATGAAAGAATTTATAATGCGGCAAAGGAATTATTAGCTTATTGATAATTTATTCTTTTGTAATAATTAAATACTTTTAAATAGCTTATGGAAACAATTTTTTATTGATAATTATTAACAAAAGCCATTGCAACTCATTATTATTTACAAATAATAAAACTAATTATGATTGCTCTTATATACAGCTTCAATACACGTAATACAATTAAAGCAGCTAAAGAAATTAAGATTGCTTTTGGAAAGACTTCTATTGATGAACTTAATGCAGAAGAAATTAATGGTGAAAAATTTCTTGAGTACAATTATCTTATATTAGGCGTCCCAACTTGGTTTGAAGGGGAATTACCAAATTATTGGGATGAATTTATTCCTGAGTTACAGACTTTGGATTTAAAAGGTAAAAAAATAGCAATTTTTGGAAATGGTGATCAAGTAGGTTATCCGGCAAATTTTGTCGATGGTATTGGAATTATGGCCGAAATATTGGAATCTTGTGGAGCAATAATTGTCGGTGAAACATCAGTTAAGGGTTACAAGTACGAAAAATCGCGTGCCTTAAAAAATGGTAAGTTTTTCGGATTGGCATTAGATTTCGAAAATCAGTCAAACTTAAATGAGAAAAGAATAAAAGACTGGGTAAATATATTAATAAAAGAGTTTAAATGAAATTACTCATAAATAGCTTTTTCAATACTTGTCCAAACAACTTCAGCTGTTTTATCCCAATTAAAATTTAATCGACGAACTCTTCCATTCTCTATTAGTTTATTTCTGAGCTGACTATCTTTTTCGATAGATATCATAGCTTCTTTGACAGAATCAATCGAATAAGGATCGACGAGTAATGCAGCATCTCCGGCAATTTCAGGCATCGAAGTTACATTTGAAGTTATCACAGGAACATCGGCATACATGGCTTCGACAATAGGTATTCCAAATCCTTCAAAGTAAGAAATGAGTATAAGTGATAATGCGGCACCCATAACATATTTCAATTTTTCGGGAGTCAGTCTTCCCGTAAAAATAATATCCGATTTAAAAGGCGACTGGTTAAAAGCCTTGTCAATATCTTTTGTCAAAAACATTTTTTCACCAACAATCATCAGCTTGGTTCTGCTTCCAGTTACTTTTTTAAATTCTGTAAATGAATTCAATAATAGAGCAACATTCTTCCTGGGAACGAGAACACCTATATATATAAAGTAATCACAGTCGTCAGTATATTGCTTTTTTACTTTATTTTTTTCTTCATTGGTAATAGGTTCAAATATTTCATTAGCTCCATTGTATGCAACATCAATTTTATCAGGAGAGATATTGTACTGTTCAGCTATGTCTTGTTTGGAATACTCTGATACCGTAATTATTCTCCGGGCAAGTCGGGCAAACTTTGGAATAAAATATTTATAATATTTACTAACTAAATATGGTACATTTTTAGGATTATGATGAAAATTGAGATCGTGAATTGCAGTAATAGATGGAATGTCTTTTATATTAAGGGATAAATAACCATCTGGAGAATAGAACAATTCAGGTTTATGCTTTTTTATTACATTGACTATTGAGTATTCCAGCCAAATGTAGGACAAAATAGGGTGCCTGGTCGGAGGAAATATAACTTCAGGTATTACATTCGGACCAAAGATGAATTTGTTATCATACTTTCTATCAAATAAAAATACAAACTGATGTTGCGGATAATTTTTGACAATTCTTTTTAGAGTATGATAGGCAAACCAACCAATTCCGCCTAATTTGTCTGAAATTAATAATCTGGTGTTAATTGCAATTTTCATAAATAATATGTCTAAATAAATGATTCATGTGCAAAACATACAAGTTCAAATTTGTGATTAATATTCTTCCAAATTTTTGAAAAGCAAGAACCATTATCAATCAAACTCTTCCAGTAAAAAAATCTCATCAACTTTTTTTTGAAAAACACGAGCAATTTTTAAAGCCAGTAATGTAGAAGGCACATATTTATTGAGTTCAATGGCATTAATTGTTTGCCTGCTAACACCAATTAACTTAGCAAGTTCATCTTGAGTCAGATTTTTTATGGCTCTTTCTATTTTAATTATGTTTTTCATAAATATAATAATTAATAAAAAATTGAAAAAGTAGTAAATTGAAAGGTTTAATATTACTACCATTTCGCAAAATTCACTTATTTTATTTAAAAACAAAAATTACTATAAATGTATATAATAGTTTACATTATGTAAAGTATAAATAACAAATTATTTTTTATTAAAAAATATAACAAGTATTGTTTATTTGAAAACTATAATTATCTTTGCTAGGTCAAATTTAGTAAAAATGAAAACAAGTAATGATGTCAGTATTCGTTGCATTATTAGTATTGGTCTAGAAATAGACCTTCTAAAAATTGATATTAAGTAACTTTCCTTAAAAATAAATAAAATCAAGAGTGTAGGAAAGTTTTCTTACACTCTTTTTTGTTTAAGAAATTAGGAAAACAAATATTATAAGGAATAAGAGTTTTAACAATATAAATCAGTAAATATGTCAATCGATAAAGTGTATATTTTTGATACTACGCTCAGAGATGGTGAACAAGTACCGGGTTGTCAATTGAACACTATTGAAAAAATTGAAGTTGCAAAAGCATTGCAAACATTAGGCGTTGATATTATAGAAGCAGGATTTCCAATTTCAAGTCCCGGTGATTTTAACTCTGTTGTTGAAATATCAAAAGCTGTAACTGAACCTGTTATTTGTGGTTTAACTCGTGCAGTGAAAAAAGATATTGAAGTAGCTGCTGATGCATTGAAGTATGCTAAAAGGCCTAGAATACATACAGGTATAGGTACCTCATTTTATCACATTAATTACAAATTGAAATCTAACCAGGAAGAGATTATTGAACGTGCAGTTGATGCTGTAAAGTATGCTAAAAAATTTGTCGAAGATGTCGAATTTTATGCTGAAGATGCAGGAAGAACTGAAAACGAATATCTGGCTCGTGTAATTGAAGCCGTAATAGCTGCAGGAGCAACTGTCGTAAACATACCTGATACCACTGGATACTGTGTGCCTGAAGAATATGGACGAAAAATAAAATTCTTAAAAGAAAATGTAAAGAACATTAATAAGGCAATAATATCAACGCATTGTCATAATGATTTAGGAATGGCTACTGCAAATACTATTGCAGGAATAATGAATGGTGCTCGCCAGGCAGAAGTCACAATTAACGGGATAGGGGAGAGGGCTGGAAATACTTCTCTTGAAGAAATAGTGATGATTTTAAAATGCCGTAAGGATATTAAATTGAACACAAATGTTATTAGTAAAAAGTTAATTCAATCAAGCCGGCTTGTCTCGACGTTAATGCGGATGCCGGTTCAACCGAACAAAGCTATTGTTGGAAGAAATGCATTTGCTCATTCCTCAGGAATTCATCAGGACGGTGTATTAAAGCGGCGTGAGAATTATGAAATTATTGATCCAAAAGAAATCGGATTGAGCGAATCAGCAATAAAATTGACAGCACGCAGTGGAAGAGCTGCTCTTAAACATAGGTTAGAAAGGCTGGGTCAAAAACTCGAAGGTGCAAAACTGGATGAAATATATGAGAACTTTTTAGCAATGGCAGATAAAAAGAAAGACATAAATGATGATGATCTGCTTATCTTATTGGGTAAAGAAAGAAGTGAAAATGAAAAAATAAAACTTAATTACTTACAGGTTTTATGCGGAAAATCTGCTATTCCTGTGGCAACTGTAAGCTTGATTATGGATGGGGAAACATTTACAGAAACATCTTCAGGTGATGGTCCTGTTGATGCTGCTTTTACTGCAGTTCGAAAAATTGTTAAAACCAAAGTGAAATTAGAGGAATTTCTTATCCAGGCAATTACTCGTGGTAGTGATGACGTAGGAAAAGTTCATATTCAAATAGAATATAAAGGTGATATTTTTTATGGTTTCGGAGCGAATACGGATATCATTACTGCATCAGTGGAAGCATTTATTGACGCGATATCTAATTGCCTGAAGATAAACAAAAGATGAGATTAAAGGTTTAAATATTGAGCATTAGTATTGGAAAATATTTGTTGCAAACCTCAAATTCTTAAAGCATAATTAAATAAATATTACGATAAAACTATGATTTCAAAAGCAAAAACATTATTTGAGAAAGTTTGGGAAAGCCATGTGGTGCATAGCATTGATAATGGTCCTGATGTTTTATACATTGATAAACATTTAATTCATGAAGTCACGAGTCCGGTCGCATTTGAGGGATTGTCAAAACGTGGAATTAAAGTATTCCGCCCAGACAATACGGTTGCAACTGCGGATCATAATGTGCCGACTTTAAACCAGGAACTTCCGATAAAAGAAGAACTATCACGAATTCAGGTACAGAAATTAGTTGATAATTGTTTGAAACATAATATCACTCTTTATGGACTTAATCATCCATTTCAGGGAATTGTACATATTATTGGTCCTGAATTAGGTATTACACAACCTGGAATGACAATAGTTTGTGGTGATAGCCACACAGCTACGCATGGTGCATTTGGATCAATAGCTTTCGGAATAGGTACCTCTGAAATAGAGATGGTACTTGCATCGCAATGCATTTTGCAGTCCAGACCTAAAACAATGCGCATCAATGTCAATGGTAATCTGGGAAAAGCAGTGACTTCAAAAGATATCATATTATATATAATTTCAAAACTTACATCAAGTGGAGGAACGGGATTCTTTGTTGAATTTGCAGGTAATACTATTGTCAATTTATCTATGGAAGCTAGGATGACAATCTGCAATATGGCTATTGAAATGGGTGCACGTGGTGGCATTATCGCACCCGATGAGACAACTTTCAGTTATATAAAAGGACGTGAATTTGCTCCGAAGGGAAAAGATTGGGATAAAGCAATAACCTTTTGGAAAACATTACCAAGTGATCCAGATGCAAAATTTGACAAAGAATATACTTTTGATGCTGCTGATATTGAACCAATTATAACTTATGGAACTAATCCTGGAATGGGAATAAGAATCAAAGATTCAATTCCAGATAAAGAAACAAATTTAAAGGCTCTGGAGTACATGGGATTAACTGCCGGACAGAAATTGATAGGAAAGCAAATAAATTATGTTTTCATTGGCAGTTGTACTAATGGACGTATTGAAGATTTCCGGGCTTTTGCCGAAATTGTTAAAGGGAGACAAAAAGCTTCTAATGTAAATTGTTGGATTGTACCAGGATCTAAAAAGGTGGAAGCGCAGATAATAAAAGAAGGTTTGAAAAATATTTTTGAAGCAGCTGGATTTGAATTAAGGCAGCCTGGATGTTCAGCTTGCTTAGCTATGAATGAAGACAAAATCCCTGCAGGCGAATATTGTGTTTCTACTTCAAACCGTAATTTTGAAGGACGCCAGGGACCCTCATTCGAGGACCTTCCTTGCCAGTCCTTTAACTGCAGCTGCAGTTGCTATTGCAGGTAAAATTGTAGATATTAGGGATATAATATAGAAAATTCATCCTTTCTTCCCAAAAGAAATGGATAAACTAATTGATAATTTTGACTAGAATGTTAATTGCTAAAAATATTATTAAAATAAATTCTTAAATAACTTACCAATTCCCCGCTTCTTTATAGGAGGTCAGGGTGGGCTAATATTTAAAACAATGGAAAAATTTATAACAATAACATCGTCTTGTGTACCTTTAAATATAGAAAATGTAGACACCGATCAGATAATTCCTGCAAGATTTTTAAAAGCTACAAACAGGGTCGGTTTTGGTGAAAATATTTTTCGCGATTGGAGATACGATAAAAACAATCATCCAAAAAAGGAATTTGTATTAAATAACCCGATGTATTCTGGTAAAATAATTGTAGCGGCCAGGAACTTCGGTTGTGGTTCAAGCAGGGAACATGCAGTTTGGGCAATTTATGATTATGGATTCAGGGTCGTAGTTTCTAGTTTCTTTGCCGACATTTTCAAAAATAATTGTCTGAATGTTGGATTATTACCAGTGCAAGTTTCTGCAACTTTTTTAAATAAGATTTTTAAGTCAATCGAAGCTAAACCCAAGGCACAATTAAAAGTCGATTTAGAATATCAAACAATAACAATAATTGAAACTGGTGAAATAGAAAAATTTGAAATAAGTTCATATAAGAAGGAATGTTTATTAAAAGGTTTTGATGATATTGATTATTTATTAAGCTTAAAAGATAAAATTGAGGTACACGAAAAAGCACATAAATGAAATAATTTAAAACAATTCTGATATATTGTTCAAATAATAATTGAATTAAAATATTCTCAGGGTTTTCAAAAAAAGTAGAGATATGAGAATTGAAATTATGGATACCACACTTCGCGATGGCGAACAAACTACGGGTGTATCATACAGCGAGAGCGAGAAACTTAATATTGCAAAGGTTTTACTTGATGAAGTTAAAGTAGATAGAATTGAAATTGCATCTGCCCGTGTTTCAGAAGGTGAATATAAAGGAGTGCAGAAAATAACTGACTGGGCAAAAAAAGCTGGTCATATTGATAGAATTGAAGTACTCGGTTTTGTGGATTACAATCTTTCTCTTGATTGGATTCATAATGCAGGCGGACAAGTTATTAATCTTTTATGCAAAGGATCAAAAAAGCATTGTCTGGATCAATTACGCAAACAACCTGAAGAACACGTTAAAGATATTGTTGAAACTATTGCATATGCAAAAAAGTTAAATATTGCTGTGAATATATACTTAGAGGATTGGTCGAACGGGATGCGTCATTCTAAAGATTATGTTTATTTTCTTTTAGATTCTCTAAAAAGCCAGAAAATAAAACGGTTTATGTTACCAGATACTCTTGGTATTCTCAATCCGGATGAAACTTTTCAGTTTTGTAAAGAAATGGTTGAACGTTGTCCAGGATTACATTTTGATTTCCATCCGCATAATGATTATGATTTAGCTACTGCAAATGTTTATATGGCTTTAAAAGTCGGTATTAAAGGCATTCATACTACTGTTAATGGGTTAGGTGAAAGGGCAGGAAATGTACCTCTTGCAAGTGTCGCTGCGATTGTGAAGGATCATTTATTGGGTGAACTCAATATAAATGAGTCGAAACTTACATTGGTTAGTAAGTTGGTTGAATCATTTTCTGGAATAAGAATTCCTGCAAACAAGCCTATTGTAGGGGATTATGTGTATACACAAGTTGCAGGCATTCATGCTGACGGAGATAATAAAAACAAATTGTATTATAATGATTTGCTTCCTGAAAGGTTTGGCCGTGAACGACAATATGCTTTAGGAAAGCTTTCAGGGAAAGCTAATATAAAACAAAATCTGGAAGAATTGGGTATACAGCTTACTTCTGACGAGATGAAAAAAATTACTGAACGAATTATTGAATTAGGTGATAAAAAAGAATATGTGACTCAAGAAGATTTACCTTTTATAATTGCTGATGTATTACATGGAGGTTCTATAGAGAACAAAATCAAAGTTAAAAATTTTAACCTTTCAGTAGCCGATGGTTTAAAATCAGTTGCAACTTTAAAGCTAGATATTGATGGAAACGAATACGAGGAAACAGCCGCAGGTGATGGACAATATGATGCTTTTATGAAAGCATTATATGATATTTATGAAAAACTTAATAAGGAGAAACCTATTCTTACTGATTATTTGGTTACAATTCCTCCAGGAGGACAAACCGATGCTTTGGTAGAAGCAGTTATTACCTGGCAATTTGAAGGAAGAGAAATTAAAACAAGAGGACTTGATCCTGACCAGACTGTCGCTGCAATAAAAGCAACAATGAAAATGCTGAACATGATGGAAAATGCATCAGTTAAGTAGTCTTATTCATAATATTGTACTTGATTTTTCTAGACAGGTGTTTATTTTTGTGCGTATTTTTATATAGAAAGATTCTTAATTTATATAATAACTAATCGATATTAAATTTAATTCAATGGGAAAAACATATAAGATTGCTACAATTCCAGGAGATGGAACAGGTCCCGAGGTTGCCAGGGAAGGAATAAAAGTTATTCAAGCTGCTGCTCAGAAATTTGGTTTCAAACTTGAATTCACTGAATTTGATTTTGGCGGAGAACGCTTTCTTCGAACAGGAGAAACTCTTCCGGATTCTGCTATTAAAGATGTTAAACAATTTGATTCAATTTATTTAGGGGCTATTGGACATCCAGATGTTAAACCAGGCATTCTTGAAGTGGGTATACTTTTAAAAATGCGTTTTGCACTCGATCAGTATATTAACCTTCGTCCTGTTAAGCTTTATCCAGGTGTTGAAACACCTCTAAAAGATAAGGGTCCTAAGGATATTGATTTTGTAGTCGTTCGTGAAAATACTGGTGGAATTTATACAGGTGTCGGCGGTGCTGTACAGGTTGGCACACCAAACGAAGTTGCGACACAGGTAATGGTTTATTCGCGTCCTGTTGTTGAAAGATGTGTTCGTTTTGCATATGAATATACAAGGAAAAGGAATAAAAGAAAACAATTGACATTAGTTCATAAATGCAATGTCTTAACATATTGCGGCGATCTTTGGGTAAGAGTTCACAAGGAAGTAGGGGATAAGGATTATCCTGATATTAAGCAGGATTATAACCATGTAGATGCTGCAAATATGTGGTTTGTGAAATCGCCTGAATTTTACGATGTTATTGTAACTGAAAATCTCTTTGGAGACATCATAACAGATCTTGCAGCAATTATTCAAGGTGGATTAGGAATTGCTGCCGGTGGAAATATTAATCCAGAAGGTATCTCAATGTTTGAACCCATGGGGGGTTCAGCTCCAAAATATACTGGAAAAAATATTATTAATCCGCTTGCAGCAATTAGCGCTGCTGGAATGATGTTGGATACACTTGGTGAAAGCGAAGCAGCGATGGCAGTTGATAAAGCTATCAGTGATTCGCTTGCTTCAGGAAAAATTAAAAGTCTTGCTGCTGGAAAAATGGGTATGGGAACTAAAGAAGTCGGAGATTTTATTGCAAATCAATTATAACGTAGTCATAAGACACAACATAATAATAGAGACGAGGTTTATACTTTGTCTCTATTATTTCAAAATGAAATACTTATTTTTTGTGCGGCTTATGTCCATGTTTAACAGGAGTAGGATGAGCATAAGGATTTGGACGCGGTTTAGGTGGAGGAGGAGCTTTCTTCTTTTTCTTTGATTTAAAAATTTTATTCATGAATTTTCTGAAACCACTAATTTCATCTGTAAAAGGTAAAGTGAGATCATAAACAACAGATTGTATTGTTTTACTACGTCGTTCTGAATCTACCTGGATCACTTTAATTAGCATTTTACCTCTTTTAAAATCAATATTTTCATTGGAAAATCCAACGGCAGTAAGCTTTCCACCAATATCAATTCCAGTGTCAATATCTAGGGCCGATACAGCAGCACCTCCAGGAAAATAAAGAGGATTGGGAATATCTAACAGATCATAATTGTAATTTTTTTCTTTTTTTCCATATTGTAGCCGGTTCCTGTTGCGGCGATATTGTGTGCGCATGTGTCCATGAATCAATAGGTAATTTCCCCAGGAAGACATGCTTTCCTGTAATAATTCATCATTGTTCCATAAGCAGGATTGATCAGGGCTTAAATTTTTTTCCTGTAAATACTTGTTAAAATCATCGAAGTTTTTTATGTTCAGTTGCTCTTCTAGAGGGAAGTTTAAAAATGGACCAGCGTGAGAAAATAGCAAGTCAACGGATTTGTTACCAGTCTCGAATGTTTCAGTATGAAATAAACTAAGTGAATTAAAAAAATCAATATATTGTTTTTCAAGTATTTTGTTCAATGAATCAACATCTCCTGCTCCAAAATCTTTAAGAGTAGTTTCATATCCGTTTTGACTCCATGTAAAGACGGCTTGTCTGCTTTGGCTTCCACCGGCAATAGAATTATGAAGCATCATTTCGTGATTTCCCATTAAAGTAATTGTGTCCCATTTTCGCTCAAGAACAAGATCAATTACTTTTTTTGGTTCAGGACCACGATCAATGTAATCTCCTAAATAAATAATGCGCTTGGTGTTAAATTCATCTATGTGATTTAATAATGGGATCAATGAGGAAGCGTAACCATGTATATCACCTATTGCCCAAATATATTCAGCTTTTGACATAGAGTATATAGTATTTCAAATTATTCATTTAAAGATATAAAAAAAGAGATGAATATTGGTTGAAATAACTCTAAAACGTTCAATACTTTTGTCTCATATTTTTATTTTAATAATGATTTTACCTGTAACAGAGTTATTTCTTCTTAATATATTTAAAAATCTTTAAAAAATCTGATAGAGCCGACAAAGATTTATTAAAAAAAGGAATAAATCGATGATTCTGTTCAAATAATGCTAATTAGCACAAATGAATTTTATTAACTTATACTTTATTATTAACAGTTACTTTCCGATACAGAAATTTTTAAAAATATTTCCAAGAATCTCATCTGTGGTAATTTCTCCTGTAATTGTTCCTAGGTAATAAATCATTTCTCTTAGATCCTGAGCTAAAAGATCGCCTGGAATATTAGTATTCAATCCGTTTACAACTCTTTCCCCGGCCTCAAAAGTACCTTTTAGTGATTCGAAATGCCTGATATTTATTACAATTATATCATTGAATAATTGATTGTTATACTTAATTAATTCTACTAATAATTGAATAATTTTATTTACATTCAGTTTTCTTTTAGCAGAAATCAGAATAATAGGATATTTATCTCTGAATTTTATATTTTTAAACTTCTTTATTAATAAGTCGTTATTGAGGGTATCTATTTTATTAATTACAACTACTAGCTTTTGTTCTTCCAGTAAAGGCAATTTATTGATTTGTTCAGTTATTGTCTCAATGGAATCATTAGCTTCGGCCATGTAAAGAATAATTATTGCTTTACGTATATTTTCATATGTACGTTCAATTCCAAGTGATTCTATTTTATCTAAAGGTTGTCGAATTCCTGCAGTATCAATAAACCTGAAAATAATTCCTTCAAGGTTGATTGTATCTTCTATTACATCTCTAGTAGTACCAGGTATTTCAGATACTATGGCCTTTTCTTCGTTCAATAAAGTATTTAGCAGAGTCGATTTACCCACATTGGGCTTACCTATAATAGCTACCGGAACACCATTTTTAACTACATTCCCGAATTTGAAAGACTCCAATAATTGTTTTACTATTGACTGGATACTAATAATTTGTTCTTTGAGTTCTTTCCGATCGGCAAAATTTACATCTTCTTCACTAAAATCAAGTTCTAATTCAATAAGTGAAGAAAATTGTAAAAGTTTTTCTCTAAGTAGAGAAATTTCGTTTGAAAAACCTCCTCGAATCTGTTTTAATGCAGCATCATGAAGAGTTTTACTTTTTGAACTGATTAGATCAGCTACTGCTTCAGATTGTGATAAATCCATTTTACCATTGAGAAATGCACGTAATGTAAATTCACCAGGTTGAGCTTGTTTTGCTCCACTCATTATTAATATTTCCATGATTCTTTGCTGTATGTACTCTGATCCATGACAAGATATTTCAACGACATCTTCACCAGTGTAAGAATGTGGAGCTTTAAAAATAGTTATTAATACCTGGTCTATAAGTTGACTCTTATATAAAATACTTCCATAATGAACAGTATTCGGTCCTTGAAGTATCAACTTTTTTCTATTTTTCGGAGAACGATACAACTTATCAACTATGAAAATTGAATCTTTTCCTGAAAGGCGTATAATTGAAATTGCACCTGTACCCGGAGGAGTAGCTATTGCACATATAGTAGATTCATCAATCATTTCTCATAAATTATGATACAAAGATAAGGATTACTTATACTATGAGATTATTCAATTCAGTCATTATGAAATTTAAACTTTAATATGACAATTAAAGTTTAATTATAAAGCCTTTACAAGTATTACTAAATTAATATTAATGAAGCGAGCCAGAAGACTAAGTAATATAATGCAAACGTAATTTTTTTTTGAACTAATTTAAGATTTTAGCTAGCCTAACATATATTAATCATATTCGGTATTGTCGTCTATTTCAATTAATTTTGGCATAATGAAAAACATAGTATGAGTATATTAATAAATAAGCAATCTAGGGTTATAGTTCAAGGATTCACTGGCCGAGAGAGTACGTTTCACTCAAAACAAATGATAGAATACGGTACAAAAATTGTCGGTGGAGTTACTCCTGGAAAAGGAGGTGAACTGCATTTAGAAAGACCTGTTTTTAACAGTGTTTATGAAGCAAAGAAAAAAACGGGAGCTAACGTTTCGGTAATTTTTGTTCCTGCGGCTTATGCTGCTGATGCAATAATGGAAGCTGGTGAAGAAGGAATTGACCTGATAGTTGCTATTACTGAAGGAATACCAATTGCTGACATGGTAAAGGTCAAATCTTTTTTAAGTGACAAAAAAGTAATGCTTATTGGTCCAAATTGCCCTGGTATAATAACTCCCGAAGAAGCTAAAGTAGGTATCATGCCCGGATTCATTCACAAAAAAGGAAATATAGGTATCATATCGCGCTCAGGTACATTAACTTACGAAGCTGTTTATCAAGTTAGCCAAGCTGGTTTAGGCCAATCCACTTGTATCGGTATTGGTGGTGATCCAATAGTAGGATCCTCAATTTTAGACATAATTAAATTGCTAATGAATGATCAAGATACTAATGGAATGATAATTATAGGAGAGATTGGTGGAAGCATGGAAACAGATGCCGCATATTGGATTAAAGATAATGGAACTAAACCGGTTGTAGGGTTTATAGCAGGGCAAACTGCGCCTAAAGATCGCAGAATGGGACATGCTGGGGCGATAGTAGGAAGTAAGGAAGATACTGCCATGACTAAGAAACAACATCTCTTAGAATGTGGAATTCATGTAGTGCAATCACCCGCAGATATTGGATCTACAATGATAAAAGCACTTAATAATAGAATTTAATAAAATTTTCTAATTGTTAATTTAATTAACTAAAATTAAATTATTTATAAACCTTACATTGAACTTCACCTTTAATTACTCTTAAAGCGTTTTGTGCAAGGGCTTTCATTTCATCGTCTCCAGGATAAACAATAACCTGAGCTATAAATTTTATCATATTTTTAATATAATCAGTGACCACCGAATTATTTGCAATTCCTCCAGTAAGCAGAATCGCATCAACTTCACCCTTCAATACGGCAGCCATTTCTCCAATTGATTTTCCAACCTGATAACTCATGGCATCCTGAATCAATTGAGCATGTTTATCACCTGCACGAGCTTGAAGTTCTACTTTATATGCATCATTAGTGCCCAGATATGCTATTAGCCCCCCTTCGCCAACAATCATATTTTTGACGTCCTCTCTTTTATATTTGTCAGAATAACAAAGATTAACTAACTGTCCGGCAGGTATAGTACCACTTCTTTCAGGAGAAAATGGACCTTCACCATCTAATGCATTATTTACATCAATGACTTTCCCTCTGCAGTGAGCACCAACAGAAATGCCCCCACCTAAATGAGCTACAATTAGATTAAGTTCTTCGTATTTTTTATCATGCGAATATGCATAACTTTGGGCAATTGCCTTTTGATTCAGTGCATGAAAAATGGAATATCTTTTAAATAATGGATGCCCAGCTATTCTCGCAACGTCTTGTAATTCATCAACAACTACTGGATCTGCAATGAGTGCACGTGCATTAGGAAGTGATTTTGCTAAATCATGAGCAATCAATCCTCCTAGATTACTTGCATGTTCTCCCAGGAAACCGTCCTTAAGATCTTTTAACATGGCATCATTTACTTCATATATTCCCGATTCAATAGGTTTAACAAGTCCTCCACGACCAATAACAACAGTTATACTTTCTAATTCTATTTCAGCATGATTTAACTCACTTAATATTATATTTTTTCTGAATTCGTATTGGCCAGCAATTTTTCCCAGTTTTCTTAATTGTTCAATTGGGTGATTGATACATTTCAAAAATAATGGAGTATAATTTTGATATACTGCTATTTTAGTAGAAGTAGAACCTGGATTGATCACCAATATCCTATTGTTTTCCATAATGTTATAATATATAATTATTCTTAAATAGTGGTTGCCAAGGCAATTGAATAAAACTTACTTAACGCTGAATCTGCCCTTGAAGTCAAAATAATTGGAACCGAAGCGCCTGTAATAACAGCAGCAACAATTCCTCCGGCCAGATAAACTATAGATTTGTAAAGAATATTGCCCGAGTCTAGGTCTGGTGCTAATATTATATCTGCATCTCCGACAACTTCACTTTGAATTCCTTTTTTTATAGCAGCATCTTTTGAGAGAATATTGTCTAGAGCTAACGGACCTTCTATTACACATCCTGTTATCTGTCCATTTTTATTCATCTTGGTCAACATGGTCGCATGCATAGTAGACTCAATTTTTGGATTTTCCTTTTCAATTGGACATAAAATAGCTACTTTAGGTACCTGGTAACCTAAAGTATTCAAGAGTTTTATTGCATTTTTTATGATTTGTATTTTTTCATCAAAACTAGGCTTTATATTCATTGCAGCGTCAGTTATAGTAAGCAATTTATGATATCCTGGCATCTGGCATATAGCAATATGGCTAAGTAAGCTTTCATCACTAATTCCACTTATACGATCAACGACTTCTTTCAGTAAGGTCGATGTTGAAACCATTCCTTTCATTATAATATCTGCCTTATTATTATGGATAAGTCCCACGGCCTCTTTTGACGCTTTTATTGAATCTGGTTGGTGGAAAACTTCAAAAGAACTTATATCAAAATCTATCAATTTGGAAATTTCTTTGATCTTATTAGAAGTACCAATCAATATAGGAGAGGTAATACCTTTAATCGTAGACATTTTAATTGCCTCAAGAACATGCTGTTCCTCTGCAGAAACTACTACAACCTTTTTAGGTTTAATATAGGACGTCTTTTCAAGGATTTGATCTAGAGCTGTTAAAACCATATAATAGAACTCAGTTTACCATAAAAGATTTCTAGGTCTTGATTTAAGATTTTTTACGATTTCCATTGTATCTTGGGCAATTACAAGTTCTTCGTTTGTCATAACTACCATTACCTTAACTTTAGATTTGGGTGTTGTAATTAATATTTCTTTGCCTCTAAGACCAATATTTGCCCTCTCGTCAAAATCAACACCCATAAATTCAAGATTTTTACAAATTTCATATCTTGATTCAACTGAATTTTCACCGATGCCTCCAGTAAAAACGATGATATCTACACCTCCCATCGTAACAGCATATGAACCAATATACTTACGAATCCGGTAATGGTACATGTCTAGGCCAAGTTTTGCCCGTTCATGATTGTTTTTATAAGCTGCTTCATAAATTTCACGCATATCTGAAGAAATACCAGTAATTCCCAACATTCCACTATGCTTATTAATCAATGTATTTGCCGTTGGAATATCAATAGCTTCTTTACCCATAATAAACGGAAGTAAACCAGGATCAATATCACCGCAACGTGAACCCATTATTAGTCCTTCAGCAGGAGTTAGTCCCATTGAAGTATCAACAGATTTTCCATTTTTAATAGCAGCTACAGATGCTCCATTCCCTAAATGACAAGTAATTATTTTTTGAGTATTGTAATCTACCTTAAGTATTTCACAAGCTTTTTGTGAAACATATCTATGACTTGTTCCATGAAATCCATAGCGTCTGATTCCATATTTTTTATAAAGAGAATATGGTATAGCATACATATAAGCATATTCAGGCATAGTCTGATGAAAGGCAGTATCAAATGTGGCAACCTGTGGAGTCTCAGGTAATAATGCCTGCATAGCATAAATGCCTTTTAAGTTTGCAGGATTATGTAAAGGGGCAAGTGTAACAAATTCTTCAATTTTTTGTATTACATGATCATCGATGTATGCACTTTCTTTAAATTCCTCACCTCCTAAAACTACTCTATGGCCAACAGCATCAATTTCTTCAAAATTCTTAATAACACCTCTTTTTTTACTACTTAATATGCCTAATACATATTCAATACCAGATTGATGGTCGATTATTTCTCCTTCGAGTTTAATAGCTTCTTTTTCAAAAGGTTCATATTTTAAGAATGAGCCATGTAAACCAACCTTTTCCACAATCCCTTTAGCCATTACGTTATGGTTAGTCATATCAAACAACTGGTATTTTATTGAAGAACTCCCGCAATTCAAAACAATAATTTTCATTCGTATATATTTAATTATAAAAATAAATAAATAAATAAATAAGATATTATTAAGTACTTGTACTAAAAATTTAAATAATAAAAATATATATTGATAATAATCAATTCGATTATTGAAGTTTAAATTCAGCACTCATAATTGTTTCTCCAACCATTTTGCCTTCTTCATAACGATAAAATCCTTTTCCAGTTTTTTTCCCGAGATAATTGGCCCTTGCAAGGCGCTTAATAACGGGAGAAGCTTTAAACTTCATTAAACCGTATTCTTGATATAAATTATCCATCCATTTTACGACTTTATCTAATCCTATACGATCAGCTAATTCAAAGGGACCAAATTGCATGCCATAACCTTGTTTCATAGTTTTATCGATAGATTCAACTGAAGAAACTCCTTCTAATAAAAGTTCGCACGCTTCATTAATAAGTGTAACAATAAGTCTGGTACTAATATGGCCAGGAGATTCATTAATATTAATTACTCTTCTTTCAATCATTTTAGCAAACTTGCAAACTGTTTCGTAAGTTTTATGGCTTGTTTCAATGCCCTTGATTACTTCAACAATCTTAACTGTAGTTGCCGGACTCATGAAATGTAATCCTATAGCTCTATCAGGATGTTCAAGTACTGAAGCTATTTCAGATATCATAAGGGTTGAATTGTTACTTGCTATAATAGTCTCAGGAGCAACTACAGCTTCTATTCTTCTGAACACATCTTTTCGCAATTCAAGATTGCTTCCAGGTTTTTTTGAATTGACAGATTCAAGAATAATGTCACAGTCTGCTAGTTCATTGTAATCAGTAGAACCCTTTATTCTAGATAAAATAACTTTTTTATCGCTTGAAGTTAGTCCCCATCGGTTAATCTCATCATCAAGTTGCTGTACAATCAATTCATAAATCATTTTGACTTTTTCTTCAGAGATATCTAGAAATAGAGCTTCCATCCCAAATTGGCTCACTATTCTACATATTTCCTGGCCCATTTCACCGCAACCTACTATTCCTATTTTTTGAAGTGTGCCTTTTCTGTTTACTTTTCGCGTCAACGCATAATCTTCTAATGATTCTGACATGTTTTTATTAAATTATTTTAACATTAAAAAGTTGCAATAATAATTTTAATTAGTTCAAATATTTAAAAATTTTTAAGTAGAAAATTAAAAAACTATTATGGTGTTAATAAAACAAAAATGCTGGCATTTATTGGCCAGCAGCTTGATTTGATGTAATTGCTATCATATTAACAATATCGCTGACAGAACAGCCTCTAGATAAATCATTAATAGGAGCGGCCATACCTTGTAAAATAGGTCCAATGGCTTCTGCATGAGCAAGTCGTTGTACTAATTTATATGCTATATTTCCGGAATCAAGAGTAGGAAAAATAAGAACATTTGCAGAGCCCGCAATATTACTTCCTGGCGCTTTACTCTTTCCAATAGAAGGAATAATTGCTGCATCTGCTTGCAATTCTCCATCAATTTGCAAATCTGGATTCATTTCTTTTGCAATTTTTGCAGCACTAATCACTTTATCGCACATTTCGTTATGAGCACTTCCTTTAGTTGAAAAACTTAACATAGCAATTTTAGGTTCAAAACCAGCTATGGCTAATGTAGTACGCGCTGTAGCAACGGCAATTTCTGCCAACTCTCTGTCAGTAGGATTCGGATGAACCGCACAATCGGCAAATATTAGCATTCCGTCTTGTCCAAATTCCTTATCTTTTAATATCATAATAAATGCACCTGAAACGACACTAATTCCAGGTAAAGTTTTAACATATTGAAAGGCAGGCTTAAGAACATCACTTGTTGCATTCATTGCCCCAGCAACTTCACCATCTACGTCACCACTTTTTATCATCAATGTTCCCAGATATAATGGGTTTTCAATTAATTTTGCTGCTTCATCTTTTGTCAACCCTTTATTTTTTCGTAATTCTACCATGAGATTAATGTATTTTTCCTTTTTCTCATGTTTTAGTGGATCAACAATATTAGCCTTATTGATGTTTTTTAAGCCTAATTTTTTAGCTGCATCATTCACTTTTTCCTTATTACCAATTATAATTAATTGAGCAATACTTTCATTTAAAACTTCGTCTGCAGCTTTCAGCGTTCTTTCTTCTAAACCTTCAGGCAATACAATGCGTTTGTAATTCTTTATTGCATTTTGTTTTATGAGCTCAAGTAAATTCATTGTATATCAACATTTTAGTTTTTCCAAAATAAGAATATAAAAATATGCAAAATTTATCAATGTACGACTTAGATAATATATGATTTTTGGCAGCATAACTTTTTTGGGATTTCTTAAAGATATTTTTCATTATTGTATTTTTGTAATATTTATATTTTAATATTATTTTGTAGACAGGCTTCAATTGGATTTTTATGAAGGATTTAATAATTCAGGGCTTTGAAGGGGACATTTTTTCAGACGAAATTACACGTTTTATGTACGCTACTGATGCTTCTGTATATAGAGAGGTTCCTATAGCAGTGGCATATCCAAAAACTAACAATGATATCAGGAAATTAATTTTTTACTCAATTGCAAATAAGTGTGGATTAATCCCTCGAACGGCTGGTACTTCTTTGGCAGGTCAAGTCGTTGGAAATGGAATTGTAGTTGATTTTTCGAAATATTTAAATACAATTCTTGAAGTGAACGTTGATGAGAAATGGATTAGAGTTCAACCGGGAGTTGTTTTAGAAGAAATGAATCTGCATCTTCAAAAATACGATCTTTTCTTTGGGCCCGAAACATCTACATCCAACCGTTGCATGATAGGAGGTATGGTAGGCAATAATGCTTGTGGTGCGCATTCATTAATTTATGGAGGTACCCGCGACCATTTATTGGAAGTTAAAGGATTTTTAAGTAATGGATCAGAAGTAGTTCTTAAGAATACTAATATTTTAGAATTTGATCAAAAATGTTTAGCAGATACTTTAGAAGGAGAAATATATAGAATTATCAGACAGATACTTACCGATACAGATAACAAGAAATCCATTATAAATGAGTATCCCGATAAAAGAATAAAGCGTAGAAATACGGGTTATGCATTAGATAAGCTGTTGGATACTGAAATATTCTCTGGATCAAATAAGCCATTTAATTTGAGCAAGCTTATAGCAGGCTCAGAAGGAACTTTAATGATACTGACAGAAATAAAATTGAATCTGATTCCACTTCCTCCTAAATCCAAAGGTTTGATATGTATACATTTTAATTCGTTAGAAGAAGCCTTTCGTGGTAATTTAATTGCTCTTAAATATAGACCAGGAGCTATTGAATTGATTGATAATAATATTATTAAATGCACTAAAAACAGTATTGAGCAAAGTAAAAATCGTTTTTTTATTGAAGGTGAGCCTGGGGCAATTCTCTTGGTTGAATTTGCTAGTGATTATATGGAAGAAATAAGGGAAAACGCTGCAGCTCTTCAAAAAGAATTGCAACATAATGGACTTGGTTATCATTTTCCTTTAATACTTGGAAAAGATATCGATAAAGTTTGGGTACTCAGAAAAGCTGCTCTTGGATTACTTACAAATATTCCCGGAGACGCTAAACCAGTTTCACTTATTGAAGATACGGCTGTTCTACCTGAAAATTTGCCAAATTATATTGTTGACTTTAAAAAAATACTTTCAAAATACAAGTTGAGTTGCGTTTTTCATGCCCACATAGCGACAGGTGAATTACATCTTAGGCCTATTCTGAATTTAAAGGATAAAGAACATATCAGGATTTTCAGGGAAATAGCTACCGAAGTTGCTATATTAGTAAAAAAATATAAAGGATCACTTAGCGGCGAACATGGAGATGGAAGATTAAGAGGAGAGTTTATACCTATAATATTGGGAACAAAAAATTATGAATTGATAAAAAAGATTAAGCAAATTTGGGATCCCAATAATATTTTTAATCCTGGTAAAATAGTTAATACTTCACCAATGGATAATCAATTGCGCTATGTTCCTGGAAAACCCGTAAATGATATAAAAACATATTTTGATTTTTCTGATTCCAAAGGCTACATCAGGCATGTTGAAAGATGTAATGGTTCAGGAGATTGCCGGAAATCTGAAATAATTGGCGGAACGATGTGCCCCAGTTATATGGCGACAAGAAAGGAATATGCCACAACCAGAGCACGCGCCAATATCTTAAGAGAATATATTACAAATTCAAATAATAAGAATCCATTTAATCATAAAGAAATAAATGAAATATTGGATTTGTGTTTATCTTGTAAGGCTTGTAAATCCGAGTGCCCATCAAATGTTGACATGACAAAACTCAAAGCAGAATTTCTTCAGCATTTTTATGATGCAAACGGAGTTCCTTTAAGATCAAGGCTTATAGCAAATATGACCTTTTTTTACAAATTAGGTTCTGTATTTCCTGATATATTTAATTTTTTTGTAAGTAATAAAACTCTATCACGTTTATTTAAATTGCTCATTGGCTTTGCTCCTGAAAGAAATATTCCATTGTTAAGTAGTTTAACGGTCAAAAAATGGAGCAAAATAAACCTTAAAAAGCCTAATAATACGGAAAATATGGCTGGTAAAGAGTTATATCTGTTTCTTGACGAATTTACCAATTATATGGATGCCGAAATTGGGATTAAAGCAATTTTATTGTTAAAAAAGTTAGGATATAAGGTAAATATTGCTGAATGCAATGAAAGTGGAAGGACATGTCTATCAAAAGGTTTGGTAAAAAAGGCTAAAAAAATAGCGATGAAAAATGTCAAATCATTGAGAACTAAGATTAGTCCAAAGACTCCATTAATAGGAATTGAGCCATCATCAATTTTGACATTCAGAGATGAATACACCGAATTAATGCCACTTTCATTAATAGATGATGCTAAAAATATTTCTTCAAATACAATGATGATAGAAGAATTTATAGCAAATGAAATAGAAAAAGGAAACATTAACAAACGTTTGTTTACAAATGTAAACAAATCAATTATACTTCACGGACATTGCTATATTAAAGCAATTGCTAGTACAAAACCAATACACACTATTTTGTCGTTTCCTTTAAATTACAGCGTTTCAGAATTGCCATCAGGATGTTGTGGTATGGCAGGTGCTTTTGGATTTGAAAAAGAACACTATGAATTGTCAATGAAAATAGGCGAAATGATATTATTTCCTGCTATTCGTAATACAAATGATAATACAGTAATAGCTGCATCAGGTACGAGTTGTCGGCACCAGATTAAGGAAGGTACCGGAAGGATAGCTTATCATCCAATAGAAATTCTCTATAATGCATTAATATAATCATATTGTTTATAGAAAACGAAAACATATCATCTGGATGCCAATATTATTAACGCAAATCTCCCGATTACAAATATGAATTTTCAACAGTTTACTTATGTAAACACAATATTATTTTTTATTTTATTACTCATATTATTAGTATTTTATATTAAATATTCAAAGTAAAGGTTTAATAAATTTAATGTTTTCTTATAAAATACTTACTTATTTTGATATACTTTGCATTTAATATATTATAAACAAGCATTTTAAGCTATTTATCTATAGTAAAATATTGTTTATTCATTTGTAATGCATTTATTTAAATTGTTTTATTCTCTGAACGACTTATCTGAGTTTTTCTTAAGCTGATTTAAATCTGTATATTATATATTGAATATTAGTAATTTATTTGCAATATATTTTTTCATTTTTTATAACTTATAATTGGATTATAATTTGTGTAAATTTTGTAACTTATAAAGAAAATAATAAGTACCACATTAATAACATCTTAAGATGATTCACAAATGTATGCTATTTAATTTTATATTAGTTTACAAATGTAATGAAAGCTTTATGTATATTTGTAAACAAAAAAATCATGAGAGAAAGAATAATAAAATTTTTAGAGAGTGAGAATTTATCATCATCAAGATTTGCTGATGATATTGGCATTCAAAGATCTACTGTATCTCACGTTCTTTCAGGAAGAAATAATCCCAGCTTTGATTTCATACAAAAAATTTTATCGAAATACAAATATCTTAATGCGGAATGGTTAATTATGGGAACTGGCAATATGCTAAAATCGGTAAAACAAGGAAATTTATTCGATAATAATACGAAAGAATCTGTTATTTCTGATTTAAACACAAATAATACAGAAAAAATGACTTCTAGCAGTGTTAAGTTAAAATTAGATGAAAGAAGTCTTTCAAATAATAAAGATGAAAGTACTGATAAATTAATTGAAAAGACTATTAATGCCAATATTGAGAAAATTATTACAATTTATACAGATAAAACATTTGATATATATTTTCCTGCTAAATAAAATTGTGCTTAATAAAAAAAAACATTTTATGCAATTCATTGTCTCAAATCTTGTACTATTTAATTCTTGACTAATTAATATATAAAGTCATTTTTGTAATTTTTCTTATAAAATTAAGTTCTGGACAAATGCATTTTTTCACATAACATCTGGTTACATCATTATAAAAAATTTGCAAGTAATTATGTTTAATAAATGCTAATTTTGCGAATCGAATTAAAATAATTATTAAACAATTTTCATTAATTGATACTTTATTACTGATCATTGTTATCCAAAAGTAAAATAGTGGAAGAAAAAATTCTTCGATATATTAATTTAATAAAGTATTTGGACTTTTATAGTATAGATGCATTTAAAAACACAGACAAGTTAATAAATAATACATTTACTATTCTTCCCAAAAATATTAAAAGCATATTAGCAAATTATATTGATAATAAAGAATTCAAGACATTAATAAATAAAAAATCAGCTAATACAAAATCATACAATACATTTTGTTTAAACTTATTAAGTATCCTTGTAAATAGGCTTGATACAAAAATCTGTTATATAAATGAGAAATGTATTGATCAGACCTTTATTTCATTAAAAGAAAACAGTCATACAGATTTAATTAAAAACAAAACTGTTGCTGACAATTGTACCTTAATTTTAAAATACAAATCAACAAATTTGATATTTAGTTTTAGCAATCAAAGTGAAAAGAATCTAAAGGATTTATCCAATCATATTTACACAATAGACAATAATAAATATGAAAATATACATATCATCATATTTAAAAATTCTGAAGAATTAGATGAGGCAAGGCAAGTAAACAAATCAAATGTGTATAAAAGAAGTTTTTTTACATCATTTGATAAAATTTGTGCAAAAATCATTGAATTTGATAAAGAATCTTATGAGAAAGTATTTTCTATTAAATGGCATTATGGTAAAAGCGTACATAACTACAAAAATATTGTTGATTTGCATAATATTGACGTTGTAGATAACATCCCGGTTGGTATAGGAGATTCTAAATTATATAAATTGACTTTTAAAACAAAAGAAACTATAGATATATTACCAGGTCAATTTATTATGATTAATACTTTAAAAGAACAAAAAGAAATATCAAAATACTATCAACCTCATATAGTTAATTCCATTTCAGATATTAATCCTAATATTCACAATGATTTAAGAACAAAACAAATATCATATTTAAAACGTCCGTTTGGGATTTACAGAACCTATTATGAGAATTTTGATTATGATTATTTATCAAAACTAAATTTAGACAAAAATCTAGCAACAATTTTATATACCATACAACCAAATAAGTTTGAAATATTATACAAAGTATTGGATAATGGAATTGGTACGAACGAATTGACAAAATTAGCTAAAGGCGATAAAGTTGAAATTTTAGCACCACTTGGAAAAATATTTGATTTTAGAGAAATTTTAAAAGATGATATTGATGAAGTTCATATTATTGGAGGAGGAGTTGGTATTGCTCCACTCGTTTATATCGTGCAAGCATTGAGATATTTTAATATTAAAGTTAAAGCATTTATTGGTATAGAAAAGTACAGTCACATTCATTATATAGACACAGAAGAGCAAAGTTTTACGGGTACTGGCAGAAATGCCAAGATATATGTAGATGATTTGAAATTTTTAGGACTATCCGAAACTTCAGATATTTATATGTCATTTCTTAGCGATACTGAGGAAGAAAAAGAAACAAGTAATATTAAGAATATATTTAAAGGGAGTTTTATTACTGAACCCTATACTGAATATTTAAAGAAACATCATAATTTGAAAATTCTTACATTTACCTGTGGTCCTTTACCTATGATGCAAAAAGTACACAATATAACTTCTCTTTACAACGTAAAATCCTATGTATTAATGGAAAAGCGGATGGCTTGTGGAATAGGTGTATGTTTCTCCTGTGTTTGTAAAACCATTCTAAAGGGTGAAAATCATTATTCTCGTGTATGTATTGATGGTCCTATTATTGAATCAAAACAAATAAGTTGGAATGAATAAGCTGAGTGTAAGGTTAAAAAACATTTTATTAAAAGCGCCTCTTTTAACTTCCTCTGGTACATCCGGAAGCAAGGATGAAATTAATTTTTTACAAAACAGGAAAAAAGTTTTGGAATCGTTGGGCGCTTTTGTAACAAAAGGCGTATCTATTAATAAAAGTCTTGGAAACCCAGATCCCCGTATTGTTGAAGTCAGGTCTGGAATACTAAATTCTATTGGTTTGCAAAATAAAGGTGTAAAAAAATTTTTTGAAGAAGACATCCCGGAATTACGAAAATATAAAATACCAATTATTGTTAATATTTCTGCTGGTACAATTGATGAGTTTGGTGAATTGGCTAACATAATTAAAACGAGTGATACAAACAATGCAATAAGTGGTTTGGAAATTAATGTATCGTGCCCAAACATTAAAAAAGGGGGTGCTGCTTTTGGAGCTGATCCTAATTTAGTTGAGCAAGTTGTTAAGGAAATTAAATCCAAAGTTCAGGATTCACTGTGTTTGATTACCAAACTTAGTCCAAATGTTACCGATATTACTCAAATTGCAAAAGCTGCAATAAATGGCGGAACCGATGCTTTATCAATGATAAATACTTTAAGAGGAATGGCTATCGACATTAATACCATGAAACCTATTTTGGGAAATCAGGTAGGTGGTTTGTCCGGACCATGCATTAAACCTGTTGGATTATATATGGTTTATGAATGCTTTAGAAAAATTCCAGAATGTAAAAGAAAAGAAATTCCAATAATAGGTATTGGAGGAATTTCAAATTTTAATGACACTATGGAATATATTTTAGCTGGAGCCACAGCCGTTGGTATAGGGACTCAATGGTTTATTAACAATACGATTTTTGAAGAAATACATGAAGATTTAACAGAATATTTATCTAAAAATAAACAAACTATATCTGATTTAATTGGGAAGGCTAATATTGAATAATATACTCAGATTTTATTAATTATTTTTACGTCAAAGGACATCAATTTTTTATTTCATTAATTTCTATTCTCATTTAACTTATTTTATTTTTTTGAGATTTCAATACTTAAGTAAATAATTTACTTTTCAAAGCAAAAAAAATAATTATCTTTCGAAAAAAATGTACTGATTTTGAAGAAATTAAAAATATTGATATGGCATTGATTCTGAGAGAAGTAATTACTAAAAAAGATTTAAAAGAATTCATTTATCTACCTGAGAAAATTCATAAAGATCAGAAGAATTGGTTGCCGCCAATTTATTTTGACGAAAAAAAATTCTTTGATTCAAAAAAAAATCTGTCCTTCCGTGGCTGTGATTACATATTATTACTTGCATATAAAGATGCAAAACCGGTTGGCAGGATCATGGGTATTATCAATAACAATCATAATAAATTATTAAAAATTAAAAATGTTCGATTTGGATATTTTGATTGCTATAATGATCCTGAGGTTTCAAAGAGCTTGATTTCGGAAATTGAAAAATGGGGAAGACAAAAAGGCATGAATAAAATTGTTGGTCCGTTTGGTTTTACTGATAGAGATCCATCAGGGTTTGCTCATTAAAGGATTTGAATATGAACCAGTAGTTGACAGTGCTACAAATCCTGAGTATTTGCCAGTATTGGTTGAGAAAGAAGGTTACGAAAAAGAACTGGATTGTGTCATTCATCGTTTTCCGTTAAGTATTCAATTACCAGAGATTTATCAACGTATATTTCAACGAGTTATTTCAAAGAAGGAACTTCAATTTCTTGAATTTACTAAACGCGGTCAACTTAAAAAATATATTGTTCCTGTTTTACAATGCAGTTAATGATTCGTTTAGTGATATTTATGGATTTATGCCAATGGACGAGAAGGAAATGTATGAACTAGCTAATCGTTATTTACCAATCCTAAATCCAAGATTTGTAAAAATAGTGACGAAAGGTGATGAAGTTGTTGCTTTTATGGTCGCTATGCCAAATATGTACAAAGGAATTCAAAAGTCCAAAGGCAGGCTATTGCCATTTGGATTGTTTTATATTCTTCGTGCCATAAAAACTGCAAAATCAGTGAATACTATGCTGGGAGGTGTAAAACCAGCTTATCAAAAACAGGGATTAGATGTATTCCTTGGCCTTGCTACTATTGAGTCAGCAAGAAAGGCAGGAATGACTAGTGTTGATACTCATGTAGTGATGGAAGACAATAAAGACATGATTGCTGAGACTAAGAAATATGGAGCTTTTGAAATAAAAAGATTCAGGGTATATCAAAAGCAACTATAAGACTTATATTTATAATAACTTATAACGGTTTATTTTATATATTATTAGAAAAATAATATATTAGTTTTTTCGAAATAATAATGAACTATCTCCATAGCTTAGAAACCTATAGCCATTTTTAAGGGCAAATTGATAAATTTTTTTCCAATTATTTTCTCCAACGAACGCAGCAACTAACAATAAAAGAGTACTTTCAGGCTGATGAAAATTTGTAATTAATCGCTGAACCACCATGAACCTATAACCTGGAACAATCATTAATTTTGTTCTGGCATAAATTTTAACATTGTTATTTATATTACAATATTCTAAAATTGCTTTAAATGAAGATATTGTCGAGTAATTGCGAGGCAAACTATAAGCTTCCCATTGATCAATATTAAAAGGATCATTATTATTTTCCAGAAGTTTTACACCTACCCAATAAATACTTTCAAGTGCCCTTAACGAGGTGGTTCCAGTAGCTGTAATATTACCACTATAGTTAATTAATTGTTGAATTAATTCCTTTTTAATTATGAACGGCTCATTGTGCATTAAATGCAATGCGGCATTTTTTTCTTTCACAGGTATGAATGTACCAGCGCCAACATGAAGGGTCAGGTTAACGGGTAAAATATTTTTATTTTTCAATTTTTCGAATACCGATGGCAAAAAGTGCAGACCAGCCGTGGGAGCTGCTACTGAACCATTTTGGGATGAATAAATGGTTTGATATCGTGTCCGATCTATCTCTTCACTTGGACGATTCAAATATGGAGGAATAGGCGTTTTGCCAAAAGCCTCCAGTATCTCACCGAAAGAATAAGTGGCTGGTTCCCATTTAAAATGTATGATATTCCATTCTCTCCGTATTTCTTTTTTTGTAACTTCTATTGTTATTTTATTATGGTTGATCAAGAGTTCTTCTTTCAGAATATAATCTTTCCATTTTTTTATATTACCAACAAGACATTTCCAGTCACAAGATCCTTTTTCTAATAATGCATCCTGATTGTCAACTGGCTCATAAGGTTCAAGACAAAATATTTCAATAATTGAACCGGTTTTTTTTCTGAAAAGTAAACGAGCCTGAATAACCTTAGTATCATTATAAACCAATAAACTATTAGAGGGTAAATGCTTATCCAAATCAGAAAAAATATTATTACTTAATTGTTCATTTTTGTAAACCAATAATTTTGAAGAATCTCTAATGTGTAAAGGATATTTTGCAATTCTTTCTTCAGTCAAATTATAATTATAGTCGCTGATTGGAATGTATTGCATACATTTTAATTTAAATGGCGTAAAAATAGCTAATTTTGCATCCCTTATTAGTATAATTAATGGAAATAAAAATAGGCGATAAAGTAAAATTTTTGAATGAATCTGGTGGTGGAATTGTAATTAATATCATCGATAAAAAGAAGGTAATTGTACAAATTGAAGATGGTTTTGAGATTCCGGTACTTATGGATAAACTGATTATCATTGAACCTACAAACCATAAGAATAAGACAATAGAAGAAAAAAAGAAAATACAATCTTTGGATAATACAAATAAAAGATTAGATAAACAAATTAAAACTATACATATAAAGTCAGTTAAAGAATTTGATGAGATACCTAAACCTCTTTTTGCTATCACATTAGTGGGTGAAAGTACAGATGATGAAGAAAGGGTTTTTATTTTGTATCTGCTTAATGATGGTGATTATCTTTTGAATTATGCTATTTCTTTAAAAAAGAATGATAAATTAAGGTTGTTGGATAAAGGTGAATTGGAGCCTGGAACTTTAGCAAATATTGGCAGCATTCAAAACAAGCAATTGCTTTCTTTTCAGGCAATTGTAATTGATATTTTATTTTATTCTGAATATGTATTCAAAGCTCAGCCTCCAATTCATTATATGCTGAATCTTCAGACTATGGAAAAACCATTTATTTCAAATTTTAAAGAAACTGAGTATTTTGATGATCCGGCATATCTGATAGATTTACTTGACTATAGAATTTTCGAAAATCATTTATTTGAAAAGAAAAATATTAAGGTTAAGGATCTTATAGAGAAAAAATCAGAAAAGAAGCAAGATAAAAATGTTACTGAAATTGAAAAGGTTGATTTACACATCGAAGAGATTATTGACAATGAGAAAGGACTTTCAAACGGGGAAATAATAAACATCCAAATGGCTAGGTTCGCAACTGCACTAGAAGGAGCTCTAAAGGGAAAAACCAAAAAGATTGTTTTTATACATGGAGTAGGTAACGGGAAACTTCGCTATGAGTTTCGGAAAACACTTGACACAAAATATCCCGATTTGAAATATCAGGATGCATCGTTTGCTGAATATGGCTATGGTGCGACGATGGTAATTTTCAAATAGTATTATTGACTAAATTTCTTAAAAATTGAATACAAAAAATTTAAAATAAAGCGGGTCGTTCTATCGCTCTTTACTTAGTTGGAGAGAGGAAAGTCCGGGCAACACAGAGCACCATGCTTCCTAACTGGAAGATATCTGAAAAGGTAAAGTAGTGTAACAGAAAATAACCGTTTGTCGAAAATAGCGAAGGTTCGCTTTCGCTAAAGCTTCGGCGAATAAGGGTGAAAAGGCGAGGTAAGAGCTCACCGGTTTTGATGGTGACATCATTAGCCGTACATCTCATGGGTTGCAAGGCCATGTATACCGGCAATTAAGGATTGCTCGTCCTATGCCGGGGGGTAGGCCGCTAGATCTTGGTGGTGACATCAGGACAAGATAAATGATAGAAATCCCGCGAAAGCGTGATACAGAACCCGGCTTACAGACCCGCTGAAAAACCGAAGCGCCATTTGAAAAATAAAGTGGCGCTTTTTTATTTTAGTAATCCTTAATTGATTATTAAGTAATATGTATTACAAGAATTTCTGATACGATACAACATCAAGAATTTGTCCAAATTTTTCACCAACTTTCTTATAATGGGCGCATTTTTCATATCCCATTTTTTCAAATAATTTAATGCTTTTGACATTATCGCATGATATCACTGCAATCAGGTTCTTTATGATATTGATATTGGCTGATTTTTCAAGAAAACTCAATGTTTCTTTTCCTATACCTCTATTGCAGAATTCCGGTTTTAAGTACAAGGTAACTTCAGCAGTTCTGTTATATGCCTGTCGCTTTTTAAAAAAGGTTAAATAACAATAACCTGCTAAGTTTTCATTTTCTTTAACTATAAACGATTTGTAATAAGGATGATTGACAAAAATAAATTCATGTAAATCTTCAATAGTAATTGGCTCTGTATGAAATGTTGCTGTTGAATTTAAAATGTAATAGTTATAAATTTCTTTTATTGTATTAAAATCGGAATCTTCAACTGGTAAAAAGGATATGTTTCTCATCTTAATAGTGAGTTAAAATTCCCATTTAATAATTTCACTTAAAGGTTTACGAACTGATATATGCCTGTCAGGATCTGCAGAATCTGCAGGGTAGGCGAGTGGTACAATGGCAATAGGTTCAATACTCTCTGAAAGCTGAAGAATCTTTTTACATTTTGAAGTATCAAAGTTGCATATCCAACAAGTGCTTAAACCAAGATTGGTCGCTTGCAGTGTAATATGGTCAATGGCGATAGCCAGATCAATATCGCAATAGTCTTTACCGTCAGAACGAACCCATGCGCTTTTATGTTCCGCACAAGCGACAATTATAACTGGCGCACTCATTAACCATTCTCGGTGATAAGTTTCTGCAATTTTTTTTCGATTGTTTTCATCTCTTATAATATAAAAAATCCATGGTTGCTTATTTGCTGCTGAAGGTGCAATGCGAGCTGCCTCAAGTACCTTAAGCAATTTGTCTTCTTCAACTGGTTTATTAAGGTACTTACGCGAAGAGAATCTGTGTCTAGCCAAATCTAAAAAATTAATCATTTTGTTTTTTCAAATTTTATAATAGTCCTTCTTATTTCTACCAAACGAGTTAACAAATTTTCCAGAAGATCAAGTTTTAGCATGCTTTCGCCATCTGATTTCGCTTCAGAGGGATTGGGATGTGTTTCAATAAATATACCATCGACACCTACAGCTATACCTGCACGTGCAATTGTTTCGATCATTTCCGGTTTTCCACCTGATATACCTGACGACTGATTGGGCACTTGCAGCGAATGTGTAATATCTAATATAACAGGGAAACCAGTTTTTTGCATCTCACTTATGCCACGGTAATCTACTACTATATCGTGATATCCAAACATAGTTCCGCGATCGGTCAACATAATATTTCTATTGCCTGATTCGACAACTTTTTGGACTGCGAATTGCATCGATTCGGGAGCAATGAATTGTCCTTTTTTAATATTAACTACGCGACCCGTTCGGGCTGCAGCGACTAACAATTCAGTTTGTCTACATAAAAAAGCAGGTATTTGAATTATATCAACGTATTGAGCAATAAGGCAAGCTTCTTCCTGATTGTGTATATCGGTTACAACTGGAATTTCGTATATCTCAGCTACAGTTCTTAATATTTTCAAAGCTTTTTCATCACCTATACCAGTGAAAGAATCAATTTTTTGCCTATTAGCCTTTCTGTAAGATGATTTATAAATAAAAGGAATCTTAAGTTTTTCAGTAATTTTCAGAATCCTTTCAGCTGTTTCAAATGCTATTTTTTCGCTCTCGACAACACAAGGTCCCGCCATAATAAAAAAATTACCGCTGTCTAGGTCACGTAAATTTTCAATTTTTTCTAGTACGGATTTCATCATTTTTTAAGTTATTTAAACAATTAATATAGAGACTTTAAATTTCTTAATCTGCCAATGGAACTTATATTATAACAAAATACAATGCTAAGTTTAATAAAGTTTTTCAGAGTTTAAATTTAACTAAATTCAAAAATATTCAACAAAAGAATATAAATACTAATAACCATACTTCTTTTTCCATAATTCCAGGAGTCTTGTTCTTAATTCATTTTCTTTGGTATTATCGCCTGGATTGTAAAATTTTTTTCCTGATATTTTTTCCGGAAGAAATTCTTGATATATAAAATTATTTTCGAAACTATGAGCATATTTATAATCCGAACCATAGCCTAAATCCTTCATTAGTTTTGTAGGTGCATTGCGTAAATGAAGAGGAACTGGCAAATCACCGGTTTGCCTAATAAATTCGAGAGCTTCATCAATAGCCACTATAGAAGAATTGCTTTTAGCGGATGTAGCCAGATAAATTACAGTTTCAGAAAGTATAATACGTGCTTCAGGCATGCCAATTACATGTATTGCCTGAAAACAATTATTTGCAAGTAATAAAGCATTAGGATTGGCTAGTCCGATATCTTCTGCTGCTAATATAACCATTCGCCGTGCAATAAATTCAATATCTTCACCACCATTTAGCATTCTTGCAAGATAGTAAACAGCCGCATTTGGATCGCTTCCTCTCATTGATTTGATAAACGCCGATATAATATCATAATGTTGTTCACCGCTTTTATCGTAAAGAGCAATATTTTTTTGAATAATGTCAAGAGTAATCTTATTGTCAATGATTATTGGTTTTTCCTTATTATTTCCAAAATCATTTATTTGTGAATTAACGATTATTTCAAGTGCATTTAACAGTTTTCGTGCATCGCCTCCTGCTATTCTCAATAAAGCTTCTTTTTCAATAATCTGGATTTTAATTTTTTTCAGATATATATCATTTGCAATAGCACGATTCATAATTATAACTAATTGTTCGTCGTCTAAAGGATTCATTATATATACCTGACAACGGGAAAGAAGTGGTGAAATAACTTCAAATGATGGATTTTCTGTAGTTGCACCTATAAGAGTAATTATTCCTTTTTCCACAGCACCTAACAAGCTATCTTGTTGTGATTTGCTAAATCGATGTATTTCATCAATAAATAATATTGGACCGCCTTTACCAAATAATTGCTGGTCCTTTGCTTTATCGATAGTTTCCCGAACATCTTTTACCCCCGAATTTACTGCGCTAAGCATATAAAACGGACGTTCTAATTGATTAGCTATAAGACCAGCTAATGTAGTTTTGCCCACTCCAGGAGGCCCCCAAAATATCATTGATGGTAAGGTACCTGAATCAAGGCTTTTTTTTATTGATCCCTTTTTACCAATTAAATGTTCCTGACCTTCAAATTCAGACAATAATTTAGGACGCATTCTGTCAGCTAAAGGTTGACTTGTATTCATTTATTTATTAATAAATTAATTAACTAGTAATTAAGATTGAATAATCCTGTAAATTTTTTAATTTGGCCTATAAATTTAATTTTCAATTTTCATCATTGAAAATGTGTTCAATTGAAAAAAAGTACCTGCAATGCAAATTAATTTTTATATTAGAATAAATTTGTACATAATCTGAGAATATTAAAGATTGGATGTTGTCAAATTAATAAAAAATTATAAAACAATTATTTATGTAGTAGTATTTTTTCATTTTAAGCATCAAATAAACTTTATTTTTCAACTAAATACTAAAAAATCTAATAAATAATATGGGGAAGCTTTATAATTTGCAATATCTGGAAGAAATTTCATCAGGTGATCATGAATTTATTATTGACATGTTAAATGATTTTGTAAAGAATACACCAAATGTTTTAGGTGAAATTGATAATTGTCTAAGCACATCAAACTGGTCTCAATTATATAAAACAGTTCATAAGTTTATGCCATCATTTGATTTTGTTGGTGCAGAAAATATTCGTGACGACTTAAGAAAACTTGAGCAATTTACAAAAACGCAAACAAATCTCGAATTAATTAATCCACTGCTTTTAAATATAAAAGCATTCTGTGATGATATTATTTTAGAAATTAAATCCGATTTTAAAATTTAAAACTAAAGATCATATGACAGTACTTATTGTTGAAGACGATAGCATGACGCGCAAAGCGTTAGAGCATAGAATGAAGATTGACGGTTATGAAGTAATTTCAGCCGCAGATGGTAAACAAGCATCAATATTACTTGAAAATAACAAAATCGATATTCTTCTTACTGATTTGCATATGCCTAATTTTAGTGGACTTGATTTAATTAAATTTGTAAGAAACAAGATGAAATTAAATATTCCTATTATTATGGTAACTCGAGTTGGTTTGGAAGAAACTGTTCTCTCGGCTTTTGAATTAGGCGCTGATGATTATTTAACTAAACCTTTCAGTCCAGATGAACTTTCTCTTCGGGTAAAGAAGGCTCTGATCAGAAACAAATAATGAATTAATTACATCCTTTATCACAGTCAGATTCGCAACTATTGCAGCTTGCGCAATTATTAGTTCCATGAATATGCCCATGTGTAAGTTCTTCCTGAGTTGCTTCTCTGACATCAATTACCTGACCTTTAAAATGTAAATCTTCTCCAGCTAATGGATGATTAAAATCCATTGTCACCATATTATCAATTACTTCAATTACTTTTCCATTAAATTTGTTTCCGGATTGATCCATCATTGGTACAATATTGCCAATATTTAAAAGGCTTTCGTCAACCTTGTCGTCTGTTTTAAAAACTGATTTTGGCAATTTGATTATTACATCTTTAGAAATTTTTCCATATGCTTCCTGGCTATTTATAACAAAATCGAAAGCATCACCAACCTGTAAGCCAAATAAATTTGATTCGAATTTGGGTAAAAGGTTACCATAACCAAGTAAAAAAGTCAAAGGATTTTGTTCTGAAACTTTTTCTATTATCTCAGCTTCATTATTAGCAATCATTAATTCATAAATAACTGAAACTACCTTATCTTTTGCAATTGTCATTAGAAATAATATTAATCGTTATTAAAATAATTCGATAAAGTAACATGAAAAAGTTTACTTAAAAAAGCTTTAAACTTAATTTAAATTTATTTTAGATTTCATTTCATTTTAAAAGAAGAATCCTATTCGAAGAAATGGATTGTCATAGGGGGTTTTGGAATTTGCAATAATATTGTATAGTAAGGCAATACTGAATGAATTGTTTTTACCAAATGGTTGTCTTATGCCAATTCCAATAATAACTCCGGGAAGCCAAAATCTTTTTACTTTCTCATGTGTAACTTCATTTGATAAATCCCGATCCAAATTAAGTAATTCATATTCTAAATGTGTATATATCCCAAAATTTGATTTAATAGCAAGATTTTTCCCAATATTATCTATAACGGTATAGCTCATAGCTGTTCTTATCCCATAGATATTTGATGAAAAAAAAGAATTATAATATGATTCTCTGTAATATTGATAAGAAAGTCCTAAGCTTGCTAACAATCGTGGGAATAAGTAATATCCTACAATTGGTGAAATTTCAATTGATGTAATTGTGCCAAATTGAAGACCAACCATTCCACCAAAAACTAATCTTTTCGAAATACCTTCCTTTTTACGGTCATCTTTTTTTACTTGAGCCATTATAATTGAAGATTCAAACGCAATGATTAGAAAAAAAACAAGAATTACAGTACGTTTCATAACGTTTATTTTCTGTAAAATTAATTGAATTTATTAAATTGCCTTTTATTTAATTCAGTTCAAATGAACGTAGTAATTACAGGTTGCAGCCAGGGAATTGGATATGAAATTGCACGCATTTTTATTTTTTCTGGTGATCATAGGGTAGTAGGTATTTCCAGGACTTCCGAACCATTAATAGAACTTGAAAAAGCAGGAAACAAAAGTATATTTAAACCAATAGTTTATAATTTGAATGATATCAAAACAAGTGAAAATACTTTACTCAATAAAATAAGAGATCATTTTGATTATGTGGATATATTAATAAATAACGCAGGTATTCTTATTAATAAACCATTTATTTCTTATACTCAAGAGGAAATTTTAAATATTTTTAATATTAATCTATTTGCTCCTGCTAAGTTAATAAATACATTAATACCATTTATGGGTAAAAAAGACAAATCTCACATTGTTAATATAGGAAGCATGGGAGGTTTTCAGGGAAGTTCAAAATATCAGGGGCTATCCTGGTACAGTTCAAGTAAAGCAGCTTTGGCAAATCTATCTGAAAGCCTTTCAATAGAGTTAAAAGATTTAAATATTGCCGTTAATTGTCTTGCCCTGGGTGCTGTAGAAACGCCGATGCTTAATAAAGCATTTCCAGGCTATACTGCACCTGTAAAAGCGTCAGAAATTGCTAAATTCATTGTTGATTTTGCTTTAACAGGTCACAAATATTTTAATGGCAAAATTATACCGGTTGCTCTTTCAAACCCTTAATATTTTTCATCTCAAATTTAGAATTTTATTTTGAGTCCATATTTATAGTATAACTTTCAATATTATGAAAAGATTGAAAATAAGTCTTACCTTTTTCCGCAATTACAGAAAAATCATATAATCTGCTTTCTCCATTTGTTGTGTATACTTTTAATTTATAATTATTCATACCAATATTTAAAGGGATTCTCGCATAAGAAAAAGAATAAGGTAAGGTTTGCCAATTTCTTGTATCTGCTTTTTCAGTCAAAGCATTTACTATACCTACTATTGCACCAATGTCTTTGTTTTGGTGTCTCGTCATTTCTTCTATAGATTTTTTAATTGCAAGTCTTAGTAAGGAAGTGGCAAATTCTCGCATCATCCTATCGTTTAGAGTTTTGAAAGCTATCTCATTTATGTTTTCGGCTAAATCAACATCGTAGACATTATTATCTTCAAGAAGTTGCGCTTTTGCATAATAAGGTTTTCTTTCGACATATTTAGGAAATGCTACTCTTAATAAATGAAGGTCAGAAAAAGCAGTTCTGTCCTGGCTATTCATATTTCCAAGAGGAAAAGGAAATGAAAGGTTATTTTCATCGTTTACAAAAGTTGCAATTCCACCTTGACCCTGAACAATAGTAAAATTTATACTCCATTCACTTTTTACCGGTCCAAATCCATTTAACCAGATGAATACTAAATCAGCTTGAGAAGTTGTATCTTTTTCAAATTTCATCCCGAATTTATTTTCATATTCGTCCATATCGTCATAGAATCCGGTTAAATATGCTGTTCTAAGTAAATCTTTTTTAAGTTGTAAAGGAGCTTGCATATTAAAATACTTTGCATAATCACTTTCATAAATCTCATATGCATTGCGATAAGCAATAAATGCATTGTTATAGTCACCATTTGCATCATAAATTAATCCCATTAACAAATGAGCAAAAGCATCATGTTGATATCGGTTTTTATTTTGCTTATACTTATCATTTAATTTATTAAGTTTAATATTTAAGCTTTTACATTCAACCAAAGCATCATCATATTGCCCTAAATTAATATAATTTAAAGCAGTAAAATAATTGAGCATTACAACTTCAAAATCTTCGGGTTTATAAGGCTTAACCATAGGATTTGTAAGTAATGCAAAGGTTTCGTTTAGATAATTTTTTTGTTGATCTTCTATTAATCTATCAGCAGTTGAAAAATACTGATTACTTCTGGTCCAATCATTTAGCATAAATGCGACATAACCATGATTTAAATAATGAAGGATCGCGTTCTTTCCCTTCATTCCTTTTTTATCTTTTAACATAAGCTGATCAGCTTCTGTCATGTTACCTTTCATGACAGTTTCCTGAAAGCGCAAAGTCTTCATAAAATATGTTGCACATCCTGAAAAAATGATTATTGAAAATATGATAATTATTTTTTTCTTATGTAATATTTTTAAATTCATTAGAATATTAGAATTTCGATAGAAAAAACTTATTTGGGCATTTTTAAAGTATTAAAGAATAACAGGGAAAACCTGTTATTAATTCAACTGGTTTTCCCTGTTATCGAGATATTTACACTTTATAATTATTTTAAATTTCGCAGTATTTTAATTACAAATATTATTAATAGAAATAACTGTAAATTGTCAGTTATCTATAAGTTTCTTTATTTTTTTATCTCCAATCCAAACTATTTCATTTGTCTCCAAATTGGTCAATTCAAGATCAATTTGATAATCTACAACTTGTTGTTTATTATAAGAATCTACAGTTGAATTAATTGTTCCCTGAAGAATGAAATCAGCTCCTAATTCCTGACCCCATTTTTTCGAAGATTCTTTTGAGGCAAAATCTTGTTGATCTGCTCTTTCATGACGTAACTCTTCTCTTTTTTCTCCAGCCTGTATTAGTCGGACAGAGCCATTTTTTATAATTGCTTTTTCAATGTCTTTAATGAACGTTTCCGATTCTATATGTTCATGGCTTTTATTTTTAACTAAACCAACAATCACGGCCGGTTTGTTCATATTGTGTTGTTGTTCGAACATAGGTATCCATTTTTCCCCAAGTATTTGTTGAGTGAGATCGTCAGCACACATTTTCGAATCACTGTCATTCCAACGGCCACTCAAATCAATCATCTGATCATTATTGACACGTTGAACATGTCGGGTTGTACAACTATTGACAAATAAAATGGTAGCAGGTACCATAAATAACATAAATAACTTTTTCATGGTTTGAGATTTTTGATTTTTAATATTTGCAAATATCTTCAATTACTATACCAAATAAAAAGGAATAAATATTTTTTTTATTTAAAAAAATGTAAAATAGAACATGTACTATTTAGATCGTTTTATTACATATCTGATAATCATTTTCAATTGCTAAAATTATGACGAGATGAAATAATATAGACATTATTTAATGACTTCTAAAAACTATTATATTTCCATCACAATCTATTAAAGAAAACTTTATAATTCCGTATTCATCATTAATAAGCAAATTACATATTTTAAATTTTATTCATTAATTATTATAAAATTACCTAATTTAAATATTGTTCAAGTTTAATTGAAAAATTATTTTATTATTATTATCAGTTTTATTCGATTATTCAAAATAAAGAACATAATTATAAAAAAGCATTTGTGAAGAATAAAGTTGGCCAAATTTTCGATGTTTTTTCTATAAACTGAAACCAAGATATTCTTTATAATAATTTGCAGAAAGTGCTACATTTTCTACAAAAAATTTGTGTTTAGTTTTATTCATATAATATATTTAATGTCTTTATAACATTATAAGTGCAAACCTAGTTTTTACTTAATTTTTTATGAACTAATAATCGGTATAATATCGATTTTCAACTATTAGTAGCCACTCAATATTTATTATGCTTATTAGAATAATATTACTACATTTAGTCATAAATTAATTAAACAGTTTTTATTTATTATTATAGGTTTTCTCACTTTTATAAGTACAAGTAGTACTTATAGTTTATTTAGTAATCAAATTGTAAATTTTTGTGATATAGAATTATATCAATTTTAACTTATTATCATAATAAATTACATTTTTAAAGTGAAAACTATTAAATATATTCTTCTATCCATTGTTTTTATCATTTTATTACTAATTATATGTGATTACATTATTTGGCTTTGGCATCCCAAAACAGAAATTAATATTTTTGTTTTAGATAAATCTGTAAAAAATTTTAATTATGAAACCCATCGTTCATTTTTTGAGATTTTAGGTAACTCACGTATAACAAAGCTTTCTGGCGACTATTATGATTGTAAAAGAGATTATTATGGTTTCTTTCCACAAAAACCATTAAGTAATCGCCAATATAAAATAAAAAGAATTTCCCTTGAACAAATTGATAGCATCTCGGATACTTATGACGTATTATATTATATAGATACTTATGGAATATCCTATAGTGAATGGTATAAAGAGTTTAGGGCAAATGCAGAGGGTTCCTTAATTGAGGGCGGACTTAATCAAAACGATTATCTGCTACTCAGAAAAATGAAAGAAAAAAATAAGCTAATTATGTTAGAATACAATACGCTGGGTATACCAACTTCAGAATTGATAAGATATAAAACTGAAAATTTATTAGGAATTCATTCAAGTGGCTGGATTGGTAAATTCGTCAGTAATCTTGATTCATCTAATAAAGCTGAATTACCGAGTGCGCTTGTAAATAAATATTTCTTTCAAAATAACAGGCATTGGCCTTACAAGGGACCTGGAATTATTCTGACAAATAATAACAAAGTAATTGTCCTTCAAAAGAATATACATTTAATTTCAGAAAAACCTTATATTAATTCATGCAATGAATTGCAAAATAAATTTCATTTGCCTGATGATATTGAATTTTTAAATTGGTTTGAAATAGTTTCTGTAGCAGATACCAATGAAGTATTGGCATACTACAATATATATCTGACTGATTTGGGAGACTCAATAATTCATGCAAATAATCTCTCCGCGAGTTTCCCCGCAATAATTTATGCTTATAATAAATACGGATTAAATATGTTCTACTTTGCAGGAGATTTTGCATACAATCGTGTTAACCGATTTAATTTCAGTTTGGCAATTAATCGTAAACTAATTGAAATTATTAATCCAGATGATAATAAGAGTTTTTATCAGAGCTATTATTGTCCCCTTATTAAAAATATTTTGATGAATTATTGTAAAAACAAAATGAAATAAGACATTATTATTAATGATAATTTGAATAATCTATTTAAAATATTTTATTTGTATATTAGACAAAATTTGTAGTAAAATAAAACTTTATTTAATATGAAAAAAATTTCAAAAAAGTTTAAAACATGTGCTTTATTAGCTCTTATTATTCTAAGCAATAGCACGACTTTTGCTCAAATTACTGATGTGGGACTATTTGTTTCAGGAGGTGCAAATGACGCTAGCAAACTTTTGGGTGCTTATGTCAAACCTTTCACCAATGCATTTGGCTATAATTTGAATGCAGGTTGGTATAATACTGCTAAAGTACATAGTCTTTTAGGTTTTGATTTTACTCTAACTTTTAATGTGGCTTTTATACCTTCTGCTGATAAGACATTTGATGTAAATGATTTACATCTCAATTCGAATCCAAGTATTATAACTCCCTCAATTGCGCAAACTATTGCCGGGGGAACAAATCCTGGACCTTTAATTAGTTATACCGATGCAAGCAATCATCCTATAGTATCATATAATACGCCAGGTGGAATAAACCTGGGATTTGTACCAATTCCTATGATTCAATTAGGTTTAGGACTAATAAAGGGTACTGAAATTATCGGGCGCTATATGCCATCAATTTCCTTAGGCAATGGTGGTAAAAGTAAAATAGGCTTATGGGGGATTGGTCTCAAACATAGCATTAAACAGTGGATTCCTGCAATAGATGAATTACCTTTCCTTAATATTTCTATAATTGCTGGTTATAGCAGACTTCATATGGTGAATGAAATAAATCTAAGTCCGTTTAGTGATTTTTATTCTAATAACAACATATTATTTATTAATGGTTCTGATTCATTGGATTACTCTAACCAGCAATTAGATTTAATGGTTAAAAGCTTTACTGCAAGTGCAATAGTTTCTTTGGATATTCCAGTAATTACTTTTTACGGTGGTATAGGTTTTAGTTCTACCAGTACTGATTTAAAATTATTAGGCAATTTTCCTATTCCAACAACTTTTAATTCAACACAAAATCAAGTTGATGTAACTGTAAACGATATAAAAGCCAATCCAGTAAACATATCAATCAAAGGAGGTACAAAACCTCGTTTGAATATTGGGTTCAAATTAAAAATGGGTCTAATCGGATTTAATGTTGATTATACATATGCAAACTATTCAATTACAACCGTTGGACTTGGAGTTAGTTTTAGATAACTTTTAAAATTATTAATAATTTATCCCGGAAATTTCTTCCGGGATTTTTTATATTCAAAAGATATCATGTTAAGATACTTCTAAATAACTTTAATTTAATTTTGTTGTTTTCGACTTAAATATTAATAGTTTGCTACAATCAAATATTATTATGTCAAAAGAAAAAGTCTTTATTTCACCTCATATTATTAAGGAGTATAGAAAATTATTAAAACTCTGTAAAGAATCGATACACATTATAAATATTTCATACGTACGTCTTGCTTTTACTATGATCAACAAGGCAAGCATAAAGGATATTATTAAATTCTATGGTCCATTATTGATCCATTCCCTGCAAATTGCTCAAATTGTAACTTCTGAAATAGGACTCGGGACAGATTCAATTTTATGTGCTTTGTTATATAAATTTATAGAAAATGAAAGTATTGAAAGAATTAAAATAGAAGAAGCATTTAGCAATAAAATTCTTTCTATGTCAGATGAATTGAACAAGATTTCTAAAATAGATTCAAATAATAAACTTAATCAGGCTGAAAACTTTCGAAAACTTTTGTTGACCCTTACTAGTGATATTAGAGTAATATTAATAAAATTGGCTGAAAGATTGTATGTTATGCGCAATTTGGATTTTGAAGATGCTGAAAGTCAGAAAAGAATTGCAAATGAAACCTTTAATCTTTATGCTCCAATTGGACATAGGTTAGGTATGCATTTACTTAAAACTGAACTTGAAGATCTGTCTATGAAATTTACGAATTCTAAAATGTATGATTTTATTTCTGTTCAACTTCAGGAAACATCTGTAAAAAGGAATAGATTTATCAGAGAAATAATATCCCCGATTAAATTAGAATTGGATTCCAATGGCTTTGATTATGAAATTAAAAGTCGCACAAAATCTGTTTTCTCCATTTGGAATAAAATGAATAAAAAAAATGTTGAATTAAATGAAGTATTTGATGTTTTTGCAATTCGAATAATTCTTAATAGTAACTCAATAAATGAAAAATCAGATTGTTGGAATGTATTTTCAATTGTAACAAGTTTATATCAACCTAATCCAAAACGTATGCGTGATTGGATTTCAAAACCAAAATATAACGGTTATGAATCTCTTCATACAACGGTACTTGTGCCTGGTGAAAAATGGGTTGAAGTCCAAATTCGTTCTAAACGTATGGATGAAATAGCTGAAAAAGGTCTTGCTGCGCATTGGAAATATAAAGGACAAAAAAGTACTGATAGTTTTGATGCATGGTTAAAAAAAATGTCAAAGGTATTAGAAATACCCGATACTAGTGATCCTCATTATTTTGAATCAGCTAAATTAAATAATGATTTGAATGAGATATTCGTATTTACTCCAAAGGGTGATTTAAGGAAATTGCGCAAAGGTTCTACAGTATTAGATTTTGCATATGATATTCATAGTGATATAGGTGATAAATGTACAGGAGCACGCGTTAATGGTAAAAATGTGCCTATTCGTTTTGTTTTAAGCAACGGCGATAAAGTAGAAATTCAAACTTCAAAAAATCAAACACCTAAATCTGATTGGCTGGAATTCGTAAAAACAAGTAAAGCTAAATCAAAAATTAAATTTGCACTAAAAGAAGAAAAACAAAAAGAAGCTGATAATGGCAAAGAAATATTCAAACGAAGAATGCGTAATTGGAAGTTACCATTCAATGATTTAATTATTTCAAAATTATTAAGATATTTTAAATTAAAGAATTCAATAGATTTTTATTCATTGATAGCCAATGAAAATATTACCATGTCTGAAATAAAGAATTTCTTGATCACCACTGAAGCAAATGAATCAAAAACAACTGAAAAAATTGGAGATTTGCCAATTGAAAAAATAATGCCTGTTATCTCTGATAATTTTGAAAATGTCTTAATAATTGATGAAAAAATCTTAAATAATGTAGATTACAAACTTGCCAAATGTTGCAATCCTATTCTTGGAGACGAAATCTTTGGTTTTGTTACAATTAGCGAGGGAATAAAAATACACAGATTAAATTGTCCGAATGCTTCCCAAATGATTAAAAAGTATGGTTATCGTGTATTAAAAGCACACTGGTCAGAATCTGCTGGACATAATAGTTTTCATGCTTCTATTAAGCTTATAGGTGAAAATGAGGTAGGTATTTTAAGTAAACTTTCTGATATCATCACTAAAGATTCAAAAGTAAATCTTCGTTCAATAAATATAGATACAACTGAAGATCAGTTTGAAGGTATTATTAAACTATTTGTCAAGGATGTTAATCATTTAGAAATGCTAATTCATAAACTTATGAAGATAAAAGGAATTAAAAGCGCTCAGAGATATGATATAATATAATTGAAAAACGATTTGTTTTATAGTTAAGATCATTAGTGTCCACTAAAAATTAAATATCGTTCTTTGAAATTCTTTGTAAATCGAGTTTGCAGAGCTTTTTTGTCACGTGTCGATTTGAATTGAAAAGTTGGTTTTTAGCTTTGTGAAAAGCTAGAAACCATGAATAAAGGCAAATATGTTTACTCTCAACTTACAGATTTTCTTCCTAAACGTGTTTTCGATTGTCTTGTTGATAAATACAGCGGGAATAAGCACATTAGGTTTTTTACTTGTTGGAATCAGCTTTTATGTATGCTATTTGGTCAGTTAACAGGAAGAGAGAGTATGCGTGATTTGATGATCGGGTTAGATGCTCACAAATCCAAATATTATCATTTGGGTTTTAGCAAGAGTGTCACTCGTTCAAACCTGGCCAAAGCAAATGAAAAGCGTAACCATAAAATATTTGAAGAGTTTGCTTATTATTTGATTAATGAAGCCAGAAAATCATCAGTAGTTAAAAACTTTGAGCTAAACATCAAATCGAATGTCTATGCCTTTGATTCTTCTACTATTGATTTATGCCTGAATGTCTTTTGGTGGGCGGAGTTCCGCAAAGCCAAAGGTGGAGTGAAGTTGCATACCTTGTATGATATTAAAACTTCAATACCTACTTATATCTATATAACCAAAGCCTCGGTGCATGATGTAAATCTTCTGGATTTTTTACATTACGAATCAGGAGGATATTACATTCTTGATCGTGGTTATATTGATTTTAAGAGGTTATTCAAGATACATTTGCATTCGGCATATTTTGTAACCCGAACGAAATCAAACTTCAGATTTAAGCGTATCTACTCAAACAAAATAAAAAAAAAAGCGGTGTGCTTTCCGATCAGATAGGAAGTCTTGAGAGTTTTTATTCATCTAAAGATTACCCAGAAAAACTTCGAAAGATTAAGTATCACGATGAAGAAACCGGGAAAACCCTTATTTTTTTGACAAATAATGTTGATCTACCTGCTCATGAAATTGCATTACTTTACAAATACCGTTGGAAAGTTGAATTGTTTTTCAAATGGATAAAACAGCATCTGAAGATAAAATCGTTTTGGGGAACAACCCCTAACGCGGTCAAAATACAAATTTACTCAGCAATCATTGTTTATTGTCTGGTTACAATAATTAGTAACAAATTGAAAGTAGAGCGTTCAATCTACGAAATTCTACAGATTTTAAGCATATCCCTTTTGGATAAAACACCTCTAAAAGAACTACTTACAAATCAAGATTACAAAGATGTCAAAGAACTAAATTGTATACAGTTGAAAATCAATTACATTTAAGTGGACACTAATGAGTTAAGATAATAATTGAAAAGGTCAAAAATTTATTGAAAATAGATATTAGAAAACTTCAACTTTATTGAATCATTTTTTAAAAATCATTCAGACTATAAATTAAATAAAATATAAGAAAATATTTATTTAATGAAGTTTTGTCAGGTATTTTTTTTAAGAAAAAATTAAGTCAAATAAGTTTTTTCCCATTTAATTTACTATTTGTTCATATTATATTTATTATCAAATTAAAACTAATTGCGAATTTATCAATATTTTTTTAAATGTCATTGTCTGAATAATTGACTTTTTTTTTAAAATTTTAGAAAATATTTTTAAGACTGTGACATAGTGACTGAAAATTTTTTATTAATACATACACGCATTAAAAATATTTTTAGTAAATATAAAATGAATATTATTGTATGTAATTTGCTTTTTTTGTTATAATGGATCCAAACATAAATTACATTTCTGAATTAATTTGAATTTTATAATAATATGTGCTTTGTAATCGAAATTCATAAAACCAGAACAGAAATTGAGTCTCGATTTAATAGAAGGTTCGAATTAAATTCAGAGGAATTTGAACCTAAGTATTATATTTCAGCATTTGAATTCCCTAAGGTGCCTGTAATTACACTGGAAAAATCATTGAATATTTCTCTTATGAATTGGGGGCTTATTCCCTCATGGTTGAAAGATGTTTCAAAAGCCAGAGAATTTAGATATAATACTTTAAATGCAAAGGCAGAAACCTTAAAAGACAAACCATCTTTTCGAGAACCATTGAAGAAAAAAAGATGTTTAATCTTAACGCATGGTTTTTTTGAGTGGCAACATAATGGTAAAGAAAAAATTCCATTTTATATAAAAATGAAAAGTGATGATATTTTCGCAGTAGCAGGTATTTATGATGAATGGGTTGACTTACAATCTGGTGAAATCTACAATGGATTCTCAGTTATAACATGTGAAGCAAATTCCGTAATGGCTAAAATTCATAATTCTAAAAAAAGAATGCCCGTTATATTATCTAAAAATAATGAAGAAGCATGGATAGATAACTCAAAAAATGGATTGAAAATTTCTTCTCTATTAAGTCCAATTTCTGATAATGACATTGAAGTATGGCCTATTGGAAATCTTATAAATTCCAGAAATCAAGATAAAAATGTTGCAGAATTAATTGAAAAAAGAAATAATTGACAATAAACTTTAAAAAATTTACTTTGTTCAATTAGTACTAATCAATTACTTATTTTGAAACGATTAATTAATTCCTTTAGTTTGTCAGCTTGCCTTTCTATTTCTTCAGAGAATACAGCAATTCTTTTAGCATTATTATTATTTTCTTTAATGATTTCGTTTAATTTTCCTACTGCCTCATTAATTTCTTCAATACTAGTATTTTGATCACTGTTTGATGTCATAATTGAATTAATCAAAGATGCATTGATTTCAATTTCAGGTATTGTTTGATCTAGCATATTGCCAGCCGCGTCGGAATCTTGTTGAGTTTGATTAAGCAATGCCGTAATTTCATCTGCAGCACCCCGACTTCGTTCAGCCAGTTTTCTTACTTCAGCAGCAACAACTGCAAATCCTCTGCCATGCTCTCCTGCTCGAGCAGCTTCTACTGCAGCATTAAGTGCCAGAATATTAGTTTGCAAAGCAATATCATTAATAACACCTATTCTTTCCGATATATAGTTCATGCTGGTAGTAGCTTTAACCGATAAGCGAACACTTTGCTTAATTTTTCGTCCAGCTTCTTTTGAAACATTTTCAGCTTTCTTAGAATACTCAGTATTTTTATGAATATATTGTACCATATTCTGAAGAGACTTATTCACTAATTCTGATTTATCATATTGATGGTATGAAGCAGATAGTAATTGTTTAGAACTTCCTGATAAAGATTTTGCCATATTTGTAAGTTGCTCAGAACCTAGTGAGATGCTTCTGACGATTTCTTTTAAATTATTTGCCATGCTTTCTAAAGCATTTGTTAATTGGCCAAGTTCATCTGTCCTTTTATAAATTATATGTGTAGTTAGGTTTCCTCTACCTATGTCAGTGGCAAAAGAAATGCTATCTTCCAAAGGCTTTACCAGCTTATCCGTTAATAAAAACGTAATAAGTACCAGAAAGCTTAATCCGACAATTGCTATGATAATAGAAAATAATAATGCCTTTTTTGATCTCATGTAAATTGCTTTCATTGGTATAGCAATGCCAATTGCCCATGGTTTGGTTTTTTGACTAAGAATTACAGGTGCAAATGACAAGTAGTAGGTTTCACCGTCAATATTACCTTCATATTTAACTGTTTCACCACTTTTTAATTTTTTTATAACCTGGTGTTGATTATCATCTTCTTTAAATATATCACTAAACAATTTGCCTTTTTTCGAAGTATCTCTGTCAACAACTATTTTACCGCCATTAGATAAAATTATAGAAAAGCTATTATTAAATGATTCGATATTTTTTGCATAGGGTTCAAGTTTTTGTAAATCCATATCAACACCTGCTAGTCCAACAAATGTTTTTTGTTTATCAAACAAGGGTACACAAATACTTGTCATATAAAATTTTTTAGTGCTATCATGACCATATGTATCGAAATAAGGTTCACTAAACTCAATATTTTTACTTTGCATGATCTTATAATAATCACTATTAATATTATGGCCTTTCATATCAAGAAAATCTTCCTGAAATCCTTTGTCTTCGCCTATTTGATAATAGGTAAAGCGTCGGCGTCCATAATCATTATGCCAGCTTGAATCAAGAGAAAAAAGTTGAAAACTCAACCATACGGCTAATAAATCCGGGGCATTATCTAATGTACTTTTTAAACTATTCTTATATAAATCTAATCTGGTATTAACTGATAAATCAAGGTTTGATTGGAAAACCTGTGCTAAACCAATCGTCTGGTTAAGATAGGCATTCATTTCAGCAATCATCAGGTTTGCATATTCCCGAGCATAACTGTCGCCTATTGCTTTTGCTGAAACTATTGATTCTTGCCTAATTCGATTCAACAGAAAAATCCCCATCATTGAATAAATTATTAATGCTGAAAAAAGCACAGATGCAAGAAACCGAAACCTTAAGCCTTTCCCAGTAAAAAAATTTATTCTCAAATGAGGCAATTTAAATGATTTAATAAGGTTTATTACTTTTGAAATCATGAATTAAGACATTTTAAGTTTCTAAAGTTAAATAAAAAAGTATTATAATAATTATGAAGCTCAAATGAATGAATCAAAAAATAAATTACATATAAAAACTTAAGTAAGTATATAATATTTATGTTGGTCAAAAAGCTGAGAAATTAATGTGAAAATATTGACAAAATTGATTTTTTTGTTTAGACAATTAAGTTTATTTAATTTGCAAACTATTAATTTAAATATTTAAAATATGAAATTACTTGAAGGAAAAACAGCTATAGTCACTGGAGGAGCTAGAGGTATAGGCAAATCGATTGCTCTTCGTTTTGCTCTTGAAGGTGCCAATATAGCTATAATTGACTTGATATTTGACGAATCAGTTCAGGTTTTTGAAAAAGAGCTTAATGCTATGGGTATAAAAGCTAAGGCTTATTCTGCGAATGCTGCAAACTTTAATGAAGTTCAGAATTGCATTAATCAAATTATTATTGATTTTGAACATGTAGATATTCTTGTCAATAATGCGGGCATTACGAAAGACTCTGCATTGAAAAGAATGACTGAAGAACAATGGGATGTAGTATTGGCTGTCAATTTAAAATCGGTTTTTAATTTCTCAAAAGCTATTCAACCTATTATGTGGAAACAAGGCAATGGCAGTATAATCAATATGAGTTCAGTTGTAGGAGTATCAGGTAACGCCAATCAAAGTAATTATGCTGCTTCAAAAGCAGGTATGATTGGTTTTACAAAGTCAATTGCAAAAGAAATGGGTATAAGAGGTATTCGCTGTAATGCTATAGCTCCGGGCTTTATTATTACTGAAATGACTTCCCAATTACCTCAGGAAGTTCGTGATGAATGGATAACAAAAATACCACTAAAAAGGGGAGGTACACCAGAAGATGTAGCAAATGTTGCATTATTTTTAGCTTCGGATCTATCTTCATATGTTAATGGACAAGTGATTAATGTTTGTGGAGGAATGAATACATAAAATATACTGCATTTTTTAATAGAACTGTTTTCATTGAATATTGGAGTAGAAAAATATCAAATGTCAAAACGATAAATATAAAAATGAACTTTGGAAACAGTTTTTTTGTTATTCGAAGTTACCAATTAGCATAGGTCACAATAAACTCGAATTATATTCGGTTTACGTGTTTTATGCAATAATATTTCTAATTTTCATTTAAATGAAACGCCTGTTTAGAATATTTAATGTATTAGCATTTACAATTTTATTATTGACATTTTTTTCTTGTAGCACATACGAGCCAATTCAAATTCAGGTTCTTAAACCTGCTTACGTGAAAATTTCAAAAGACATTAATAAGGTTATATTAATAAATTATGCTGTATATAATAAAAGTAGTTTTACAAATAAAACTGGTGTAACTAAACAATTTGAAAATATTGACAGTATTCGCACAAATGAATATTTTAATGGTCTTAATAATGTTCTAAATAATTCCCCGAGGTTTGAAATAGAAAATGACAATCCTATTTTCTTAAGTAAATTAAATTATAATGAAAGATTTAAAAGTCTCGATTGGCTTACCATAGAAAAGCTTTGTAATGACAGTAATGCGGACGCTGCCATAGTGCTTGAAAATTTTCAAGTACTTTATTCATCCAAAGTTCCAATATTTTATAATGAAGATAAAGGACGTCTTCAAGGTACTTTGGAATTGGATAACAGTTCATTATGGAAAATATATATACCTTCACAACATAAAGTTGAAGATAACTTTCTTCTGCTTGATACCTTATTTTGGGATGGTTTTGGAGACTATGATTATCAAGTTTTAGGTCAATTGCCCGATATAAATGATGCTATTTTGCAATCTTGTTATTATGCAGGAGAAAAATATGGAGAGCGAATAGCACAAACATGGGAAACAAAAAAAAGATATTTGATATACTGTAATAATAAGGATTTTATTACGGCATATAATTTAGCTACGCAAGATAAATGGGAAGATGCAATAGAATTATGGCGAAAATTTCCTTATGGAAAGAGAAAAAGATTGGCGGCATTTGCTTCATATAACTTGGCAGTTGCCAGCGAAACTCTTGATCACATTGATTTAGCACTTGAATGGGCATCAAAGTCATATTTGCTTAATAAGAATCCATTTGTTGAAAATTATATAAAAATTCTTGAAAAGAGGAAATCCGAAATAGATATTGTCGAAAAACAATTTAATTGAAAAAGTAAATTCTTCTATTGGTTTGATTAGAATTTATTAGCAATAAGTTCATTATAGTTTTATTAATTAAGTATGAATAAATTATTGATAATTATTTACGCTATTCTTGTTTTTGATTTTATTCTTGAAAGAGTATTATCGATTTTAAATTCAGTCAAGCGTAAACGTCAATTACCCCAGGAATTGAAAGGTGTTTATGATGAAGAAACTTATCAAAAATCACTAGAATATAAACATGAATACGAAAAATTCGGTTTTATAAGTTCCAGTTTTTCATTTTTGGTTCTTATAATAGTATTTATTTTACATGGATTTGCTTTCGCAGATAATATAGCCAGGTCAATTTCAGGAAATCATATTATCATTTCTTTACTCTTTTTCGGAATATTAATTCTGGTTTCAGATTTAATAGGAATTCCTTTTGAACTATATAGTACTTTTAAAATTGAAGAAAAATATGGATTTAATAAAACAACTCCAAAATTATATATAATGGATAAGCTAAAAGGATATTTATTAGGCATTATAATAGGAGGAGGTCTGCTATCTATTTTTATTTGGTTTTATTTTAAAGTAGGAAATAGTTTCTGGTTATATATTTGGTTAATATTTACTTCGTTTTCCATATTAATGTCAATGTTTTATTCAAATTTGATTGTTCCATTATTTAATAAACAAACTCCTTTAGCAGAAGGCGAGCTTAGACAGTCAATAATTGAATTTGTCGCTAAAGCTGGTTTTAAATTGAAAAATATATATTTAATTGACGGTTCAAAAAGATCGACAAAGTCTAATGCGTATTTTACTGGATTAGGTCCTAAAAAGCGAATAGTCCTATTTGATACGCTTTTAAATCAATTAAGTACAAATGAAATTGTTGCAGTATTAGCCCATGAAATTGGTCACAATAAAAAACGACATACTACAATTGGTATTGTGACTTCAATTATTCAAACCGGACTTACACTTTATATATTGTCGCTATTTATTGGAAATCCAGCACTTTCAAAAGCTTTAAGCGTCTGTAAACCTGGTATTCATGTTGGTTTGATTGTTTTCGGAATTCTATACAGTCCTATTTCCACAGTAATTGGTCTAGGAATGAATATGCTTTCAAGAAGAAATGAATATGAAGCTGATAAATTTGCTGCCTCCAATAATTTAGCTGATGATTTAATAAATGCTTTGAAAAAACTTACAGTCAAAAACCTGAGTAATATTAACCCACATCCTGCTTATGTCTTCTTTCATTACTCACATCCTACATTATTACAAAGGATTCAAACTCTGAATAGATATTGATATGATGATAAAAAATAGCTTTGTCTTCCTTATTAAGGAAAAATGATAATTTTGCACCAATTTTTTATTGAACATAGCTATGAAGACTTAATTATAATGCCTCTTTAGCTCAGCTGGTAGAGCAGCGGTTTCGTAAACCGCAGGTCGGGGGTTCAAGTCCCCTGAGAGGCTCTAAATAATTGATTTTTTTTATTTATTATTGATAATTTAAATACTTATTCATATTTCAAATGAAATGTTAAAAACTGACTAAATGTGTTTTCAAAAGATTAAATCTTATCATCATTTTTTTATATTCAATAATCAATTAACAAAAGTCAATAGACAATAAAAAAGCGGGAATAGCTCAGTTGGTAGAGCGTCAGCTTCCCAAGCTGAAAGTCGCGGGTCCGAGTCCCGTTTCCCGCTCTTAACTTACTTCAACATTTATTGCTTATTCAATTGACAAATTTCAAGATTTCAACAAATGCATGCAGAAATTATTACAATCGGTGATGAAATTACTAATTGGGCAAATAATTAATACAAATGCTTCATGGTTAAGCAAAACTTAGATCTCTATTGGCATAAAAATAATTAGAATTACTTCTGTCGGAGATAACCACGATGAAATTATAAAAATTTTAAGAGAATCACAAAAAAGATCGCAAATAGTTATTTATTACAGGAGGTTTAGGACCTACTTCTGATGATATAACAAAACCTGCTTTGTGTGAATACTTCAATACGTCTCTCAATTTTGAATAAAGTGTTTATCAACAAATTGAGTATTTCTTTCCAAAAGAGGAGGCACGATGAATATCTTAAATAAAAATCAGGCATTGTACCTGATTCCGCCAAAATTAATTCAAAATCATTTCGGTACTGCTCCTGGATTATGGTTTGACCAAGGAAAATGTTGATTTTTTTGCCCTTCCCGGAGTTCCATTTGAAATGGAAGCTATTATGAAAAGATTATCATTTTGCCATTATTATAAAGAAAATTCAAATTACCTTTTATTATCATAGAACAATTTAACTACCGGGATTCCTGAATCAAAATTAGCATTGACTTATCAGTGATTGGGAAAATCAATTGCCTGAAAATATCAAATTGGCTTATTTACCTTCACCCGGAGTTGTAAACTTCGCTTGTCGGTTTACGGTAATGACCATTTAAAAAATAGGGTAAAGAGGAGATCGACAAAATTAAATCTATCTTGGGAAATGCAATTTATGGGTTATGATGATGAAACATTAGAATCTATCATAGGTACGAATTTTAATCAAAAAAAACAAAACTCTTTCGACTGCTGAAAGTTGCACTGGTGGTAATATTGCCAAGATTGATTAACTTCAATTCCCGGAAGTTCCGATTATTTTCTTGGAGGTATAATTGCTTATTCCAATGAATTAAGACTTGAATCATCTTGGAGTGTCCAAACGAATTTATTAAACAATATGGAGCTGTAAGCCAACAAGTTGCTGAATCTATGGCTAAAGGTGCAATCAGAAAATTCAAATCCGATTATTCTATTGCAGTTACCGGAATTGCAGGACCTACAGGAGATTCTTCAAATAAACCAGTAGGTACTACATGGATTTCTATTGCTTCAAATAATCAAATCATTTCAGAAAAATTTATTTTTGGAGATAATCGTGAACGTAATATAATAAGGGCCAGTTATTCTGCTTTAAATATGTTAAGAAAGATATTATTATTAGAAGGATTATTTAAATAGACGAGTTATATTTAGTATCAAATACAGGGCAAAGCAATAATAAAAAATCTTAATTTAATACTTGCATATTAAACTTTTATTCAGTTATTTTGCGAATCCATTTCGGGAAAATGTAATTAAAAATTAATTTGTATGTCTAAAGTTTGTCAGATTACAGGTAAAAGTTCTATGATAGGCAATAATGTTTCTCATTCAAAACGGCGTACAAAAAGAAGTTTTGATCCAAATCTTTTTACTAAAAAATTTTTCTCTAGAAGATGAAAATCGTTGGATTACTTTAAAAGTATCTGCTGCTGGGATGCGAGTCATAAATAAAAAAGGATTAAAAGCAGCTTTAATAGAGGCAAAGGAAAAAGGATATATTTGTAGATATTAATTAAAATTACTTATAATTACAATGGCAAAAAAAGGAAATAGAATTCAAGTGATTCTGGAATGTACTGAACATAAGGAAAGTGGTATGCCAGGTATGTCTCGATACATTACAACAAAAAATAAAAAAAATACGCCTGATCGTTGGAATTGAAGAAATACAATCCTATTTTAAAGAAATATACTATTACATAAAGAAATTAAATAAATTATTAGATTATGGCTAAGAAAGTAGTTGCTACATTAAAGACAAGTGTGGGAAAAAATTTTACGCGGGTTATAAAAATGATCAAATCAACAGAAAATGGTGCTTATAGTTTTAAAGAAGAAGTCATGCATAATGAGTTTATTAAAGATTTCTTAGCAAAGTAAAAATTTCAGTAAATGAATTGGTAAAAGCTTTCTTCTCTAAAGAAAGCTTTTTTATATTTTATTAAGTGACAAATTTTTAATGTTTCTTTTCATTTATTGATAATACATATTTGAAATAATACATAAAATAAATGGGTTTATTTGGTAATAAAAAGAATATTGAACTAGATAAAAGCCTGAATGTAACTAAAGAAAACTTTTTAAAAAAGCTTACAAGAATTGTAGCTGGTAAATCCAAAGTTGATGATGAGGTGCTTGATAATCTTGAAGAAGTACTTTTGTCATCAGATGTAGGCGTAGAAACAACATTAAAAATCATCAAAAAAATTGAACATCGCGTTGCACAAAATAAATATATAGGTTCTGCAGAACTAAATATGATTTTAAAAGAAGAAGTTACTTCATTGTTAGAAGATAATAAAAACTTTATCAGATCAAGAATTTTTTAAGAAGGACTTGCCTAAACCATATGTAATATTAGTAGTTGGTGTAAACGGTGTTGGAAAAACGACAACTATAGGTAAACTAGCGTATCAATTTAAACAAGCAGGAAAGTCAGTAATATTAGGTGCTGCAGATACTTTTCGTGCAGCAGCTATAGACCAGCTAACAATTTGGTCAAAAAAAGTTGGCGTTCAAATAATAAAGCAACAAATGGGAGCTGATCCTGCATCTGTAGCATATGATACAATTGCATCAGCCAAAGCTAATGGAATAGATGTGGTAATTATAGATACAGCTGGGCGCCTTCATAATAAAATAAGTTTAATGAATGAGCTTACCAAGATTAAGAATGTAATTCAGAAACATATTAAGGAAGCACCACATGAAATATTATTGATTTTAGATGCCTCTACAGGTCAAAATGCATTTGAACAAGCTAGTCAATTCACAATCGCTACTGATATTTCTGCAATTGCATTAACTAAACTTGATGGCACTGCTAAAGGTGGCGTAGTTATAGGAATTTCAGATCAATTCAAGATTCCAATAAAATATATTGGAATTGGTGAAAAGGTGGAAGATCTTCAGATATTCAATAAATCAGAATTTGTTGAATCATTATTTCTGAAATAATTCAAATACATAATTGCCAGATGGCATAAGAATAATCTTTAATAATAGTTTTTAAAAGGATTTTTTAACTGCTCTTATTCGAATGCAATTTGTCTTTACTTATGAGAACTAAAAATCAGATCAATGATACTATTTTAATTATAACCTTGGGGTGTTCCAAGAATATTGTTGATTCTGAAAAATTAATGTACCAATTCTCATTAAATTATTTAAAAGTCGAATTTGATAAAGAAAATTCTAAGGCTCGCACAGTAATTATGGCATTGTTAATTTAGTATAGTTTTATTATATTTGTGCAGTCATAAACCTATATGAAATGATTATAGATAGCTGCCCAAAATGCAAAAGTAAGAATTTTCGTAAAGATGGTATAGTTAAATCAAAGCAAAGGTATCTGTGTAAAGATTGTAAACATCGATTTACGGTTGGGCAAATAGGAAAGCCGAATGACCTTAAAAGAAATGCCTTAGTTTTATATTTAGAAGGCTTAGGTTTTAGATCAATAGGAAGATACTTAAATGTGAGCCATGTTGCTGTTTTTAATTGGATAAAGTCCTTTGGAGAAAAGTTGGATGAATTTAGAAATCCTGGAGATATTGATGTAATAGAATTGGATGAGATGCATACATATATTGGTTCAAAAAAAACTACTGCTGGATATGGATTGCTGTTGATAGAAATGGGCATAGGTTCGTCAATTGTGAAATTGGCACAAGAGGAACCGAAACTGGAAAAAGGCTCTGGGAAAAAATTGAAGAATTTTCCAAAGGGATAGTTTGTGCTGACTATTGGAAAGCTTATAATGAATTTGTTCCGGAAGAACAATTAGTTCAGACAAAGGCAGAAACATATACAGTAGAAGGCTATAATAGTCTTTTTAGACATTTTTTGGCCAGATTAAGAAGAAAAACAAAATGCTATACAAAAGCAAAACATATGTTGATTTATTCAATAAAATTGTTGATGTTTAAATGGAATAATGATTTAGCTATACTTTATTAACAATGCCGTAATTATTAATACTTGTGGTTTTATTGGAGATGCTAAAAAAGAATCAATAAACACTATTCTATTTTATATAAATGAAAAACGAAACGGTAAAATTGACGAACTTTATGTAATTGGCTGTTTAGCTGAAAGGTATAAAAAAGAATTACTTAAAGAACTTCCTGAAGTAGATGGTTTTTTTGGATTAAATCAAATTAAAGAAATTATTGAATCATTTGGATACAATTATAAAAGAGAATCTATTGGAGAACGTATCATATCTACTCCCTCACATTATGCATATCTTAAAATATCAGAAGGGTGTAATCGTAAATGTTCATTTTGCGCTATTCCATTAATTCGAGGAAAATATAAGTCATTTCCTCTACAAGACCTTATAAAAGAAGCATCGTTTTTAGCACAAAGAGGTGTAAAGGAATTAATTATTATTGCTCAGGATATAAGTTCGTACGGAATTGATTTTGAGAACTCTTTTCTATTACCTCATTTGATAGAAAAGCTTAGTAAAATTAGTGGTATAGAATGGATAAGGCTGCATTATGCTTATCCAAAAGATTTTCCAAAAGATTTACTTAATACAATACGTGATAATCCAAAAGTCTGTAATTATTTAGATATTCCTCTTCAACATATTAGTGATAATATGCTAAAAAAAATGCGTAGGGGTTTAAATAAAGACAATACCATAAAACTCATAGATAATATTCGTTCATCAATTCCAGATATAGCATTAAGAACAACTTTTTTAATAGGTCACCCAGATGAAAGTGAAAAAGATTTTGAAGAACTTGTGAATTTTATTCAAGAAACTCGTTTTGAACGGCTTGGTTTATTCACATATTCCCATGAAGAAAATACTTATGCGGCTATAAAATATAAGGATAATATCAATTTAGCTACGAAGAATAAACGTGCCAAAATAATTATGTCATTGCAAAAAGAAATTTCAGAAGAAGCTAATCGAAATAAAATAGGACAGGAGCTTAAAGTAATAATTGATAGAAAAGAAGATGCATATTATTTAGGCAGAACTCAATTCGATTCACCAGAAGTTGATAATGAGGTACTTTTAAAATCAAATAAAACAATAAAAATTGGCAATTTTTACCAGGTTAAAATAAACGAAGCTAATGAATATGATTTATTTGGAATAATAGTTTAATTCTGATTTGTGCTAATATTTCCTTTAACTTCAATTGGTTCGACTTCTATTATTATTTCCTGCTTATCCTTATCAAATCCTATTAAAATATTATCACCTTCATTGATATTAGCTTTAATAATGACCTCCGCCATTGGATCTTCCAGGTATTTTTGAATAGCACGTTTTAATGGTCTGGCACCAAATTGAATATCGTAGCCTCGCTCAATAATAAAATCTTTTGCTTCTTCAGTCAAAGTAACTTTATAGCCTAAAGCCTTAATTCTATCATATAAACCTTTTAATTCAATATCTATTATTTGCGAAATATGCTCTTTAGTCAATGTATTGAAAAGCACAACATCATCAATACGATTTAAAAACTCTGGTGCAAAAGTTTTTTTCAAAGCGTTTTGAATTACGCCTTTTGCATATTCATTAATTTGAGCCGCCTTAGTACTAGTACTAAATCCAACACCTTGTCCAAAGTCCTTTAATTGTCTCGTACCAATATTGGAAGTCATAATCACTATGGTATTCTTAAAATCAACTCTACGGCCTAAGCTATCAGTTAAAATTCCTTCATCTAATACTTGCAAAAGGATGTGAAATACATCCGGGTGAGCCTTTTCAATTTCATCCAATAATACAACAGAGTATGGTTTTCTTCTAACTTTTTCAGTTAATTGACCTCCTTCTTCATATCCTACGTAACCTGGAGGTGCTCCTACGAGACGTGAAACAGAAAATTTCTCCATGTATTCGCTCATGTCTACACGGATTAAATTATCAAAACTATCAAAGAGATATCTAGCAAGAACTTTGGCAAGTTGTGTTTTTCCAACACCAGTAGGTCCTAAGAAAATAAAAGTACCAATTGGTTTATTTGGATCTTTCAAGCCAGCACGGTTACGCTGAATAGACTTTACTACTTTTTCAATAGCTTCGTCCTGTCCTATAACGCTACCTTTCAATTCTTCAGCCATTTTTAACAGCCTTGTACCTTCAGCTTGTGCAATTCGTTGAACTGGAACACCGGTCATCATGGCAACTACTTCAGCAACTTTTTCGGAATCAACAATAACCCGATTCTTACTTAATTCATTTTCCCATTTTTGTTTTTCAACTTCAAGACGATCCTGCAATTCCTTTTCCTTATCCCTGAAACTTGCTGCCCTTTCAAAATTCTGATTTTTTACTGATTTTATTTTTTCCTTCTTTGTTTCTTCTATATCTTTTTCAAGTTGAAGAATTCGCTCAGGAACAACAATATTAGAAATGTGTACCCTTGAACCGGATTCATCAAGTGCATCAATAGCTTTATCAGGTAAGTGTCTATCAGATATATATCTTGCAGTTAATCTAACACATGCATCGATAGCATCTGGTGTATACGTTACGTTGTGATGATCTTCATAGCGCTCCTTAATATTATTAAGTATTTCAAGTGTTTCTTCCATTGAAGTAGGCTCAACCATTACCTTTTGAAATCGTCTTTCTAATGCTCCATCTTTTTCAATGTGCTGTCGATATTCATCAAGTGTTGTAGCTCCAATACATTGAATTTCTCCACGAGCCAATGCAGGTTTAAGCATGTTTGCAGCATCTAACGAACCTGTTGCACCTCCAGCACCAACTATAGTATGAATTTCGTCTATAAATAAAATAACATTTGGATTTTTTTGAAGCTCATTTAATATAGCTTTCATACGTTCTTCAAACTGACCACGATATTTTGTACCAGCAACAATTGAAGCCAAATCTAATGCAACTACTCTTTTACCAAATAATACCCTAGATACTTTTCTATGAACTATACGTAATGCAAGTCCTTCAGCAATTGCAGATTTGCCAACGCCAGGTTCTCCAATTAGTATAGGATTATTTTTCTTTCTTCGACTTAGAATCTGAGCAAGTCTTTCTATTTCTCTTTCTCTTCCAACAATAGGATCTAAGCGACTTTCTTCAGCAGCTTTAGTGAGGTCAACTCCAAAGTTGTCAAGTACAGGAGTATCTGAATTAGATTTCCCTTGTTGAGGATTTTGTGAACTTCCACCTTTTCCTCCAAAAGTGGAACCTCGTTCATCATCTTCATCTCCATAGTCTGCATTAGCCTGAGGTTGTCTTATTTCTAGTTCTGTTTTAATAATATTGTAATTAATATTTTTTTCTGATAATATTTTGGTAATAGAACTACTTTCATCACGAAGTATTGCTAATAGTAAATGGCCTGTATTAATAGTTTCATTTTTTAATGCTCTGGCCTCCAGATATACCATTTTCAAAATACGTTCAGCTGATTTAAGTAATGGTAAATTTTCAGTATCTTTAATTTTTATAGCACCGTCAGGTCTGACTGAACGTTCAATATTCTTTTTTAATTCAGAAAAATCTGTACCCATTTCAGTTAACATTTCAATTGCTACACCTTCTCCTTCTCTTAAAATACCAAGAAAAAAATGCTCTGGGCCAATAAAAGCATTACCCAAACGAATAGCTTCCTCTTTGCTATATGATAATACATCTTTTATTTTCTGTGAAAATTTAGCATCCATATATTTTCATTCTATTTCCTACTCACATTAATTTAAAATATTTATTCCAATAAATCCAAACGAAATTAAAGAACAATTCTCTCTATTTCAATACTTTCAATCCACAATAAATTTATTAATAATATTAAACAACATTCATAATTTTCACATTACAAATATAGTCCAATTCTTATAAATAATTTTAAACATTAAATGTTAATAATTATAGTATACTGCGGTTTATTATTAGTCAAGAAATAGTTAAATTCGTGCTTTTCTTATAAACTTGAAATTATTTAATATGGCCGAAGGAGAGCGCATAATTCAAATAAATATTGAAGAAGAAATGAAAACTGCCTACATAGATTATTCTATGTCGGTAATTGTTTCAAGAGCATTGCCTGATGTTAGAGACGGATTAAAACCAGTTCATCGAAGAGTTTTGTTTGGAATGTCCGATTTAGGATTAGCTTCAAATAGAGCATTTAAGAAATCAGCCAGAATAGTAGGAGAAGTACTTGGCAAATATCATCCCCATGGTGATACTTCGGTATATGATGCTATGGTGCGAATGGCTCAAACATGGTCACTTCGTTATCCATTAGTTGATGGACAGGGTAACTTTGGTTCACTTGATGGTGATAGCCCGGCGGCAATGAGATATACTGAAGCACGATTGAAAAGGATTACTGAAGAGATGCTTACAGATATTGATAAAAATACTGTTGATTTTCAATTAAATTTTGATGATTCATTGGAGGAACCTACAGTCTTACCTACAAGGATTCCTAATCTACTTATTAATGGTGCTTCAGGTATTGCAGTTGGTATGGCAACAAATATGCCACCCCATAACCTTATCTGAAGTTGTTGATGCTATTGTGGCATATATAGATAACAATGAAATTACTACAGATGATTTGATAAAACATGTTAAAGGTCCTGATTTTCCAACAGGTGGTATAATTTATGGTACTTCAGGTATTCGCGAAGCTTTTGAAACAGGGCGAGGTAAAGTCATCGTTAGAGCAAAATCCGAAATTGAAGTTACAGAGAGTGGCAGGGAAAAAATAATTGTAACTGAAATACCTTATATGGTAAATAAGGCAGAACTAATCCAAAAAACGGCTGACCTTATTAATGAAAAGAAAATTGAAGGAATATCATACATCAATGATGAAAGTGATAGAGATGGAATGCGCATTGTAATAATATGTAAAAAAGAATCTACAGCTAATGTAGTACTGAACAAGTTGTTAAAATATACTCAATTACAAACCACTTACAATGTCAACAATATAGCATTGGTCAATGGACGGCCCAAGACACTTTCATTAAAGCAGTTAATTCATTATTTTGTAAAACATCGCCATGAAGTAGTAGTACGACGTAGTCAATTTGATTTAAACGAAGCAGAAAAGAAAAAACATATCCTTGAAGGATTGTTAATTGCATTAGATCACTTAGATGAAGTGATTAATTTAATTCGTTCTTCAAAAACACCGGAAGAAGCAAAGGATGGTTTAATGAAAAACTTCAATTTGACCGAAATTCAGGCAAAGGCTATACTTGATCTTCGTTTGCAAAGATTGACAGGACTTGAAAGAGAAAAAATAAAAGAAGAATTTAATGAATTGGTAAAATTAATTGAATATTTGAACAAAGTACTCTCTGATGAATCTCTGAGAATGAATATTATAAAAAATGAATTAATTGAAGTAAAAGATAAATATGGAGATGAAAGAAGAACTGAAATTAGACCAGATGAATCAGAATTTAATCCTGAAGACTTTTATGCAAATGATGACATGGTAATAACCATTTCACGTTTAGGTTATATCAAGCGAACACCTCTAACTGAATTTAGAACACAGACAAGAGGTGGTATTGGTACAAAAGGAAGTACTACTAGGGATGAAGATTTTCTTGAATATATGTTTAGTGCTACAATGCACAATACAATACTTTTCTTTACTGAAAAAGGTAAGTGTTTTTGGCTAAAAGTATATGATATTCCGGAAGGTACTAAGGTATCAAAAGGCAGAGCTGTTCAAAATCTCTTAAATATTGAACCTGATGATGCAATTAAAGCATTTATTAATGTACCAAGCCTTACAAATGAAGAATTTATAAAAAACAACTATATTATTTTATGTACCAAAAAAGGTACAATTAAAAAAACATTATTAGAAGCATATTCTCGTCCTAGACAAAATGGAATATTGGCAATTAATATCAGGGAAGATGATAGTCTGATAGAAGCTAAATTAACAAATGGCAACAATGAGATTATTTTAGCTATAAAATCCGGAAAGGCTATTAGGTTTCATGAAAATACTGTTAGACCTGTGGGCAGAAATGCATCAGGAGTAAGAGGTATTAAACTTGCTAACAAGAATGACGAAGTCGTCGGAATGGTTTGCGTTGCTGGTCCTGAAACTACTATAATGGTCGTGTCTGAGAATGGTTATGGCAAACGTTCTGATATTTCTGATTACAGAATAACTAATAGAGGAGGGAAGGGTGTCAAAACAATTAATATTACTACTAAAACTGGTGATTTAATTGCTATAAAGGGAGTTGATAATAATGAGGATCTAATGATTATTACAAAAGCCGGATTAACAATTAGAATGGCAATTTCTGAATTTAGATTGGCAGGAAGAGCAACTCAAGGAGTAAGATTGATTAATTTAAAGGAAAATGACTCTATTGCGGCAGTAACACAAGTTCCTAAAGGTCAAGATAATGAAAATAAAGTAATCAATGAAAGCGAAGAACTTATTATTGAAGAATAGGAAATAAAACAGATATTCAATTTTATTAACTTTACATTTTTTAACATATAAATTAATTAATACGATGAAAAAAATAGCTTTGTTAGCCGTGGCAATGGTATTTGTTATTTATGCCGGCGCACAAAAAAAAATGATAAGTGCTTCTCAAGATGCCCTCGATAAAGGTGAACTTGATAAAGCATGGGAATCAATCCAGACTGCTAAAAATAGTGATGAAACCAAAGATAACCCAAAAACATGGTTTGTCATGGGAGAGATATTACAAGCAGTCAGTAAATCAACTGATTCTAAATATGCTGCTATTTCTGAGAATCCAGTATTAGATGCATATGATTCATATCAAAAAGCGCTTGAGATTGATCCGAAAAAGCGTTATGATACTGAAATTAATCTTAAATTACCTGAACTTTCTTCACTTGCGTCCAATTTTGCACTTAAGGCTTTTGATTCAAAAAACTATGACAAGGCATTGGTTTTGTTTGAGCTTATTCTTGATATCGAAAAAAGGCCAATGTATAAAGGTTTAATTGATACATCAATGATTTTTAATTGTGGGTTATCGGCTGAAAATGCAAAAAAATATGATAAGGCAATTGAATATTTTAGTAAAGCAGCGTCATTAAAATATGGAGGAGGAGCTACATATTCCTGGCTGAGAAGTGCATATATGGCAAAAGGGGACACCTTACAAGCTACAGATGTTATGCAAAAAGCATATGAGATTTATCCTAACGACCTTTCAGTTCTTGTAGACCTTGTAAACTACTATTTGACTAGTGGTCAAGTCAAACAGGCTTTTGATTATCTTAACAAAGCAAAAGAAAAGGATCCTAATAATAGTTCATTCCTTTTTGCTGAAGGAACTCTATATGAAAGGATGAATAATCCAGATAGTGCTATTTCCTCTTATAAAAAAGCAATTGATTTAAATTCAAACAATTATGATGCATACTATAATTTAGGTGCTCTCTATTATAATCAGGCAGTCATTATTAATAATAAGGCTACAGAAGAGAATGATAATAATAAATATAAAGATTTAATTGAACAGCGTAACCAAGAATTTGAAAAAGGTTTACCATATATGGAAAGGGCACACGAAATTAACCCAAAAGCTGAAGATGCGGCAAAAAGTTTAAAAAGTTTTTATGTACAGCTTCAAATGAATGATAAACTAGAATTACTTAAAAAGGAAATGGGTTGGTAAATATAAATAAAAGGAGAGCCAGCTCCTTTTATTTATTAATTTTAATATTTAACATAATATTAATTATAGGACATAAAATATTTAAAATATTTGAACCAACTTATGTCAAGAACATAAAGATTCTATTCTTTAAAAAATTTATTTTAGTGTAATACCAGATTCAATTTATACAATTTAACATTTTCATTAATATTATTTTTCCTGAATTTATTAATAAAAAGAGTATGGATTTTTTTATTGATATGAATAATAATTATTATTAACTTTATTGAAAATAGAAGATTGCATGTCAATTTATTGCAAATCTTTTCAATATTATACTCATAAAGAACAATATATTTTTTTATTTTTTTTACTCAAAATATTCTCGATTTTCAATGAAAAATGTATTATTGCACAAAATTTGGCAAGTGTTGAAATATGGGAAAATTAAATAGAGTAATCAATTATCAAAACTTGACAGTAGATTTAATTGAATTACTTAACAAAAAATATCCTGATGGTTATCAGAATCATGTTATTAAAGTAACTACACCTAAAAAAGATTCTTTTTATGGTGTTACCTTGGATACGTCTGATACCAGTTATCTGATTAAGGTGCCTGTGAAAATTGATACAAATCCTGAAGAATTTGACGAAAAGGAATTTGAAGAAGAAGAAACTATTACTCCTGATGAAAACTATAGTGAGAATAGTGAAGATTTTGAAAATATTCCAGATGAAGAAAGTTAATTAGTGAACTATTATTTTTTGATATTTATTCACCCGTTATTGAAAAAACAAATCGGGTTTTTTATTCTTCAATTAATGGCTTTTTTATTCGCATTTTCTTTTTAACTGAAAGATTAGCCTTTTCAAATAATCTTTTTTCAATAGATATTCTTTTGGGTTTAGTCATTATTCTGATTTCTTCAGATTCAAGTGCATTATTAATTAAAACAAAAAATTTCTTGATGGCAATTGATTTATTTAAAGACTGATATCTTTCATTTGAAACATTTATTTTTAATTGACCTTTTGCATTAATTCTTGTTCTTAAGCGATTTTTTATTATTTCTTTTGAATTTTCATCCAATATTCTAGAATTTTTAATATCAAAAATTAAAGTTATTTTAGTAGAAACTTTATTTACATTTTGTCCTCCTTTTCCGGAACTCCGTGATGCAATAAAGCATAATTCTTTTAAAATATCTTTATAGAAAATATCGTGTTTAATCAGATTATCCATATATTGAACCAAGTAAATACCATAATTCTTTTTTCATTGATTATGGCCACATTAATTAGTTGAACCTCAAAAAGTAAATTATAGTTTTTGCTATTTATTGCCGTCAACTGCAAACATAAAAAATGCTTTTATAGTTCATTTAATATATATTCATCCAATATGCTAATATACGCTTTTTCAAGCGTCATGAAAACCTTAAGTTTTCAAACTTTCCTCTTAACCCCGAAGAATTCTTTTGATTAAATATTTTCAAAAAACACTAGTATTTTTTTTTGAAAAATGAAAAAGGTCAATATCTTTGCGCCACTTAAAAAAAAGGTTAATTCTAAAACTCAGCAGTTAAAATATCTGAATTTATATTTAGGTACTGGTGAGTTGAAAGTAAGAATAAATTGATTCTGTAGCTCAGCAGGTAGAGCACATCCCTTTTAAGGATGGGGTCCTGGGTTCGAATCCCAGCAGGATCACTTTCGAATATTTAAAATCCATTGCAGTGGTTTATTGCATTGGATTTTTATATTTTTATTCCAACCACCAAAATATCATCTATTTGTTCAAAATCCCGCTGCCATTCAACAAACCTTTTTTCAAGTAATTGTTTTTGTGTTTCCAGTGGTTGATTGTTTATTTCAATTAACAATTGTTTAAACTGTTTAAAATTGAATTTTTTACCATTCTCTCCTCCAAATTGTGAAATATAGCCGTCAGAAAAAATAAAAAGTAAATCATTTGATTTGAGCTGAATTTCCTGGTTTGTGAAATCAATTTTGTCTTTTGGATATATTCCGACCGGCATATGGTCTGCTGTATACTCTATCAGTTCATCGTTGCGTACCAGGAATAAGGGGTTAAAAGCACCTGAAAACTGAAGCATTTTTGTTTCAAAGTCAAGCAAACATAAAGAAATATCTATTCCATCATGTGAAGTAGTTTCAGAATTGTCTTGTTTTAATGATTTCTTAAGCTTTTTGCGTAGTTCATTTAATACCAGTGCAGGTGGGTTCAAGTCCCTCTTGCTTACAATTTCATTAAGCAGTGAAATGCCCAACACGCTCATGAATGCTCCTGGCACTCCATGTCCTGTACAATCAGCTGCTGCAAAATACAGGTAATTTTTGATTTGTTTAAACCAGTAAAAATCCCCGCTGATAATATCTTTGGGTATGAATAAAATAAAATTTTGCAAGTTGCAATTTTCCAAAATTTCGTGACTAGTCAATAATGCCTGTTGAATAAATCGGGCATATTCAATACTATCAGTAATATTTTTATTTTGAAGGTATAACTTATCACGTTGAGATTCAATTTCGTCCCGTTGAGTAGCAATCTCCTCATTTTGCTGATTAAGTTCTTCGTAGGCTTCGTCTACTCTATGTTTTTGTTCTTCGATAATTCTTTTTTGTTTTCTGGTTATATATAGCGAACGGAAAATAAAAATCGAAAATCCCAAAACCAATGTTAAAACAAATATTATAAACAAAATAATTATTTTTTTTTTCTATTTTCTGCTTTAGCAAGGGCAATTTTTTTGTCATTTTCAGCTTTTGTAATAGCTTCTTTTTTTTCAAACTCATAAGTCATTTCTTTTTGCACCAGTTGTTTTTTATTTTCCTGACTGAATAGTATATCACGGATTTCAATACTTCTTTTATAAAAATATAAAGAACGAAGGCGCATTTTTTCCATGTTTAAAAGTTTGCCACTAACTGTATCGGGAAGTGAAATATTTGATTTCTCATAGAGATTGCTTAAGTTTAAATAGCAATCTTGTAAATCATACATTTCTTGGATATTTTGAGAAAGTAATAGCGAATGATAAAGAGAATTAAAGGCTTCATTGTATTTCTTAAGATCAATATATAATGAACCAATGTTATTAAGGTTCACTTCTATTCCTTTCTTATCCCCTATTTGTTCAGCTATTTTCAACGCCTGAAAATAATAAACAAATGCTTTTGAATAATTGTGTTGTAAATCATAAATAATGGCAATATTCCCAGACCAAATTGTCATCTCAATTTTGTTGCTCAATTTTTCGTCTATTGATAATGCCCTAAAATAATAATTCAACGCTTGCTGGAATAGTGAGTCTTTCTTAAAAGCATATGAACTCTTATTTGGCAATTCGTTTGCCTGTTCTTTATATATAAGACCAATATTTCCAAGCTTGCTTGCAATTTCTTTTTTATTTTTTAATTCTTCTGCCAATTTTAATGATTTGAAATAATAATCCAGCGCCTTTAGATAATCACCTTGTTCATCATATATTACACCTATGTTTCCTAAAGTTTTTGATTTGTATAATAAAAATTGTCTTTTAATATTATTTCCTGTAAAATTGTCCGACATATCCCATATTGCAAGAGCTTTGAAATAAAAATCAAGTGATGTTGAATAATTGCCTTTTAAATATTGTAATGTGCCTAATAGATGGAAACTATTTCCAATTTCAATTTGTTTCCATTGTATAGGAAGGTTCTTTGCATGGTTGAGTATATCAAGTGCATAGTTAGAAAAAAGTATTGAAGAGTCAGGATTTGAATACATTAATTCTGATGCAAGTTTGCTGAGGTGACTTATTTTACTGGTATCTGATTGGTCAGTCTTAATTAACTTTAAAAGCGAATCAATTTTATTGTTTTCATTACCCCGGAAAATAAATTTGGAAGTCAAGATAAATACAAAACAAATTGCTAATTTTTTCATATCCCGCCAGAATCAATCAATATTTTGCATATCTGATTTAATCTTAATCTTATGAGATTAAAACCATGTTGCTTTGTTTCTAAATTAATTTATTTAAATTATTCATGCAAGTATTACTCATTTTAAAATCAAATCATATTTCATTATTGAGCGAACGTATCCTGTTTAATTTAAATCCTATTTATCACTTGAATAATTCTTGGAGATTTTCTGAGTCGGATTACCTGAATTGATATCCTTTTATGAGCTCATAAAGGATTGCACAGGTTACTCTGACCAAAACCACCTAGTGGGCTTTGAAAATTGAATAAAAGTAAAACCGTATTGTGAAACTGGCTTGTATTTCTGAATTATTTTTATATTTTTATTCCAACCACTAAAATATCATCTATTTGTTCAAAATCCCGCTGCCATGCAATAAGTCTTTTTTCAAGTAATTGTTTTTGTGTTTCCAGTGGTTGATTGTTGATTTCAATTAACAATTGTTTATATTGACTGATACTAAATTTTTTGCCTTTTTCTCCCCCAAATTGTGAAATATAGCCATCAGAAAAAATATAAAGCGAATCATCTGTTTGAAGTTGAATTTCCTGGTTTGTAAAATCAATATTGTCTTTCGGATGCACACCAACAGGCATATGGTCTGCAGAATATTCCAAGAGTTCATTATTTCGAACCAAGTACAGTGGGTTAAAAGCCCCGGAAAACTGAAGCTGTTTTGTTTCAAGAATCGAGCAAACATAAAGAAATATCTATTCCATCATGCGAGATGGTTTCGGAATTGTTTTGTTTTAAAGACTTCTTAAGCCTTTTGCGAAGTTCATTTAATACCAGTGCAGTTGGGTTCAAGTCTCTCTTGCTTACAATTTCATTAAGCAGTGAAATGCCCAACACACTCATGAATGCTCCCGGCACTCCGTGCCCGGTGCAATCGGCAGCGGCGAAGTAAAGGAAATTTTTGAGTTGTCTAAACCAATAGAAATCACCGCTAATAATATCTTTCGGTTTGAATAGAATAAAATTTTGTATGTTACAATTATCCATAATTTCGTGACTCGTTAATAATGCCTGTTGAATAAATCGGGCATATTCAATACTGTCAGTAATATTCTTATTTTGGATGTATAACTTATCACGTTGAGACGCTATTTCTTCATTTAACTGAATTAGTTCTTCGTTGCGTTCGGTTATTTGATCTTTTTGGATATTTAACAATTTATTCGATTTTTTCTGAAGCCTGTAACTAAGGATTGAAACGAGGGAAAGCAACAAAACCAACATAAAACCACTACCAAATAAAATTGTGTATAAGCGTTGAACCCTGCTTTTTTCAACTGCAATTTTCTTTTCTTTGGAAGCTAACAGTATTTCTGCATTTTTCTTTTTTGCTTCCGATTCTGATAATATACTGTTGATATGATTTATTTTTTCAATTTCATTGATACTATCTTTGACATGAATTGCCTTTTCATAATATGAAAGTGCTTTTGGAAAATCATTAAGACTTTTGTAATTTTTATAATACAATAAATAGATATCGGGTAAAAGCGTTTTATCAGATATTTTCCGGGTTTCTTCTAAAGTTTTATTTGCATAAAGATTGCTTAAGTTGATTTTTCCTAACTGACCATAAACGGAGGCCATGACAAAGAAATTCGGGGTTGAATTATCCAAATATACAGTTTCATTAATTCCCTTAATTTGCTCTAATTTATTCTCTGATTCAAAGGCGCAATTTAATGCTTCATTAATTTTGCCTAATTTTAGATTTATTATCCCGTAATTACTTAAGCAGATAGCATAATTAATTTTGTCTATCCAATTTGAGTTGCTATACTTTGAATAGAACAACATTGCTTTTTTAGTGTTATTATATGCATTAGAATAATCTTTTGTAAGATATTGTAACCATCCAATAGAAAGAATTTCACTAAAATAATTAGCTGATGTTGTATCTTTAATAGATTTTAGATAGCGATAAGTATATTTCAAACTATTATCATAATCTCCAATTGCATTATAAATTTCTCTTATTAAATAATTATTCATATTTAATAAAGTTGCATCTTTTAATTTTTCATCTATCTCATTTGCTTTTAGCACATATATCAAAGCTTTTGCATTATCTTTGAAAGACAATAATGTAGAGTAATTAATGAATAATTTTGATAATATTGATTGACTTAAATAGTCATTATATTTTAAAGAAATAATAATAGCCCTGTCTAGTAGTTCTTTTGCCAAACTTCGATTTTCCCAATCTATTTCTGCAAATGCAAAAGCATCTAAAATTTCAGGTGCATATTTTTCATCTTTTATCAAGGATAGGTTTAATGCTTTTTGAAAAATTGATGTTGCTTCTGCTGTATCATTATTAAAATGTAAAAAATAAATAAGGGCATTGTAACAATACATTTCATTTCTAATATCATTTATTTTTTCACTTTCTTTTAATATTTTTTCTAATTTTTGTTCAATATCTAAAGTATCATTTTCTGAATTCCATTTTGAAATAAACATTTGTAATTCATTTCTAATAATACCTTTTTGAAATTTAATCAAATTGGCCCAATAATATCCCTTTCTTGCATATTCCAAAGCCGAATTAAAATTATCAGTGTTTGGTTCAAGCAAATTGTTGTATTCATTAGCAATTTCTGACAATAATAATATTTTTGTCGTATCACATGATGTCTTTTTATACAAACCATTTAAGCTATCCAGGATTACATGGCTTTGGGAACATACTGGTAATGACAAATTTGCTAAGGCAATAACAAATAAAATTTTTGCTGGTAATCTGCTGAAAGACATATAAAATATTTTAAGATATATTTTAAATATTCCAAATGCTATGAATAAGTTCAATATTCCAATTTACATTTCTTTTTTCATTTTCACAATAAAATTCATGGTTTCCATATCCAATATTCATACAAATATTATTCATCCCGGATGGATTATCAGCAGGAAAGTAAATGCAGTTTTCTGAATTGGCAGGATTGAAATATCTATTTTTTGTCGATAAACAATCCTTTCATTTGATGAATTGGTGCTAGGTTTTCAATGCCGTTAATTACAAATGAAGACGTCTTTTTTTCGTATATTATATAAATTTAGTAAAGCTTCTCTCCTAACGCTGCTTTAAGTTTATAAAAATTTACAACGTTGTCAATTTGTGCTTTTAATAAAGATAGCTGGCTTTCTGAAACGGCCGTTGTAGCATCCATCAAATCAAGGTTGGTTATTACGCCGGATTTATAGCTTGTTTCAGCAAGTGACAGTGCTTTTTTTGCTTGAGATAATTGTAATTCAAATTGCTTAATTTTTTCTTCTGAAGCTGCTACATTTGCTTTAGCTTGCACTACTTCATTTGTAATATTTCGTTTAGCGACTTCAAGTTCATAATCTGCAGATTGAATTTGCGACCTGGTCAAATGCAAATTGTTTCTGGTTCTGGTAGCATTAAAAATTGGTATTGACAGACCTATTCCTGCCGAATAATTAGCTGTCATTATATATAAATCAGAAGTATGACCATTTTTCATATATCCATTTTTCCAGCCACCTGTAGCGTAAAATTCAAACATTGGATTATATTGTGCCTGAATAAACCGGTAAGTAAGATTTGCAATTTTTGCCTTTTCATCTGCTATTTTTATTTCATCCCTGTTGTTAAATGCATAAGATACCAAAGAATCTGCATTTATTTGCGGTTGATTTGTAGTTAGCTCTTTTTTTACCACTACCGAATTTGTTTCCGGTTGCCCGAGAAGTGAATTAATTACTGAAACCATCGTCAATCGGGATGCTTCAAGATCAATTTTTTGACTTTCAACATTTGATATTTTAACCTGCGTTGAAAGAACTTCATATTCTGTAGCTGAACCAGTTTCTTTCTTCTTAACAATAAAATCAAGGTGTTCTTTCAGAGTTTTTAGTTGATCGTTATTTATAATAATAGCATCCTGTAAATAAACCAATGAAAAGAATGTATTAGTTACAAGCAAAGACATTGACTGTTTTACCTGTTCAAGTGAGGCTTGAACCAGATTTTTATTTTCTTTTTGCAAAGTTATATCCCTACTTGTTCTGCCAAAATCATATATATTTTGATCATAATTTATGCTGGTACTACAAATGTTATCAGGAGCCATTTGAAATTTCATTCCTTCAAACGATATAACTGGAGGAGGACCAATTCTGGTAAATGATCCTGTCGCATCTATATAAGGCAAGTAACCGGCCTTAGCAATGTTAATCTTAGCATCTGCAGCATTAAGAGCTTCTTCTTCTTCTTTCACCGAAGGATGGTTTTGCATCACATTTTTAATAATCTGATCCAATGATAATGAATCATTTGTACTTTGTATATTTTGGCTGGTTTGAATCGTTTGCCCTTCAAGATGTAAAACGCAAAAAGTGCAAATAAAAAACACCAATGATTTTTTAACAAATTTGAACTGTTTTATTTCAAGTCTTTTATTTCTAATTTTCATTTTAATTTTTCTATTATTATTCATGTATAACTTGTTTTGAAGTTGTATTTTTTTTCCTTGCATGAAGCAGCAATACAGGTATAACTCCTAAAACTGTAATAATTGATGCAACCAAAAAATCGTCATCTATACTTTGGATAAATGCTTCTTTGTTAACCTGTGATGCAATAATTCCAGCACTTTGTGTAGTAGCATTTGATAATGAGTTGCCTGTACTTTGAACAATATGGTTTGTCAGATTCATGACAACATTTTTATATTCCGGAGAGTTCTGTACTATGGATTGTCCGTACAATTGGGTATGAAAATTTACCCTGGCAGTTAAAATGGTAGCCAGAATTGCTACACCGAAACTACCTCCCAGTTGTCTTATTATATTGAATAGTCCTGATGCCTGTGCCATATTCTTTCTTGAAATTTCAGATAATGAAATGGAACTAAGCGGCGCAAATAATATTCCCATGGCAAAACCCCTGATATATAATATTGACATGACATATTTGTGTTCAGTAAGAAATGAAAATGAAGTGTTCAGGTAGAAACTAAAACCGAGCAACAAGATTCCTAGAACAATTGGTATCTTGGGGTGTATCTTATCTCCCACTAAACCGGATATCGGGGCCATTGTTCCCTGGATTATTCCAACAGGCAAAAAAACTGCTCCGGCCTGAATAGCAGTATAACCAAGAGAATTTTGAAGGTATAATGGCAAAAGGAATGTACTTCCAAACATACCTACACCAAAAATAAACATTATCATATTAGCTATACCAAAGTTATGATTTGACAAAAGCCTTAAATCCATTAAAGGATCCTTTACCGTCAGCTCAGCTGTTATAAATACAGCAAGCGCTATCGCTGATATTCCGAAACATGCTAAAACATATGGTGCCGACCAGCCTGCTGCATTTGTTGCAGCATTTCCTTCCACCAATGCATATAAGAGTAAAGGCAAAAATATAATAGCAGAGATGAATCCAATCAGATCGAATTTCTTAATTACATCACTAATATATTCTCTTTGAATTATGATTGTTGCAAACAATCCGATTATACCAACTGGAACGTTGACGTCAAATATTAATTGCCAGTTGAAATTGTCGACCAGGAATCCTCCTAAAAGGGGACCAAACGAAACAGAAGCAGCAGATGAGATTGACCAGAAACCCAAGGCGATCCCTCTTTGATGCGGAGGAAATTCACGGGTAATAATTGCCATTCCAATCGGCTGTATTGCTCCTGCACCAAATCCTTGAATAATCCTGGAAAAGATAAGCATATTTTCATCATGAGACATCCCACAAAGGAAAGATCCAAAAGTAAATAAAAGCAAACCCCAGAAATACATCCGTTTGAAGCCAAATCTGTCTGCCAACCAGGCTGCAGTTGGTAACATAACCGCCATTGCTAACATATAGGCCGTAAGAACCCATTCAATTTTAGATATACCCACTCCGAAAGAAGCCATTATTTTAGGCAAGCCAACATTCACTATTGTCGCATCAAGAACGGCCATAAAAGTTCCTATCATCACATTGGCCAGCAACCACCATTTATAAGTATTGCTTTTTGGGTGATATGCTGAATCCCTGTTTCTAAGGAAATTTCGAATTCTATGCGATGGTGTAACTTTTCGCATATTTATTCTTTAATTATTTTTATAACAACCGACATCCCGGAAAGAATTTTATAATTTGAAATATTCCCGTTATCTTCTGTACTATCAATAGAAATTTTTACCGGTATCCTTTGCGTTACTTTAGTAAAATTACCGGAAGCATTGCTGGGTGGAATTAAAGAAAATTGTGACGCCGTGTTGGAACCAATTGAAATAACTTTTCCAATAAATGTTACACCGGGAAAGGCATCGATTGTATACTTTGCCTTTTGTCCCATATGGACATCAGAAATTTTAGTTTCTTCAAGATATACCAGTACCCAAAATTTATGATTATTGTTAATCGTGTATATTGCTTGCCCCGGCTGTACAATATCGCCAGTTAACCACCAACGTTTAGCAATAACTCCATCAACCGGTGAATATATCCGTGTATTATTGATTTGAGTTGAAATCACTCCAATAGTTGCATTAGCACTTGCAACAGCTGCCGAAGAAGTGTTAATCTGAGCCTTGGAAACATTCATCTGTATTTTGGCCGCATCCAATTGTGTTTCTGATGACTCATACGATTTTTGAATATGATCAAAAGCTTCTTTTGTAATTACCTCACCTGAATACTGGGTCTTTGCCCTGTCATAATCATCTTGAGCTTTTTGTAAATTTATTTCCTGCAATTTGACGTTTTCAAGGTCATATTGATATTTTGCCTGTGACTGCAACTGATTAGCAAATGCCTGATCCCTTATAGCCATGCTTTGCTTTTTCTGGGCTACCAAATCAGAACTATCCAATTCAACAAGTAATTTACCTTTCCTTACGGTATCACCTTCTTCATAATAAAGACGGGCTATCCGGCCAAGAATCTTAGAACTCATAAATATATTATCAGAATCAATATATGCATCATCTGTATATATATACTTTGAGTACTGCCTGTACCATAATATTCCGGCAATCAAAACAACAAGAATTATTGCAATTAAAGGAATGTACCTTTTTATTCCGTTTTTCTTCTCATCTAAAGGTTTGTCATTATTCTCCATAATCAGTTTTTTCTTTTTTATAAATACTATTATTTAATTTAACTTTAATCCTTTAATAAATATCTCAGTAAAATCTGTAGCTTTTTCTTCAAGCGCATCATATTCTTCCTGATCCAGATAAAAAGTCTTTTTATTACTAATGACTACGAAACGCAAACCAAGCAATAAATCCAGATAAAGAGCTGCTGTTTTATTTATATTTTTTATTTGAAAAATACCATTTTTAGAACCATTCTTAAAAATATTCCGGATAAAATCCATTTCACTTTCTTTGAATTGCTGTATAGAATTTTTCATAATGGATTTAATTCCTGCAAATTCTTCAACACGGAAACGGCTAAGGTTAAGCAATGACTTAAAGTATTTAAACCTTATTTGCACATATTCTCTTAGCATTTCTCCAGGATCATCAATGCAACTAATTTTTTCGTCCAAAACATCGAAAAACTCTTTCTGTTCTTTTTCAACAATTGCTTTATATAAATGTTCTTTATCGGGAAAATAATAATACAACGAACCTTTAGACATTCCCAAATCAGAAGCTATTTCTTTCATAGATGTTTTCTCAAATCCATACAAACCAAATCTTTTCTGAGCTATCTGAAGAATGGTATCATGTTTTTCAATGTTCTCCCCGCTATGAGTTAAATAAACCATAATATTCGAATTGAAAAATATAATAATTTTATATTAACATTCAATTTGACTTTTTTGTTTAAGGGGTCAAAAGTAATTTATTTGATTTGATTTTTTTAATAATGACTTTATTGTTTAACATTTTTTTCGAATTAATATTTTGACATTTTTTTATCAAGAAATTAAACACAAAATAAAAAGGCAATTGATAGAACTCAACTGCCTTTAGATGTATAAAGTAAATTTACTTTTTCTAATTCGAAAACTATTCTATTAGTCTTCAAGTTTTTTATACCATGTCTTGTACAAAATTAATGATGTAATTACCAGAATACCGATACAGGAAATAAAATTCATTTTCATTCTCATAACTAAATAAATTGGCAATGCAACAAGCGAAACCTGCCAGATTATTCCTATTACAACATTAAACATGTCACGCTTGAAATTTGTGTTTTTCTTAAAATCAGGATTTTCGGCTATTACCATGGTCATGAACTGGTTTCCAGAAACCCCACGGTCTGACAGTTTTGTAAAACTTCTTTAGGGTTTCCGATTCTTCAGGTTTTGTCAAGAAGGTTGCGACTATACAGCCAATAATTGATAAAATAAAAATAAATGGAAAGGCATTCATATTTGGATTATTTGGCAGAGGCCAATCGGAAATAAAATGTGAAAAAGAACTCAACCAATATACGTGAATTTGGTTAGCTATAAAATATCCGTTCAGCATGAGCAAACCGGATAATAGAATTGCAGAAAATATTCCTGCAACCATTCCCCAGAAATATCCAAAACCATTAAAACGCCACCAGTACCATTTTAGAACGTTTGATGCAGTGTAGCCACCCCAAAGTGCTGAAGTAATCCAGAGCATTATTTCATTAATTTTATCTACGACAAATCCCATTGCAATGCCAACGATAACAACTGCAATTGAAGCGATATAACTCAAATAGACATATTTTTTAGGAGCATGCATTTGGATTAATATATCTCTTATAAATATCATTGATTATATAGGCAGGAGCTGCATTTACAGTAGCTGCAAAATTACTCATGAAAGCAGCTATCAATCCGGCCATGAGAAAACCTAAAAGACCTATCGGAACAAACTTTGCTAATACCTGGGGCAACAATGTTTCAAAATCGGGTTTAGTTCCTGCGGGAATATTGTTAAATACATCGCTGAAATTGACAAGAGCAAGTACTGTCAAACCTGCTACCATAAAATAACGGAAAGGATTTAAAACAACACTAACCAAAGAACTCATTTTTGCAGCTTCTTTAGGGCTTCGGGTTGATAGAATTCGTTGCATATCATAATTAGGCGCTGGTCCTGCCGCACTGACAAAAATTCCTTTGAAGAGCATCATCATAAAGAAAAGCGAGAAAAATGAGTAGCCGTCATTTACAATCCATTCATTCAATGAAGGTATTTTGCTGGTCCAGTCAATACCAACGCCATGTCCAAAGAAAATATTTTCCCATCCTGCCGGAATAAAATGTGCTAAAGTGCCCGGAGCAACTTTTATCATTGCAATTATTCCTATTGCAATTGCAGAAATTGTAAGAATTAAATACTGAATCACTTCTGTTATAACCACACTAAACATACCTCCTTTTACCACATAAAAAGTTGTTATTCCCATTAAAATCAATGCCCATAAGTTTGCATTAATTTGCGGATGTGCGGCCAATGTAGCAGGGTTAGAAACCAATGCCGGTAAGAAAGATGTAGCGAACTTACCTATACCTTTGAATCCATACGATAAAAATCCGATAACACTCACCAATGCAAATATCACAACGATAACGTGCGAAAGATTAGCTCCGCGATCATTTCCAAATCGTGTCCTTATCCACTCCGCACCTGTCATTACATTTGACCTTCGTAACCAAACTGACAAGTAAACCATTAAAAAAATCTGATTGAATACAGGCCATACCCAGGGAATCCAAACGCTTTTCAGCCCATATACAAAAAGCCAATAAACCAATAGCATCGTACCGGCAATATCAAACATACCCGAAGCGTTCGAAACGCCCAGATAATACCATGGTAGCGAATTTCCACCCAAAAAATAAGAATTGAGGTCTTTCGATGCACGATTAGAAACATAATACCCGATAAAAATAGTTGTTATCAGGTAAAGTAAAATAATTGCAATGTCAATATAATGAAGCTGCATAATGTAATTGTGTTTAGTTATTAAATTTAATTTTTCGTGGGCATAAAAATAACAAATTATTGGTCTATTCTTTTAAAACAATAACTAATTGTGATGGTTATAATATTAATGAAAACATATTTTTAACTTAAACAAATTGATAATGTGAAAATGTGTCATGTAGACAATGAGAAGCGCGAAGTTGTGAATTGTGGAGTTGCGACAGAAAACAATTTGCAAATTTGAAGATTTGTAAATATGCAAATGCGAATATGAGAATAGTGAAAATGGGAATGGAAATGAAATGTACTTCTGAAATCAAAATTCTTCAATCTTTGTTCTGAACTCAATTAGCTTTTTTCATTAAATTCAGTAAAGACTTTTCCATCCATTCGCCTTTAATTCGCTGATGAAAATAATAGTATAGCAAGACGGTAAATACTCCTATTAGAGAACCTGCGACTGCGTCAATAAGAAAATGTTGTGAAAGATATATTCTTGAATAGGCTACAAGGCAAGCCATTATAAAAAATAAAAATTGCAAAATTTTATTTTTAGTGATAAAAGTCAGGCTTAAAAATAGTGCAAATGCAGTTGCAGAATGTCCAGAAGGAAAACTAAAACTATGTAAAATCTGCACTCCTTTTACGAAATGAAGATTATAAATATCTTTAAAATAAATATTGGGACGTGGCATTCCTGGCAATATGAATCTTTTTACGACTTGGACAAAAATTCCGGATATTGCAAAAGTGACAAATAACAACATAGAATGTCTAAAACTATAGAACAAATAAAGAACACACAAAGCAATGACGAAAATTCCATTGCCGAAAAAAGTAATTTTTGCAAAAAAGAAATCGAGAAAAGCTGTATTATGAGTATTTGACCAGATATGTATTTCGGATTTACTGTACGAACAAAGCATCAGTATACAGCCTGCTATTAATAACAAGTATGGTAACAGGAAAAAATTATATTTCCTGAATATTTGATTAATGTATGATGATCTGAACATAAAAAAATAAAATGAATTAATTATGCACCTATTAAACTTCTAATTATTCCTTTGTAATACTTTGTGATACACTTCGTGAAATATAGTGGCAATAATATTATGTAACACAAAGGGTCGCAAACTACTTCACAAAGTCCCACAAAGTGAATATCAACAAAATTATTACATTTAAAACCACCTTAAATGTGTTTTTTATATTTTTGCAGCCGAAAATAAAAAGAAATTTCGAATTTCAAATAGATGAATAATTTTTAAAAAGATAATATGAAACCTACCCACATTGAACACATTGGCATTGCAGTTAACAACCTTGATGAAGCAATTAAATTCTACAAAGATGTTTTTGGACTTAATTGTTATGCAGTAGAAGAAATTGCAGAACAAAAAGTAAAAACAGCTTTTTTCGTGATCGGCCAGACTAAAATAGAATTACTTGAATCTACTGATCCGGAAGGACCAATTGGAAAATTTCTTGAGAAGAAAGGCCCGGGTATTCATCATATTGCTTTTGCTGTTGAAGATGTTAATTCTGCACTTAAAGAGGCCGAATCCAAAGGTATTGTTTTAATTGATAAACTAGCCCGTAAAGGAGCCGAGGGGTTGAATATCGGGTTCCTGCATCCGAAATCTACGTTTGGAGTTTTGACTGAATTATGCAGCAAGTAGTTTAAAGTTTACAGTTTTCAGTTATAAGTCAGCAGTTATAAGTTTGCAATATGGCTAGTTTTCAAAGGTTGGAAGATATTGATGTTTGAGTCAAGGCCAGGCAATTAGCAATAAAGATATATGATTAATGTTAAAGGAACTAAATTCAAAAACCGCCACTAACTGATAACTTCAAAGAGCAAACTATAAACTCGTTTTCTAGAATAATTTTTGTAACTTCACGTTTCTTATGTTAAAATTGAAAATATTTGTAAAACTAAAAATTAAAAATCTATGAAAAAATTAACAATTATTGCAATAGCATTAGTTGCTATAGCGACAAGTTTTATAAGTTGTAAAAAAGACAGTACAACTTCGCCGGTTATTACATTTGCTAATATTGCTGACTCAGCAACTTCCTTAACTGTAACTGGCAGCAGCTATGGTTTAACTTTTACTGTAACATCAGATGCCGGCTTGTCTAAAGTAGTAATATCAGAAACCAGGGGAGGTACTACATCAACTACACAAACTATTACTTCTTTTGATAACAATAACAGTTATACACAATTATATAACGTAACCAATATTTCAACAAGTGTTACAGTAATTATTTCTGCAACTGATAAGAATGATCTAAATACCTCCAGACAACTTGTGATTACAAAACAAGGTAATGCTGCTGGACCTATTAATACTTATACAGCTGTATTGCTTGGATCAAATAATAATACTAGTGCTGGCAGTTACTTGGCCACTTCTACTGGTACTGTTTATCATGCAGCAGATAAACAAACTCAAAGTTCAGTTATAGATATTATTTATGGAACTACTACAGACAATGTTGATGAATTTTTCTCTCCAGATTTAGCTATATCTGGTATAACTGGCGGAAATGCTACTACTTTTGCAACATCTTCTATTAATTTTGATAATGTTACCGATGATGCTTTATTACAAAGTATTACTGCAAGTAATAAGGAACTTTCAGGTTTTTCTGTCGGAAGTGTTATTCAATTTGTAACACAGGCAGGGAAAAAAGGTATTTTCAAAGTTACTGCATATACCTCGGGAGATTCAGGGTCTGTAACAATAAATGTAAAAGTCCAACAATAATTTGTTGAATTAATAAAGCTATAAAAAAACCGCTCCAGACCAGGGCGGTTTTTTTATAGCAGTTAATTGACCTAATATAGATATTTAACGCTAGGAATAATTAAAAACGATTTTAGTATTTTTATATCTTTATACTCAAGATATTGGTTTAATAATGAAAAAATACCGTTGCATAGCATGTGGTTATATTTATGATCCTGCAGAAGGCGATCCCGATAATGGAATTTCTCCCGGTACTTCTTTCGATGATTTACCTGATGATTGGATTTGCCCTGTTTGCGGTGTTCCCAAAGCAGATTTTGTGGAGGCATAAACCCTTGATTTAAGAACAGAGATTAACGATTTTTGATTTCAGAAGTAAAAAATTCTTTCCCAGTCTTGACTTCATAATTCTCATCTTCTAATTTTTTCATTTAACTAAAATTCTAAAACTATTCAAGCCTATTTTTGTTAATGTTGAAATTGTCAAAATTAATAGCAAGGAACGAAAATGATCGAAGTTAGAGAAGTAAGGGAAAGAAAATTGAAGAAGATTGAAGATGAAGTTTGGAAAGCGCTACCTGGTTCCGAAAATCGTTATTTTATCAGTAATTACGGACGTATTAAATCTTTTGTTTATGACAAAGTCAATGGCAGATTAATGCATTATTCACAAATAAAAGGATTTTATACCATTAACATGAGGCTTTATGGAGTGCAAAAAACATATCTTGTTCATAAGTTGACGGCAGCAGCTTTTGTACCCAAATTGTCTGAAGATTGTACACATGTGATCCATCTGGATTGGAACCCGAAAAATAATTACTATAAAAACCTGGAATGGGTAACGCGTGAAATTAGCTATTTGAGAGTTTCAAATTACCTTCGCGAAAAAAACAGGAATAATCCGAATAAAATTATCACCTATTCCAAACTGAAAGCAGAAGATGTTAAGCACATCAAATCTATGCTTCATCTGGGTGTCAAACAGAACTTAATTGCAAAAATGTTTTGCATAAGTGAAATGCAGATTACCCGCATTAAAAAGGGCGAAAACTGGGGTGATGTTCAAATTAATGAAGATTAAAATGTAGCACTTATTTTAATATTGAATCTTCTTGAAGTCAGGTAATTTGGCACTGCAAAATAACCCGAAATATCATTAGTATTACTAACGGTTTTGACCCATAAGTAAGAAGCGGTATTATCAATATCAATAAGGTTGAATATTTCTGCACTAAGCCAAACTTCTTTAAAATATCTAAAAATATTTTTAGAACCAACAACACTCTCTGTACCTTTTAACATTTTAGAAAAGCCTATATCTACTCGTTTATAGGCAGGAAGAATTCTATATACATTGCTCCATTGATTATTACCAGGAATTGTAATAGGCAGACTACTTCCATAATGTATACTCAATTGAACCCTGTAAGAAGGATATCTTGGTAAATAATCCTGGAAATACAAACCCAAGTTAACAAGTTGATCCGTGGGCATTGGATAATATCCTGGTTTTTCCAAAGTATCAATTGCCAAATAACTTTTATCTAATTTTTCCTTTGCTTGCAAAATAGACAGGCTAAACCACGATTCTGCTCCTTTGACAAATTCTCCATTTAGTCTAAAATCAATTCCTGTAGCATAACCTGTTGCAATATTTTGTCCTGCATATATGGTTCTGACATCATCAATACGGTATGGAACAAGATCATCAAAACTCTTGTAATATGCTTCAGCAGTAAATTTAAAAGGTTTTGAAAGTGAATAAAAAATATAATCGGTACCTAGTACAAAATGAATTGCTCTTTGAGCTTTTAGATTTGTATTTACTTCACCCTGTGGATTTCTCATTTCCTTATAAAAGGCAGGTTGATTATAATAACCGGTAGCAAAATATATCATTAAATTTTTTTGCCCTGATGGTTTATATGTAATTGAAAAACGTGGATTATATACTGTTTGTTTATTTAACGACCAATAATGCAACCGAATGCCTGAAGTAATAAATATTTTATCATTTCCAGGTGACAGTTCAAGCGTATACATTCCAAATCCCATTAATCTGTGAGACGAAAGATTATTAATTGAATGAACTGAATTTGTTAAGGTAATTTCATCAGGAGAATATGGAAATACATATCCGGCAGAATCTGTATAATTCCATTCACTGATTTTATCATTAATCGTTTCTTTTTGATAGGTAAGTCCCCACTTAAATTTATTTGCAGTGAGATTTAATGTTCCGACGTGTGAAAAAGAGACTATTTGCGCATCTAAGAAATCACGGGCATGATCAAGTGATGATCCGATTCCAATATTAATTGAACTATCAGATTTATTGTCACTGGATTTATCTAGTTCATTAATAAAATACTGACCAAGAATATCAAAAGTTTGGGATTCTGAAGTATTGTAAACAGAAGCTATTGCTTTAAGAGATAATTTTTCTTGCAAATGATAATTTAAAGTAATTGCGCCAAGCGAATTCCAGAAAAGATCGTTTTCTTTCCCATCATAGTAAACCTGCAATTCCAAAGGAGTTTGAAACGTTCCAAAATCTGTAGTTCTGTCCGATGGAACAAAATCATATTTATTTTGAGAATAATTTCCTAAAAAATTCAATTCTAATTTAGGTAATATATCATAAGATAAATAAGTTTGAACATCAAAATATGATGGACTGTATTCACCTTTAGTATCCATACTGGTTAAAAGATACTGTGAGGTTTTATACCGGATACCTGTAAGATATCTGAATTTCTTGTTTTTAGTTATGCCTTCATAATGCACACTTCCTCCTAAAATGCTTGCAGTAAAAGAACCCTCATTATCAACTGGTCTTTTATAGGTAATATCAAGCACTGAAGACATTTTATCTCCATAACTGGCATCAAATCCCCCTGCTGAAAATTTAAGCGATCCAACTAAATCCGGATTTACAAAACTTAATCCTTCCTGTTGTCCACTCCTTATTAAAAATGGCCTGTAAATTTCAATATCATTTACGTATACCAGATTTTCATCAAAATTACCTCCCCGAACTGAATATTGAGAACTGAGTTCATTATTGGATGACACTCCGGGAAGAGATTTTATAATACTTTCAATGTTTCCGCTAACATTAGGCATAGAACTCAGAGTATGTGCATCTACTCTTTGCATAGTGCCACTTTGTTCGAACCTGCCTCTAATTTGGATTTCTTCTACATTTTCATAGACAACAGGTAGCGCAAAATCAAATTTAACTTTTTTGCCGGAATCAATCTTAACCTTTTGTTTTATTGTTCGGTATCCTATACAGCTAATTACAATTGTGCAACTATCAGAAGGAATTTGCAATTCATATTGACCAAAACGGTCAGCAGTTGTTCCAAACTTAGTTCCTGAAATTGCAATATTTGTAAAACCGATAGGGTAACCTGCGGTATCTGTAATTGAACCAAATATTGTTGCTAAATTCTGGCTATAGCCTTCTAATGATAATAAAAAAGCAAAAACGACAAAGCAAAATTTCCTCTTATCCATTTGACAAATTTCCCATATAAACTTAATTATGCTATTGAAATTGTGCTTAAATATGGATATTTTTTTGATAAAAATAGCTTAATAAAAAAAAACGCTTTAAAAAAGCGCGCTTTAAAATTTATAAAAAATACGAATTTGTTAATTCTATTAATTGAATAAAATTATTATTTAGCAAATTCATAACCAATCATTAAATAAAATACCGGAGGGAATGTTATACTTTCATCTCCAGTGCCACCAACTGGTTGGGATATAAAACCAAATTCAGTGACAAAATAATTTTGGTTTTTTATAGGAAAGGTTACTTCTAAAGTAAACCCAACATCCAATCCATCGCTGGACTTAGGCATGTCCGAATTACTTATGTTATTATATCCAATTGCAAGTCCGGGTCTTATCTGTGATCCATTGCTTAAAGTAAATCTTGGTTTTATAGTCATAGCAAGAGTAATTATATTACCCGTTTGAGTAAAGGCATCAATTTTTGCAGGTGTGTACAAAAAGGATACTCCCATTGAAAATTTCTCAACTAAAATACCATCTAAATCTAATTTAAGTACGGGAGATACCTGAAAAGCGGACTGATATCCCTCAATATTAACTTTCCCGGGAAATCCTAATAATAATCCTCCTTTTACATCTAAATTCAATGATTGTGGAGCTTGTTGAGAAAAAACATCAGCTCCTAAGATCAATGATAAACAAAACAGGATAAAAAGCTTTTTCATAGCATTTGGTTTTAATTAATAAATATAGTTTTGTCTGTTTAACTTTTTTTAAGTGGAAACTACATAAATTATTTATTTATAATTTATTAACAAAAATAAAAAAAAAGTTAAAATTGCAGCAATTGAGCAAAAAAAAATCCCACAAGGCTGCGGGATTTTTCAATTTATTTAAGAATATTATGCTTTACCTGCACTTCCCAATACATTATTTATTTTATGTTTGTAGAGTTCTTTAAGCTGATCCCTAGCTGGACCCAAATATTTTCTGGGATCAAATTCAGCAGGACTATCAGCAAAAACTTTTCTTACAGCAGCAGTCATTGCCAATCTGCCATCCGAATCAATATTTATTTTACATACAGCCGATTTAGCAGCTCTTCTTAATTGTTCTTCAGGAATTCCAACAGCGTCTTTCAATTTGCCGCCATTTGAATTAATAATTTTTACTAATTCAATTGGAACAGAAGAAGCCCCGTGTAAAACAATCGGAAAACCAGGAATTCTTTTTTCGACCTCTTCGAGAATGTCAAATTTTAATGGCGGAGGTATCAAAATACCGTCAGCATTTCTTGTACATTGTTCTGGTTTAAACTTGTTTGCACCATGTGAAGTTCCGATAGAAATAGCCAAAGAATCTACGCCTGTTTTTTTGACAAAATCTTCAACTTCTTCCGGACGCGTGTATGATGAATGTTCAGCTACAACTGCGTCTTCAATACCAGCCAGAACTCCAAGTTCACCTTCAACAGTAACGTCATATTTATGAGCTAATTCAACTACTTGTTTTGTCAACTCAACATTTTTATCATAAGGATGATGGGAACCATCAATCATTACTGATGAGAAACCTAAATCAATGCATGATTTACAAAGTTCAAGAGTATCACCATGATCAAGATGCAGTACTATAGGAATCTCGTATCCCAGCTCTTTAGCATATTGAACAGCACCCTGAGCAAGATAACGCAATAGTGTTTGATTTGCATATTTCCTTGCACCACTTGAAACCTGAAGAATGACAGGTGATTTTGTCTCAACGCACGCACTAATTATCGCTTGCAGTTGCTCAAGATTATTAAAATTAAATGCAGGAATAGCATATCCTCCTTTAACAGCTTTTTGGAATAATCCTTTCGAATTTACCAATCCAAGTTCTTTATAATGAATCATTGTTTCTAGTTTTATAGTAAATAAAATTTAAGGCGCAAAGATAGCAAATTTGTAAATGTATTTTCTAAGCGATATCAATTTATTGAAAGTTAAAAAAAAGTAATATTTTCATCTAAATTTATTCGAGCAATCAGATTAACCATATGACTCAATGTAGTTATTAATTCATATCACTATAAAACATTTAGAAAATACGTGGAATTTAAAGTAATTGGTAAACATTTTGTCAAAATATATTACTTTGTACCTTTGATAAAAAATATGAAAATTCTATCTACTAAATACATGAAATTTTATTTAAAAAATATTAAATTATTCTTTCTATTTTCTTTAATAGTAATATTCGCAAGTGCATATAATATAAATTGCAGAATAGATTTTAATATAAAGGGATTGGAAAATCAGTCAATACTTTTTGCTTATGAGTATGGCAATAAACAAATTGTTTTAGATTCAATAAAACTGGATGTTGAGGGCAAAGGTTTTTATAGTTCAAAGAACAGATTAACCGGTGGGATATATAATATAGTATTTCCAAATAAAAAATATTTTCAACTCTTAATCAATGATGAGCAATTTTTTACATTCATATCAGATACTTCCGGTACATTAAAAAAAATGTTAATAGAAGGCTCAGAAGAATCTGATCTATTCCTACAGTATCAAATATTGGCAAGCAATTATAAAAACAAAAGTAATTATGGCAATATTGAAGAAAACCGAAAGGATACCCTTAATATCAAAACTTCCATAAATCCTAATTTCGTTGAAATAAAAAAGAAGCTCGATGATTTCAGTTCAAAAATAATAAGTGAAAAGCCAAAAAGCTTTTTGGCAGTCTATTTTAAAATGCAAAAAGATCCTGCTCCACCGGAAAAACTGATTTATGATAATCCGGAAATGAGTCGTGAATATTTTTTGAAAAGATATAAATATACAAAATCACATTACTTTGATAATATGCCATTTGCAGATGTAAGGATTCTGCGCACTTATCTAATTTATGAAAAACTGGAATATTATTTTAATCGTCTTATAGTACAGAATGCTGATAGTATGATTTCTGCTATAAACCTCGTTACAAATCTTTCAAAAGTCAATGAGGAATCTTATCATTTTGTTCTTAATTTTTTAAATACGAATTATAGAAATCCTAAAAATCCTGACCAGGAAAAAGCGTTTGTATATTTAGCTGACAATTACTATTTAAATGGTAATGCGACATGGACAGATCCCAGATTTATTAAATTACTTAAAATAAAAGTTGATAAAATCAGACCAACACTTCTTGGGAGTATTGCGCCAAACATTGAGTTGACTACTTCGACTGGCAAAATAGTGAACCTACATGATATTAAGGCAGATAACCTTATTGTTTATTTTTGGTCACCTGATTGTGACGAATGTAGAAAAGAAACATCGGCTCTTTTTGGTATATATAATCAATATGAAAGCAAAGGATTAATGACAATTGCAGTATATGTACATGCAGACAAAGAAATGTGGCAAACTTATCTTAAGGAAAAGAAATACGATTGGATAAATGCGTACGATCCATTAATGAAAAGCGATTTTTCCAACTTATATAATATAAAATCTGTTCCCAAGATTATATTGCTCGATAAGAATAAAACAATTATTGCAAAGGATATGAATACATCACAGCTAGAATTGATGCTTAAAAACAGAATAGAATAATTTGCAACTCTGAATAAAAATCTTTAGAAAATTATAATATTTAATCTTTTTTATATGGTAAGTAAACCATATTTACCGTTATATCAAATTTATCAGCAAATTTAGTTTTGACCACACTTGGAATTTCAATATTATAATCTTTAGGATCAAGTTGGAATTTTGAATTACCTGATAATTTGGTTCCTTTTACTTCAAAAGTACCACTAATTTTAACAGGTTTAGTAGTATTATGAATTGTCATATCACCTTCAACTTCGACATTGTAAGTGCCGTCTTTGCTAAAATCAATTGAAGAAATATTTGTGATTTTTCCTTTAAATTTTGCCTTAGGAAATTTATCCGATTCTAAATAGTTCTCATTAAAATGTTCTTCCATTAACGCCTGATCAAACTTAAATGATCTCATCAGGATTTCAAATATCATTTCTCCAGTTCCAATATCCATTATACTTGCTACCTGATTATTCTCGGCTTTAATATCTTCAAATGGAGTATGAGAATAGAAACTTACTGAACCAGATTTGGTAAAATATTTTGTTTGTGCTGAACTGTATATTGTTCCAATCAGAATCAATAAAATGAATGTTGTTTTTTTCATGGTATCAAGATTTTTAAATTAACAACCTCTAAACCATTTATGTTCATTTGTGGTGATTGACATCAAATACTCTTGAGATATTAAAACCAAAATGGATACCTGCTTTATTCCAAGTATCCGTAGTTTGGCCAATAAATTGTTGTTCAATCATACCACTTGCATTGGTAAAAAGCAATTGAAATACATGACCACCGGTTTCAATATCAAAACCAATTGAGAACGGATTTTTATATTGCTGTGTAAGATTACTTTTGGATGGCCTATATGCATAAAAATACTCAGCATTAATAGAAACTCGTTTTGAAAGTTTCATTCGTCCTCCTATTCCCATTGCATAAACATCATGAAGATCAAGTTCTGTGGGCACCAGATTGTAATGAACTACAGTCGGGCTTATTTGTAATGAAAATAACTCATTAAATTTTCTTGCCACCAGTAATTGATGCACATAAGATAATCTTGTGGAAAAAGGATAATTGCTATTTTGCTGTACTGAATTGATATCAGGAAAGTCTTCACTTTGTATCGCGATTGAACTGAACCAGGAAATACTTACCGGCATGTTTTTTTCACCTGTTGATTGTCGAAACAGGCTAAATTTTGCAAAACCATCATATGTTTTTTCCAAATTGGCTCGACCCACGCCTACCATCATCCAATTTGTTATTCCATATTCTAAACTAAAAAAAGTAGTCGCGTCATCAAGTCCCCAAAGATTATAAGCACCTTCATTTAGTGATCCAAATCTGTGATGAAAACGAACATCAAGTTGACCCTGCGGCATTCTTTCAATTGATTGACCATTCATTATACGCGTAGCTTTAAAAGTTGCTGTTGTGTAATTAATTTCTTGATCCACCTGGTTGCTAAGCATGTTTTCGAGACTATCTATACCGTCTTGTGCATGCAGGTTTGTTAAAAAAATTAAAAACAAACAAAAAGATGAGTAGCGTAATAATTTCATATTAAAATGGTTTCAGGTTCATTGTTAATAATAGCATATTATTTATCAGGCTTGCCTTCGTTTATCCAAACTGCGAATTGTTTAATTAAACATGAATCAAGCATTGCACCTCCCTGCGGCATTGCCAAAAATCCGCTTTTGTGTTCAATTGCACCTAAAATTCTATCAGATTTAGCAGAGACATCATCGTAAGTAACCAGTACTGTACTTCCACCTCCACCATGACAGCTAATGCAATAGTTATTAATCATTTTTTCAATATATCCACTATATGTAATATTAACAGTATCACATTTAGCATTTGTAGAGTCGATAACAGGAAAAAGTGCTTCTTCACTATCATAGTAACATGAAGTTATAGAAATGAGACCTATTATTACTATTAAAAATATTTTCTTCATTAATTACAAATTAATTAGTTACGAATAAATATTAATTACTTTAACGTATTTTGTATTGTGTCAGAGGTATTCTTTGCTCCCTGTTCTATCCAAACTTTAATTAACATTCTGTCCTGTTCAGACAATGGTCTGGCTGGCGGCATCGACTGGCCATATACATCAATTAATACTGTATAAATCTTGCTGGAATAGGGTTTACCAGGAACTACATTTTTGACAATATAATTATAATCAGTCAAGTTTAATCTTACACGACCTTTTTGGCCATTATGACAACCAGAAATTGCGCAATTAGATTGAAATATTGGCAATACTTGTGTATTGAAATTAACCTGAGGCAATTCCTTAATCATTGAATCATTCCTACAGGATAGAATAATAGAGACAAATATTGTTAACAGCAATAGAATAATAACAATTGGTACAAATATCTTTTTCAACATATTAATATTTGTTTGTAAGTTTCTATAACAGTTTTTAGCTAATATTTGAAGAATTATTTTAAAATTTCTTCTTTTTATTAAATTTTAAACCGAAAAATATTTATCAAAAGATATTAAATTCTTTTATTCTAATCAAGATATTTATTAATTAAAGACAAGAGTTCAAATATTGTATATGGTTTGGAAATATAATCGTTGCATCCTGCATTTAAGATTTCACTTTTTTCATAATCAAGAGCGTAAGCAGTTTGAGCAATTATGGGAATTTTTTTGTTTATTTCTTTTATTTTCCTTGTTGCTTCATATCCATCCATTAAAGGCATCCTAATATCCATTAGAACAAGATCAATTTTGTTATTTTGTTTAACCATTTCAAAAGTTTCCAAACCATTTTTTGCCCATAAAAGATCTGTTTTTGTTTTTTTCAACACTTTTTCAATGAACTTGTAATTTGTCATTTCATCTTCAGCTACCAAAATTAAACGATTTTTCCAGTTAAAGTCAATTTTTTTTATTTCAAATTCCTTTTCAATGTCTTTCTCAATAATTTCATCATTATCTTTAAAAGGAAGAGTAAAATAAAAGGTCGAACCTATATTTATTTCGCTTTCCACCCAAATTTTACCACCTAGAATTTCGGCCAATTTTTTTGATATTGCCAGACCTAAACCTGCACCTCTATATAAAGTTCCTGAATTATTTTCCGCTTTTCTGAATCGCTCAAAAATAAAATTTTTGGCTTCTTCATCAATGCCAATTCCGGTATCTTTAACAAAGAATAAAACAGATTTTGCTTCTTCAGTTTCAATGAATTTATAACCAAAGTCTATTCGTCCTTCTTCAGTAAACTTAAAAGCATTTTCTAACAGATTAATAATTATTTGTTTAAGCTTATTTGTGTCAGTTGTAATTTTAAGATTGAGTTTTTCAATTTCCGCATCAACAGAAAGAGTTATCATTGTCTTTTTTAGTAAATTCTTATGCTCTTCATATTGATTTAGCAACTCATAAAACAATTGATTTAGATCACATAAATGATAATCAAGTATGGTTTCTCCTGCTTCAATTCTTGATATATCTATAATTTCATTAATCAGATTTAAAAGATGCTGGCTATTTAACAAAATAAGATCAATAAATTCCTTTTTTTCATTTTCAGTTCTGTCATTGAAGGATAATAGCTGTGAAAAACCCATAATAGCATTCATTGGTGTTCTGATTTCGTGCGAAAAATTTGCCAGGAAAGCTGATTTGAGTTTATCAGATTGTTCTGCTTTTTCTTTGGCTATTACCAAGTCGATAGTTCTTTCCTGAACCAATAATTCTAACTTTGACCTATGCCGCTTAAGTTCTTCATTTTGAATGGCAATTTTGTCTTTTTGAGATTTTGCTATATCTCTTTGTTTCTCAATTTCCTTTTTCTGTTTTAATATTTCTTTGGTTCTGTCTTTTACTTTCTTTTCAAGTGTTTGATTAGCTACTTCAAGCTTTTTATTTACAATTTCCAGGTTTTTATTTGCTTCTTTTAGACTTTTGATGAGATTTTTATTCTCTGCTGCTATATTGTATGACCATAAAGCATTATCAATGATCAGCTTTAATTCATCTTTGTCCCATGGTTTAGTTACATATTTAAATATTTTGCCCTTGTTGATTGCTTTTATTATTGCTTCAATATCACTATAACCAGTAAGAATTATTCTAATTATATCAGGATACATTTTTGCAGCTGCTTCAAAAAAATCGACACCTGACATTTTGGGCATTCGCTGATCAGCAATAATTAGCTTAATTTTGTTTTTTTCTAAAAGAGCAAAACCCTCATCTGCTGATACTGCCGTAAGTATTTTATAATTTCTCTTAAAAAGAAACTGAAAACCTCTTAAGTTTTCAACTTCGTCATCAATGTATAATATTGTATCTTCTATATATTCCATAAAATCTATTATGACAGAATTTATTCCTTTACTAATTCAATATTATGAGATTTTTTTTCCTTTTTAAGAAAAACTATGGGTAAATAAATTGAGAAAGTTGTTCCTTTTCCAACCTCACTTTCAACTTCAATAGAGCCGTGATGGTTTTCAATAATACTGACACTAATAGAAAGGCCTAACCCTGTTCCTTCTCCGGCTTCTTTAGTTGTATAAAAAGGTTCAAAAATCTTCTTTTTTATCTCATCAGACATGCCCATTCCAGTATCTTTAATTGAAATAGCAATGTATTTTTGACCATCTTTTTTAATTTGTCTTGTTTTAATAAATATTTTACCTTCTTCATCAATAGCTTGTATTGCATTTACAAGAATATTTAAAAATACCTGATTTATTTTTCCCGGATAGCATTCTACCATAGGTATTTTTCCATAATCCTTAATAATTTCAATTTTATTAATGTATTTATTTCTAAGAATGACTAATGTTGAATCAATATTTTTATGTAAATCAGTAAGTTTTAAGTCACTTTCGTCTAATCTTGAAAATGTACGAAGTTCTTTTATTATCTCTATTGTCCTAAAAATTCCGGTTTTTACATCTTTTGTCAATTCATTTATATCAGAGATTAAAGTTGAATAATTAATGGTTTTCTTTAATATTTTTATTTTTTCGAGTTTTTTCTTTATGTTTTTCGGCGTTATAAGTTCGTATTCATTCAAAACTTCAATTAACTGGTTAAATGCTATTTTTAGCCCTTCAATTCCTGAATTAATAAAACTTATGGGATTATTTATTTCATGTGCAATTCCAGCAGTAAGCTGGCCAAGAATAATCATTTTTTCAGATTCGACCAATTGAGATTGTGCATTTTTTAATTTCAGAAGAGCTTCTTCAAGATTATCCTTCTTAACTTCTAATTCGTGATTCAATTGTATTAAATGTTCAGCTTGCTTAAAAAGTTCTTTTGATTGCTTTTCTATTTTTTCATTTTTAGTAATAATATCTAATTCAGCTTCTTTAAGTTGAGTAATTTCGCTATCTATAGCAATTAATTTCTTTATTTCTTTATTTTTATCGAGAATGGGTGTAAGTGTAGTATAAATCCATATCTTCTCCCCTTTCCAATTATAATTAGGTGCTTCATAAGTAATCGTTTTCTTTTCAGAATTGATAGTATTTAGAATTTCTTTAATATTTTTATAAGTACTTGCTTCCATCAAGCTTTTCCCTTTTTTATTAACAAATTCTTCTAAAGTGAATCCATATAACCTTGTAAATCCTTCGTTTATCCATTCGAATTCAGTTTTACCATTCATTATCATCACAGCATTGTCAGTTTCACGAGCTACAATTGAAAGTTTTTCAAGTTCTATATTTTTATATTCTAATTGTTCTGACTGAAATAAAATTTCATTTTTACTATCATTTAATTCATAATTCATTTGTTCAAGTTCCAGATTTTTCTTGCGATTTATTGATATAGTTTCGATAAATTACAAAAATAAAAGCTACTATCATTAAAACTAATGTAATCAATAAATAAAGAAATGTTTGTTGAGTCTTTATTCTTGTGACCTGGCTAATAATTGTTTTTTTCTGATTTTCAATATTATTTTTTTGATTTTCAATAATTTTTTCCTGTCTTTTTATAGTATGTTTGACGTTTAATTAATATCAGATTTTTGTTTAATTAAAACCCTGCTATAATCCTCAATTTGAAGTTGTTTTCTGTTGATGGCTAATTTTTGATCATGAAGCTGTTTTTCCTGATAATAAATTTCCTTCTTTTGTCCATTGAGAATATTGCTTTTTAAAATCAAATTCTTTTGTTGTTCATTGGTTCGAACTTGCAAATTATTTAATTCATTTTTTTGATGCGAAATCTTCTCTTGCAGAGTATCTATTTCTTTCTTATTATCCTGAATTTCCTGGAAAAGTTGAAATAGCTTTGTACTCATAATTTGAATTTCATTCTTTTTCAGAGATAATTCTTTTTCAAACGATTCTGCCTTCTCTTTCTCTGATTTCAGTGACTTTTCAGTTTCCAGATATAATTTACGCACATCTATTTCACTACCACCTAAGAGTACAAGTTTAGGCGATGTTTTTAATTTTGCATCATCAATGTTTTTAGTATTTATCTCAAACTGAATTTTTGAATTATCGCTATAAATAAAATTAATCATTATATAGCGCTGAAATTCATAACGATCTGTAATTAAGAGAGTATTATTGTTTTTAATTAAATCAAAAATATCCTTGATGAAATAATTTCTATCATTTGTTATGTATAAAATATGTGTAAATACAATTTCTCCAATTGAACTAAAAGTATATATTTTAATTGGTTTATTTTTTACTTGTTGCTTTTCAATACTCTTTACTAATCCAATCATTGAAGGATCATCGCCATAAATTCCTATTTTGAATGTATCAATCTGATTTTCATTTTCCCAATATATATATTTGAGAAAACTAAAAATATAACCCGGCTTTTATTTGATTATCTGTAAGTTGTTGAGCAGAAAGTCGATTTATGAATTGCAAAGTCAATATAATAATTACAATAGCAATAATACGACGTAAATATATTCTTTCAATTGAAGGCATAATTTAGTCTCAAATTATTATAAAAATATATAAATAATCAGGAAAGTGCCTGCAAACCTTCATTTATTTTTTTGCAAGCATTGAACAGATACATATTATCTTCTTCATTTCTTACAGTAATTCTTAAATAGTTATTTTGAGCAACACCAGTAATATTTAAGTATGAAGTAATAATTCCATATTGTTTAAATCTTTTTTCAAGCTCATATGAAGGCAAGAGTTTATTTTTTAACATGAAAATATTTGTATATGAAGGAACATATTTAAATGTTTGCAGAGTATCAAGATTTTTGAAAAGAATATCTCTTCTATTCTTAGTGTTTTTTTGGGTATTACTTAAAAACGTTGCATCCTTTGTTGCTATCCTGGCAATATTAAGTGAGAGTTGCGTAATAGGAAAATGATGACGATGTAATAGAAGTGCATCAATAACTTCACTATTAGAACAAATTAAATAACCTAACCTGATACCTGCCAATCCTAAAGCCTTTGAAAAAGTTCGTAGAACCATTAAGTTATTAAACCTTTGCGTAAATTTTGCAGCAGAGTCTTTTGCAACACCAATAAATTCATGATAAGCTTCATCAACAGCAACATATACGTTATATGAATAAGCTAATTCAATAATTTCCAATAATAAATCTTCAGGTATTATCTGTCCGGTTGGATTATTAGGATTAGATAACCAAATTATTTTAGGCCTGAATTTAATAATCAGGTCTTTAAATTTTTCGATAGTTTTTTCTGTCCATGTGAAATTGTCTTCTTCATCTAATTGAAGAAATATAGGTGTTGCTCCCATTCTTTCAGAATAACTTTCAAATAAAAAGAAATCGGGAGCCGGCATTAAAAAAATATCCTTATATTCAAAAAATACTCGTGTAATTAGATCAAGAATTGAATCTAAACCTGCACTGATAACAATATTTTGTCTTGGTACATTGAAAATAGCAGCTAGTCTTTTTCTTAAGCTTAAATGAGCAATATCAGGATATTCATTTAATTTAGAAAAAAGGATTTCGTTCTTATATAAGTTTTCTAAAAACTCATTTATAAGTGGAGAAAAACCATCTACGTTTTCCCCTAAATCGAACCGATAAATTTTTTGAAGATTTAGTTTCTTTTTTAATCTGACAATTTCTTCTTCCAGCGATTTGTTTTTACTAACATAGCCTTCTACCTTTTCTAATAATGCATGCCTTGTTACTTGATTAAACGATTTGATTGTTTTTACAAGCATAGATGGTGCAATTTAATCTTTATATATAACTTCTTTTTTCTAATAAGTAATAATTTTGTCTTTCACCATTTACTTCCCCGGTTATCAATTCAGCAATAAAATATGCTCGTTTATTAATATACTCTTCAAAGATTTTCCTGGTTATTTTTCGATATTCAATAGTTTGATTGATATCATCATTTTTTAGTTTACTAAAATTTGATGGAATCTTAACTAGAACAGATTTTTCTTTAGGAAAATAATTGTATTCGGCAAGCGGAAATTCTTTTAGTGCGTTTTTAAAAGATCTTAATTTTATTCCATTAGTAATTTTTTCCACAACCCTTGGACTATGAAGATTACAGTCGACAATAAATCTATCTAATGGAAATTCTTTGTTAAGCTCATTTTTAAGTTGATAATAATCTTTTTGATATCTCACAACAACTGCTCCCCATTTGTTTAAATATAAGTGGCCCAATGAACTTTCCAGCGGTTCAAAGGTCCAGATCATCTTTGTAATGTTCTCTTTTTTGCCTATTTCTAATATTTTTAAGCCTAGCTGGTTTCCAACGTCTGAATTCTGGTATTCTGGTAAAACACCCATGATTAAACCATACATTGTATTGGTCTCTCTTGTCGGCAGGCAAATAACAAATCCGATAATTTTAAAGTTATGGTAAGCACCTAGAATAAGACCCATAAGAGGATACTTCATTGTTAGCGCCTTTAAGGTAATAGTTGAAATTTTATCCTGTTCAGACAAATTCCAAATTTTATCCTGGAGCATCAGAAATCTCCTCGAATTGATCAAAAGTATTAAGCTCTTTAATAACTATTTCCATAGTTTTAATTATTATTTATGGAAATTTCTTATGAAGCATAAATGAGATTTGCAGGTGACCAATTATAAGTTTCTTCAAGATGTTTTAACACGGCATCGAGAATAATTGCAGGTCCTCCTGGTTTGCGAACATCGGCTACCGGCAAATTAGTCATTCTTTTTACAATTTTAATATTTTCCTCTCCTCTTGTTGGTACAGCAACCACTTTGTACCTGTTTCCTCCGGGAAGATAAAGGTTCTCCACTAAAGTAATTTCCCTGTTTAAATCGCACATTTTAAATATTGGAGATTCACCAAAAGCTACATGATATTTTCGAGAAGGATCATGTACCATAACTATTGCATGAGGATTACTTGAATGAATTAAAGAAATAACCCCTGAACATCCAAAATGCATTAACGAAGCTTGTCCTTCTAAAAATATCAATTCATAACCCTTATTATCAAGGTTTACTATTAATTCTTCAATAGCTCCAGCAACATAATTAATTATTATTGAATCCATAATGATACCATCATCACAACCAATCATTAAACCGGTTTGCCCGGTGGCAGCAAAGGCAGCTCTAATGCCATGCCGTTTTGCTTCCTGTGCCAATTCAAATGCTGCTGTCCTCTTGCCAAGTCCGCAATCAGTACCCGCTACATAAACAACTTTTGCTTTTATTTTCAGGATGCTTCCATCCGCAATTTTCCAAACCCTTTTTACATTTCTCAAATCAATGAGTCTTACATTAAATTTTTTTGCAAGCTCTATTAAATCAGGATAATCTGTTAAAAAAATAAAAGATGAATTTATAATGTCCATTCTATTTTTAATACAAAATTTTATTTCTTCCATATTGTTTTCAGATGGGTCGCCAATTAATATCATTACCTTTGGTTTAAGAAATAATGTTTCTTCAACTGATCCATAAATCGGAACTTGCTTTGTTACTCCCGGACATATTTTGCTGGTATCCTGCCCTACTTTGCATCTGTCGATCAAAGCCACCACATTAAATACTTTACTGTGCATCAATACTCCGTGTACTGTTTTCCCCAATGTCTCGCCCACATAACCATGCGCAAGAAAAACAGCTTTTGTATTTTTATAAATTTCCTGTAATAACATTATAAATCCTCCAAATATTAAGTTGATTTTTGATATTCTAATTATTTCCCTGTTTAAAATGTTTATAACATTTAATTCAAAAAGTTTGTAAGTTTTATGTGCCACCTCCAGATAACCAGTAAAAGCCATAATTCCTGGAGAGAAATATCGTTTTTTTCAGAATTCAGTTTTGAAATATCAAAATATTGTTTTACCAATTCATTATTAGTTATTTCATTTCGATTTTGCCTAAAAATATTTTCAAGTTGAAGATATTTTGCTTTTGAACGGGATACTGGAAAGGCTTGCTTTGGCCTTGATGCTATTGATTCAGGCAAATACTTTCGCGCAATTGACCTGAGCAATGATTTACCTGTCCGGGTTCCTTTAATAAAATGCAGGTTATAAGGAATCGAAAATGCAAACTCAACAATCCTGTAATCTAAAAAAGGCAGGCGGCATTCTACACTATGCCTCATGCTTAAAAAATCTTCAAACTTAAGTATCCTGAGCAATTGTGTTTTTGTAATAAACTTATGTACTTTTTCTCCTGGAGTCCCTTTAAAATTTTTGTAATAATCCAAAACAGTATTGTATATTTGGCTTGCATTAAAGGATATTTCTTTATTGAGAATATTTTTTGCAATTGTCCTTGCCGGGAATATTTTATTAATAATTTCTTTTTCAGGTTCCAGCGAATCATACATTGTTTCATAAAAATATTTCAGGTTAATATATCCACCCATTATTTCATCGGCGCCCTGCCCATTCAATACAACCTTAAACCCTGAATTTTTTATAGATTCATAATTTTTTATAATAGAAAGAAGACGATCGTCATCTGAAATACTCGATAGATCAATAATGTCATCTATATTTTCAATTGTAATATCCGAATTGGAAAGTGATACCAATTTATGATTTATTTTATCCTTAAAATGACTAATAAATTCTTTGCTATATTCCAAATCCATATCTGCTGAATCAGAAAAAGGATCGCTCCCCCCATCAGCATAGGATATTGTAATGCTTGTTAATCTTTCGTCGGTTTGCCCCGAAGCATAACAGTTAATTAAAGATGAATCTATTCCGCCGCTTAAAAAAGCAGAAACTGGCACATCACTAATCATTCTTAATTTTATACTGTCATATAACAATAATTCCAGTTCGTCCTGAAGTTTAGCACTGTCAACTTCGCCTGATAGTTTTTGTTCCGGGATGTCCCAGTATTTATTTAAATGGATGCTGCCATTAGAGTTAACATTCATATAATAACCAGGAGACAATGATTTTATGTCTTTTATTAAAGTCCGTGATAAATCAGTCTCAAGGAAAGAAGTAGCAAATAACTGATGTTCAAAAGCATTAACATCAATTTCTGGTTTAATGTATCCTGATAGTAACAAAGGTTCAATTTCAGAAGCAAAAATGAACACATTGTTATCTGAATAATAATATAGAGGTTTTTTGCCCAACCTATCGCGTGCAAGGAGAAGTCGTTTCTCCTTATTGTCCCATATTGCAAAAGCAAACATGCCATTAAATTGCTGCAAAGCATCAACACCCCATTTTTGATAGCTTCTTAGCACGACTTCAGTATCAGTTTCAGAAGTGAAATAATATCCATCATTTTGCAAAATCTTTCTTATGTCATGAAAGTTGTAAATTTCGCCGTTATAAGTAATAGTATATTTATCCCTTGTCATAGGTTGGCTGCCCATGCTACTCGTATCTAAAATGCTCAAACGCCTGTGCCCAAGCAAAATATTATTATTGCAATAAATTCCAAAACCGTCTGGTCCCCTATGTTTAATGGAATCAAGCATACAATTGAATTTATTTTTTAAATTTTCAGATATGCTTCCTGAACCCGGCAACATTAACCCTGTAATCCCACAACCACTAAATGAATTCAATTTTTATTTTTTGTTAACTAGTCTTTGAATAAATATGATAAATGAAATATAAATTGCCTGCCCGGCTGATGAGGCTCTTTTAACATATCGTTTTCCTGTGCATAGTATACAGCATCAAACATATTATAGACAGATAAGCTGAATTTTAAATGTTTTATTATATCATTTGCCCCGATTGTAGTATTAAATACAGCATAGTTTCCTATTGGGTCTTGAACCTCACCAAGGTTTACATTATTGTCATTATAAACTGTAAATTTTCCCATTTTGCTCCTGTAATACATATTCAAGTTCAGGTTGAAAAATTTAAGAAACGAGTAATTCATCCCAAAATTAATTGCCAATGGTGCTACATCTTTTGCATTATAAATTGAACTGGAGCTTTTATTAAGGGAATCCCGATTCTTAGAAATAGTATATGAACAATTAAAATATGAAGAGAAGCTTTTCTTTAACATTATATTATTTTCATATTCTAAACCGTATGATGTATTTGATCCCATATTGAAATATTTATTTGCCTGAACAGATGTTATAGCAAGGGGGGCATAAATTATATTGGTAAGTTTATCTAAGAAAAAACTTACTGAATTGCTAACTTTTTCAAACCTGTGACTAAACGCAAGCTCATAAGTATTGATAATTTCGGGTTTAAGATCGGGATTGCCTGTGGCATAACCAAAAGTCTGGTATTGTTCGCTAGGTGCAGGTGCCCGATAAGCCCGGCCGTATAATAATTTAATACTTCCTTTACTTACAGGACTCCAAACTATACCTGCACGGGGATTAAATATACCGCCTATCTGGCTGTCAATATCATATCTACCACCTACCGTTATACCCAATTGTCGCATAGGGTGCCAAATATCCTGCATAAAAAATGCAATATTGTAATAATCGGCATAATTGTGTCCTGTATCGCCTACAAAAAACCAACCCGGAAAAATTGACTGATTATTCCTGGTTTCATCAAATAAACCATCTGAAAAATCATAGTTAGTAGTCAATATCACATCTTTTACGCCGTGCTTGTCTGCCTGTATACCAAATAATAAATCATTATTGAAAAATAATTTATAATTCATTTCACTTTCAAAGCCATAAAGATATTCTTTAAGTTGAGGTTTAAAGTACTGTCCTTTTGGAAAAGCACTTGAATCACCTGGTTTAAATTGTTCAATATCTTCTATATAATTAGCATTATATCCAAATAATTTGGCATTAATAGATATCTTTGAATTTAAATCTTTATTATATGAAAGAGAATAATACCCCTTTTTATAATCTACTTCACTTCGATTTTGATTAATACCATCTTTTAAGTTAAAATAATTTACTGATATTGTAAATTTATCTATGCCAACATTTGTATTAATTGAAAAATTATTATTGTAAATATTAGACTTCGTTAAATGCCCAAAATCATCATCAAATTTTACATCGGTACCATTGGTATATAATCTTTGTAAAGCTAAAGAAGCATTTATTTTTTCTTTTTTTAATCCATAGTAAACAGAACCCGATTCTGTATTAAATGTTCCAACTTCTCCCTTTGCCGTTACTTTATTATCAGTTTTTCCATTTTTTGTGATAATATTTATAACACCGCTAAAAGCATTCCTTCCGTATAATGCCGATCCAGGTCCCCTTATAATTTCAATCCTTTCAACTGCATCCAGGTTAATATCATAGCCATCTATTATTGAATTGCCATAAAACAGCTGATTATATGGAACACCGTTTATCATAATCAACAATTTAGAAGTGTTTCTCGAATCCTTTACTCCCCTTACCCCAATTCCAATTTCACCAGTAAACCTTCTTGTAAGTTCAAACCCTGGTAATGTTTGCAAAACATCGACCAATTCTCTTGCTCCCATATTTTTGATATCTTCAGAAGTTATAACAGATACTATAGATGGAGTCTCGCTTAATGGCTGATCGGACTTTGTTGCTATAGATACTTTAGTATTCATTAATTCCTCTAAAGACATTGCATAAACTGATGACATAGAAGTATCGACAATTTGTGCTTTAATAGTTGAAAAAGCAGATATTGCTGCCAAGGATATTAAAAAAATATATCTTACTGCATGTTTCATAATTTCTAAATTTTATGATTCATTCAAGATAGCATATTTCTTTAACGATTCAATACAAAGTATCGGCGCAAATTAAAGAATATAATTTGACTTCGATTAAAATTTTCAATTAAAATTGTAAAATCAATTTCAATTTTTTTATAACTATCAATAAACAAGAATATTAAAAATTGTCTTTGACATTTTAATTTCAAAGATATTAAAATTGAATTTTGATTTAAAATAATGATAGTTGAAACATAAAAGAATTAACCGTTGAAACCAACTTTGCGTTTATAGTTTGTAGCAGCATTAATATAAAACGCTTTATATTTAATATAATGGTTCCCTTTTTTATATTCCCAGATAACATTTTTTGCTTTGAATATTTTTCCAATGCATGCTTCAAAAATAAGTGTGTAATGTATACCAGTTGCAGAAGAAGCTTCAATGATATTCTTAAATTCAATACTTTTATTAGCAAAATGACCAATAACAGGATAGTGATATTTTTTATTATTGAGCTTTTTTGAAGTTCTATCATTTACTAATCTCAACTTACCTATTGTTTTCATTAGAATGCATTTTTTACAAATTTAAGAATTCAAATTACAAAAACCTATAAAATAAAAATTTTTAAATCTTCCTGGTTTTTTTTGATTAACCTTTTGTTAAAATTTTCGTTTAAATAAATAGAAATTGGTTTTTTTTTATTAGGTTTTTTAGGGTTAATAATGGTTAGGTTTCAAGCGTCATCATTAAATTTGGTGGCGCTTGAAATTTTTTATATATGTGCTATTGTATTTATTAGTATTATAATGATCAAAAAAGGAATTAAAACTTATAATAATATTCAACTAATTGATATACATTCTGCTGGAAGATCAATTGGCAAGATTGGTAATCGTAATGTTTATGTTGATAATGGAATACCTGGAGAAATTTTAAATATTGATATTGCAAAAAGGCAAAAGAATGGTGGGTTTATATTAGGCAAAATTCAAAACATAAATTCAAGTTCTTTTCAACGAGTTATGCCATTTTGTAAACATTTTGGCAAATGTGGAGGCTGTAATTGGCAACATTTTAATTATGAAGCTCAATTAGAATGGAAGCGGACTATTCTTATTAATGCACTTTCAAAATATGAAGTTAAAACTCCAGTAATTCCAAATCTTATTCCTTCGCCATTAAAATATTATTTTCGAAATAAATTAGAATATGCATTTTCCAGCAATGGGTGGTATGAAGAGACTGAATCCAATAAAGATGATTCTATAAAATTTCAAGTTTTGGGTTTTCATCCAATTAACAGACCTGATCAGGTTTTAGAAATTAAAGAATGTTTTTTGCAGTCTGAACAAAATAATATAATATGCGAAGAGATTAAAAAATTTACTCTTTTAAATGGCTACGCTTATTATAATTATATAGATAAATCAGGCCTTTTGAAAAGTATTTGTTTCCGAACATCTATATCAGGAGATCTCATGGTCATTATCGGTTTCGCTGCTGAAAATAAAAGACATAGAAATGATTTATTGATTTTTCTTCAAACTCGTTTTCCCGAAATAACATCACTAAATTATTTCATATATAATAACGAAGATAAAAAAAGAAATAATTATGAAGTAGTTCATTTTTCGGGCAAAAAAAAACTTGATGAGAACTTTGAAGATTTTCATTTTCAAATTAGTCCGATGTCATTTTTCCAACCTAATAAAGCTCAAGCTGTAAATATTTATATAAAAGTAAAGGAATTTGCTCAATTAGGCTTCAAGCCAAAATTGGAACGAATTGTTCGTTAAATTTATGTAATTAACTTAATATCAGTTTATTTGAAATGTAAAAAGCTTCTCCATGTCAAATCTTTTACTCAAAGCATGTTCTTCCTCTGAAGTATCGGGAATGATGCAATAAGTATGGCTATAATTACTTTAATTACATATATTTACAGTGCTATTTTGCGGTACATGACAGCTTCGCTGGTTTTAGACCATAGACATATTTCATCCAGATAAATTAAAAGCCCAACATGTAAAAACCTAACACATATCTTATGAAAATTGTTGTCATATAAACTTGACTTTCCTTAAATATTATCTTAAATTTGTTTATTATTAAAAGAGAATAATTCTCTTTAGAAAATCATTTGTTATGAAGATTGGTGAAATAAGAACCAAATTAATTGAGAAAGGACTTAAAGTAACTCCTCAGAGGGTGGCTATTCTGGAAACTATTATTAAACTCCATAATCATCCTACTGCAGAGAAAATTATTAAATATATCAGGAAAAATCATCCAAATATAGCAATAGCAACAGTGTACAAAGTACTCGATGCTTTAGTGGAAAATGAATTATTAAAAAGAGTAAAAACAGATAAAGACGTTATGAGATATGATGCAATGATGGAAAATCATCATCATTTGTATTGCACTGAATCTGATAAAATAGAAGATTATTTTAATGATGACCTAGATAAACTTATTTCAGATTATTTCAAGAAGCATAAAATTCCTGATTTTGAAATTGATGATATCAAACTTCAGATAGTTGGAAAATTCAAAAAAATTAAAACCTAATATTATGGAAAAGAAGAAAAAATTAACAACAGCAGACGGCAAGCCATACTTTGAAAATGAAGATAGTATGACAGCCGGACCAAGAGGACCTGTCCTCTTGCAAGATTTTTACTTACATGAAAAATTAGCTCACTTTAATCGTGAGAGAATTCCTGAACGAATTGTTCATGCCAAAGGAACGGGTGCTTTTGGTAAATTTACCATAACAGGTGATATGACAAAATATACAAAAGCGAAACTGTTTAGTAAGGTAGGTAATACATGTAAAGTATTGGTCCGTTTTTCAACAGTAGGTGGTGAAAAAGGAAGTGCCGATACCGAAAGAGATCCAAGAGGTTTTGCAGTGAAGTTTTACACAGAAGATGGTAACTGGGATTTGGTTGGAAATAATACGCCCGTATTCTTTATTAAAGACGCTAAGAAATTTCCTGACTTTATTCACACTCAAAAACGTGATCCAAAGACGAACCTGAAAAGTCCAACTATGATGTGGGATTACTGGAGCCTGAATCCTGAAAGTTTACACCAGGTAATGATACTTTTCAGCGACAGGGGAACTCCTGATGGTTACAGAAAAATGAATGGGTATGGCAGCCATACATTTTCAATGATTAACAGCAAAAACGAACGGATTTGGGTAAAATTTCATTTTAAAACCCAACAGGGAAATAAAACTCTTACTGGAGCAGAAGCAGAAGTGTTGAAAGGTAAAGACCCCGATTATGCCCAGCGTGACTTAGTTGAAGCCATTGCCAAAGGTGACTTTCCAAAATGGACATTAAAGATTCAGGTTATGACGGATGAACAAGCCAAAAAATTCAAATGGAACCCATTTGATGTTACAAAAGTATGGCCTCATTCTGAATATCCGTTAATTGATGTTGGCATTATGGAATTGAACGAAATTCCCGCAAACTATTTTGCAAGTGTTGAACAAGCAGCATTTGCGCCTGCTAACATTATTGATGGAATAAGTCTTTCACCTGATAAAATGTTGCAAGGAAGGATTCTTGCATATCCGGATGCACACCGTTACAGATTAGGTGCCAATTATGAACAAATCCCTGTAAACAGACCTATTAATGAAGTAAATCATCACCAAAGAGATGGTTTTATGAATGTGGATGGTAACGGAGGGGATAGTCCAAATTATTTTCCAAATAGTTTCGATAACATTGAAGCTGATAAAAGCTATAAAGAACCGGCCTTTAAATTAGATTCTGATATAGCAGACACTTATGACCGAAACGAAAATGATGATGACTATTACACACAACCAGGAATTTGTATTCAGTAAAGTAATGACAGAACAGTGAACGTAAAAATACTATATCAAATATTGTAGGCGCAATGAGTGGTATTAGCAGGTACAAAACGTGATGAAATAATTCAAAGGCAGTTGTCACATTTCTATAAAGCCGATAAAGAGTTAGCACTGAATGTAGCTAAAGGAATAAATTTTAATTTCAAACATGTATAATATTAAAAAAGTAAAAATATGGGAAAACAAGCAATTAAAGTCGCATCTATAGATGTTGATAAATTATTAGAAATGTTAAATGCAGCTCTTTCTGAGGAATGGCTTGCATATTATCAATATTGGATTGGGGCAAGATTAATGGAAGGGCCTATGAGAAGCGAAGTAGAACCCGAACTATTGCTCCATGCAACTCAGGAACTTAATCATGCTGTATTAGTGGTAAACAGAATTATTCAATTAGGTGGAACACCGGTTATAAATCCATCAAACTGGACTAAACTAGCTCGTTGTTCTTATGATGAACCGGCCGACCTTTATATTGAAGTAATTTTAGAGCAAAATTTAAAAGGTGAAAGATGTGCAATTCAACGCTATAAAGAAATAGCTGATTTTACTAACGGCAAAGATCATTCTACCCATCAAATTGCAACCACTATCCTTAATGAAGAAATAGAGCACGAAAATGATATTGAAGAATGGCTAACAGACATTTTAAGAATGAAAGAAGAATTAAAAAAACTCAGATTGTAAAATCCTTAATATGGTTAAAAATAAATAAAGTTGTAAACCGTTTTTTATTTCGCAATAGATAAAATATCCATTGTTAGTTGATATATATCAAAATGTAATCGCCATTAGGAATATTTTGAATATTTGCAGATATTTGTTTATGTACTTGAAATTTCTCTTTTATAATTGTTTTTACTAACCTCCCATTTATTTGGATTGGGAAAGAAATAAATAATATAATTAATATTGCACTATGAATTAAAAAAGAATGCGAAATAAATTTACAAAGATAATAGCGCTTTTGTTATTAGTTATCATTGGGCATTTGAATTACAACCAAGTGGTAAACCTTCATGCACACTTAATAAACGGAGAAGTGATTTACCATTCACATCCTTATAAACATGACCCGGCTGACAAAAGTCCTTATCAATCGCATCAACACAGCCCATTAGATTTATTTCTATTAGAACAAATTTCAAATCCGGTTGCAACATTGTTTCCTTTTATAATTTGCCTCATTGCTCCTATTCATGAAATTTTCAAAATCATTCCACGATTTTTGCAGAATATACCATTAAAGCAATATCTTTTTTACAAAATTTACCGTGCTCCTCCTTTCACTTCATTATTTGACTTCATTTAACAAATTATACTAATCATTTAAGTTTTCCGAATTATTTTTTGCAGGTTATTCGGAGTTATTAATCATTAATTATTATGAATTTAAGGATAATTCCAATTGGAATGATATTTCTGCATTTTAGCCATTTTGCTTACACACAAACCAAATTATCGTTAAAGGATGCGTTGGGTTTGGCGCGCAATAATAACCCTTTTTATAAGGCTGAAAAACAAAATATCGACATTGCAAAATCAGATATTACCACTGCAAGGTTACAAATTAATCCAACGGTTGACATTTCTGTGCAACAAGTAACAGATGTCAAATATTTCCCAGAAAATACAGGCTTTTTCAGTTCCGATAACAGGCAGGTTTCGTACCAGATATCCAAACCTTTCCAGGTAAATGGACAGCGTAAGTATAAAGTTCAGCAGGCTCAGGCTAACCTGGCCTTAGCCGAAACCAACCTTTCTGATTACGAACGCACCTTACTGGGAAATGTTGCCCTGCAATGGCTCGACGTTTGGTATGCCGCCCGAAAACTTGAAATTATTAACCGTGCAAAAATTAATTCCGATACCCTTCTTAAAATTAATAACATCCGGTTGAAAAACCAGGTTATTACCAGCACAGACTACACTCGCACTCAAATTGTCGATGAACAATATCGGTTAATGATGTTAAGTGCCCGGCAATCATTGATTAGCGAAACGAGCAACCTTTCGTTTATGTTGGGATTGCATGACAGTATTCAGACAGACGACAGGGAAATACAATTATTGATAACCATTCCAGCTGTTTATGATTCCATTATTAATTACGCTTTGCAGAATCGTACGGATATATTGGCAGCCCAGAAAACTGTCGAAAAGGCCAAAACTGATGTTTCGTTGCAAAAAGCAATTGCTTTTCCACAACCAGAAGTTGGCATTGGTTATAGTCGGCAAAACCAGGTACCATATTTGGGAATAAGTTTTTCAATTCCAATCCCATTTTTCGACCGTAACCAGGGAGAAATCGCTAAAGCAAATGTTTCGGCTAACCAGGCCCAAAACATTGCAGATGCTACTATAGCGAAAGTGAAATCAGAAGTTGATATCGCTTACAAGGAGTATCTTACTAACAAAGGGACTTTTGAAAATTATAACAACATTTACCGGAAATCGGAAAGCGTTTTGAATACAGTAAAGTTTAGCTATCTAAAAGGAGGTACCACCATTCTTGATTACCTCGATGCTGAACGAAGCTGGTTTGATCTTCAAAACCAGTACTACGATGCATTATACAACTTTCAAAAAAGTCTATTGCAGCTATTGGTGGTTTCTAATCTGATTAAAATGATTTAATAAATAACAGCTATTATTTGATATCAATACAAAATAATTTTAAAAGTACTATCAATGAAATACTCAATTCTTATTATTATATCAATTAGTTTTTTAACTACAAATTGTCATGACCATTTGGACAAATCAGTATCTGGCCAAATCAAATCCGAACAAGAACCTGTAGTGCGTGACAACGGACAATGGATTGAATTCCCAGATAATTCTAAACAAGCAAAACTGTTTACATCGGTAAAAGCAGAAAACCGAAAATGCCAGTTAAGTCTTTCGGCCCCAGCTACCGTCATTGGCAAGGTGCAAGCGTCTTCCAATCGTTCAGACAACGCATTGATATTATTCGATTCACCTGATATTACAGGTGTTTATTCAGCCTATATACAAAACCTGATGCTTGTCAAAATTGCTAAAAGTAATTTCGACCGAGTAAACGACCTCTATAAAAATGGCGCCGCCACCGGGAAAGAATTTAATGATGTTTCTTCGGAACTGATGACTATCCAGACCTCGTTGGCCGAAAATGAAGCTCGACTTCACGAAGCAGGACTCAACCCTGAAAACTTGAATACAGCATCTATTGGTACAGTATGGCTTATTTGCGATATACCCGAATCAGAATTAAACCTTTTAAAAAAGGGACAAAAATATACCCTTTGTTTCCCAAGTTTTCCCAACGAAACATTCACGGCTAACATTGATGCGATTGCCGACGTAATGAACTGCCAGACGCGAAAAATCAAAATCAGACTTTCACTAATTGACAAACAAGATAGAATTCGTCCGGGTATGTATACCGAAGTAAAATTTGAAAGTCCCCACCAGGGACTTGTGGTTCCCAAGAAAGCCGTAATTAGTGCTAATGCCCGGTACTATGTGTTTGTGAAACACTCCGAAACAATTTTTGAGCGAAGGGAAGTAACCCTTTCTTCGGACATTGAAGATTTTCTGGAAATAGCAGATGGCCTAAAAGCCGGAGAAGAAGTGGTATCGGCCAACGTTTATTTGTTAAAGGGCATTGATATAGGAATTTAATTCGTAAACTGGCATGACAAGATTAATTAATTTCATCATAAAAAACAGGGCAATTGTTTTATTATCAGCCCTGCTATTAGCAGCAGCCGGTGCGTGGGCATGGTTTCAACTGGAAATTGAAGCTTACCCTGACATTAGCGATAACGAAGTAGGTGTAATCACCCAACTTAACGGTCTGCCATCAGAAGAGATGGAACAACAAGTTACCATTCCTATCGAAAGGGCTTTAAACACCGTGCCTGGTGTTATTTCTAAACGTTCACGGACTATTTTTGGACTTTCCAATGTAACCCTCACGTTTAATGATAAAATCAATATTTATCTGGCACGACAATTGGTTTTAGAAAAACTAAAAGATGCTGAATTGCCCAGTGAAGCTCAACCTACGTTAACTCCCCTGACTATGGCTATGGGTGAAATTTTCCGTTATGTAATAGAAGCACCCAACAGTGTTCCGCTTACATATATTCGTGAATTGCAGGATTATGTGGTTATTCCCAAACTGCTACAAGCCGAAGGTGTAGTGGACGTTTCAAATTTTGGTGGGTTAATAAAACAGTTCCAGGTTGTAATCGACCCTTTACAACTCGAAAAATACAATCTGAAGGTACAGGACATTTCGGATGCCATTACTGCCAATAATAAAAATACTGGGGGAAACTATATCCGCATTGGTGCTACACAAATGAATATCCGAGGAATAGGCCGTATCACAAAATCTGAGGACATTGGAGATATTGTTATTGACAACCGTGACGGTTCCCCAATTCTCATAAAAGACATAGCAACCGTTGAAATTGGTAATTTTCCACCCACCGGAATATTGGGGTACACCGATAAATCAAGGGGAGTTTCGAAAAACATGAGCATCGAAGGTATTGTCTTGCTTAAAAAGTACGAGAACCCATCGCGAACGATTATAAATGTCTACAATAAGGTAAATGAATTAAACAGCATAATTCTCCCAAAAGGGATAAGGGTTCAAACGTTTTATGACCGTACGGAATTAGTGAAACTGACCGTTCATACCGTGGCAAAAACTCTTATGGAAGGAATGTTGGTTGTTCTGGTGGTACTTACGTTATTGCTGGGAAACTGGAGAGCAGCTTCTATTTCGGCCCTTGCCATTCCTTTTTCACTGTTATTTGCATTTATCTGTATGTACTTTTCAGGTGTTCCGGCTAATTTGTTATCCCTCGGTGCCATAGATTTCGGGTTGATTGTTGATGCTTCGGTGGTAATGGTGGAAGCAATATTCCGTAATCTCAATCTTGCACCCACTTTCGAACAAGAAAACAGATTACAAAACGTTGTCATTCATTCCTGGCGCGAGGTTCAACGGCAAATTTTTTATACCATCATCATTATTATTGTAGCATTGTTACCTATGTTCACTCTTCAACGTGTAGAGGGAAGGTTATTTTCTCCAATGGCATGGACACTAACGTTTGCAATTCTGGGCTCCATGATATACTCACTAACCTTAGTACCAGTATTGGCAACCTACATTTTTATACCGTATATCTCTGACCAAAATAATCCCATTTGGAATTTTATTCAAAAAAGTTACGGCTATATTCTGAAAAGGGGGTTAACGATACCCAAAACTATTATAACAATAGCTACGGTTGTGGTAATTTTCGGAATTATAGGTAGCTCACGACTTGGAACAGAATTTTTACCCGAATTGGACGAAGGGTGCATCTGGGTGAGGGTCTTTCTTCCTTCAGGAATATCACTCGAAACCGCAAAACAGTATCCCGAAATGATCCGTAATGAACTTTCGAAATACGATGAAGTCACGGGTATACTTACTCAACTTGGCCGCACGGACGATGGTACAGATCCTTTTGGCCCCAACCGTATCGAAGCAATGATACAGCTAAAACAGCCTTATAGTTCATGGAAAAGCAAACGAAATAAGAAAAATCTTGTGATCGACATCAAAAATAAATTGGAAAGCCTTTTGCCAGGGGCAAGTTTTACTATCACACAGCCTATTATTGATATGGTCACCGAAAATGCGATTGGCTCGTCTTCAGACTTGGCTATTTTTATTCAAGGTAGAAATTTAGACACACTGCGACGATACGGAGAAAAAATACTATCCATTACCCGCAAGATTAACGGGGCCTCAGAAACGGCCATCGAACAAGAAAACAAACAAACACAATTGGTCGTTGAAGTGGATCGTAAGGAGGCAGCACGCTATGGTGTGAATGTCTCGGATGTAAATGCTGTGCTTGAAATGGCCATCGGGGGTGTACCTGTAAGTTCGCTTTGGGAAGAAGAACGAAAGTTTGATATTATCCTCAGATTTAATCGCGAAAGCCGCAATACGCCAGAACAAATCGGGAAAATCATTATCCCTTCCAAAAACGGCCTGCGCATCCCTCTTTCACAGGTTGCCAGTATACGCCTTGTCGACGCCCAATCCATCATTTTCAGGGACGAAGACCAACGGCAGATTACCGTAAAAACTAATATCAGGGGCCGCGATCAGGGAAGTTTTGCCAGGGAAGTCAATAAGAAAATTGACAGGCAAATTAAACTTCCTGACAACTATTCGTATAGCCTTGGAGGACAGTTTGAGAACCTGCAACGCTCAAGTAAAAGGCTTATGTTTATTGTATCTGTTACGTTGCTGATTATTTTTGCAATTTTGCTGATACTTTTTAATTACCAGTTTCCCTATGCGCTTATTGTAATGGCCAATATTCCATTTGCCTTTATTGGTGGCGTTGCGGCCTTATATTTTCGGGGTATAAACTTCAGCATTTCTGCCGGGGTTGGTTTCGTTTCGCTATCAGGGGTCTGTGTTATGGCAGGAGTACTTTGGGTTAGCTATCTCAACCGATTGAACCGGAAGAAAATTTCACCTGTCTTTGACGTAGTAGTGAAAGGGTCGCTTGTACAATTCCGTCCTATCTTCCTTGTCATGCTTATTGCTATTATAGGATTGCTGCCCGCAGCATTGAACACTGGTGTGGGTTCGGATGTTCAACGTCCATTAGCCACTGTAATTGTTGGCGGATTAACTTCAGCGCTCCTGCTCACATTTATTTTAACACCAGTTCTTTATTATCTTGTCCATCGGAATAGGAAATAAAGAAATATATCTTGGCAACATGAACATGAGGTATTATTTGAACTTAAAAAGAGATGCCTCGTGTTTGGTGTATTGGCCCAGTAGCAGCAAAGCTGTCGGAAATGTTGGTTATACTCTATATCAAAAATCTCTGATTTATAAATTTTTTTTGTGATAATTTTATAAATTAAATAAAAGATTTGTTCCAATGTCTAAAATTGCATATATAAGAGTATCTTCTATTGATCAAAATACGGATCGACAAAAAATGGCTTTATCAGAACTAGACATTAAAAAATACTTTATTGAGAAAGTATCTGGTAAAAATATTGACCGGCTACAACTTAAAAAAATGCTTGAATATATCCGGGAAGGTGATATTGTCTATATTGAGAGTATATCTCGTTTAGCTCGTAGTACGAGAGACCTTCTTGCTATAGTGCAACAGCTCCAGGATAAATCTGTAGACATTGTTTCCTTAAAAGAAAACATAGATACAACTACTCCACAAGGGAGATTTGTATTAACGATATTTGGTGCCCTTTCTGAGCTTGAAAGAGAAAATATCCTTCAAAGACAGAAAGAAGGCATTGAGGCTGCAAAAATAAAGGGTAAAACTTTTGGAAGACTTAAAATTGAGAAGCCTAAAGAATGGGACAAGATTATTGAACTATGGCAAAAGAATAAAATAACTGCCATTGAAGCTATGCGTAAATTAAATTTAAACCGTGGAACTTTCTACCGAAAGGTAAAAGAGATAGAAAATAAATCTAAATAATACATAATACAATAAGTTTTCTAACTTAAAACCTAATAGGTAACAAATGGAATTTTCCCGGTATCTAAATATATAGGATTTGGACTGTCTATAAATTCTTTAAAACTTTAGTAAGCTCTGCTTATTTTACAATCATTTTTTTAGTAATTATAAAATTATTTGAAGAGAAACTTACAAAATAAATTCCGGTCTTTAAGTCATCAATATTCATTTTCAACCGGTGTATGCCGGCACTTAAATTTTGATTTTCCGATTTTACAAGCGTTCCGTTAATACAATAAACTCTGACATATATTTCTGACCCCTTTACCAAATAACAATTGAAATATACTTTACCTAATGAAGGGTTGGGATTAATTTCGAATATAGGTTCCCCTGCATTCATTTTGTTTACTGCCATATTATTACTGACATGTATAACAGATGTGGCTGTTTTCCCACCATCCAATGTTGTAACGGTAATTGTTGCTGATCCCGTCGCGACAGCAGTGACCAATCCATCTTGATTAACAGTTGCAACACCTGTATTGCTTGAACTCCATATTAAATTATTATTTAAGGCATAGACAGGAGTTATAGTTGCAGTTAATTGTTGTGTAGCGCCCGCGCTAGTCAATGATACGTTGGTAGGACTAACAGAAATACCCGTGACTCTGCTTGGATCCTTATCGTACCAAATGCCACTTAAAAACCATCCAATCGAATCTCTGAACAGATTATCAGTTTGATTACCACTACCATCATCAAAAATAAGATTCGTTGAAATTATGTTTGGAAAGAAATATTTATACCATCTGGTAGTAACGTTGACAACTGTATCCATATTAACACCTGGCCAGGTTCCATCTGCAAGACTGTCTGAAGGAAGTGCTCCCCACCAATATATTTTTTCAGGTGATGTCCAGCCAATTGGATTATAAGCGTAAACAGTAAATCCTTTAATATTGCCTAAAACAGTGACAAAACAAGTATCGGTGAAATTACCATCAAGGCTCGTAACCGTGATAGCAGCGCTACCGATTTCAATGCCTGTAACCTTTCCATTTTCATCAACTGTTGCAACTCCAGTATTGCTTGAATTCCATGTCACTCCCTTAAAAGTTGCATTTGCAGGAGCAATTGTAGCTGTTAACTGTTGAATAGAATCTACTTTTAATTTAATTGAAGTTGGCAATGACGATATACCGGATACATGTATGGAAACTGAAACAAAAGAAGTAGCTTTTTCACCTCCTTCAAGAGATTCTACAGTGATTACGGCAGATCCAACCGCAACTGCAGTTACCAGTCCATTTGTATCAACCTTTACAATACTAGTATCACTGGATGACCAACTTACCAACTTATTCATAACATCATTTGGGGTAATTGTATCGGTTAATTGCCAAGTAGAGTCAACATTCAGTTTAACTGATGTTGGAAATACATTAATCCCAGTAACTGGTTCAGATGTTGTATTATTTAGCACATAATATTCATAAATTGACCACCAATAGGTACTTGAACTGTCAGTTTGTATTATTTTTATATAACGTGCATTTTGTTCAGAGAATTTTATATCGGTTGTACTTGTAGTTCCAGCTCCCGTAACGATAGCACTTCCCCAATTAATACCATCTGTGGATACATAAATACTATATCCAACTGGTGAATCATACGGACTTTCTGAATCATCAAGAATGATTTCATTAAACTTTTTATTTGCTTTCATATCTATTGTATACCATTGTCCACTTGTCTGAATCGCATTGCTAGTCCACCTTGTAGACGTATTTCCGTCTATACCAAGATATGCTTGTGCATTATTATCCGATGCTGCAGCTGTCCAACCTGTCCTATCAATAATATTTTTAGGAGCAATCGCAAAAGAATTTGACAAATTATTTTTCCATAAAGCACAATTTGATTTTACAATTCCCGATGAATCAAGCACAGATGATTCAGCTGAAAAATGATGTTCATCACCACTATTCAATAATAAACTTATTGGCATTATTGCTGAATTTTGCATGACGACATTTCCACTACTTATGTTTGCAAATGCTGTGCTCCCTGGGTATTGAAAATTAGCAAGCTGAAAATCTAATTCTCCTCCTTGCATGTTTATGCCATACACGCAAAAGCCCCAATAATCGGAGTTAAAAAAGGTTGTTTTGGAGGTAAAGCTGGAATTGGATTGAATGTAACAAGTCCCTGAAAGATCATCAATAGCAACTATTTGAGAGTTTATAAAATCAAAACCTGATGATCCGATTGAATTAATAACCAAACTTTTCCTTGAACCGTCAATGCCCAACCCAAGTCCTATTCCCGATGCTCCGGATAGCACCAACCCGCACTGCGAACCGTAATGAAAATCGTCATAAAGCGTTTCGTCCGAACAATTATTCAGAACAAGAAAATTTAGATTATCCTTAACGTAGTTGTAAATATTCATGACATTCCCAGACGAAGGATAATTGGACCAATACCCCCATTTTGAATCATTTCCGTAAACATAGCAAATAGGATTGAACTGCAAATTACTGATATTTCCACCGGAGCTGTTTCCTCCAACCTTAATACCTGTTTTTAATACATTTCCGGAAATATAATCAAGGTAATGATTATCACATTTGTAGGTAAATAAATCAATGCCATTGTATGTACCGCGCATTCCAATGTTCACGATATATACATTGTTTCCTGTAACCTGAATGCAATATGGGTATGAATAAAAATTAGGCACATTATCGCCCAATTGTTCGGGATAATCAAAAACAATTCCACGGAGGCCGCTGCCTGAAGATAACTTAATAAATGGTGTTCCTGATTCAGCCCCTTTCCCGGAATATACTTCAAGGATGCTCCCCTTCCCCATAGGAGCAGTGCTGACATCAACAGCACCTTTAAGTTCAACTCCTGTAGGTACAGTTAAGGTTCCAAGAACAACATATTTCCCAGGAGGAAGGAATACAATACCTCCACCAGCGTGTGCTGCCGAATCCAAGACGTACTGAATTGCTGAAGTATTATCAGTTGCATTATCGTTTTTAGCATTAAACGGTGCGCTTGTTGCATTATACATAACCAATCTTGAAGGTTTTTGATTTCTGGTTAGAGTATCAATAAAGGCAGGTAAATCTGGCACTGTTAAAGATGTTTTATCATAAACATTGGAATAAATTGAATTATTTTCAATTAAGGTAGTGTCTTTAAAACGATCACCTGTCATTATACTTCTTGCGTTATTCCCAATAATAATTTTATGAGTACTATCTTTAAAATCGCAATCTGAAGCAATGAAAGTGCCACTGGAAATAATAACCTGGCCCCTATTTATCATGCATTTCTGCATCATTAATTTAACTGCTGATCCTTCTTCCACTGTTATCGCATTTTGAGTTGCATTAATTTCACACGTATGAAATTGTATTGGAAATTTATTATTGGCACCTATAGCAATACCATTCGTGCAATTAATCATTTTTACGCTGGCGTACATTATCCCCACATCCGAAGTTGCTTCAAAATAAATTCCAGTGTTGCACCTTGTAAAAGTCATTGAATAATTATGTCCATTTGGACTAGAACCAGGACTTGCTATGGAAGGAGCTAAATGTAAGCCCATATTATACCCTTCAATATCCACAAAACAGGTATAGGACCAATCGTTTCTTCTCATAACAATTCCTGTTCCATTACTGAAAATCCATTTTTCAATTGCACTTCCTGTAGCAGGAGCATTGGACAAACCAGAACCTTCCCAATATGCAGGTGAAAAATGAATATTTTCAATCCTTCCAACATCAGCAATGTTGTCTATTTCAATACCTCGCGAAAGAGGAGTTCCATATATCCCATTAATTATGGGACAACTTCCACAATTTACCCTTGAAAATTGAATTCCGGTATATGAATTAATCAAGGTAATATTTTTCACATTGCAATAATCGTTGCCAAAATAATTTTGTTCTCCCATCAGGATAGTCGGAGGATATTTTATGACGTTATCAGGATTTTGTTCTGGGTACCAAATAACCATATCTTGTAAAGCAGCACAAGGTTCCATGGTAATAAGCGATGCAGCATTTTCATCCCCCGGACCCGAATAAGCCATTAAAATAGTTCCTGTTATGGGCTGTCCTTTTGTAGGTTTTTGCCATTCACCACGCATAGAAACACCTTTTCTGAGAATCAAATTACCTTTAATCACATATTTACCCTCGGGTACAAATAAAGTTCCCCCACCCAAAGCGCCTAATGCGTCAATCCGTCCCTGGAATATTGAGGTTACATCTATAACCCCGTCACCAGTAGCTCCATAATCCTTTACTGAGAAACCTGCAACAAATGCATCTGCTGTTGCATAAGCCGGCTGAATTAATTGCCAATTTTGTGCATATATTGCAACATTTGCAACTATAGTCAAACACAAGCAAAGAATATTTTTGTCAAAGTATTTCCTCTTTTTATTAGTATTATGGTTCATAGTTAATTAATTTTAGGAGGTTAATTTAACTGATCACTATGAAAGGCTTGATATCTCAATGTACACTAAATGAAAAAATAAAATATTTTCTAAAATAGAATTTGATTATTTCTAAAACAATTGCGCATAGATTAAATTATTGAAACTTACAAAATATTAAAATAATTTGCAAGCCAAAAATTATTTATATCTCTTTAATGAGAGGTCAATAATTATCATATGTTTAATAATTTATTTCGAATTCTATTGTATTTGATTCAGAATAATACTCATTAGAAAATAATAAATTACTACTTTAGCATACTTATATTAATCAACAACTCCAGTATAATAGTTTTAAATTGATTATCAAATATAATTAATATGATTTCATATTTTAAAGGTTAGATATTTATCAATTACTAACTCCACTAAAAATTAGATGAATTTAGCAATTGATCCAAATACCCTTATTTTTAAGTAGTAATTTGTAACAAAAAAGTATTATATAATTAAATGGTATTAATAAAAGAGCAATTTGAATTTTACTTCAAATTGCTCGCAGCTTAGAACAATTTAAATAATTGTTCTCCATAAATAAACCTAAAACTAGATTTATTCTATTCAAAAATCACGCCATTTACGTGGAAGAAATCAAAAACTGTAAGTGAATTTAGTTTTATAACCTGTAAATAAAAATCGTCATTCTTTTAAATCCGTAATATTTTGATATAATTTCGTATTACAATTGTCACATAACTTACATTATGTAAATTAACTAATCTAACTTTTAATAAAAACCTTCCAATAAGAATAAATCAAAAAGTCAAATAATTAGTCTTTCAGGCAACGAACAGAAAATCCATTTGCTTCACTGAATTTGCCCTTACTTTTGTGTCTGGTTACTTCGCCGCTAGCGAAGTAAAGAATACGAATCCATGAGTATGAGACACCGACCTCTGAAATCGACCACCACCAACCATCGTAACCAATGTAGTCGAACGAACCATCGTCATAACGACGAAGACCTCCCGGAAGGGCAGTAAAACCACTTTCATTAGTAGCATCTATATTAGAACGAGCCCAATGTGTCGTGTCCTTTTCTTTCAATTTATTTCCGGCAACACTATCACCTCCTAAATAGGTTTCCAACTTTTCCCATTCAGTATCCGTGGGTATATGCCATCCCAAAGGACAAAGTTTTCCAGTGTTTACCACAAACAAGTTATACAGAGCACCATATTGATTCTTATATGTATTTTCGTCATTGTTATACCAGCAATAACCTGGAGTCGTTAGATTTGACCAAATAGTATCATTTGTAACTAATTGTATGGCAGTGCCATCATTGTACTTGGTAGTTTTCAGGTTTACTTTCATCCATGTTTGCGTGCCTATTGTTATAGTGTTATACACATTGCCGTCAATATCAGTCACTGTTTTTCTGCTTTCTTGTCCAAATGTATTATTGTTTGTAAGCATTAATAACACTCCCATCATTACTAATGGGTATTTCCAATTTTTGCTTTTCATTTTCATAATTACTCTATTTGAAAAGTTAATAAATATTTATTTGTTTTATATTTTACATACACTTTGTCTATCTTACAATATCATGTTAGCAAAATACCCTTCTTTTTAATATAAAGATAAAAATCTTAACGATATTGAGTTTTGTGTTGTTTTTAAGTTGCATTTTGTTTAGTGAGTTGTAAATGTTTTTATTTTTCATAATCAACTTAACTAATGAATAGTTGCAACATCAATTTATTATATTCTCACCCCTAATATCGAAATATCATCTACCTGCGGATACATTCCTTTCCATCCGGATAATGTTGTTTCAAAAGACAATTTTTGAACAGACATAGATAGGTTTTGAATTCCATATATTAATTCCTTAAATGGTTTTGAATTGAATTTCTTTCCTTCCGGTCCGCCAAATTGGGAAGTAAATCCATCGGAGAAAATATAAAAAGCATCTCCTTTTTGTAATTGCAATAAACTGTTGGTAAAGCTTTCGTTATCGTGTGGGTGTACACCTACAGGTATATGATTGGCTTTGTATTCAATCAATTCGCCATTTCTAATTACATATAACGGGTTGTATGCACCAGAATATTGCATCTTGAGTGTTTCCAAGTCAATGCAACAGAAGGCAATGTCCATACCATCCTGGTTAATCGTTTCGGGATTGTCTTGCTTAAGAGAATTCTTAATACGCTTGCGAAGCTCATTTAAAATTTCAGCAGGCGGATCTAGACCACGCTTGCCTACGATATCGTTTAATAGTGAAATGCCCAACACGCTCATGAATGCGCCCGGTACACCATGCCCTGTGCAATCAGCAATAACTACGAACAAAAAATTCTTTATTTGTTTGAACCAATAAAAGTCACCGCTTATAATATCACGAGGTTTATAAATAATAAAATAATCTGGAAAATTGCACCTCAAAATATCTTCTGACGAAAGCAACGTATGCTGTATAAGGCTAGCATATTCGAGGCTGTCTGTAAGGTCTTTCTGCTGCTGGAAAAGCTGGTCGCGTTGAGTAGTTATTTCTTCGGATTGGGTAACTATTTCTTCATTCTTTTGTTGAATTTCTATGTTTTGAATTACTAATAATTTATTGGCTCGCTTTTTTGCACTGTTTTGTCTGTACAGTATAATAAAAAATATAATTATTAAGATAAAACTTATAATAAATAAACTAATAATCTTATTTTTCATTTTTATTCTTAAATCTGACAGCTCTATTTTTTTATTGTTTAATGCTTTTTCGTTTTTAAGTTTTATAATCTTATGATCTAAATTTTCTACTTTGTACATGGATTTTATCTTAATTATCTCTTTGTCTTTTTCAATTTTGAATAATCTGTCTTTTGTTTCTGCGTATAGTTTAAAATATTCAAAAGCCTTTTTTGTATTACCCAGGCTGTCGCAAGCATAGGAAAGAAAATTATATATATTATTTTCAATAGGCACATCCCCAATTTCTTTTGCTATTTCAAGCCCGTTATGTGCATAATTAATTGCTTTATTAAATTTTTTAAATACATAATTCAATGCAGCAATATCATTATATATAATTATAATTCCTTTTTCGTCCTTAAGTTCTTCAGCTATATTTAAAGATTTCTGATAATATTCAAGAGATTTGTTGTAATCTTTTTTATCTGAATAAACATTTCCTAAGTTCAGGTAACAATTGGCAATTCCTTTTTTGTCTCCTGTTTCTTGTGCTATCTTTAATGATTTCTGATGATATTCAAGCGATTTGTCGTAGTCTTTTTTATTTGAAAAAACATTCCCTACATTTAGGTAACAACTGGCAATTCCTATTTTATCTCCGAGCTCTTGTGCTACTTTTAATGATTTTTGATAATATTCAATTGCTTTATTGTATGCACCTTGATGTAATTTTATTATTCCGATATTCATGTAAAGTCCTTTCAATTGACTTTTAAGTCCAAGTTCTTCTGCTATATTTAATGATTTTTGATAATATCCGATTGCTATGTCATATTCTTCTTGATCCATATATGAATTACCGATATTATTGTAAAAAGCAGACATTCTAACCTTATCGCCTGACTCTTCAATAATATTTAATGATTCATGAAAATAATTAGAAGCTTCATTGTAATCACCTTGATATAAATACGCAGTTCCAATATTAAAAGAGCAATTAGATATTCCATTCTTATCATCCAATTCAATAGCTATCATAAAGGATTCCAAATAATATTTAAGAGCTTCCCCGTAGTCTCCTTTATTTTTATTCACATTTCCTAAATTATTAAAACAATTAAATACTCCTTTTTTGTCCCCAAGTTCTTTTTCTATTGTTAATGAATTCTGATAATAATCGATTGCTTTATCAAAATCATCCAGTTTCTGATGCATTGTTCCAATATAATTGTAGCAACAAGCTCTTTCATTTTTGTCCCCAAGTTCTTCAGCTATTATTAATGATTTCATATAATACTCCATAGCTTGCTCAAATTCGCTATGATCTGAAAGCACATTTCCGATATAGAGCAATACGGTTTCTTCAAATTTTTTACTATTCGTTTTTTGTGAAAGGTTTAACGCTTTTTCATAATAATAAATGGCAGAATCATAAGAGGTATTTTCGAATAGCTCTCCAATACTTAAAAATAATTTAATCCGGGTCGTATCTTCTTTTGCTTTTTTAAATACCTGCCAGAGACTGTCAAGTTTTTTGTTTTGAGCATGATTATTGAAAGAAAATAATATTAATAGATACAATATTAAAATAATACAATTAATACGTTTCATAAAAAAGTTATTTGTATTTTAATTTGCCTTGTGCATAACCGTTTGAAGATATGGAAAAACATAAGAACAAATAATAAACATTAATTTGATTATTATGTCCTAAGGAAATTGAACAATTAAATTTACCGATAAATATCAAGAAAAAAAATTATTAGTCCTTGGACACTTAACCTATAAAAAAACCTGACAGAGTTTTAAAACATATATGGGTCAGGATATTTGGTTGCTAATTTTGATTTATTCAATAACCAATACTATAGGCTCTAAGTCCCTTTGTATCCTATCAGGCCCAATGGCTTTGATTTCTTCGATAATAACTTTTTGCTTTTTAGGTACCTTTTTAATTAGGTCGAATTGTTCTTGCGTAAATTTGTGATTGTTTGATTTAACATTTTGTATTTCCCCATTTATAAAGGCGCTTACTGTAAATTCTGTAATATTAAATTCCACGTCTAAGTCAAAATTTTCTAACTCCGCATAAATACCTTTTTGCTTCAACAACACTATCTGATCTATCGCTCTTGCATCCTTAATACTTGTACTCTTAATACCTGCAACCTTTGCCACCGGATCGGGTACTAATCTTACCCTGAATTCAGCTTCACTTATTTTATTTTTTTTAATGTACAATGAAATTACAGCATGGCCCAATTTTACCGGATTTACAATATACCCAGCACCTATTTTAGTAATTTTTCCATTATCAATCCTAGCTTCAACTTCATCAGGGCCATATCGTGAAACTGCAATAGCTACAGGATTATCAACAAGGACATAAAATATATTCAATTTAGTTGCAGCAACCACTGCATTATATTTTCCATTGTCGTTTCTATTACACGATAATAAAAAAGTAAATACCATAGCAAAAATCGCTACTACAGCAATTATTTTTGTTTTCCTATTCTTGATTTTAGTTTTCATAATAATTATTTATTGATTGATAATGAGCTTATTATTGTAAAGTTATAAAATATTTTATTGATTATAATCTTTTTGATTTTGAAACAATGATTAATAGAAATAAATTTTTATTTGGAAGGTTCAATAATTTATTTTTGTATTAGACAATATCAATAAGAAATCAACTCATAAAAATTTACTATTCATTTTAGAATATTATAATAGTATCTTTTATAATTGATTATGACCTGATAGTTAAATCAACCCGCATATATTTATAATATAGAAAAATGGTCATTTTTCCTATATTATAAATGAAAAAATCTCTTAAATATCCTTTTTGATCCAAATATAAAGAATAAGTTCTAAAAGACTTTTTGTAAAAACAACTCGTAATGATTATTTTGCATCTTCTCTTGTAAATTTTTGCATCAACTTGTGTATTTTTGTACTATCTTTTGTATTTGACAGTAAAAGAGTTAATAAATCAATCTAAATAATTATGAGGTTGCTATGGCTAGTCCTTAAATACTTTTAACAGATGAACAAAGGCGTGAATTCACTCAAATACGCCAAATATCACTAAATGGGAAATTGCAAAATATTACACATTATCTGACAGAGATTTAGAAAAATATACTCCATTCCTAATCAAATAGTTTATGTCACGGATACAACTTTTTCAGGAAAACGAAATAAAATCATTCGATTTACCTCCTTTCATTAAAAAAGAAGAGTATTCATCTTACTTTTTCTTGGATGGGATAAATGAAATTGGTCTTGAATTCAGAAAACCTGAAACTAGGCTTTGTTAATTTAGTATAGTTTTATTATATTTGTGCAGTTATAAAACTATATAAAATGATTATAGATAGCTGCCCAAAATGTAAAAGCAAGAATTTTCGTAAAGATGGTATAGTTAAATCAAAACAAAGGTTTCTGTGTAAAGATTGCAAGCATCGATTTACTGTAGGGCAATTAGGAAAGCCGAATGACCTTAAAAGAAATGCCTTAGTTTTATATTTAGAAGGCTTAGGTTTTAGATCAATAGGAAGATACTTAAATGTGAGCCATGTTGCTGTTTTTAATTGGATAAAGTCCTTTGGAGAAAAGTTGGATGAATTTAGAAATCCTGGAGATATTGATGTAATAGAATTGGATGAGATGCATACATATATTGGTTCAAAAAAAACTACTGCTGGATATGGATTGCTGTTGATAGAAATGGGCATAGGTTCGTCAATTGTGAAATTGGCACAAGAGGAACCGAAACTGGAAAAAGGCTCTGGGAAAAAATTGAAGAATTTTCCAAAGGGATAGTTTGTGCTGACTATTGGAAAGCTTATAATGAATTTGTTCCGGAAGAACAATTAGTTCAGACAAAGGCAGAAACATATACAGTAGAAGGCTATAATAGTCTTTTTAGACATTTTTTGGCCAGATTAAGAAGAAAAACAAAATGCTATACAAAAGCAAAACATATGTTGATTTATTCAATAAAATTGTTGATGTTTAAATGGAATAATGATTTAGCTATACTTTATTAACAATGCCTATCAAATTATAATGCCTTAATTATGAATTTCCATAATTCGTAAAATTAAAATACCGGCTTTAGTCATTACCTTTATGAAATAAATACCCGAAGGTAAATTGAAATTTACCAAAATATTTCCATCGGAACATTGATACGTAATTGGTACAACCTTTCCTATCATATCGAAGCAAACAACCCCGTTTACTGTTATTCCATCTGAGATTCTGATATTAACATAATTTTTGCAAGGGTTGGGATACGCTATAGCGTTTATTACCTCGGGCACATGGGATTTCCCGTAACATTCAATGGCTTTGATTCCAAGTGAAGTAAACATTGCAGGCGATGTTAAATCATCAATGCTATGCCAGTCTCCATTAAATACGTACATCGTTGATGGGCCTCTGTTCCTATTCGCAGCATGATAAACAGCAAAACTATCACCTGGTAAAGAATAATTTATGGAATAACCAATAAAAAAGTCACCCGGAACATTTATCACTGAATCGAAACTTATAAAATTAACCGCATTTGGTTGAATGTTTTTTAAGAATACTATTTTTGAATATATCTCCTTTGATGGCAAAGAAGTACCTTCCCATATTTTAACTGAAATATTTGACAATTGTTGTGAATAATATGCTTTAGCCACATTTAACGAAATTCCAAAAATTTTTAGTGGCACAGGTGAATAAAACTTTTCAGCAAATTGGCTAAACGACGACGAATTATGGCCCGATATCCACCCCCAATTTAATCCCAGGCTGCTTAATTCCAACTTTTCCCCGTTAAAAATATTCCACGTTGTATCGCAAAATTCCATATTAAAGCCATAAGGATCATATCCATCCATTTTGGACAATCCACTGTTCTCAGGGTCAAGCCAGGCTTTAAGCTGGTTATTTTTATCTGGATAATATTGCCACGATAAATAAAATTTTGTAAAATAATCATTAACAGGATTACCACAATCAGCCTCACCTCCTGTAAGGGTACCCACTATCCGGTGTTGGGGATTAAATATTGGCGAACCTGATGATCCGCGGGAAGTAGTCCCTACATCCCAGTGAGAAACCTTCCAGGTGGAAAGTGAATCAAAATTTTGACCAAAATCTTCGGTAACAAGAGAATTGTTTGCAATTGAAATTTTCTTTCCTAAATCAAGAGGATGATGAATGCATGCCACTCCCTGAGGAGGAAAAGTGCTGATGTCCCATCCGGCATAATAGGGTTTGTAGGATAGAGGAGGTATTTCATTGAGCTTAAGTAATGTAAAATCAAGTTTGTGATCGGTAGTAGCAATAAGAGACGCCCCGGACAGGATTTGAACCTGAGTATCAACTGTTGCACCACAGTAGGGCTGTTCAAAATTAAAAACTACCATTGCTCCTGCGGCAACACCAGTATCGCTGATGCAATGGTATGCTGTTAAAAAATATGGTGTTTTATCACCCAATGTATTGGCAATTAGGGTACCTGTGCATAATTCAGAGCCTGCAATCAATTTGCAGATGGCTTTTTTCTCCGTTTGCCAATATGCCCCTGCCGGACAGTTTATATTTACAAAGCAGCTATCTTCATCATAAGAGTCCTTTAAGTTATTAGTTATTTTTTTACCAAATGCATTCCGATAATCGTGAAATACTTTTGTTACATGCAATATACCAAATTCTGATGTCCCTTTTGGAATATCAAGTTCAACAATTAGCTCGTCGCCAGGCAATGGAGCTATTGATAGAATATTAAAATTATTATTGTTTTTTTTTGTGAATGCTCCTCTAAATTCAGCGTAACCAGGGGTATAAACGAACAACTTGACACCTGGTTCAAGACGGAACAACCCAAAAGTCAGGTAAAGGGAATGTGCATTATGAGATTGGATACCAATTCTCCATGCCTGGCCTCCATCTGTATTCGTCCATTCTCCAGCATTATCTGGTGTTAAATCGATATTAAATTCTTTTGCAAACCGGAAACTCTTGTTGCCCTTTAATTGCTGTTCATTATCTTCTTTGATCAGCAAACCGGGATCGAAGTCAGGCATTTTAACGAATTTTGCAACCGATGGAAGTTTATCAGAGAAACTATAAGGTATACCGTCCGTATTAATTTGGGACCAAATTCCTCTGGAAAGAGATATGAAAAAAAATAAGAAGAAAATGTTTTTCAATCTAATCAGCTATTGTATTGGTAAGCACTATATTTTAATTAAGTAAGAAATATAAATTAAGGCATTATTCTGATTTTGTCAAAATGAGTGGATATTCATTATCAAGAAGCACAAAATAATAAAATAAAATTTTGATTTGCAAATAAAGATAATTACCTCGGCAAATTTTTGTATTTTTCGCAAGTAATTTATGCTTAATACTCATTCTATAATATCCAATCTATATAAAAAAGTCTGCTTAATTTACTTTTTAAAGCAGCTTCTTCATTCTATAAATTATCCTTTATTCTTCCAGTCCTTTTGTTCTCCTCTATAAAGTCCGGGTAACTTGTTATAAAGTTTGTAAGTGTTTTATCTATAGCTTCCCAATATTCTTGTTGTACATCAGGATTTTCAAATTTATATTTTTCTGCTTTATTCAAATACATTAATGCATTTTTTTCCTGTCCTGTAAAATAATTCATAGTTGCAATAATGTAAAGCAATTCTTTCTCTTTACCTTTATTCCTTTTATCAGCCAATAAAAGATGGGCATATAATAATGTCTTAAACCTTGCTTTAAATGCTAAATTCTTTTGCCCCTCAATATCGTAATGATATGCAATAACCCTATAAAAGCTGCACCAAAAATTATAGTCCTTGCCCCAAATCCTGTAAACATTTTCTGCAATTTCAAGTTTCTTTGAAGCCGGAATATCTTCATAATCCTTGTATTTTTGGTCAAATTTAACTGTTTTTAAATATGCTCTTACATTGTCAATCTTATTCAGAGGAATGCTGTCAAAATCATCATTAAATGTTGCATAAAAGCAATGCAAGCAGCAATTAATATTCCATGTTTGGGAATATTCCCATTTTATGAACTGGTGCAAATCATATTGAGAGCGGACACTGCTCATTATATGTTTGAAGGAGTTTTTCGTTTTACATATTGGACAAATATGGTCTGATATTTCAACAGTTGTTGCGTGAACCGTATTTGTTATAAACAGAACAACGATAATTGTAAAAAATATTTTTTTCATAATGAACTCTTATTTAAAATTTAAAAAACTATAATCGATAAATTTCGATGGAGCCTGGTTTTTAATCAGAAGTTTCCCTCCTTTGCAATAACGGACAGGCAACTTTTACTTTTTTAATGTATCATTTTCAACAACTACAACTCCTTTAATTTTAAGTTCAACTGGTGATTCACCAGCATTTGTATTTACCAAAACAGATTTATCAAATTTACCAAGGATCATACTGTTATATTCGACTTTAATATGCCCGGTATCATTTGTGCCTATGGCTTTATGTGGCCATTCGGGAGTAGTGCAAAAGCATGAAGCTTCTACTTTGCTTATTTTAAGGCTGTTGCGGCCAGTATTTTTAAATTCAAATTTGAACATACATTTTTCGCCTTGCTTAATAATCCCAAAATCATGTTCAATGTTTTTAAAGGTAATTTCAGCTTTTTTTTTCATACAACCAGTGCTCGTAATTAGCAAGGCCACTATAAAAATAGTTACTATTCGTTTCATTGCATTTTATAATTTCGTTTAAGCCCTCACCAAATTTACAACTTACTTTTTGGGGGAGTAGTATTTTCAACTTTCGTTATTTATATGTGGAATTTCAAATGCTTTTCAGTACAAATTAACCGGGGTGAAACTTGCAGTTGCACCCCGGTTTTGCCGGCGACTTTTTCAGTCAGCTTTTTCTCAAAAAATGATTATTGATTTTATATTCCAGCTACGCCATATGAATAAGTTGTATACGTACCGCCCTTAATAATTTCCCATCCGGCCTGAACAGAAGTTAAGTAAGCCGTATTACCGAACCAACCTTTAGAAACGCAATAATCAGATATTGGTTTTAACATTGTGCTTACCCAGCCTTGCTTGTTTGTAAGAAGGAAGCTAAAAGTATTGCCTCTTTGGTAAATATTGTAAGTATTGCCGGCAATACTTACGTTAGAAGCATAAGGTACAGCAACACCAGCAGAGGTATAACTTGATGCAATAGGTTGCGTACCTGTATAGTTTAACCATATCATTAATTCATAAGTTGCTGCGCGATTACCAGGATATGCAGAGTAATCATACCAAATATCATAAGCTGCATCCCACGCACTGCCTGTTGATGACTGAGAAAACCAGGTTTTTACTGAACCAGTAGCGTTTTCTTGTTGTGGTGTCCAATTAGCAGAACAATTTCCCCAATGGCATCCGTGTACCATTGATGGATATCCGCAAATGCTTGAACCATTTTGGTTTGCATTGCAGCCCCATGAATTAATATTGTTCAACCAAATACAATAAGTTCCTCCATTCCATGGATTAAGATTATAATAATAATTGCCACTTGTGATATTGGTTTGTACACAACTAGCTTTTAAAGTGCTAACTGATGCCGGAGCTTCAGTTTTCTCTTTTGAACAAGACACAATTGCACTAGCAATTGCAATCACAATTAATAATTTTTTCATAAAAGATAAATTTTAATTAGTTAATAAATAAAAAATTAGTTAATATTAATTATTAAAGTGAAGATAAACTTAAATTGGTATTGTGTAATGATTAAATGCCTCGACAAAACCACAACAAATTACAAAACTATGCCATACAAAACCACAACAAACTAAAGGTGGTTTTTCAAACAAGTGAGGCTATTGCGGCAATGGGAGGGTTAATATACAGAAATCGTAATTTGTTTTATAAATTATTCCTTTTTCTAACCTGTGGTCTCAAAAAGCGACTATTTTTGAAAATATTATATATCAAAATGATCACCGGCTTTATTATTTAAATAAAAATGAGAACAATTATTTTTTCTAAACATTGTTTTTGTATTAGAATATTCTTAATCTCGTTCTTATTGCTTTCGCTTCAGTTATTTGCAGCAAATAGTTTTCACGAATTAAAATTTAAACAGATCGGCTTAAAGCAGGGCCTCTCTAATTTAACAATTAACTCTGTCTGTCAGGATTACCAGGGATTTATCTGGATTGGAACAGCATATGGATTAAACAGGTATGATGGATATGAAATGGTTTCCTATTATAATATTCCCGGAGATAGCACTTCTTTGATGAACAATGAAATTAAATTTCTGTACGAAGACAACCAGAAAAGATTATGGATTGGTGCAAGCTCCGGAATTAATCTGTATGAAAGGGAGACGGATTCATTTAGAAAATTTTTGTTTGATGGGGTTTATTATATTGTGTTTTCAATTCTGCAGGATCGGAGAGGTATGCTTTGGGTTGGAACAATAGGCGGATTATATAAATTTTCGAACGATGAAAATAAGTTCCTGAAAGTTGATCTTGGAAAATTCAGCAATACAATTGTCAGGAGCCTCTTTGAAAATACAACTGGTGACATATGGATAGGGACAGAAGCTGACGGTATCCTCTTACTTCAAAGAGATTCAATGACATTGAAGGAGCTTAATAAGATTTCAAATTGCTGTAAAAAAGGTTTGCTGAATAAATCCATAAGGTCAATAAGCCTTGATAATTACAACAATTATTGGATTGCGACCTATGGCAATGGTGTGGTGGTATTAAATAAAAAACTACAACAAATTTTCCCAGTTGAAGAATTTTTCGAGGGCTCATCAACTGGCTGTTTCTGTTTTAATGGATAAATCTGGCAAAATATGGGTAGGTACTGATGGCGATGGTGCAATGATATTCGATCCAATAGACAAGAAAATGCAGAAGATTGAGAATAATCTGCTCAATAATTATTCCATATCATCAAATGCAATCCGCTCAATTTTCGAAGATGCTGACCAAAACATATGGGTCGGCACATTTAAAGGAGGCCTGAACTTAACTAACAATAACAGAAACAATGCGTTTCAGTGGCATACGCACATTCCATTACAAAATGGGTCGATTACAAATAATAATGTAACAGCCGTTTTAGAGGACGATCAAAAAACGCTTTGGATAGGAACTGATGGCGGTGGACTTAATTACAGACAGACAGGGTCGAATTCGTTCAATCACATGAGTTTGAAAGAAGGGTTTAACAATATTCTTGCCATCTATCAGTCTGAAGATGGGAATCTGAAGTTTGGCTCTTTTTTAAATGGCTATTGTATTTACAATCCTCACAGCTTTACAAAAACTTACATAAACAACAATGATGGTTTAAGCGGAAATGATATCAGGGGATTTGCCGATTACTTGAATAATGAAATAGTTATCATTAATGATTTTGGAATTAATATCAGGAATAAAAAAACAGGTTCCGTCAGCTTTATTCAACAAAAAGATATCATTAGCGATACAACTTTATCTAATGGTGGCTTTTTAATAATTTACAAAGATAGTCAGGACAATTTATGGCTGGGTACATACTATGGTCTGTACAGGTTGGATATTAAAAGCAAAAAAATCATTTCATTTTTCCAAAATGAATACAAATTTTCCATTAAAGGAGAAATCATATTTTCGATCTTAGAAGACAGGGATGGGTATATGTGGTTTGGGACAAACAGGGGCTTAAATAGGCTTAATATACCTGTTTGGAGAACCCCAGAATTCAGTAGTAAGAACAAAAAAAATTTGACTTTCACTAATTATTCAATTGAAGATAATTTAACTGGAAATCTGGTTTATTCTCTGATACAGGATAAAAACAGCAATATTTGGATGGGTACGAATGAAGGCCTGGTCCGGTTTAACAAACAGAAATCAGAATTTATTTCCTATCCGATTTCAGATGGAATCATTGAACCAGTTTTTAACCCTTCTGCCTGTTGCAAAACTTCTGATGGAAAATTATTATTCGGAACACAAAATGGATTGATTGAATTTGATCCTGATAGCATTATTAATGAGAATTCATATGATTCTGTTGCTTTAACCGGGATTTTAATCAACTATAAACCTTTGAATGAAGCTGGCAAGGATCATCGGCAAATGAGGAACATCATTTTTGCAAAAAGTCTGAAAATTTCTTATAATGAAAATACTGTTACGTTTAAGTTTGTAACGCCTAATTTCTATTTGCCGGAAAAAGTAAAATATGCTTACAAATTAAAGAACTTTGATAATAATTGGATTATTGCACAGTCAAATAGCCGAATTGCAAATTATACAAATTTACCGGCAGGGACTTACCAATTCAAAGTTAAAGCTTCAACACCAGGGGGAAAATGGAGTAATAATGTTCAATCTATCCAAATTATTATTACTCCCCCGTTTTGGGAACAATGGTGGTTTAATGCGTTGGTAATTCTAATCGCAATTGCGCTAATTTATGGTTTTATTCATCTTAGAATTTTAAAAATAAAACAGCAAAAGAAAAGGCTCGAATTATTGGTCGACCATAAAACATTGGAGATACTTGAAGGAAAAAGGAAACAACTCAAAGAGGAAGAAAAAAACCGAATACTTGAACTAAGAAGAAAAGAAGCTGAGTCAGAAAAGTTACGAATTGAAAATGAGCTTATTGTTTTAAAAAATGAAAAGCTAAAAGCACTGGTCGACCGGAAGAATACCGATATCGATAAAAAAAGTGCCGAGCTTGCATTGAATGTTTTTAAGATGTCTAACAAAAACGAGTTAATAAGTAAAATAGCCCATGAGCTTAAACTAATTGCTGATAAGTCAAATGAAACAACAGGTGAAGAGATTCATTCATTGATATCAAAACTTAAAGTTGATAATCAACGTCAATCAGAATGGCAAAAATTTGAAAGTTATTTTGACAATGTACATGAGAAGTTTTATCTTAAACTAAATAAACAGTTTCCCAATTTAAGTTTGGCTGAAAAAAAGTTGTGTGCTTACTTGAAAATGAATTTATCGAGTAAGGAAATTTCTGGTATTTCAAATATTACCATTAAAAGCGTTGAAACGGAGAGATCCAGGTTGAGAAAAAAACTTGGTCTAGACCAGTCGGAAAGTTTAATAGAGTTTATTAATAAAATATAACCTGCACTTCAATATAGTTTTAATCAGGCTTTAGATGAATAGATTCCCGTTAAGGACATGCCTATGATACCTTCATCACACTTTAGCGGACAAAGTATTAATTTGTGAGAATCCTTTCTCAATCGTAGAGGAAGTGCAATAGTTTTAAGTAGCGAAACAAATACAACATCTCTTAAATCAAAGATTCGCTTGAAATTCTCCATTAATTGGTTCGATAATAATACTGTCGGGGTCACAGGAAAGGTCAGAAGCTAAAAATAACTCTGTCCATTACTATTTTGAGGATGTAGAGAAAAGTTTTCAAAAAGTGAAGACCAAAATAATCCTGATATTTAAGAAACACTAGAATTCACTGCAAGACTGAAAATTTATAACTTCCAATTGCCTATTAATAAACACTTATTTTAATTTAGCAAAGGAAAAATGGTTTTCTATTAGCATATTAACAAATAACACTTATCTTAGAAAATTATAAAAAAAATTCACAGATGAAATATAATTGGAAATTGACTATACTGAGTATTTCTATTTTATTTAATTCGTTTGTTAACATCGTGGCACAAACAACGGATAGCACTAAACAAAACCTATGCTCTGATTATTCCTTTATAATACAGGATTCTCCCGCCCGCCTATTCACAATAAGGCAAATGGACGAAGATTATTTAAGCACTTACCGGCTTATTTCAACAACACTGAACAAAAATTTCAAACCTGTTGTAAGCTATGGTATCCAGGCATCAGCATTTCTGATACTATTTGGATCGCTTACACATGAAGAATCGCACAGGTCAATCCTGGTATCCAAAAATATAGGCTCAATTTCTGAACCCTTTTTGTTATCATCGAGTGGTGGATATGTCTTTGGAGTGACCGATCAAACACTTCAAAATATGAGAGACACCGATTTTCCGGACTTTATTCGCTTGCATACTGCCGGTTTGGAATCTGATTATATGTTGAATCACAGAACCGAAGAATTACTTTCATTTGAGGATGAAGAATTTAAAAATTTGGCGGTAGATTATATTTTAAGAAAAATTTCACTTATGGGATATTATATGCTTGGTTTCTTCCATTACGATATTGACGGTGCCGAAGAAACGGATGAATTAAAAAGGGATATCGTGGGAAATGATGTTTATGGTGCCTCCAGGCATTTACACAGACCCACTATGGTATATAGGCGATATACACAGTACAAAGATCTGACTCCTGAAGAAAAAGATTATGTCCAGAAGATGGGGTACAGAGCTTTTTTTAATTTGGTCAATTTAAATCTTATAGGTATTAGAAATTTTCAATTTGCAGGAAATTTGAAATTCAATTTTGGTATGGGTCACACAATGTGTCCTTTTGGTGATTTTACAGATGAAAACTTTTGGTTGAAATTTAACAAGAAATTAAAAATCAATTTTTATTTAAGACAATTCGAGAATAAGGAGAATTGGTTTCAGGCATGCGGATTAGCAATTCGGGATTTTCCTCTGACAAAACAATCTGAGATTTCAATTGCAACTCATCTTTGGAATCAACCGGAAAATTTGGCTTTTACTGATACCAAAGGTGCCATGGGAGGTGCTGCTGAATTCCTCGGGAAATATTATTTTAACTTAAATCATGATGCTCGTTTGAAAAGAATTTCATTAAATCTGGGATTAATTTATAAAACCAAAGGATTTTTACCTGAAGAAGTTTATTTACATAAATACTTTGGTTTTAATATAGGTGCAAGCATTGGTATTGACCAGTTATTATGATGTAAGCAGAAATCTTGCCCTTAAATATGGTTAAATGCAATTAAAAAATTTCTTCGGTTTCTCAGGAAAAGGAAAAATTGTTGGTCAAGTGAAAGGATGAGCTTTACAGGTTCAAATGCCAACATTAGTTGGGAATACTATGCTAATAATTAAATAATCTAATTATACGAAAACTTTTGTATTGGCTTTAATCCATTTTGGAATAGCATCGATAATTACACTAATTACACAGAATAGTATTACAATTGTGAGACAAGTATTAATTATTCCTTGAATATGTGTAGCTTCTTTAAATATTTGTGGTACAAAAAGATTTTTCAGGTTAAGTATTCCTGCCGTAATAGTAGTGATACCGACAAATATCATAGGCAAGATGGTTATCCATGCATATTTGGCTTTACCATTATTTATAATATATGAAGTACCTATTGCCAGTGCCAACGTGGCAAGAAGTTGGTTGGCTGTACCAAACATAGGCCAAATGGTAGCAATGCTTCCGGTATAAATAAAATATGCCCAGCAAAAAACTACGATAGAACTTGCAATGAGGTTTCCAGGCAACCAATTTGTACGTCCAAGCGGTTTATATATTTTTCCTCCTGCTTCCTGAAGAATAAATCGTGCAATCCTTGTACCTGTGTCTATAGTAGTCAAAATAAATAAAGCTTCGAACATTATTGCAAAATGATACCAGTACGACATCAGTCTTGTTAATCCGGGTATAGAAGAAAATATTTGAGCCATACCAACAGCCAGAGAAACAGCGCCGCCTGTGCGTCCGGTTATGTGTTCACCTACTGCAGCAGATAAGTTAGGAAGATCGCTTTGTGTGAATCCCATAGCATGCAAATGAGGTAGTATTGCCAATAGTTTTTCTTTAGGAACGTTGATCATAAAATAATCCAGGGGAAATAAACTGGATGCTGCTATTAAAGCCAGAATACTTACAATTCCTTCAGACAACATTGATCCAACTGCAATAACCTTGATATGCGACTCCTTCATCAACATCTTTGAAGTTGTCCCGGAACTCACCAATGAATGGAACCCGGAAATTGCACCACAAGCGATGGTAATAAACAGATATGGAAATAATTTTCCTGGAATTACCGGTCCTCCACCATGTGTATATATAGTAAATGCCGGCATTTTTAGATTTGGTGCAACAATTATGATGCCTATTGCTAGCATTGCTATTACTCCAAGCTTCATAATAGAACTTAAATAACCTCTGGGAGAAAGTAACAACCATACCGGCAGCACAGATGCGAAAAAACCAAACAATGCTAAAAGTACAGTGAAAGTTTTTTTATCAAATGTAAACCATGTAGCAAATGGGGAACCAGGTACATATCTCCCCAGGATCACGCATCCGGTTAGTAAAATGACACCTATGACAGTTGCTTCTGATGTTTTTCCTTTTCTGAAACGGAACATCCAAATGCCCATTAAGACAGCTATAGGAATTGTCATTGCTATTGTAAAAGTTCCCCATGAACTTTCAGCTAATGCATTAACTACAACAAGACCCAACCCTGCCAAAGCTACAATAATGATTATAATAACTGCAATAGATACTGTAATTCCACTGAAACCACTAATTTCTCTTTTTGCGATTTCAGCTAATGATTTACCGTCGTGTCTTGTTGATGCAACAAGTATAATAAAATCGTGAACAGCACCTGCCATTACTGAACCAATTACTATCCATAAAAAACCCGGGAAATATCCGAATTGAACTGCAAGCACAGGTCCGACTAAAGGTCCGGCTCCGGCTATAGCAGCAAAGTGGTGTCCAAAAAGAACCCATTTGCTCATCGGATAATAATTCTGCCCATCGTAAAGTCTTGATGATGGTGTCGTTCCTAAATCATTTATTACTGCAACTTTCGCAGCTATAAAACTAAAATAAAATCGATATGCTAAAACGAATATAGCCAGCGCACCGATTATGAGTGGCATTGCGTTCATATTATTTCATTTTCCAATATTGATATTGTAAAATTAAAAAGTTCTACAATAATATCGCAGAACTTTAATTCATAATTAAAAAAATGAATTTTAAAAATAACTGGATATGCTACAACATTTTCATTTCTCCTTTCAATCGTATATCTTTAGAAGAACTGCCTATAATTATTTCAAATTTTCCAGGCTCAGAAATCCATTGTTTCTTTAGAGGATCATAAAATTGAAATGCACGTTTATTAAGTTTAACAGTAATGGTTTTGGTTTCACCCGGATTGAGGTCAATTTTATTAAAACCTTTTAGTTCTTTAAATGGCCTTTCGACACTACATTCCACATCCCTGACATAAACTTGTGATATTTCTTTACCTGCGTGGGTTCCAATATTTTTAACATCGAATGAAACTTTACATTCATCATTATTATTATTTATTTCTTTAGGCAAGGTAAGATTTGAGTATTCAAATTGTGTGTAGGAAAGACCATATCCAAAAGGAAACATTGGTTCGATGTTTTTTGTATCATAATACCGGTAGCCGACAAGAAGTCCTTCTTTATATTCTTCTTTGCCCAAAAAGCCTGGATAATCACCAAAAGCATTTGCTGGAGAATCTTCGAGTTTCTTGGGAAATGTCATTGTTAATTTCCCGGAAGGATTTATTTCACCAAAAATTACTTCAGCAAGTGCATTACCTTCCTCCATGCCCAAATAACTGTTTTGAAGCAATGCAGGTACACTATTGTACCAATCACCCAATCCGACAGGGCTGCCACAGAGAAGAATAACTGCAGTCCTGGGATTTACCTTTAATATTTCACTAATAAGCTTATCTTGACCATAAGGAAGTTTCATACTTGGCTTGTCAGAACCTTCACTATCGTTTCCCCAGTTGTGGTTTAAACCTCCAAATATTAAAACACAATCTGATTTTTTAGCTACTTCAACAGCTTCTTTAATCCGTTCCTCGCTGATGGTGTCAAATATTGAAGATAAAGATTGTGATGGTCTAAAAATTCTTTTCCACGTAGGTTCAGGAACATCGTAGCCTTTAGCAAAATTTACTTGTACTTTCCCTTCCAGTTTTTTTTGGAGCGCTTCTAACGGGGTAATTTCGTACCTTGCTTTAACAGTAGTACTCCCGCCTCCAAGAGAATGTTTACGTGTAGCATTGTCTCCGATAACTGCGATAGACTTTATCTTGGAAATATCAATCGGAAGGAAATTATCGTTATTTTTTAATAGCACAATTGATTCTTCAGCTATTTGTTTTGCAATTGCAATACGTTCTGGAGCAGCCAATTTTGCATACATGCCGGTTGTATCAAACTTATGTTCATTCATTATATTCAACTTATGCATAACGTACAGAATCCTTTTGACTTTTTCGTCAATATACTTAACATCAACTTTTCCACGCTTAATTTCATTAATCAGAGGATCGGCCATGAAATACTGATTAAAAGGAGTGTCATGGTCTCCCATTTCAATGTCGAGTCCACAAAGTGCTGCTTCTAAAGTACTATGACAAGCACCCCAATCAGAAATAACAATTCCCTTGAAACCCCATTCGCCTCTTAGAATATCTTCGATTAGATATTCATTATAAGCAGCATGCTGTCTTCTAAATTGATTGTACGCACCCATAATAGATAACGATCCGGCATCTTTGATGGCAGCTTCAAATCCAGGAAGATAGATTTCACGTAATGTACGTTCATCAACATTTACATCAATTGAATTGCGCTCAGTTTCCTGGTTATTTAATGCATAATGTTTAACACAAGCAGCTATGCCATTGGATTGCAGACCTTGAATTAAAGGAACCACCAAACTTGAAATAAGATATGGATCTTCACTCATGTACTCCCAATTACGACCGTTTAGTGGAGTTCTGATCACATTTATGCCCGGGGCCAATTGAATATGTTTACCTCGTATTTTAGATTCTTGTCCAAGCGCAATACCGAATTTCCTTGCCAAAGAAGTATCCCAAGTGGCGGCAAGTGCAGTTTGAGCTGGGAAATAAGTTCCATTATCGTTGTTCCAACCTGCAGGATTCCAGTTTTCTTTATTTATTTCCATACGTATTCCGCAAGGACCGTCGCTCATCCGAAGTTCAGGAATACCTATTCTTGGAACTCCGCCACTGGTAAAAAGTCCAGAAGCATGAATCATGTTAATTTTTTCTTCTAAAGTCAATTGACTAAGTAACTTGTCAATTTTATTGTCTGTGGATGATTTATCATACCCGGTTAAAGACAAAAGGCAAATAGGTATAATTAGAAATTTTATTGTCTTTCTAAAACTCATGATTTTATATATTTTTATTTTGAATCAACTTTACTTTTTGCGTCTGAATCATAAAATCAGCCAGAACTATGCTTGTGGCTGCTTCTATAATAACAGGAATACGTAATGCTATACAGGTGTCATGACGGCCTTCGATTTCTAAATCAGTCAACTGACCGGTTTTCATGTTCATTGTTTTTTGTTTCAGGTGAATGCTGCTTGTAGGTTTAACTGCAACCCTGAAAATTAAATCGTTCCCATTTGATATACCACCATTAATACCGCCCGAATTATTAGTTTCCGTTTTGCCGGTTGATGAAATGAATTTATCATTGTGTTGACTTCCTGTCATCCGGGAAGCTGCAAAACCGGAACCAAATTCAATTCCCTTTGTTGCAGGAACAGAGAAAATGAAATGACTAATAACGGCTTCAATTGAATCAAAGAATGGCTCACCCAAACCAACAGGCATGTTAGTTGCCTTGGTTTCAACGATACCTCCAATTGAATCACCATTTTTAATGGCAATATTAATTGCTTTCTCAATATCAGGTATACCGCCAGCTTCAATGAGCCTTGATACGACTTTTATAGGCTCAATGATTTTTTTTGATATAACTCCGGCAGCAATTATTCCCAAAGTAAGACGTCCTGAAAAATGCCCTCCGCCTCTATAATCTTCATAACCACCAAACTTTTTTGAAGCAACAAAATCGGCATGTCCGGGACGTGGAATTTCTTTCAGGAAAGAGTAATCGTGTGAACGAGTATTGGTGTTTTTAAAAAGAACCATAATTGGTGCCCCGGTTGTGTGATCATTAAATACTCCGCTCATTATATGTGGTTCATCAGCTTCTTTTCGGGGAGTAGTTCCCTCTGCACCGCTTTTACGACGAGCCAAATCTGTTTCAAAATCACTATGTAGTAAAGGTATTCCTGCAGGTACACCATCTATGACAATACCTACAATATTTCCATGCGATTCTCCAAAGATGCTTATTTTAAAGAATTTTCCAAAAGTATTCATTATGCTGGTTCAAAGTTCAAAGGGTTCAAAATTTCTAGTCTCCGGTTTCCATTAATATTATGAATTCTTAAACAACTCAATGATTGTTCTTAATTTGGTATAACTGATTTGACCAGGACCAGTTGGGGCTTCATCGGTAGCAGAAGACATGGTAAATTCTGCTCCTATAAAAGCTGCAGCAATACGGGAAATTTTTCCCAGTTCGCCCATACCAAATGAAACAATTCGTTTACCCGGTTCATAAAGGGATAGGAGAGAAGCATTGTCTTCAGGTTTTTGAACCATACAAGTGATTTTAGCAACATTGGCACCCATATCAAAGCACTGGCTGGTTATAATTTTAAGTTGTTCACGTGGAGGAGTAAAATCATAGTTATGATATGAAATTATTACATTGCACTTTGTGTTTAAAGCTGTAGAAATTATTTCCTGCTTAAAACCAAAGTCAGTTTCAAATTCGACATCAACATAAGATGCACCAGAATTGATAGCAGTCTTCAGCATATCTTTTCTTTCCTTATCAGAAATTTTACCTGGTCTGCAGGTTGCAATTAATTTTGCACCTGAAGAAAATATTTTTTCAATTTCCGGTTTTTTGAATCCTGTAAATCCAGCCTTATTTCAGACAAATCGAATTTTTTAGTTAATTCATAGCACTTGTGAAAATCAGTTTCGCTAAGACATACGCAAATCATTTACTATATCCTCCAATTCTTTATAATTAATGTTAATAACTACGGCATTACCTAAACCTTTTAACAGAATAAGATGTATATTGTTACCCTCGCGCTTTTTGTCTTTTTTCATAGCATTTAATAAAGCTTCTTTATCCAAAGGTAAATGTGTCGATAATCCAATGTTTTCAATCAATAATTTTAAACGTTCAGCATCAGGATTACTTAAAAGTCCCATTTTTACTGATGCCTGGGCAGCCATGAACATACCTGTTGAAATAGCTTGTCCGTGTTTAACATTTGCTAGTTTTTCTATAGCATGTCCAAAAGTATGGCCAAAGTTAAGCTTTCGTCGTTCTTCTTTTTCCCGCTCATCCTGTTCAACTACTTTTGTTTTGATAATTATTGAATCCCGGACCAAACGGTGCAACGAATCTTTATCATAATCCAAAGCCCTTTTATAGTTGGTTTCCAGGAACTCGAACAATTTAATATCTTTAATTGCACCATGTTTGATAATCTCAGCAAAACCACCAATAAATTCTTGTCTATCGAGTGTTTTCAACATTTCTAAATCGCAAATAACAAACTCAGGCTGGTTGAAAACACCCACCATATTTTTAAAACCTTTGTAATTCACTCCATTTTTTCCGCCAACACTGGCATCGACCTGCGATAATAGTGAAGTTGACACAAATCCAAAGTGAAGCCCTCTCATATAGACTGACGCAGCAAAACCGGTAATATCGCAAACTATGCCTCCACCGATTCCAACAATAAATGTTGAACGGTCTGCTTCAAAATCTACAAGTTTCCCAATGATTTCATCTATTGTTGAAAGTGTCTTATTCCTTTCGCCTTGACCAATCTCAATAACATTAAACAAATCAAAATATTTTCTATAATGTTTTATAATATTGGAATCTGTGATCATAATAATTTTCTTATCAGTCGGAAGATATTTTTTCAGGTTGGATATTTTTTCATCAAGTAAAATCCGTGAGACGATCGTTCCAGTATTTATTTTTAATTCTTCCATTTTTTTTATAAAGCGCTAAAGTTAATAAAATGTAAAAATATGCAAATGTGCTAATGTGCAAATATGCAAATTCATTTCCAATACATGATCTAGAATTAATAATAAGCCAAATATTTGTTTTCATTTTCAAATTAATAAATCTTCAAATCATCAAATTGGTTTATTGTTTATTCATCACTTGTGTTTGATGATTAATTGATTCTTCGTGAATTGCACGAAATATTGTTTCAATGAATTCGCTGCTAAGCCCTTTTTCTTCTCCCATTTCAAGTCGTTTTCTAATAATCTGATCCCAACGTTTCGACTGTAAAATAGCAATATTGTGTTCTTTTTTATACTGACCAATTTGCTCTGCAATCTTCATTCGTTTTTCAAAAATATCTATGATGGAATCATCCATTTTGTCAATTTGCACACGCATTTCTTCAAGTGTAACAAGTGATCCGTTTTTGACTTCTTCTGAACGTATGACAATTTGCCTGAGCATTTTACCCAGAACTTCAGGAGTGATTTGTTGGTTTGCATCGCTCATAGCAACTTCAGGATTACAATGTGATTCAATAATCAATCCTTCAAAATTAAGGTCCATTGCCTTTTGTGATACTTCAAGCAAACGTTCACGGTTTCCACAAATATGGCTTGGATCAGTAATCATAGGCAAATTTGGAATTCTGCGTTTTAGTTCTATAGGTATTTGCCATTTTGGGTCGTTCCTGAATATGCTTGTTTCGTGTATAGAGAATCCGCGATGACAGGCAGCCAATCTTTTAATTCCAGCCTGATAGAGACGTTCGATTGCACCAACCCACAATTCCAAATCAGGATTGACAGGGTTTTTAATAATTACCGGAATATCCACACCTCGCAATGCATCTGCGATTTCTTGCACTGCAAAAGGATTAGCAGTAGTTCTGGCACCAATCCATAATATATCTATTCCGTATTTAAGTGCTTCCCAGACATGCTTTACATTTGCAACTTCTGTGGCGGTATACATGCCGGTTTTTTCTTTCACTGCTTTCATCCAGGGGAGTGCAATAGAACCATATCCTTCAAATGTGCCGGGTCGCGTGCGTGGCTTCCAGATACCAGCTCTGAATATTTTTATATTTAATTTAGCAAGCCCTTTTGCAGTTTCAACCATCTGCTCTTCCGATTCGGCGCTGCACGGACCAGCCATAATCAAAGGCCTTTCTGCCGGAATTCCTTCTAAAGCAAATGGTTTTAAATCTAATTTTACTTCCATAATTCAAGTTCTTTATTCAATAACAGTATTTCCTTTGGCATATTCTCCCAAAATATTCAGATCACTTGTAAATGGCCTGATTGCATCAAGAGATTGCCGGTATATTTTATAATCTAAAAATGTCACATCAACGTAAAACTGATATTCCCAATCCTTTCCCATTATCGGCATTGATTGGATTTTTGTAAGGTTAATATTGTAATAAGAAAGAATTGACAAAATTTTTGAAAGACTTCCAATTTCATGGGCAAGATCAAAGGCTATTGACGCCTTATTTACAACAGGTACTGGTTTATGATGACCTTTTATATCAGCAAGAATAAGAAAGCGCGTATAATTCATTTTATTGGTTTCAATACTTTCATGGATTATCTCTAACTGATATTTTTTCTGCAGCGAGTTTCGATGCAATGGCAGCAACACCTTTTAAATTTTTATCTCTAATCTCTTTAGCGCTGAGTGCGGTGTCAATACTGTCAATTAGTTTAATATGCGGATAATTATTAAAAAACATTTCGCATTGCATAATTGCAATAGGTTGTGAATAGACATCTTTTATGTCTTCAATTGTTTGTCCAGGCAGAGCTACAAGGTTTTGCTTAATTCTTAAGTAAATTTCACCTATTATTTTCATGTTTGATTCCTGCAATAAACCATAATTAGGGAGAATACTACCTGCAAGCGAATTTTCAATTGCCATTATACCTAAATCGGCATGATTCATTTTTAATGATTTAAATAAATCTTTAAATGTATTTGCCGGTACAATTTCAATATTGTCATTTTGAAAATAATGCTTTGCTGCAATTTCATGAAAAGCGCCATATCCACCCTGAATTGCAACGCGTTTAATTTCTTTTTTTGAAATAGGTGTCATAATATAGGTGTTAGTTAATAGTTTTTAATTATTAGAAGTGTGGGTAAAGAGTTTTGTGTTTTCTCCATTTTCATAGAGAGACTGGTGGAGTTTATAAAAAAAGTCCCGGCTCTTGACCGGGACTTTACAATTCTTTACAAACAATGCACATTAGCCCCGGTTTTTCCGTGTATAAAAGAAAAAGAAATAAAAATAATTTTTCAATTTATAAGTTAATATCTGCATTTTGTATGTTTTTTCTCAAATAGTTGATACAAAAAATCCCGGAAATCCGGGATTATTCAAATATAATAAAGAACAATCCCTTTAGGTCCTTCTAAAGCTATAAAAATAAAAAATATTATTTATTGATAATGTTTTCATTGCGGAACAAAGGTACAAATAAATTACAGAAAAGCAAAATTCTGGAAATTTTTCAGGATATATAAATACACTAAGAAGCAATCTTAACATTTTTTGGCAATTTTGAAAACGCTAATACAATTAATGAAATTATGAAAAATAATGAAAGTGAAAGAGCGCTGTTTCTCATACTTCCGGTTATTTGGTTAATAATTCCAAAACAGAACATACCTAATACAATAGCAGCTTTTTCAGTGATATCATAAAAACTGAAATATGATGCAGTATCGGTAGTCTCTAAAGGTATCAATTTTGAGTATGTTGAACGTGCCTGTGATTGAATGCCACCCATAACCAGTCCCACTGCAGCCGCTAAAACATAAAATTCAAATTCATTTTTTATGAAATATGCTGCAATGCAAACTGCAATCCATATCACAAGCATTATTGAAAGTGATAATTTATTTCCTTTTCGGGCAGATACTTCAGCAAAGATCATTGATCCAACAATACCAAGTATTTGAATTATAATAATTGTTATGATTAATTTTGTGCCACTTATTCCAAGTTCTTTGCTACCAAATAACGTTGCAACAAGTATAATTGTCTGTACGCCCATTGAGAATAAAAAGTATGACAGAAGAAAAAACTTGACAACAGATCGTTTTTTGATTTGGGAAAATACTTTTAATAATTCCTTAAATCCTTTAGTAAGTAAATCTGATTGAAATTTTCCTTGTCCCGGATAATCTTTCAAATGGTAAAAGGCTATTTGAGATAAGCCAAACCACCATATTCCAACTTCCAAAAAAGATAACTTAATTGCCGTTGTGCGTTCTAAATTAAATAAATTACTATAAAATATAGTAATAAGATTGACAATAAGTAAAACCATACTTCCTGCATATCCCCATGAAAATCCTTTCGCGCTTATCTTATCTTGGTACTCATTTGTAGCAATGATTGGCAAAAAAGAATTGTAAAAAACTAAAGATCCTGCATACCCAATTACAGCCAATCCAACCAGCAATAAACCGTAGTCAATATTGCTGCCATGAAACCAAAACATTAAAAAGCATGATATTGAACCTAAAAGAGTAAATGATTGCATAAACCTCTTGCGATATCCGCCATAATCTGCGATGCCTGAAAGAAATGGAGAAAGCAAAATAATAACCAGATAAGCTAATGAAATGACATATTCATATAACACTGAATTTTCTATTAAGTGTCCATGAAAGGGAATTTTATCTCCTCCATATGTGTCATGAGTCACCTGTTGGTAATAGATTGGAAAAATAGCAGTAGTAATAATAAGGTTATATGCAGAATTGGCAATATCATAAGAGCACCAGGCATTAATAACTTTTTTATTATTTTTCTCCATTAATAAAATTAATTTATTGCAATCCCGGTTTTTTTAATATATCTGAAGGAATGGCTTTTTTATTTACAAGCACAGTAAGTGTTTTGTAAAGCAAATATGATTCTGATAAATATAAAAATCCTCCATAGTCTGTACCTTCAGTTCCCCAGGAATTTTTTGCTATATAAAATTTTTTACCATTTTGATCTTTTGCTATTCCCACAATTTGAAAATCATGATCATCAGTAGTTTCATAATTATCAAATGCATCTTGCCTTAATTGAGGTGTAACAGAAACTTCTTTAAAAGTTTGTTGTGTACTATCATTATTAGGAACCCACATATTTGGATTAATATTTTTATCATTATCATTTTCAGTTAAGTTCTCAGTTAGAGCTATGCCTTTTTTCCACATAAATCCTTTTTCAGTCATATCACATGCTATGGCTACAGAATAACCTTTATCCAACGAGTAATCAATAACTTTTTGAAGTTCATTTAACGGTAAGTTGTAGGCTTGTCCCCATGACCAGTTATCAGGTACTTCAATAATAAATTTCTGGTAAAATGGATGATGCATAAAAGAGGTTAACAAAATATAATTATCCGGATCAATTCCCAGCATTTTTGAATAACTCAGAGGAGTATATTCTTTATTATTATATAAAAATTTTTCTGGCACTTTACCTAAATAAGCGTCTAAAATACCAATAAAACCTTCTTTCCATGAAAGAGACAGTTTTTTATTTTTTATTAAACCAATAACATAATCTTTCAAACCGGCATCCATTTCAATATGATTATGATTTGTACTTCCTTCCTTTAATCCTGAATATACATTATTTGGCAAAATGCCATACTTTCTAATAATATCTATCGGATCATTTAATGCGCCTCCGCCACCAAAATTAATACTGCCGTGCATACGTACGTATCTCTCAGCTTTTTCAATATATGCTTGGCGAACAACGTACATCTCGGATAGATCAACTTCGCCTTTACCGGATTGAATCAACTCAGATTCAAGCATTGACATAACGGCAAAGCTCCAGCATGTTATCGTTTTGTATTGATTCTTTACAGGTGTTGTTGGAATTTGTTTTATAATTGTGAATTGTTCATGAATTGAATCGGGAGATTGGCCATGAACAGAAAATATACTAAAAATCCAAAAAATAGAAATAAAAATAATTAAACGACTTTGACAATGTGTTTTCATAATCATTAGGTTCAACAGATAATCTCAATAGCTTGTATTGAAAAAATCAGGAATCGACTTTACTAAGCCTGACACCTGAAAATTGTTATTTTATTATTGCAAGCTAAATCGAGAAATAAACAATAAATTTTTTGAGACTACCTCCACTTTTTAGTTTTACTAATATTAAAATCCGATTATTTTAAATTCTGTTCTGCGATTAAGAGCTCGTCCTTCTTCATTATTATTGGTTGCTATAGGTTGGGTTTTACCATAGCCTTTAGAAATTAATCTTGAAGGATCAATTCCTTTTGAAGTTAAATAATTTACAACTGCTTTAGCCCTGTTTTCGCTAAGTTTCTGGTTTATGGCATCACTACCTACATTGTCCGTATGTCCGCTAATTTCAATTCTTAGATTAAGATTTTCATTCATGAATTGAAGAATTTTATTTAATTCAACTGTCGATTCTGGTTTCAAATCGAACGAATTTGTTTCAAAGAAAATATTTTTCAAAACAACTTTATTTCCTGTCTTCATAGATTGAAGAGGAATATCTTTCAGGAATGGTTTTGTATTGTCTTTGCCTGTCAATGTGAAATTTTCTGAATAGAATAAATATCCCTTTTTTGAAACATTCAAAGCATAGTTTTTGTCTGTCGGGATACAAACCAGGAATTCACCGGTATATTTATTGGCAATTGCCTGATTTATTGTTTTAGATGACTTCAAATCGATCAATTCAAACTGAGCGTCAAGTGGAACCTTTGTTTCAGAATCATAGACTTTACCCTTTAAATACGAAACCTGCATAGGCCTTGCTTGCCCATACAACTCAAATGTGTAAATATCTTTTCCTTTTTCAGGTACCCTGTTGGAAGAAAAATAGGCACGATCACCATTTGCATTTACAATCAATCCGACTTCATCGGCATAAGTATTTATAGGATATCCCAGATTAGTTGGCCTGGTCCAGCCCGGAGGATCTACTTTGCGTCTGCTATAATATAAATCCGAACCACCCATACCAGGCCAACCATTAGAAGCAAAATAAAGTGTATTGTTATCCGGATGAATATAGGGCGATTGATCATCCATTGGCGTGTTTATACTGTCGCCTAAATTCACAGGTTTGGTCCATTTACCTTTATCATTTAAATTAGAGACCCAGATGTCTAATCCACCTTTACCACCAGGACGATTACTCACAAAATATAAAGATTTGCCATCAGATGAAAGGGAAGGTTGTTTTTCTGAATAGGCAGAATTAACAGGTTCACCTAAATTAACAGGTACTGACCAGCCATTACCAAGTTTTTCAGACATATAAATATCACATTTTCCCAAACCATCCCCACGATTACAAGCCGTAAAAAACATGCGTTTTCCATCACTGGTAATAAATTGTGCACCTTCATTATCCTCAGTATTTATAGGTGGACCCATAGGTTCTGCTTTTTGCCATTGTCCATTTACTTTAATGCTTACATAAATATCTTCCTGGCGATTACCATATATTTTTGGGTTATTCTCGTCTATCGGAACTAACCTTGTAAATACAAGCATTTCTTCATCGCTTGAAAGACTAGGCCAATATTCATCATATTTAGTATTTACGTTATCGCCTAAACTAACAGGGGAAAACTGGACAGGATTTAATAAAGCATTTTTAGCGAATTTTGCATCTGTAATTATTTTGTCAATAGTCTGTTTTTGGTTAATGGTAAATTGCTTTCTATCTAAAAAGTCCTGCGCATTAGACATTGCATCTTCATATTTGCCGGTTTTATACAGAGCAACAGCAAGAAAATAATAAGTAACCGGATACTTGTCGGCCCCACATTTCAAAGCATTCTGGCAACAAAATACTACTGAATCCCTGTTGTTTTTTTCATCATACGCATCAGACATCAATAACCATGCCTCAGGAAATTTTTCGTCAGCAACCAATGATTTAAGATAGTAATTCAATTGCAGCATCATAATCGCGCGTCTGCATTTTTGCCGATGCATCTTCATAAAATTTAATTGCTTTATTTGATTTTGTTGAATATTCCTGCCCGGACAATGCTAGTATAATGTTTAATAAAATTGAAAAAATAATTAATCCTTGAGAATATTTTTAAAAGCATAACTGACATATTAAAACTATTGTAAAAATAAAATAAATTATTGGTTTAGTAATAGACTTAATATCTAAAAACGATACGGCTTTTATGATTACCTATGTTTATTTTGTTAATAATTTGTAATAAAAAATTCTTTCAAGTTTCTATAAACCTTTAACTTTATAGCCTCAAAAAAATAAATAAAATGGAACGCGATAAACAACTTTTTGATATTATTGAAAAAGAGCACCAAAGACAGCTTCATGGTGTTGAGCTGATAGCTTCTGAAAATTTTGTAAGTGACCAGGTGATGCAGGCCATGGGTTCATGGATGACAAACAAATATGCTGAAGGATATATTGGAAAAAGATATTACGGCGGTTGCCAGTTTATTGATGAAGCAGAAGGTTTGGCCATTGAAAGGGCAAAAAAACTTTTTAATGCAGAATGGGTAAATGTCCAGCCGCATTCAGGCGCCCAGGCAAATGCTGCTGTAATGCTGGCAGTATTAAAACCCGGTGATACATTCCTGGGTTTGGATTTGTCTCATGGAGGACATTTAACACATGGTTCGCCCGTTAACTACTCCGGAATATTGTACAAACCTGTTGCATATAGTCTGAATCCAGAAACCGAAAAAGTAGATTATGATCAAATGGCTAAACTTGCGCGTGAACATAAACCGAAACTTATTGTAGGTGGTGCTTCAGCATATTCAAGAGACTGGGATTATAAGAAAATGAGAGAAATTGCTGATGAAGTGGGAGCGTTGCTTATGTTTGATATTGCGCATCCTGCAGGAATAATTGCAAAGGGATTTTTAAACCAGCCTTTTCCTTATTGTCATATTGTTACAACAACTACTCATAAAACATTACGTGGTCCACGTGGCGGAATGATTATGATTGGCAAAGATTTTGAAAATCCCTGGGGATTAAAAACTCCAAAAGGAGAAATAAAGATGATATCAGCTTTGCTGGATTCTGCTGTATTTCCAGGTATACAAGGCGGACCTCTGGAACACGTAATTGCATCAAAAGCTGTTGCCTTTGGAGAAGCGCTTTCAGATAGCTATAAAAAATATATAGAACAGGTTTTAAAGAATGCTAAAGTCATGGCTGAAACTTTTGTAGCCAAAGGATATAAAGTTATTTCAGGGGGTACTGATAACCATTCCATGTTAATTGACCTGCGAACAAAAGCTCCTGATGTGAATGGCAAACAGGCAGAAAATACATTGGTAAAAGCAGATATTACCTTAAATAAAAATATGGTTCCGTTTGATTCCCGTTCACCGTTTCAAACCTCAGGTGTAAGGGTTGGTACTCCTGCTATTACCACACGTGGCGTAAAAGAAGATGTGATTGTAAAAATTGTAGATATGATTGATGAAGTGATCATGAATATTGAAAATGAAACTGTAATTTCTGATGTAAAAAAACGGGTGAATAAAATAATGAAGGATTATCCGTTGTTTGCGTATTGATAATATTTTACAATTAAAACAATATCTTTATACAGATAGGCGCTTGTTAAAAACAAGTGCGAGCATGGGGGGAATTGACAACTTAATAATTATTTGAATAAACTAAATAATTAATCTAATAATACTGACCAATGAAAGGATATTCTACAGGCGGTGCACTTTTTAATTTTCAATATGCCGGAATAGGTATATTGGCTATTATATACGTAGTTTGGATGGTATTTGTAATTATAGATAATTATAAAGATAAAAATGACGAATGTCGCATTTATAAAAAAAACCTTAATATTGATTTTGCTTGGGATACGATTTATGCTGTAGATAAAAAAACAAAATGTGCAAGCATTGGCTTTATTAGAAGAAGCATTGAAGAATATAAAATGCTTAATGATACTTTTATTTATAATGTAAGTGTTGGAGATGTTTTACATAAGTTCACTTCTCAAAATACTGTAATAATTAAAAGAGGCAAAATAAAAATAAAACTACCTTTTGCTAAAGTGCCTAATAAGGATTGTAAGTGAATAAAATGTAAAAAAACATATTGGACTCTCACTAAGGCACAAGTTTTTAAGAGGCTGTGTAAAAATATATTTTTCATAATTACTTTAAAAGTAATTATGAACTCAAGTTTACCTATGCCAACTTGAGTTCATTTTGTTTGAATATGTTTGTAACTTTCTCAATTCCTTCGATATTTATTAATCTTTTTAGGTTATAACCTATTGAATAAAGATTAATCTCAGCTTTAACCTTGGCTTTTCCTCTGGTTTTCAGAGGTATATGTCCCATCCAATACTTAATTGTGCCAAATGGATGTTCTGACAGAGTTTTTCTTTGAATAAGTTTTGTTTTTCCAATTAGACTATTCATTTTAGATTCATATTCATTACGCCATTTTTGATTAGTAAAACGATAGACAGTTCTTGCTGACGAGTCTGTACAATCAGCCTTTATCTTACATTTTTTGCAATCGACTCCTAAATAACGTTGAGCTAATGTCCCTCTTCGGCTATCTTTTTTTAAGCCATTTTTAGGTTTAAGTGTTCCATTATGTGAACATTGATAGATATCTTTTTCTGGAATATATGTGAAGTTAATTCCAAGTATCCGATCCTTTGTCTGCTCCTGATTATGATTTATTGCAACAAAGCAATTTACACCCTTTTCATTTTCCAGGCATTCTATTTGGCTCATAACATAGTATCCAGCATCTGCTAAAACTTCTTCTGGTCTTATTCCAATTTCTTTTTCTATCTTCTCAACCATAGGCTGCAATTGTCCTTTATCGTTTTCCTGTGAAACAACTTCAATATTAGCAATCATCTTATTTTCTGCGTCTACAGCTGCTTGTACATTATAACAAAAATGTTTTCCCTGTCTGCTTTTCATCATTCTGCATTCTGGATCTGTTGGACTTATTCTTTTTGCCAATTGTCTTTCTAGCTCCTCTTTATCCTTTTGCAATTGCTCTTTTTGCTTCTTTAATTCAAGTATCTCTTCTGTTATTTTTTCTTTCTCACGGATAGTTTCTGCTAATTCTTCATCTATGTTATCCGTTGTTTCTAATAGTTGTAAATATTTTGATAATTGTTCTTCTATATTTACTAGTCTCTTAGAAACAGTTTCTAAATCAACACTCATTCCTGCATTTGCCTTGATTTTTGAACCATCTATGCTTATTGTTTTACCTTTTATGTATCCGTTATCCTTTAAAAGATTAATAAAGCCTAGAAATACATTGTTTATTCCTTCGGTATTTTCCCTACGAAAATCTGATATAGTCTTATGATTTGGCTTTAATGAGCCCATTAACCACATTACTTCAATATTTCTAAAGCATTCTTTTTCTATTTTTCGACTGCTTGAAACGCTGTTTAAATAACTATATATGTACAATTTAAGTAAATTGGTTGGCGCATATGCTTTTCTTCCAATTGTTTGTGAGCCTTTTAATGAAAAACTGTTTTTATGCTCCTGCATGAAATAATCCACAAAAACATCTATCAACCTTACATAATGGCTTTCTGGAACAAGATCATCAAGTCTGTTCATCAAAATAAATTGGCTTCTGTTTTCTGGTTGTATGTAATGCATTTTTTATGATTTAATTACCAGAAAATTAATCTATTATCTTCTAAATTCATAACAAATATTAAGTATTTTATCAACATAAATATTTAATTATTAACATGTTAAATACAACTATCTATTTTTACACAGCCTCTTTAAAACTTGTGCCTTATAAGTCTGTATAGAAGTTAAGTTCAATTAAAATAAAGAAGTCCAAGTCAGAGACTTGAACTATTGAGGGAGAAAAACACGATCAAGCTGTCTTCCTATACCTCCAAACCGCCAGTCTCAACATCACCATTGCAAATATTGCCAGGCAGATAATTTCATTTAGAATATCTTTAAATCCTGAGCCTTTGAGAAGGATCATGCGCACTATGCGCATGAAATAATAGATTGGATTGAACCTGTCCAGTGTTTGTGCCCAGTCCGGCATGCTTTCAACTGCAGTAAATATTCCACTCATCATGATACAGATGAGCACAATGAAAAACGATACAAACATTGCCTGTTGCTGTGTATTGGTCATAGTAGAAACTAACAGTCCTATACCAAGTACAACCAATAAATACAAAGCGGCTACCCCAAACAACAACCACAGACTTCCAACAATTGGTATGTCAAAAAGCAACTTGCCGATTGTCAGGCCAAAGCCCAATTCCAAGAGGGCAAGTATCCAGAATGGAATTAATTTGCCTGCTATGAACTGGTATTTACGAATAGGTGTTACATTGATCTGCTCAATTGTTCCCAGTTCTTTTTCACGAACGAGGTTTAACCCTGAAAGCAATAATCCAATTACCGTGACCAGAATTACTAATATAGCTGGGACCATAAAGTTTTTATAATTAAGTTGCGGATTGTACCAATAAGAATTTGTAATATTTATTGTCGAAATTGAACCAATTGTTGCTGATTTTCCTGCTATTTCATTAATTACTTCTACATTATATCCGGCAACAATATTTTGCATATAAGCATTTGTAATACCTGCAACCATTCCATTTATGGCATTGATAATAATCTGAATTTTGGCTGAATTCTCTCTAACCAGATTTTTTTCAAAACCAGAAGGGATATTAATGATTGCATCGGTGTTACTTTTCATCATTTCATTTTCTGCTTCTTTTGTAGAAAACGTATATTGATCAATTATATAAAAAGGTGAACCTTTAAATTTACTGATAAGCCTACGTGAAGTTTCCGACATGTCCTTATCTACCACAGATAGCCTGATATTCTTCATTTCCATTGTAGTGGCATTCACAAGAATTATAAGTTGAATGATTGGTACAATAAAAATGATTGGCAACATGGATTTGTTGCGAAATACCTGAATGAATTCTTTTCTTATTATATAAAATATTGTTCGCATAACATAAAATGACTAATGACTAATTGACTAATGGCCATATCCTTTAATCTATTCTTAACTATTCACAACTACTCCATTCTCATATTCCAATTTTCACATTTTCAAATCTTCAAATTATCTAATTGACCAATTATTCCAGTCTAATTTTAAATTTCTTTGAAGCAATAATTATAAAAAGTGTTGTCATACCTGCAAGTACAAGTGTTTCTTTCCATACGTAAGCAAAGCCGGTTCCCTTGATCATTATATTTTTCAATATTATAATGAAGTATTTGGGTGGCATGATCTGACACAGCCATTGTAAAATCCTTGGCATGTTTTCAATTGGGAAAATAAAACCGGAAAGTAAAATTGTCGGCAGTAACAATGCAACCATTGACATCATCATAGCTACCTGTTGGCTTTTCGTAACAGTAGAAATAAGAATGCCCAACGATAAAGCAAGTAAAATAAATAAAAAACATTCTGCCATAAGCAACAAAATATTTCCCTGAACAGGCAATTCAAAAACAAAATAACCAAGTAAAATGATGATGGTAGCATTTATAAATGAAAATGCAACATAAGGCATGACTTTTCCAACAATAATTTGTAATGGTTTAAGTGGTGAAACAAGAAGTACTTCCATAGTCCCCAGCTCTTTTTCCCGTACTATTGAAATAGATGTCATCAATGCACAAATAAGCATAAGTATCATAGCCATTGTTCCCGGAACAAACATAAAAACACCTTTCAATTCAGGATTATAAACCATTCTTGTTTCTGTAATAATTTGGTATGGGAAACCTTGTTTAAGATTTAAATCATTTAAATAGTTGCGAATGATTCCGGAAGTATAATTTGTAATAAGGTTGGCAAAATTTGCATCCGATGCATCAGAGAGTATTTGAATTGTGGCAGATTTATCTCTGCCAAGTTTTCTGCTAAATTCCGGTTCAAAAACAACTACTTCTTTGACTATTCCTCTGCGGAAAACTTTATGAACTTCATCTACGGTACCAAGATTATCATACAATATAAAATATCCTGAAGATACCAATCTGCTAATTATTTCACGCGTAACTTCATCTTTGGATTGATCCAAAACTGCAATTTTTACATCTTGTATTTCATTGGTAATAACGAATCCAAAAAGCAACATCATAACGAAAGGCATACCAAACAAGACAAGCATGGTACGTTTGTCGCGAAAAATATGATAAAACTCTTTTATTACAAATCCTCTAAATTCTTTCATCTTTTCAATGCAGATTTAATCTTTTCGACATTTATTTCTCTAAAACTTTTTATGATTATATCAGCTTGATTTATTTTATCAACGCTAAATGTAGAAGTTATTCCTACAACCTTCATACCTGCTGCTAATGCAGATTGTATGCCAAACACAGAATCTTCAATTACTACACATTGTTGCGGTTTCAGACCAAGTTTTTTAGCTGTTATCAAATAGATTTCAGGATCAGGTTTGCCTCTTTTTACATATGTTTCATCTACAAGTACGTCGAAATAATTTCGAATATTAAGCTTATCTAGCACAAAGTCCATGTTTTCTGTTGGTGCTGATGTTGCAACAGCCATAGGTATTTTATACGTTTTTAATTCAATGAGCAAATTCAAAAGACCTTCAGGTAATTGAATAGTTTCTTCATATAACTTTCTGTATAAAGCTTCTTTTTCAATAGCAATAGCATTAATATCTTTTTCATCGTTTTTGCCAAGCAACCTGGAAACAAAAATTTTATTAGTTCCGCCAAAAATTGACCTTATTTCATTTGTAGAAATATCCTTACCATATTTCCTGCATATCATCTGCCAGGTTCTATTATGTATCTCACTATTATCAACCAACACACCATCCATATCAAAAATCACTGCAAATCCATTATTCATATCCATATAGTATTTTAATTCTGTTAAATTCTGTTAACTTCTGTTAACTTCTTCTAACTTCTTACTTTTTCTAACTTCTTACTTTTTCTATTCCACATTCCTTGCAATCTTGTAAAACACTTCATCCATATTCGATGCACCATATTTAGTTTTTAAGGCAATAGGAGAATCGAGATCGGCAATTTTCCCATCGGACATAATAGATACGCGATTGCAATATTCTGCTTCATCCATATAGTGGGTTGTCACAAAAACAGTAATATTATCTTCAGCAGCCTGGTAAATTAGATCCCAGAACTGACGACGGGTAATAGGATCAACGCCTCCTGTTGGTTCATCAAGAAAAACTATACTTGGCTTATGAAAAATTGCTACAGAAAATGCCAGTTTCTGTTTCCAACCCAATGGGATATCGCGAATAAGCTTATTTTGAGAATCAGAAAAACCCAATTTGTCAAGCAATTCCTTAGAGCGTTGTTTGATAACTTCAGCGCGGATGCCATATATTCCTGCGTAAAACTGGATATTTTCAAAAATTGTCAAATCATCATACAATGAAAATTTCTGGCTCATGTAGCCAATATTTTTTTTGATTTCTTCGCTTTGTTTGTATGCATCAAATCCTGCAATCTGAGCATTTCCGGAAGTAGGAGCAGAGAGTCCGCATAATATGCGAATTGTAGTGGTTTTTCCGGCTCCATTCGCTCCCAGGAAGCCAAATATTTCACCTTTATAAACTTCGAAAGTGAGATTGTCATTGGCAACAAAATCGCCAAACTTTTTAACCAGGTTTTTTACTTTTATAATACTTTCGCGTTGATTCATTTATTTAAATTCTAATTCAATTTTGAGCATTTTCCGAAATCATCAAATCCATAAAGCAATCTTCTATACCCGGATTTATTTGATTTATTTCAACATCGGCATGATTGTTTTTTAATAAATATTCAGAAAGCAATTTAGTATCGACTTTTCCTTTCCCAGTATAATGTATAAACTGGCCAAAAAGATGTGCACTCTTACAATTCTCGTGATTTAATAAATCCTTTTTAAGTTGATAAAGTCTATTACTACTAATGGCCCATAACGGTTCGCTAAACTGGGATATTATTTTATCAGGTGCATCAATTTTCATGATGTGACCTTTCTGAATTAAAGCAACTCGATCGCAAATTCCTGCTTCATCCATATAAGGCGTGGAAACAACTATGGTAATGTTTTTCTGCTGAAGTTTCTTCAACATCTGCCAGAATTCTTTGCGTGAAACAGCATCAACACCTGTGGTAGGTTCATCGAGGATTAACACTCGGGGTTTATGAATCAATGCACATGACAAGGCAAGCTTTTGCTTCATACCGCCAGATAGTTTTCCTGCAGTACGCTTTTTAAAAGGTTCTATGTGGGAATAGATATCTTTTATTAAGTCATAGTTTTCTTCAATCGTGGTTCCAAAAATAGTTGCAAAAAAGGTAAGATTCTCTTCAACTGACAGGTCCTGGTAAAGTGAAAACCTACCTGGCATATATCCCAATATTTGTCTCAACTTTTTGTAATCACTTATGGTATCTAATCCACAAACTCGTGCAGTTCCTTCATCAGGATTCAGCAAGGAAGTCAGAATTCGGAAAATGGTAGTTTTGCCGGCGCCATCCGGACCTATAAATCCGAATAATTCATTTTCCTTTATTTCAAAAGAAATATTTTCAATGGCAACATTACCATTGTATGATTTTTTCAGATTTTTCGCAACTATTGAAATCATATAATAAAGGTATTAGGCGTTGGGCGTTAGGTCTTCCATCTTCACAACTACACTATTCACATCTTCCCAATTCACATCTATTCATTAAACTTCACTTCACCCGGCATTCCTATCTTTAAAGAACCATCATTGGGAACGTCAACTTTGATTGCATAAACCAGGTTTACCCGTTCATCTTTTGTCTGGATAATTTTTGGTGTAAATTCTGCTTCCTGTGAAATCCAGCTGACAGTACCTTCCAGTTTTCGGTTTCGGTCTTTGTCCTTATCAATTAAAACAACTACTTTCTCGCCAATTTTAACGTTAGGCAATTGATCACCGGAAATATATGCACGCAATCTCAAAACAGATAAATCAGCAACTTTATACAGTATTTTTCCTGGTACTACAACTTCACCAGATTCAACATATTTTTCAAGTATGGTACCATTAATAGGATTTCTGATAACGGATTTGTTAAGCTGATCATTGGTCTGTGCTATTTGAAAATTTAATGCTTTAATATCAAATGATATTGATTGGTTTTGAATTCGTGTTGAGACAATCTGGCTATTTAATACGTCCAATTCTCCATTTATATCATCAAGCTGTTTTGATGGAGCAGCATTTGCAGAAACAAGTTTCTCAAGACGCTTTTGTTCTCTTTCCAGTGATTTTTTTTGTTCATCTTGGACTGCAATTTGAGACTGAATCTGCAACAGCCTGGCATCAGCAGAATTCATCTGGGCAATCATCTGCATCTTTTTCAAGTATAATTGTGTTGTGTCAATGATTGCTGCAATTTGTCCGTTTTGAAATTGCTGACCTTCTTCAATCTTTAGCTCAATAATTTTTCCCTGAACTTCTGAACTAACCTGAATTTCAACCGCTTCAAAATTGCCGTAAGCATCGGATTTGTTATTTCCATTGCCACAAGCTGCAGCTATTATTGTCAGAGGAACTAATAAAAAATTTATTTTCATGATATGTGTTATTTGATAGTGCATAATTCTTATTGATTAAAATATTTTTAGCCTTTAATAATAAAAAATTCAGGATATTTTAGTTTTCATTTTCAAATTTTCAAATTTTCAAATTGAAACATTTTTATAAAATTCCTTTTATTGTTAAGTAATTTATTTTTTCCTGAATAAGCTGAATCATGTTTGATTTCAATTGAATTTTAGCCTGAACCTCGCTATTTAAATCATTTATATAATCGGTAGCTGTAATGGTGCCATTTTCGAGTTTTTTTGATGAAAGTACGGTGACACTGCTTCTCAATTCCACTATTGAAGTATCAGTTTCTAATGCTTTTTCTAACTGACTTATTCGAGCCTGACTATTGTCAAGCATAATTCTCAGATTTTTTTCCAAGGCTAAACGACCAGATTCAAGCATGTCGCCCTGAATGGAAATTGATTGCCTGTCCCTTGACGTTTTGCTCCAATCCCACAAATTCCACTTTAAACTGATGCCTATAATATAATAACTGGTAAAATCGCTTTTAAGCATATTCAAACCCGGTCGTCCATAACCGGCCTGCGTGAATGCATATATTTTAGGTAAACGCTGCGAATGAGTTAGTTTATCAGAGAAGACGAGACCCGTTTTCTGGACATCTATCATTTTTAATTCTGCTCTTTGTAACGAATCCTGTATCCGGAATAGTAATCATTGGTAATTCAAATACTGTGCTGTCATCAAGTTTTTTCCCGGTAAGTTCCGATAAGACATTTATTCCGGCACCATAAGAAAATTTTAATTCATCAATCTGTTGTTTGTTTTTCAGAATTTCAATTTTGATATTTTTCAAATCAGATTCCTGAAGTGTTCCATTTTTTACAGCTGCTTCAACTGTTTGCTGACGTTGATATAAGTTTTCTTTTACATTATTCAGAAGACTTATATTTTCATTTATAAGCAACAAACCGAAATATGTCTGGTTTACCTGTTCATTAATATTATGCAATTCACTTTCGTTTTGCAATAAATCAACCTGTGAGGATGTTTCATTTATATGCCTTTGATCTGAAATACTTCCTCCGTCATAAAGCATTTGATTAATGTCCAACCATACCTTGTACTGTTCGAGTGGAAGTGTTGGAATATTTATTCCGGGTATATGAATTGGAATACTTGTTACATCGCTTTGATAACTGGCTTGTGCGTTTGCATTGATTTGAGGAAGCCACTGGGTGTTAATATTCTCAGATTTTAAATTGGCATTCGTTTCAATTCTTTGCCTGTCCTGGTAATACGGATGGTTCTCCCTTGCTAGTTTTTGACATTCAAAAAGACTCAATTTTTTAGCTTCCTTAGCCTGAGAAATTGTACAGAAAAGTAAAAGACAGATTAATAAATGCTTCATATTTCCTTATCGTTTTTTACAAAATTGATATTATTTTTTTCTAATGGCCGATATAATAAATTGTGCAACTTCTTTTTTTCTTGACTCCAAGAATTCCCGATATCTTTTTTTATCATTCTTAAAAATTACACCCATGAGAATAGGCTTAGCTACAAAAGGGAAAATACAAAGACCAATAATATTAACAATTAATTGTTCGGGATCAACAGAGATTATATTTCCTTTTTTAATTTCTTGTTCTACGGATTCAGCAAACTTCCCAAATGCATTATTTTTAATCAAGCCAGTTTTATTACCAATCAAATCAATAACACGTTGTGGATGTCGGTTCAATTCGTGAATAATAAATGAAGGAATATGAGGATTACGCATGATAAAATCAATATAATGCTCAACAAAGAATTCTATCTTCTCAACCAATGGTACATCGGTTTCAAGCATACCTGTAATTTTAGGAATGAAATCTCCAAATACTCTTTCAAATATTGCATTAAATAATTTTTCTTTTGTTCGGTAATAATAATGCAACAAGGCTTTGTTTATGTTTGCCTTTTCGGCAATTTCCTGCATACGAGCACCATCAAAGCCTTTTTCAGTAAATACTTCTCTTGCTGCATCAAATATTACGTCTTCAGTATTCTTTTCATGTGTAGTCATAATAATTAACCTTATGGTTAAACCAAAAAATTTAATTTCATGGACAAAATTAGAAATTATTTTTAATTAACTGCAAGTTTTAATTAAATTATTTAACCATATAGTTAAACAAGTTAATTTTGATTTTTTTTGATTTTAAAAGTGATCAATAGTTGTTCATAAATATTTAGTAAAGAAATCTTGAGTAATGACATTTCAAATTCAGTTAGTATTATATTTGACTATTATTTTTTGCAATAAATTTCGAAATATTTTGCTAACAGTATTATGATTAAGAAAGTAACATTGTTGTTGGTTGCTGCAGGTATAGCAGTTATTGCCGTTTTTGTTCAGCATTTTACATCTAATGACAACCCGACAAAAAAATATTGCAATATTAACAATAAAGTTTATTGTTTTAAACTTACTGTTTATCATGAGGGCAAAGATGGTAGCGTAATTGAAATCAACATTCCGGATACTGCAGTTACTGGTGTCATATTTTATAAATCGTTAAAAGCAAATGATATATGGATTTCCATTAAAATGATCAGGTTGAATGAAACCCTGATAACTATGCTTCCTAATCAAAAACCAAATGATAAGCTTCAATATTATATTGAACTAAAATCGGTTGGAAGAAAGTATTTTATCTCTCAAGATAATCCTGTAATAGTAAGGTTCCAGAATGAAGTCCCAAAATTTATACTTTATCCCCAGATAGTTTTAATTTTTCTGGCTTTAATTTTTTCTTGCTATGTGGGATTGCTTGTCATATTCAATATTGAAACTTATAAGAAGTATTCAGTATTGACTTTTTATCTTATGTTGGCAGGCGCATTAATTCTAAACCTTATTGTAAATCTTATTTCTTTTAAAAGTTTATTTATTAAAATAGAAGCAACTAATGACCTTACTTTATATCGAAATTTAATAATATTTTTATTTTGGTTACTACTTTTTTATGTATATCGTAAGAAAGAAAACAGATTTGTGACATTTGTTATTTCATTTGTTACCTTATTATTTTACTGTTTACCACAAAGTATTCTGTTTGGCTGGTTAATTAAATAAAATTAAAAAGATCATTGTTATTTTATTGGAATCACATTGACTTTACCATTTAGTCTGATGTTTTTGATACAATGAAATAAAATATTCAATAGATCTGTTGTAAGTTTTTTCTGTATTTTCAGGAAAATAGCATGCCGGCAGTTCTCCATTGTTTAAGTGATACTTTATGCAGTCGCAGCAAACTCCTTTTCTGGAGCAGGAATATGTGCAATTACATGAGGACTTATTATTTTCTTTTTTACATTCCATTAGCATAGATATTATTTAGATTTGAAAGATTGGAAACCTTCTAATTTATTAATTCCTTTCTGAATAGCTTTGTATACAACATCCTGAATATTTGTTCTCAGATTTATTTCTGCCAATTTATTAGGGTTAGCATCTGGGAAAACCCTGTTTGAAAGAAAAATATAAACAAGATTGTATTTTGGATCAACCCATGCCATAGTACCGGTAAAGCCGGTATGTCCGTAACTTAAATCAGAAACTGCACGGCTAACCGGACTAATTTTTAAAATATCGGGTTCAGGTTTATCAAAGCCTAAACCTCTTCTATTTCCTGTTTTTGCATAAGGCCTGGAAGTGAAAAGATCAATAGTAGATGCGTTAAAATAACGTTTTCCGCCATATTCACCTTTATCCAAATACAACTGCATAAGTTTTCCAAGATCGTTCGCATTTGCAAATAATCCAGCATGTCCGCTAACACCTCCAAGCATTGCAGCTGTTTGATCATGCACATATCCTAAAACAATTTGTTTTCTGAATATTCGATCGTTTTCCGTAGGAGCAATTTCGCTCTTCGCAAACCGGTTCAAAGGATTAAAACCTAAAGTTGTAGCTCCTAAAGGTTTGTATAACATGCTGTCTAAAAAAGTATCGAATGGTTCTTTAACTACATTTATGACTGCTTCTGACAACAACATAAATCCAATATCACTATACCGGTAGCATGGTTTCGCAAATAATTCAGATTGATATATGCCATTAAAGATAGTATCATGCCAGCTTGAACGAAGAAATAAACTATCAGCAACATGCAAATTAAAATCTTTTGAAAATGTTTTGCTGTAAGTACTATCCAAATATTTAGTATTGCAGTTAATATAAATTCCATCATCAACTTTATATGAGCATTGAGAGGAAGGCACTTTTGAAATTAGCTTTTCCTTCGGATCAATGCATTGTATCGTTTTAATGTAAAATGGAATCCACGATTGCAACCTGGCCTGATGAGTCAAAATTTCTTTTATTAAAAGCTTTTTCTTATTTGTTCTTTTTGCTTCCGGAAGATATTTTGACAAATAACTATCGAGGTCAATTTTCTTCTTGTCATAGAGCATCATCAATGATGGAGTAGTAGCGGCAATTTTAGTTATGGAAGCTAAATCATAAATATCAGATGTTTTAACAGCTCGAATACTATCATATTTAAAATAGCCATATGCTTTATTAAAAAAAACTTTCCCATCCTTTGCCAAATAAATAACGCATCCAGGAATTGCTTTTTTTCGAATAGCATCATTTACAAGAGAATCAATAGGTTTTAATTCTTTTGAATCTATGCCTAATTCTTCAGGTATTGTATACTTTAATCGAACAGGAGATTTCCAGGTAAGTCCTGTTTCAGTAAAATACTCATCAGATGCTTTTACAGGTAATTTTCCTTGTGGAATAATTCCACCGAAAATAAGTTGCGCTGAAAGTTCCTGATCTAGTTCTTTATCTTCAAAAGAAATTACAATTGCTTTAAATTTATTTGTCGGTACAAATCTTGACAATACATAAGGATTAGCGAAAATATCAAGAACAACATTGGTGCTATCTGCGAGTTTTTTTAGAAATGAAATACTTGAATCAGTGACACCGAATTTTTTAGTAGCTCTCATGTCAGTATTTAATAGGCCCGCGACAACCAGATTGTATTTCTTTAGATGATTCAAAAGGCAAATATAAAGACTATCTGATGCCTCTCTGTCTAAAGAATAGAAATCTGCATTGGCATATAAGCTGACAGTTTTTTGAAATATAGATGTTTCTGATGAACCTACTGAAACACAAGCTAATTTAAGTGTATCAAGATTTTGTAATGGTAGAATATTATTTTTATTTTTAATTACTGTAATTGATGATTCAACTAATTTTCTTCTTGTAAGTTCAAATTGCGGTTGATGAAGATCTTCATAAAGGTTTTTTAATTCTACAGGTATATAATGATCGAGTCCGACCCATTTTTTTGCAAGAAGCATTTTTTTACAACGCTTATTAATAACATCACAATTAATTGTACCGGAATCAACAGCACTTTTGATAGAAGAAATCACTTCAGGAATTTCATCTGGCATCAAAAGTATGTCATTGCCTGCTTTTAACGCCTGAACTGCTATTTGCGTAGGATTTCCCCAATTAGTTATTCCTTTCATATTAAGTGCATCAGTAAAAATGAGCCCTTGAAATTTAAGGCTGTCAACCAATAATCCATTTACAATATTTGGAGAAAGTGTTGAAGGAATACAAGTAGTATCAAATGCAGGCATATCTAAATGTCCAACCATTATACCAGCTACACCTTTTTTGACAAGAAATTTAAAAGGAAATAATTCTATTGTATCAAGTCTGATAATAGAATAAGGTATAGTTGGCAATGATAAATGAGAATCTGTTTCTGTATCTCCATGACCTGGAAAATGTTTAGCCACAGCAATTATATGATTGTCCTGTAATCCAGACATATATGCATAGCTTTTTGAAATTACTTTGTTTTTATTTTCACCAAATGAACGGCTATTTATTACAGGGTTATTGGGATTATTATTGACATCTACGACTGGTGAAAAGCTTGTATGAAAACCCATTCGATTTAATTGGAAAGCTATATCACTACCCATATTGTATATTAGAGTATCATTTCTGATTGCACCCAACATAATTTGTTTTGGATAATCAAGAGTACTATCTATTCGCATTGCAAGACCCCATTCTCCATCCATGCTCATGAATAGAGGGGTCTTTGCTAAATCTTGCAAGATATTAGATAATTGGGCAGTATTCGTTAGCCCACCGTGAAAAAAAATTATTCCACCAATATTGTATTTTTTTACAATTTTAAATAATTGAGAATAATGAATTGAGTCTTTTTCCGGATAAGCAGGAGCAATAATCAATTGAGCAATTCGTTCTTCAAGAGATAAACTATTAAAAACTGAGTCAACCCAGTTTGAAGTGTCTCTTATAAAAGATGGAATTTCAATTTCATTATTATTTTGCCATTTGGCACTTACATCTGTTATATCAATGAAACAAATAAAAACAACAAGTATTCTATAAAATATTCTATACATTATTTACATATCAATTTTCTGCACTATTAGCTTGTCTTTTGTTTTACAAATATAGTTTTTTGATAAAAGTAAAAATGCAATTATCGCTTTCTTATTTTTTCTTTGCATATTTATAATTCTAAATTATTTGCACCGCATATATTGTTTTTTTAACTTTATAACGATTGATAATTTTTTAATGACAGAAATTTATAAAATGAAAGACAACAAGAAAAAAATGAGTATCCTGGTTGTAGATGATTCTGATTTGAACAGGCAGGTTTTAGTTGATTTCCTTCAGACAAAGGATTTTGATATAAGAGAAGCGGTTGATGGCCAACAAGCAATTGATAGTATAATTGCTGAAAAACCTGATGTTATTCTATTAGATCTTATTATGCCTGTTATGGATGGTTTTCAGACTATGGAAAAATTAAGACAAATGGGCATCAATATTCCTATTATTGTTATCACTGCCTATATCAAAGAGAATACATATGTAAGATGCAAAGACCTTGGTGCTGCTGGATTCTTGAATAAGCCAGTAAAAATGCATGAATTGTATAATATTATATCTGGCATAATAGAAAATCCGGATATATAAGTTATGAATTGATTTAACTATTACACGGCAATTATAATGAGTGTATACAAAATATTGGTTGCCGATACTTCGGAAAAAACTATTACTTCTATCGCACATATTATAAAGAAGTATAACTTAAATTATGAATTGACCTCGGTAGCAGATGGCCGTAAAGCCTGTAAAATGGCAAATAGTATTAATCCTGATATTATTATTCTTGCTTTCAGAATGGCTGAAATGGATGGCATTAGAACTGTTAAAGTTTTAAAAAGGTTATCTCAAACAAAGAATATTCCTACTTTATTAATTGCATCTGAAAAGGATCTTAAGGAAGCTTATGAATCTGGTGCAGATGATTTCATATACAAACCATTTAATGAATTAGAACTATTATTTCGAATCAGGTTTGCATTAACATTAAGTGAAAATACAAAGAAATCAAAACATCAAAACCAGATGCTTCAAAAACAATCTGAAGAAGTAAAGCGACAATATCGATTAATGGAAGAACAAAGAAAGGATATCATTGATGACATCACTTATTCAAGGCGTATTCAAAACGCAATTATGCCCTCAAAAGAATACTTATCAATGCTTTTCCATGAAAATTTCGTATATAATAAGCCTAAAAGAATTGTAAGCGGTGATTTTTATTGGATATCTTTTAAAGAAAATAAAGCAATTCTTGCAGTTGCAGATTGCACTGGACATGGAATATCCGGGGCATTTCTTACAATAGCTGGAACAACTTTTTTAAACGAAATAATAAATTTCTGTAAACCAGATGCAGCAGAAATACTTAATCAATTACGTTTGCGAATAATGCGTTTATTAAATCAAAAAGGTTTAGAAGGAGAAGCTTCTGATGGCATGGATATCTCTCTTTGCATTTTTGATTTTAGCAAAATGAGTGTGCAATATGCAGGAGCAAATAATGCTACTTATATCGTTCGAAGAAATGGTGAACTTGAAATTTTAAGTCCAGATAAAATGCCAATAGGTATCCATGAGCATTTTACACGTTCTTTCAAAAATTGCGAAATAAATATCGAAAAAGGTGATATGGTGTACATGTTTTCTGATGGATATGCCGATCAATTTGGCGGTCCGGAAGATCAAAAATTCAGATACAAAAGGTTTCAAAATCTTTGCATTGAAATGCATAATAAATCTATGCTTGAACAATATGATGGATTTGAAAGAAAAATGGACGAATGGATTGGTTACCGTGATCAGGTAGATGATATGTTAATTATCGGTGTTCAGATTTAAATTATAGGATAATTAAGTTTTTAAAAATGCACAATAGTTTAATTTTAATCAATTAAGTTCGCTAAAAAATTTTTCCCTATAACAATATCAATTGTAAGTTACTATGAATAATAAAGTACATATAACAATTAGGTTTGTCCAGATTTATATAGTATTGTTTCTTTCTATTTTAAATGTTGCCGCTCAAATTTCTAATAGTGAATCAACAGAAAACCAGGCACAAGATTTTATGAAACAAGGCGATAACAATAAAGCTCTTGAATTTTTTAATAAAGCTGGTTATAGCTACTGGAGTTCTAATCAATATGACAAAGCTATATCATGTTTCGAGAATGCCTCTAACATATGTCAGCAACTAAATAATAATAGTGGTTTATTTCATGCAATTAATAATCTAGGGTTACTTTATACTGAAAAAGAAGACAATGCGAAAGCTTTAATCTATTTTATGAAAGCTCTTGAAATCAACAAGAGGCTTCAAAATAAATCAGAAATGTCTTCTAATCTTTTTAATATTGCTCTGACACTTCAGAATTTAAGTAGATTTAAAGAATCTATTGAGTATTTTAATGAGGTTGTTAAAATAGCTCAAGAATCAGGTGACTTGAAATTACTTTTAAAGTGTTATGGTCATATTGCTACAAGCTATGAGAAAATGGGGGTTTCTGATAAAGCATTTGAATACTATGAGAAATTCGAGGCTTTGGATCGCAAAATTAAAAAAGATGAAATAGATAATGTTAAAACTAATGCAGATGAGAAAGTAAACGAAGCTACTGCTGAAAAAAAAGCTACTGAAGTAAAATTAAACCAAACAACTACAACTTTGCGTCAAACTGCGGATTCATTAACTGTTACTCAACAATTAGCTAAAGAGAGACAAATGCAAAATGAACTAATTAGTTCCAAACTTCGAATTGAAGTAAACAAAGTTAAATATGAGAAAAAAATCCGACAGGTGCAATCATGGACAATTTCTATTATCTCTTTATTACTTATTTCACTTGTATTCATGTTTCGACAAAAACTAAAAGATAATGTTCTTTTAAAACAAAAAAATGTTGAAATTGAAAAACAAAAGGAAGAAATTTCTCTACAGAATGGGAAATTAGAAAGGCAAAATAACAATATAAGAGATAGTATTACATATGCCCAAACTATACAAAATGCTATTTTACCAAGTTTGGAATCTATGCAAAAGTTTTTTGAATGCTTTTTAGTATATCTTCCAAAGGATATAGTATCTGGTGATTTTTATTGGTTCATGCCTTTGAAATCAGATTTAAATAATTGGAAAACTTTATTGGCAGTAGTTGATTGCACTGGACATGGTGTCCCAGGTGCTTTCATGTCCCTAATTGGAAATCGATTATTAAATGAAATTATTAATAAAATGAATATTGCAAATCCTGCTGAAATTTTAAATTTGTTAAAATATAATTTATATAATGCACTTAAACAAGATACTAGTGAAAACGAAGATGGTATGGATATTTGTTTATGTATGATTGAAAAATCTGGAAATAGTTTTAATATTGACTTTGCAGGAGCAAAAAGGCCATTGATATATTATTCTGCTAAATCTGGTGAAATACTGTCAATGGCTGCTGATAGGCATTCATTGGGCGGTCATAAAAATATTTTTAGTTCTTTTACTTTTTCAAATAATCATCTTGAATTGCAGAAAGGAGATATGATATTTCTCTCAAGTGATGGTATCATTGATCAAAATGGACCTGATCACAGAAGATTTGGTACAACTAAATTATTAGAAATTCTAAAATCTAATGCTTTTGAACCATTACATAGACAAAAAGAAATTTTATTAAAAAATTATTATAATTTTTTAGCGACCGAAGAACAAAGAGATGATATCACTCTTATTGGAGTCAGGTTGATTTAATTTATCATTTAAAAATAAATCAGTTTATTTTTTTTCACAATTTTCTTTGTTCTATTATTCATGCGAATTAAGAGTTGAAAACCAATAAGTTATTAACAATATAAAGCATTGATTGTCAATAAAATATAGTTAAAATATTTTTATAATACCTTAGAAATCAATACATTAAGGCATGTCTAACAAACTATGTCTTGCCGTATGATTCCTAAGGTAAAAGAACTTAAATTAATTTCAATCTATCTGTATATCTGCGATATGTACGACTCTCATTTAAAATATAACTGCGAGCGTTTTAGTAACAACAGCCAACCTGATTTTACTGATCAGGAAGTAATGACGATCTATTTGTACTCCATGAAAATTGAACAACGCTTAAAGATAAAGCAAATACATGAGTTTGCAAACGAACATCTTCGTTCATGGTTTCCTTTATTGCCTTCCTATGAAGCCTTTATTATGCGTATAAACAAGCTTTCTGAAGCATTTAAAACTTTAACCAATAATCTCTTGTCTGCTTTTTGTCCTGAAGATTGCGATCTAAACAAAAGTCTAATGGATTCACTGCCAATTATTACATGTTCAGGAAAACGTACACCTTCTGTTGCATTAGAAATTACCGATAAAGGTTATTGCTCTACTAAAAGTATGTACTACAATGGCCTAAAGCTACATGCTTTGGCTTTTCAACGCCCAAATCATCTACCTTTTCCTGAAAGCATTGTTATTACCCCGGCATCAGAAAATGATTTGAATGTCCATAAGCAATACTGGAGCGAAATATACAATCGAAACTTTTTTGGCGATAAGATTTACAATGATTCCGAATTTACAAGAAAATTTGAAAAATTCTTTTAATTCAGAGATTTTAACGCCTGTAAAAGCAATCAAAGGTCAATCTCAGGAAACTAGACAAAGAGATAAGGCAGCAAATGATTTATTTTCAAAGGCTGTATCTAGTGTTAGGCAACCTATCGAATCACTATTCAACTGGCTAATTGAGAATACAGATATTCAAAGAGCATCAAAGGTGCGTTCTACAAATGGCCTGCTTGTGCATGTCTTTGGCAGAATCGCAGCCGCATTTATTATTTTTATTTTTAACTCTTAATTCGCATTATTCATAAATAAATATGGTTATTTCATCTAAAAAACATTAAATTTCCAAAAGCAAAATGAATGTTGATTAATAATTTAAAAACATATTGATTTTTAGAAATTTGAATAAAAGTTAGAGTAACAAGTTGTCTTATGATTTTAAATACTGCAAATAATAATTTGCTTCTAGAATACAAGGGACCTTTTTGTATAGATATCTTGTCAAATCTTGGTACATATATCAAACATACATTTGGATTGCAGTCACAGACAGGCAACAGATTATATAAAGTTTTTTTTGAATTAACTCAAAATGTTGCTAAATACTCTGTTGAAACAAGACCAGTAGATAATTGCAAGCATTCTGGTGTAGGAAGTTTTTCTTTGCTTGAAAATGGTAAACTTTTAATTTTAACAACTTCAAACTTAATAAACAATAAAGATGGTCCAATTCTGCAAAAATATTGTAGCAACATAAATTCGATGAGTTTAGATGAACTCCGTGAATTTCGTACAAAAACTCGCAATAAGAGCCTTGGTGAAAAAGATTTAGGAGCTCATATCGGTATTATACAAATAGGATTACTTTCTTTAAATAAGCTTGATTTTGAAATTAAAACTATTTCTGATTCTCACTCTGTTTTTACTATTTGTGCATCAATAACAAAATAATTATACATTTGAAGAGTCCAATAGATAATATATTATTTTTATGAAAAACATTGAAATACCTGCAGTTAAAGAAGCACCTTACTTTCCAATAGTGCATTTTGATTTTGAAAAAGGTGTTTGTGAAATATCAGGTGAATCTTATATGGAAGATTGTTACAAATTTTACATTCCTTTAATTGAATGGTTAAATGAATATTGTGCTTTAAATAAATATTTAATTTTTAATTTCCGGTTATTCTATTTTAATACCCAATCATCAAGAATGCTTTTGAAAATATTTGAAACTCTTACGGAATTTAAAGCAAAAGGAGGAGAACCTACTATTAATTGGTATTATATGCGCAGTGATCCGGACATGATTGACGAAATTGATGATTTTCAGCACGAATCCGGCCTTGAAATTAATTTAATTGAAATGAATGAATGAATAAAAACTTTTACTAAGTCATTTTTTGAAGTTTTAATTTTAGATACAATTGAAGCATTCCTATAAACAATGCTAAAATATTACATACAATAATTGGTTTTGAACAGATAAGAATTCCATAGACCTCCCATAATGAACAATTGATTATATATATAATCAACATAATAATCGATACATCATTCACTCGCTTTGTTTTATATGACTTAAAAACTTGAGGTAACATCAAAGCCGTTCCAAATACTGCAGCAGTATATCCTACTATCTCAGTCATTATTGACATAATTCAGATTGATTAATATTAAATTACATTAAAGGAAAACATATTACTGCAATTTGCAAAATTTAAGCTGATTTTCAATTCATAATACAGTACAATATTCATTTAATTAAATATATTTGAATACTCACTTATTAGAATTACATATCATGGTCGAACAAAATATTAAACACTTAATTCGCAAATTAGAACTTAGAGAGCACCCTGAAGGTGGTTATTATTCTGAAATATACAGAAGTTTAAAAACTTTAAATTCCAATGAAGATATTGGAATTTCTCGCAATCTTGCGACCAGTATTTATTTTATGTTAAAATCCGGACAGGTATCAAAATTGCATAAATTAAAATCAGATGAGATTTGGTACTTTCATGATGGTTCACCGTTAAGGGTTTTCTTATTAAATAAATCCGGGAACTTTCAGATAGCCATTTTAGGAAATAATATTGTTCAGGACCAGCAGCCTCAATTAATTATACCTGCTGATACAATTTTTGGTGCAGAAGTTATTTTACCAGATACATATTCGTTAATTGGATGTGCCGTAATACCTGGTTTTGATTTTAAGGATTTTGAGCTATTAAAAAGAGATGAATTGTTAGTAATTTGGCCAAATTATAAAAAACTAATTGAACGACTCACCTGAATTATGATTTTTCTATTTTCAAAAAAAGCAAAAGATTATTTCCTTATTTGTAACAATACCACTGTTTCTAAGTGGTGTGTATGTGGAAACATATTGAAAGGTTGAATATCAATTACATTATATTTTGCACATAATTGTTTCAAGTCCCATGCTAATGAAACAGGATTACAACTAACGTATATTATTCTCGAAGGTTCTGCAATAAGAATGGTCTTCTTTATTTCAATTAGTGTTCCAGATCGCGGAGGATCTATAATAATAACATCTGGTTTTCCATATTTGAAAATAAAATCCTGGTTGAATGTTTCAAGAACATCTCCAGTTATAAAGTCAATGTTGCTAATATTATTATGGCTTTGTTAATTTAGTATAGTTTTATTATATTTGTGCAGTTATAAAACTATATAAAATGATTATAGATAGCTGCCCAAAATGTAAAAGCAAGAATTTTCGTAAAGATGGTATAGTTAAATCAAAACAAAGGTTTCTGTGTAAAGATTGCAAGCATCGATTTACTGTAGGGCAATTAGGAAAGCCGAATGACCTTAAAAGAAATGCCTTAGTTTTATATTTAGAAGGCTTAGGTTTTAGATCAATAGGAAGATACTTAAATGTGAGCCATGTTGCTGTTTTTAATTGGATAAAGTCCTTTGGAGAAAAGTTGGATGAATTTAGAAATCCTGGAGATATTGATGTAATAGAATTGGATGAGATGCATACATATATTGGTTCAAAAAAAACTACTGCTGGATATGGATTGCTGTTGATAGAAATGGGCATAGGTTCGTCAATTGTGAAATTGGCACAAGAGGAACCGAAACTGGAAAAAGGCTCTGGGAAAAAATTGAAGAATTTTCCAAAGGGATAGTTTGTGCTGACTATTGGAAAGCTTATAATGAATTTGTTCCGGAAGAACAATTAGTTCAGACAAAGGCAGAAACATATACAGTAGAAGGCTATAATAGTCTTTTTAGACATTTTTTGGCCAGATTAAGAAGAAAAACAAAATGCTATACAAAAGCAAAACATATGTTGATTTATTCAATAAAATTGTTGATGTTTAAATGGAATAATGATTTAGCTATACTTTATTAACAATGCCATTTGATAATATCCAAGAAAATATAATGCATAATTATTCTAATAATAATTGGAAAAAGAGTGTTTAAGTATTAACATTAAAAAAGGCATCGCGCTATGATGCCCTTTGTGACTCCGGAGGGATTATCCTAACTATGATCCTTTTGGTAAGGGTTTCACTTAGCAAGTGATGCCGCAGTAAGCTGTTATCATTTTTTGTTCGCTTCCCTTTTGCAATTCTTTCGACTTGCAATCGTCATTAAACAAAAAATGCTCCAAAATGGAGCATCATTTACTTTGTGACCCCGGGGGGATTCGAACCCTCGACCCATTGATTAAGAGTCAATTGCTCTACCAGCTGAGCTACGGAGTCTAAATAATTTTTTACTTTTTATTTCCTATTGTCTAAGGATTTTATTTTGGCGCAGCAAAATTAACAGATTTTTCGTTTCACAAAAAGTTTTGTTTCCAAATTTGTGATAACAAATCAAAAGTAGTTTATATGACGGTCTTCTTCTACATATAAAAAAATATGTCAATATATTACATATCAAAAATTATTAGTAATATTGCAGCCTGTTTTTGAAAACTAAAATTGATAAAATAATTTACATAAATGGATATAAAGAATATAATTAAGGAGAACCTGACAGTAAAGAACGAATTTCCCCAATTCAAAAGTGGCGATACCGTTACGGTTCATTATAAAATTATTGAAGGCAATAAAGAAAGAGTGCAGCAGTTCAAGGGTGTAGTCATTCAAACTAAAGGTTCCGGAAATACTGTAACTTTTACAGTTCGAAAAATGTCCGGCAACATTGGTGTTGAAAGAATTTTTCCTATGGCTTCACCTTTTATCAATAAAATTGAAGTTAACAAACACGGAAAAGTACGCAGAGCAAAAATATATTACTTGCGTGATTTAACTGGTAAGAAAGCCAGAATTCAGGAAAAGAAAAATATTACAGCTGCAGCTGAATAATATCCAAAGTATTATAAGTAGTCTGGTAAAGAAAAAGAGTCTTAACCAGACTACTTTTTTTATTTTCTATTTTTGTTTGTCTGCTTCAGCTTTTGCATTTTTCATTATATTATCAGCCTTAACATTTCCTTCATTTTCAATTTTTTGAGCTTTTGCTTCCCCTTCTTGTCTCATTTTATTAGCAGTTGCTTTAGCGGCAGCTTTTGCAAACGGATTGCTTGCACTGTTAACCAGTTTATCGGCATTATCGTTTGATTCTTTTCTCACTGCATCGGCCGTTTTCTTTGCATTTGATTTTACAGCATCAGCTTCAATTTTTGCCTGCGACATAATATCATCACCGCTTTTACCTGTAATGGCTTTAACAATAGCTTTTTCTGCGACTTTCTTTACTTCTTCTTTTGTACTTTCTTTTGAACTTTTATCATCGCCAGCGCCAAAACCCACTCCAATTTTAGGATCATTGAATGTACCCTGAATACTGATTTTAGCGATAACAGAACCTCCAACTAATTTTACACCTTGACCGGCAAGTCCTCCTAATTTGTCTCCGACAGAACTTACTTGAGAATTAGGCAATGGCATTTTCATCATGTAATTCATGGTTTGATCCAATCCCTGATCACCACTTATTGTTACCTTGTTGCCAAACATTTTTGTATCAAAAGGATCGACATAAATACGACCATCACGGATTTTAAACGTCATTTTTATGTCGTCAACTTTCACATTCTTTAACTTATCGTTTTTAACAGCATCTGCAATTTTTGCAAAAGCTTTGGAATTATTTATCTCAATTTCTTTTGATGTAAGCTTTCCTTCCCCGTTCATAGTTTTCAATATTGGACTCATATGGGTATCAATTAGAGTCTTGAAATTAAGGGTTACAGATACTCTTCCTTTTGCATTTTCAGCTAACGGTGCCATTTTCTGAACAGTATTGAAGGCAACATAAGAAGATGGAATATCAATGTCTTTCATATCAAAGTTGAAATTTGCAAATGGCTTTTTCATATCTTGGGTATTATATTCACCTGTCATTGACATTGAACCCTTAAGAAGATTCATAAAGAGTTTTTCCATTTCTATTTTGCCATCAACAACTTTAATTATACCGGCCATATTTGTAATTTCAAGCTTATCAAAAATAAGCTTATTAATCTTTGAAGTCATAGTAAAATCAATATTTTTGGGAACTTCGACAGTTGAAAGCTGTGTAGTATCAACTTTTTTAGTAGTATCCACTTTTGTCGGACCACCCATAAACTCATTTAAATCTATCAGAGAGGACGAAAAATCAAGATTACCATGTATGGTTTCTCCTTTCAAAGCGAAAGGAATAAAATTAGTAAGCTTGCCTTTCAAATGAATATCTGTTTTACCCACCTGCATATCAAACGCACTTAAGTCAACAAATTTTGGAGAAAATACTAAAGTTGCCTTTTTAATATCAGCTCCTTGTTTTAATGAAGGATTTTTAAACAGAAATCCGCTAAGACTTAATGAACCATCTGCTTTGAATTTTTCATACTTCTGTTCTTTTATCATAGACATTTGGCCCATCATATCAATATTTGCAGTTATCATTCCTTTAATTGTCGTAGAATCTAATGGTACAACATCAGCAAATGAAGCAAGATCTATTTTACCATTGATTTTACTGTTAAATGACGGATCGCTCATAGGTGTTTTTAAATGAAAATCAGCATCAAAAGGATTCTTGGCTATTTCTAAATGAAACTTGTTCAAATCAACTGTTGTGTTGTCATTCTGAACACCATCCCAAAAAACTTTCAAATCAACATTGATATTATCTACTGACTTAGGCAAACTCGGATACTTAAACGATGCATTATCTATAACTAAATTTAATTCAGCATTAGGCATTGTCTTCTTATTGTATACACCTTTTACATAACCTTCGAGTTTCAAACCTCCATGAGCTACAACATTTTCATAACCTTTCGTATAAATTGCGGGCACCATTGAAAGAATGGATTTAAAATCAGTACGTTTGGTTTTAAATGTCACATCAGTGATAATTGATGAATCTTTCATAGAAACTTTACCGTCCCAACCTAGAACAATGTCATTTATAGCAAATTCGTTTTCTTTGAAAGTATAAGTAGAATTTTTTAAGTCAGCATCAATAACCAGTTTTAGTCTATTACTTGCATTTTTTAAATATGGAATTCCACCCATAACAAAATTTATGGCATCAGTTGTGGTCAATATATCAATTGTAGTGAAATCACTTGCCAGGTTGCCGGAAAGCTTGAAATTAAAATTCTTCATTGAAGCTTTCATTCCTGATTTTTGATCATCATAAACTATATTAGCTTTTAGAATGGCAAACTTTTTCAGTTTAACTTTGAATGCAGAAGGTTGTGATTTTGTCGTATCTATTTTTTTAGTTGTATCAGCTGATGGTTTGGCGATATCCCAGTTAGCTTTACCATTTTTAAGCACTATGGCATGTATATTCGGACTGTCAAGAATAATAGATTTGATTTTAATTTCTTTCATTTGGATAACACTTACCAGGTTAAGTGTAGCACTAAAAGATTTAAAAGAAACAAGTGTATCCTTTTCAAAGTCCCCTACTCCTACTACGGTCAATCCGTTTAGCGACATATAAAAATTGGGAAAAGACCTGATCAAACTCAGATTAAGAGATTGAAAATGAACTCTTGCATTCAGGTTTTGATTGATTTCATCTTCAACCTTTGCTTTTATTTGATCCTTAAATAAAAAAGGTAACGTAATTAGTATTACCAGTAAAACCAGGATAGTGATTCCAGTTATCTTAAGTGCTTTTTTCATAGTAGTAAAGTTTGATTAATAGAGATACTAAATTAACAATTGTTACGGTAAGAAAGAAAAAAACATTGCAGATTTTATAAAAACATAAAAAATACAAGAAAAGTGAATGAAATGGAAAGTGTAAAATTAAAAAAAAGGAAGCAAAACAGGCTGGCTCTTTGGTGGATTTTGGCTTTAGCGTTGGCTTTGTGCGATCCGCCAATGTGCCAGCCTGTTTGAGTAGGCAGGCTTTTTAAATTATATCATTATTTTAAGCCCGAAGGTTAATGAATGCGGCAACTGTGGTCCATATATATATGCTGCATCACGATTTGCACCATGGTCAAAATCTTTCTGGTAACTGTTAAAAATATTTTTAACACCCACGTTGAATTGCATTTTGGTGCCCACACTGAGTTTGAAATCATACGTTAATTTTATACCTAAATCAAAGAAACTGGGCGTCCATACCTGTTCATCATGTGGTATATCTCCTCCGCCATAGTGCTGTACAAACATAGTTCCTGTATATGTTCCCGTCATAGAAAGATTGAAGTGCCGGGCAAGCTGGTAACTTGCCGTCAGGTAGCCATATTGATCGGGTGAACGAAACATCTTTTTCACCGGAGGTAAGTTTGAGACTGTGTCAGTACTCCATTGTTGCGCAACTTTATACTCGCTGCTTTGAAAAGTCATTCCACATTGAAATTGCAGCTTTTTGACAGGAACTATTTTAAATTCTATATTTATTCCCTTCACTACCGCTCCCGGCGCATTATCTCTTTCAAGATAAAATATTCCTTTGGTAGTATCCACGGCTACTTCATCCAATACAAAAACATGGTCTAAATTTGTATAAAAGCCTTCTACAAGCAAATCTGTTTGAACACTGCCAAAAGCTTTGTTAAAGTCAATAGAACCACAGTAGCTTTGTGATGTTTCAGTTTTCAGGTTAGGGTTGAGTTTAACAATAACTCGTTCCCCTCCAATTTCAGTACCATGTAAATCTTCATCATAAATCTGTGGTGCATGAAATCCGCTGGAATAACTTGCCCTTAAACTAATATTATCAGTCAACGCATAGCGCAAATTCGCCCTGGGGCTAAAAATCGGTTCGCTAATCAAACTGTGTTTATCAAACCGGCAGCCAATAAGGATACTTAATTTTTTGTTTTTCCACTCATTTTGCAAGAATGCGCTTTTTGTATTTACAGTTTGATCCGTTATAATATTTAATCCCAATATTTCATCATGTATTTGGTCAATAATATATTCTGTTCCCATGGTAAGTTGCGCTGGCATGAAAAGCAGGGTATCCATTGAATAAGTATATTGCGGTATCCGCCGCTAATGTACATTCCCGGATGGATACTTTTCTACAAATTAATTGAGACTGTGTAAAGAGTCTATCAATATGGTAGCCGGGTCTTTTATGTCCGCGGATTTATCATAGAATCCCAACCTCGAAACTGCGGCTACCGTACTTTTTAGGGATGTTACACAGTCTCAATTCCTAGATGATTCAGAATATATAACTGTCAGCAAACACGCGTGGATTACAATAACTAGATCCTTAAGCGTATTCCCGCATACATTTGACGCCCGCGCAACGAGCCCCAGATGTGCGAGGTGTTGAAATTTCCATATTGATCAAAATAATGAGGATCGTCGTGAGCCGAGCCTGCTTGCGTGTAGTTAAGCAGATTTTCGGCACCCACGTAGAATTCCCAATGCGATTTCAAATGATAGACTGCCTTTGCGTTAATGACAAAATAACTGGGAGCCGTCGTAAGTTTGGGATCACTTGCCACGCCATTTACGAATTGGTTGTACTGGCCACCGTAGCCGTATGGCAGCAGGTTACGCGAAGCAATCCACTGCACATCGCTAGAAAATGTAATGCGTTTCGTCGTAATGGAAATACGCCCATTCGCCTCTGTTTCCTGAGCCGCCACAAGTTCTACAGCCTTGAATGAGTTGGGAATGTCCTGGTGGGCGATGCCAACTCCGAGTTCGAGCCAATTATTCACAACCCTGTCGGCTTCAAAGTCCATGTCAAGAAAGAACATCCTGGTAGAATCACTAAGCAAGAGCGGACGCTGAATAAGGGGATTCGGGTTCGCGCCAACGTATTCCAAACCAGTGACCCAGGTGGCATACATCGAACCGGTAAATGTCCAGAGTGCTGGTGTCCAGGAAAGCGATCCACCGGAACCTATGCCTTTTTCCAACTCTTTGACGCCAATGTCGAATCCGTCGTTCAAAAGACCATGATCCAGTTCGAAGAAGGTGAGCGGCGAACGCCAGCCCAAACCCGCGGACAGCCGACCCGTAAGGTCCTCGTTGAATTCCCAGCGGAAGCTCGCCCGTGGCGCAACGATGAAATTATTAATTGTCGAGTTGGGTTTGTCAATCCAGTCCATGTGGATTTGATCCGCACGCACAGCAATGGAGAGGTCGCGTTCATGCCCGAAATTCAACACGTCTTGAAGGTAGACCCCGCCATAAGCGCTTTTGTAAGAATCAGGGGTAATTCCAAGTTCCTCGTAATAGTATTTCGATTGCGATGTCATATTCTCGTTGTTGAAGTCACCGCCCATCGTAATGGTGTGGGCTCCGGTCTGGGTCTGCCATCGAAGGTCCGTCACGAGGGCGCGATCGATATTCGCGTAATCAGCGCCGCCCTCGTACATGGAATTTTGCGACTGACTGGCATAGCCCCCGCGAAGCTGCAAGAAACTAGCATTCGATGCATGCAAAGTGAGTGAGCCTTGGCCTTCATCGCGTTTCGTTTGAATCCACTCGAGAATATCTATGGGGTTCCCAATAAATTTATTATTGACGTTTCCTCCGACAAACATTTGAGTGGCGAGTGAATCCGGAGGTCCTATAGTTGCTCCCTGGTGGTTTGTAGTGGTTGACGCGCCGAAAACTTCGTTATTGCTGTGAGAATATCGCAGGTTCCATGCTAGCTCATCTTTGGCTCCCACCCACCCGTTGACTCTCGCCATGACACTTTCGTCCAACATATATGGGGACTGTGACATCCCAGTGCCATTGGCATCCCACGGCCCATTAACAAAGTGATGAGCGGCAAGAATAACGCCGAGTTTGCTGCTGTCATCAACCGCGGTTGCAACAACAGATAGGCGCGTATACATATCATTGCCCGCTGCGCCATCCAACTCTACGGAGTTCTTCGTCGGATCCTTGAAGCGAACGTCGATTGAGCCGCCCATAGCGCCCGGTGCTAGCAATGAAGATCCGGGACCGCGTGCTATATCAATGGATGCTATTCCTGCAGTAGTCAAAGCATCCACACCATAAAAGTTTGTTACATTTGTGTACAAAGGCAATCCATCAATAAGCATCGTCGTCTGAGTGGCACCAAGGCCGTTAATTTGAACCTGTTTGAACCCGCACGAACTGCAGCCTGTCAGCACGCATACCCCTGGCTCGAAAGCTATGGCCTGGGTAAAATTATTGGCGTTCTTCATAAACATATTTTCCGGTGTAATGACGGTTGCCGGCTGAATGGCAACGGAAAGCTCGCCCATTCGTTCGGCTTCGCGGCGCCGCCTGGCTGAAATTATAACTTCTTTCAAGTTTGTGGTGTCTGCCACTAATTCAAAATTTGCTTCTTTGGTATCAACTGAAGTCAAATCCATTTCTTTTTCAATCCTCTTGTATCCCAAAGCGCTTACAAGCACGGTAAATTTGCCTACGGGTAGATATTTCAAGAAATAGTGGCCTTTAGAATCCGTTTCGGTAGCATTCTCTGTTGTTCCTGTTGGTGTTCCTTTTATCACAATATTGGCAAACGGTATCAATTCTTTTGTGGCTTTATCTGATACATGCCCGGCCAGGTGTTTATTTGATATATTTTGAGAAAATCCTGCTATTGAACAAAATAACAGTATTACTAATATATATAAGATTTTTTTCATTTGAATTTTCTTTTGAATATTATATAATATGATTATTTGACCAATTAGTTTTCTAATTGCATCAACAATAAATAGGTGAATTATTGATATTCACCGAAGGAAAATTAATTGTGAATATTTAAAGGAGGCGCCCGTAATGAAAATGAATATTTTAAATTGCTACAATAATTATTTGAAATGTAGTTTGTGAATAATTTATCATAATAAAATGCCTTTTGAGTTTCAAGTATTATTTTATTTAATGAATATAATGAGAACTCAAAACCAAGGATAGGACATTTATTGTGATATTTGTGAAAATGGTGTTCGGTTTTTGTAGTACAAATAAAATTGTCATGATTGTGAAATGAACCGTCCAAAAACATAACAGCTATTGGTGTCAGGAAAATTGACACCAGTAATATTGAAATAATATGTTTAAGCTTTGTGGTCATTTTTTATTTTGCGAAGATAGTTGTTTTATTATCATTCCAAATAATATTATGTGGGTCGCAAAAAAAATAAATCTTTTATTTTTTCATTCAGTTAATTTCTCTAACCTGTTTTTCGTTGTCAAATTCATTTTTCTTTATCAAGTTTGTAGGCTGCTATCTTTTTTCTTCGACTTTTTGCTAACAGGGTGATCTCAAAATAAAACCACCCTGTCTGTTACGAAATTTTTAGTTTTCAAGCCTGTTTCTTAGGTGACATTATAAAATCGCTTACAACGATTTCTGTAATATATTTGGTTTGTCCATCTTTGGATTCGTACGAGCGGTAGATAATTTTGCCTTCGACAGTAATTTCTGCACCTTTTTTCAGATATTTCCCGGCAGTTTCGGCCAGCTTGCCCCACATTACAAGATTGTGCCATTGGGTATCCTTAACTTTCTCGCCCTGCGCGTTATTATAACTCTGCGATGTAGCGAGTGAAAACTTGGTCATCGTACGACCACCGTCGAATTTTTTTACTTCGGGATCCATTCCCAGGTTACCGATTAACTGAACTCTGTTCCTTAAATCTTTCATGACTTTTAATTTTAGTATTAAACATTGATTTGATAAATTTGATGATACAAAGTAAGATATGAGGCTAACGGATATTCGGTTATTAAATATTTATAGTCGGTTATAAATATTTTTAAGCGTTTATAAATGTTTAAAAACGGATAAATATTATATTTACTGAAACTTATCAAAACCTTATATGGAAGAAAAAAAACTATGTCCGGTATGCGGTGCTCCGATTATCGGGCGCATAGACAAAAAATTCTGTTCCGACCAGTGCCGAAATACATATAATAACCAGAGGAACATTCATTCTTCGGAGACAATAAGGAACATCAACAAAATATTAAAGAACAATCATAAAATATTAGTAATGCTGAATCCCGATGGAAAAACAAAGGTTAGCAGGAAGAGACTGATATCAAAGGGATTTAATTTTGACTATTTTACCAGTATTTATAACACGCGGAAAGGAACTACATACTATTTCTGCTATGAGCAGGGTTACCTTCCCATTGAGAATGATTTTTATGCACTGGTTGAAAGAAAACAATAAATCTGTCTTTAGATTAAATGATCAACTAAATAAATTTTTTACATGAAATATTTCGTGGTTTAACGAAAGAAATTCTATTGAACGTTAAATAAAGAGATAAGATAAAAGTCTTTATCAAGACACATCTTTGTAATTTCTCTTAACACACAGTTCTGAAAAATAATATCTGGAAATAAAAACAAATGAACCATAATAAAAACAACGACATTTCTTAAAACTTAAAAATATTTTTATTCTTAACATTATTTCTTATTAAAATACTTAAAACCCGGGTAATTTTTAATTTAATTGAGTCTAAGATTTTTTTAAATGTTTAAGCAAATCTTGTGAAACATTTGTTAAGATATCATAAAATAATTCCTAATTGTAATTATTGGTATTTATTTTGTAAAATAAAAGTTGAGTCGATTCAAAATAATAATTGTCAATTGTAAAATTTAAACTTAGAAAAAATGAAAACAAAATTTATTAGTCATTTAAAATTGGTCGTTTTGTCAATCTGCATTGCTTTTATAGGTACTTTAAGTATGAATTCACAAACTACTCAAGATGTCAATAAAGATCAAAAAGAGATTAAATCTGATCACAAGATTATCAATTCCGACAAAAAGGACTCAAAAGCAGATAAAAAAAGTAAAAAAGCAGAAAAAAAGGAATTAAAGAAAGATAAAAAAGCATTGAAACATAAAAAACACAAATTAGATAAGCAATCGGCAGAACAATGAGTCAGGTAAGATAAGGTTAATTAGGGAAAGTTGGTTTTTGTGTCAAGGGTCAATGAACATTTTCATTGACCCTTTTTTTTGTTTATATTAATTCTACTTTGACAGATTAGGTCTTTCTTAGTTTTTTCAGCTTTTTTTACCCCAAACCCTAAAGGGAGAAAGCTGAAAAATCAACCAGTTCCCTTTAGGGATTAAGGGTAAAAACTGGTTGATTTTGAAATGTGTCAAAGTAGAATTAATTTGATTACTAAAGAATACAAATATTTTTTAATCCTTTTGGTTTTTGAACATGATACTTAAGAGTTCATCCTAGAATAATAAAAAATAGAATTTGATTAAGTATTAATAATAAATTATGTTTTTTTAACATTCTAAAATTAATTATATTAAACATGAAAATTAAATTGCTGCTAATTTTAAAAGAAACTAAGAAATAATAAAAAAGTTTATGGAAAAGTTTAGGCGTATCAATAATATAGCTGGTTGGATAATTTTCATAATAGCTTCATCTGTTTATTTAAAAACAGTTGAACCTACTGCTAGTTTTTGGGATTGTGGTGAATTCATATCATGCGCGTTTAAACTTGAAGTGAGTCATCCCCCCGGATATCCGATGTTTGCTATGCTTGGACACTTTGCAACTTTATTTGCAGGTGGAGATATTTCCAAAGTACCAATAATGGTTAATTTCTTTTCAGCATTGTGTGGCGGTTTTACCGTATTATTCCTTTTTTGGATCATCACCCGTCTTGCAAGGAAAATAACCGGTCAAAAAGGAGAATATTCCACAACTGAAATAATTTCAATTATAGGAAGCGGGATTGTGGGAGCCCTGACATTTACATTTTGCGATAGTTTCTGGTTTTCAACTGTTGAAGCAGTAGTATTTTCTCCTTCGGCTATGTTCACCGCGCTTATCTTCTGGGCTATGCTTAAATGGGAAGAAGTAGCAGATGAACAATATGCAAACAGGTGGATTATACTTATTGCATATCTTATGGGATTATCAATTGGTATTCATTTACTAAATCTATTGACCATTCCTGCTCTCGCGCTGATATATTATTTTAGAAAATATAAGGTGACAATAAAAGGTACAATTTTTACAATGATACTTTCATTTTTTATTCTGGGTTTAGTCATGTATGGAATTATACAAGGTACATTTGCAGTAGCATCGTGGTTTGAATTGCTTTTTGTAAATGGAATGAACCTTCCTTTTAATTCCGGGTGGATATTCTTTGTTGTATTATTGTTTCTGGTTCTTTCATGGGCTATATGGTACACAACGGTTAAAAGAAAAGCTCTTATTAATACAATCGTTCTTTGTTTAACTGTAATTCTAATTGGATTCTCTTCGTATACAATGTCAATACTACGTTCTAACGCAAACACACCTTTAAACGAAGACAGTCCCTCAGACATTTTCAGTTTGCTTTCATATCTTGGAAGGGAACAATATGGCAGCAGACCTTTACTTTATGGTCCATATTATAATGCACCAATAAGGGAAACAAAAGAAGGCAAACCAATATATGTTCAAAAAAATGGCAAATATGAAGTAATTTATAATATGCCGGATTATCAATATGACCCGGAATTTTGTACTTTTTTCCCTCGCATGTGGAGTAATGAGAGCAGCCATGTTGAAAAATATAAAGAATGGGCCAATATTAAAGGAGTCCCCATTCAGACAAACGATCAGCAGGGAGAACCAACAACTATTTATAAGCCAACATTTGGTGAAAATTTATTATTCTTTTTCCGTTACCAGGTAAGTTGGATGTACTTCCGGTACTTTATGTGGAATTTTAGCGGAAGGCAAAACGATATACAGGGACATGGAGATATTTTAAGAGGGAACTGGATTACAGGTATTAAATTTTATGATCAATTAAGATTAGGAAATCAGAACAATTTGCCTGATAACATCTCAGGATACAAATTTAAAAACAATAAAGGTCGACATACTTATTTTATGCTTCCTTTAATATTAGGAATTATTGGCATATTTTTTCATTTCCAAAATAATAAAAGAAATTTTTGGGTAATTATGGTTATGTTTTTCATGACCAGCATAGCAATCATATTATATCTGAATCAAAAACCATATGAGCCTCGTGAACGCGATTATTCTTATGATGGTTCATATTTTGCTTTCGCTATCTGGATTGGTTTAGGCGTCATGGGAATAATTACCTGGATTGGTAAAAAGAAGCAGAATATTTTAAAACAAATATCTGTAATAACGTTATGTTTAATACTGGTTCCTGGATTAATGGCGCATGAAAACTGGGGTGATCATGATCGTTCAAATCGTTACACATCAACTGATTTTGGTTATGATTATTTAAATTCCTGCGCTCCCGACGCAGTACTTTTCACCAATGGTGATAATGATACTTTTCCGCTTTGGTGCGATCAGGAAGTACTTGGAGTCCGAACCGATGTCAGAGTTGTAAATCTTAGTTATTTGAGTGCCGATTGGTACATTGAACAAATGCAGCGAAAAGTATACGAATCCGATCCTGTTCCATTTTCCATGAAAAGAGAAAAATATCAGACAGGTTCCAGAGATGTTTTATATGTAGTTGAAAGACTTAAAGACTATACTCCTTTGAAAGAAGTTATGGATTTTGTTGCCAGTGATGATCCTTCAACTAAAACTTTGGATAATTATAATGAAAAAATAGATTACCTGCCTGCCAGAAAATTTAGTCTTGTTATTGATACTGCAAAAGTATTGGCTAATGGTACTGTTACTCCTTCTTTTGCTAAATCAATTGTACCTGAAATGAAATGGGACATAGGAAAAAGAACTGCAATATATAAAGCAGACATGATGATTCTTGATCTGGTTGCAAACAATAACTGGAATCGTCCGATATATTTTGTTGCCCCGGCTTCAGAAGAAACTTATCTTGGACTTTCAAAATATTTCAGGTTGGACGGATTCGCTTACAGGCTGATTCCCGTGGAAAATAAAAATACCATGGAAAAAATCGGAAGTATTGACTCAAAAATTCTCTACGATAATCTAATGAACAAATTCAAATGGGGCAATGCTTCAAATCCAAAAGTATATTTAGATGAGAACAATATAAGGATGATTACAAATTATCAGAACCACTTTTGCCCGTTTGGCTGAACAATTGATAAATGAAAATAAGATTGATTCGGCAGTAAAAGTATTGGACAAATGTTTTAATATTTTTCCGGTGGAACAAGTACCACTTAGTCTATGGTCAAAATAATTTAATTGAGGAATATTATAGGGCTAATCAGATTTCAAAAGCAAATAATCTAGTAGAAAACTTATTTGATAATTTGAATATGCAATTATCATATTATTCAAGTTTGAGAGAAAGCCTTGCTGGAAGTATTAATGAAGATAAGAGATTATCTCTTTACACTTTAAACCAATTATTACAGCTTACACAAACATATGGACAAAATGAATTATTCAACAAAATAAATATTGTATTTAAACAATATATGTCAGACTTTTGAACAATAATATTCGTTTTTAGAAAATAATAATATAGATTCTTTGCATGCAAAGAGGATCTTCATTTCTTAAAATTGCATAAATTCTGTTTCCAACATATTTTATTCTCAAATTGTTTAACTTAAACAAATATCATGCAATATTATGAATACTAATAATATTTGGAAATGGATTATTTTTCAAGCTTTAGTATATTTTTTTCAATAAAAAGTTTTACACAAGATAGTGTAAGCAATACCCATCAGATTCCATTTAGTAAAGTTTTTTACGGATTAGACAATCATTTTATTGGATCATTTTCTTATCATTACGGATTAAATTATGTGTTAGCCGGAATTAGTACTTATGGAATAATTAAAAGTGGAATAGATTGGAAATGGTACAACATGTCAATGAGACATAAATGGATTGGAAATGCTGGCTTTATTTCAGTTGGTGCTGGAGGCTTAATCCCTTTGATTGTCCCTTTGAGTTTCTATTTATATGGACGCATAGATAATAATTCTGATTTGCAAATAACGGGTTTCGCTATGGGACAGGCAGCGATTCTAGGTGGAGTAATTTCATCGGCAATTAAAGTATTTACAGGTAGAGTGCCTCCGGATTTTCCTGAGAATAAAAATGATTACAGTGGAAATTTTCGGTTTGGCTTTCTTAAAGGAGGAGCCTATGAAGGATGGCCCAGCACTCATACAACGATAGCTTTTGCAATGGCAACTACCTTAATTGAACTATACCCAGAAAATAATGCCATTAAAATCGGATCTTTGACTTATGCTTCTTTGATCGGACTGGGGGTTTCAACCAATATTCACTGGTTTTCTGATGCTGTTGGAGGTGCTTTTATAGGTTATGCAATAGGCAAAACTGTAGGAGCAGGATTTAAAAACTTAATAAATGCTACTCAGAAAAAGCAGAATTATTCTTTTTATGTTACACCATTGGGAGCAGAATTCATTTATAGTTTTGATTAAAAAGTTTACATTCCTCCCCCATTCATATCCATATCCTGATTATTATTGTTATCGTCCTGTTGTTGTTTGGTTTTTTGTGCTTTATAATTATTGAAACGATAGCTAAAAGTAAACATAAATACCTGAGATTCACGTTGCAACCAGCTATAGGATGTCGTGTTATTCCCATATGTTGTAGAGATAACCCTGGTGTGGCCAATAGGGTTTTGTGCCATCAACGTTAAAGAACCTTTGCGTTTCAGTATTTCCTGCCTTAATCCAATACCTAAAGAATAATTACTTGATACGGATCCTCCTGTGGGATTAATGGTAGTACCATTATATGTATAATTTATTTGGATGCCCATACCCCAGGGTAAACGTATTGTAGGATTTATTTTAATATTCCAAGTGTTGGTGCTGGTTTTGCCAAGTGAATCTAGCCTTAGTTGTCCGAAGATATGATAATTGTAAACATCTGAAGATGCATTAAAAATAAACCAACGTGCAAGAGCTAGGTTTAACATAAATTCAGCGCCAATTGAACGGTCATGGCCAAGGTTTTCCCATGTTATCGAGTTTATATTATTGTAGTAACCATGCGCCATATACATCAAATCATCTGTTTGCTTAAAAAAGCTTTCAACGGAAATGAATGAAATTTCATTTAATTTTTTTTGCAAATTGAGTTCGATAGAATTGGCAATTTCCGGTTTCAAACCAGGATTACCTATCATAATTTGTGTTGGGCTTTGATATCTTGCTACAGGGTTCAGGTTCCAATCCCTTGGTCTGTTTATGCGCCTGGTATAGCTGGCCTGTAATTGTAAATCCCAGGGAAGTTGTTTGGATAAATGCACATGTTGGTGCCGAAAAAAGCTTATTCATTTTTTTGTCAATAGTTCCATTTGTAGTATCGCTTAAGCTTATCTCACGAATTTCATATTCTGCTCCTAAACCCTAACTGGTAATCTATAAACGAAGAATTTGAAAACGATATATAACCAGCTTGATTTGGTCTTTAGCATCTATCTGTTGATTGGAATTAGGTATGAAGATAAATATTTCCACTTATCAAATCGTAACCTATTATTTTGATAATACCGGCCCTGATAGCCTGTTTCTAATTTTCCTTTCGCTCCAATTGGAAGTGCGTAATCAAGTTTTCCCCTGATCTCTGTTTCATTGCTGTTTTGGGCTATTTGTAATAGAGATTGATTATTATTCACTGGAATCCAATTCGAATATGTTGTATCAGTATAAGTATTTGATGGGGCATTGTCTGGCCCGGTATTAAAATAAACTGAAGCAGATAATTGCTGGCCATTATCATCAATCTTAAGCTGGTAGTCAAGGTTTAGGTTGTAATATAATGCGGGTTATTCCAGTTAATGAGTTTGCAATATAATTAGTATCATTTGTGTTTTTCAATGTATCATATTTCAAATTATAAATATTACGAATATCATAAGTATAATTATTAAATGATACGTTGCATTTTGCGAAGCCCAATATTACCCATTAATGAAATGGTACTGTTTCTTGTAATATTGTAATCAACACCTAATTTTATTCCTCTGCCCTGTCTGTGAAAATAACCATTACCATTTGCCGTTCGGTCTAATACAAGTTTATTAAGGGTGTCATTTTGAGAATGTGAATAAGAAGTCAATGCATATTTCATATCTGTGAAATCAGCACCCAAAGTGAAATTAAATTTCGAATATTTATAGTTTAGGTTCATATTGGCGCTATATTTATCAAGCGTACTTAAATTATCCCCAGTCCCTCCTGTAACATTGAAAATTCCATTGATCCCGCGAACTTCTTGTTTTTTCATTACTACATTAATAATACCGGCAGTGCCTTCGGCATCGTATTTTGCCGAGGGATTGGTTATAATCTCAACATTCTGTACCAGGTTTGCCGGAATTTGTTGCAAAGCCTCGCTACCTGTAGTGGTGATGGCTTCCATCAACCAGCACAGTAAAATTTGAATTTCCTCGAAGTGTTACATTGCCTTCGACATCGGTTTGAATTGAAGGGATATTCTGAAGTGCATCAACAACAGTACCACCAGCTGCAGCAATATTTGAGCTGACATCTACAACTTTTTTATCAATTTTATATTCTATTGCTGGTTTTTCGCCTGTAACTACTACCGCATTGATATCAGTTGAAGACGGTTGAATTTTTACTGTTACCAATGTTTGTTGATTTTTGATTTGGAGTAAGTAAAATGTTAACAACTCTTTGTTTTTTATATCCTACAAAAGTAATTTCTGCATAAAACTTACCATATGGCAATCCATCAACAACAAAACTTCCATTAGTCTTACTGCTAACACCTGTTACTAACGAAGAATCTTTCATTCGGTGTATAGCAATAATTGCATATTCCACAGGTTGCCCTGTTGTCTCATCAATGACAGTTCCTGTAACTTGCGCATCCATTGGCATTGTTCCCTGATAATTGCCTCTTTGTGTACCTTGGCAAAATGCTGATTGTGAAATCTGAATAAGAATCAAAGTAAAAAAAATAAAAGCTACTTTTTCATATTTTAATTATTAGTTTTATTTATTATTTGTGATAATGATTTCAATAAAACTTGGCAAAAGTAAATAAATGTTAAATTTTGATTTTGTCTTTTAATTTCTATTTAGATAGTAAAATCTTAAAATAGTTTAAAATGATAAATACTTAATTTATTATAAAAACTATTAAAAAGTGAAGTTGTAATTATGTCAAAATCTATGCCGTAGGAAACAAGGAATAGTAAAATTTATTAATATATTTGATGATATTTTATTGACAATAGATAATTGTTGATAGAATTATGAATAATTAATTATGAATAATTATTATAAAATGCTCAATACTAATTACTAACGCCCAATGCCTAAAGCCTAACATCTAATAGCCTAAGAAACATTTTTACTCTTTTACTACTCTTGCCGAAATTATTCTTACATCATTTTTAGGACGATCGCCAGGCATCGTTTCAACATTTGCAATTTTATCAACGATGTCTAAACCTTCTACAACTTCTCCAAAAACTGTATAATTCATATCCAGGAAAGGCGTTCCTCCTATTGTTTTATATATTTTTCTTTGATATTCTGAAAATTTTATAGGCGGTTCATTTTTATATTTTTCGTTGACTAATCTAACAACTAATTTGGCCTATAGAATCCAATTTTAATTTATCGCCTAATTTTTGATATTTTACAACTTCATTTTTAAGTGTTTTATTTTCGGGTTTGCCTAGATAATCCCTGACCTCATTCTTTTGTCTGTTACTATTTAATTTGGTTTCAATTTGTGCTAAACCATTGTCATTATATATTTGACCTTCGACAATATAAAACTGAGAACCGGAAGAAGCTTTAAGCGGATTTACTTCATCGCCTGAACGGGCAGCCGCGACTGCTCCTTTTTTATGAATTAAAGATGAATCTATTTCAGCAGGTATAGTATAATTTGGCCCGCCAGTTCCTAAATGAGCAGACATTGTTGCATGTTTTGAATTAGGATCTCCGGTTTGAATCATAAAATCTTTAATCACTCTATGAAAAAGCAAACTATCATAATACTTTTGATTAACAAGTTTAATGAAATTGTCTCTATGTTTTGGAGTTTTATTAGACAATTTGATCTTAATATCACCTATGTTCGTTTTTATTAAAACTAAAGTTTCCCTGTTTTGCTGACTATAAATTGTAAAATTTAAAAAGACATTAAATAGCGCTATTGTTATCAATGTTTTCATTTATATTAGCTTTAGAATTTATTAAAGTTTAAATATAGCAATATTTTAGCTATGTTTTTTTATTGGTAAATTAAAATTCAATTTAATGAAATATCACAATTTAAGAATATATCGTAGTTCAATATTATTAGGAATTGGATTTGGTTTATTTTCTTCACCAAATGTCAATGTTATTATGGGTTCTGTTGGTTCCAAATATCTCGACATGGCGTCTGCTACTATAAATACCATGAGGCTTACAGGACAATCATTTAGTTTTGGTATTACTATGATGGTTATTTCAATTTGTGTTGGTAAAGTGAAGTTTACGCCCAACGTTATGCCGAAATTAATGAGCAGCATTCATATTACATTTTTTATTCTTGTTTTATTGTGCGCGATTGGCGTCTATACATCATGGAAAGCTAAAAAACAAGTTGCTAGTTAATTTGAATTATTTTCATATATGAGAAACTTATATCTAAATATTGCAATATATAGTATAGCTCATGCATTAGTAGATGCATCTTGTGCGGTTCTAATTTTGTTTGCAATAAATGCCGGTGAAAATTTATTCTTCTACGCTATTCTCTATAATATACTGGCTTTTGGCTTACAACTTCCCTTTGGATGGATTTGTGATTTTCTCAAGAAACCAGTTATGGCTTCTGCTTTTGGTTGTATGCTTATAATTTTTTCAATATTATCTGTTAATTTACCTTTATTTGCTACAGTTCTGGCCGGTGTTGGTAATGCGTTATTTCATACGGGAGGAGGAACAATTGCACTGAACGTTCATCCTAAAAAAGCATTAACACCTGGAATATTTGTAGCTCCGGGAGGAATAGGTTTATCAATTGGGATATTGTTGGCAAAATTCAAAATTTATAATCAATGGCCTTTTATCATATTGCTTTTATTAGCCTGTCTGGCTTTTATAATTATAAAAAATCCCAAAATTGAATATAAAACTTCAAAGATAAAATTGTTTGATCTTATTAAGTTAATTATATTATTAATAATGATCACGGTAGCTATACGTTCTATGGTAGGATTGTCTATAAATTTTCCATGGAAGTCAAATTTAATTTTTGCTCTTATACTAGCTTTGTCAATTGCTTTAGGAAAAGTAACTGGCGGATTACTGGCTGATAGGATTGATTTTTTAAAAGTCGCCGTTTGCAGTTTATTTATCTCTGCACCTTTATTAGCTTTTGGTTCACATTATCTAAGTTTTGGACTTTCGGGTATATTTCTTTTTAATTTCACAATGCCTATAACACTGGTTGCCATATCTAACCTCCTTCCGGGAAGGCCAGGTTTTTCATTCGGATTAGCTTCATTTGCACTAATATTGGGAGCATTTCCAACATTTTTTCGATATAAAGAAATTATATCTCAGTCAACGATTTTAGGTTTATTGGTTTTATTCTCTTCCATAATTTTATTTATTGCCCTTATGCTTTATAACAAATTATATCAAAAGGAAACGATACGAGTCATACTGATTAAAAAATTAATAATCCTGTCAGAAAAGAAATCAGATTACAAATTATCGAAATAAACAATGAATTCAGGTAACTTATTCTTAAAATAAAATAATAAATAACGGACTCAATTATCACTGCTGATAGTTCACTAATTATAATGATATAATATTTTACTCTTTAAGAAATATGGTAATACAAACCACAAGTATGGTAAAGTAGCAAACGACGTAAAAATTCCAGCAAATATTATTACGTTATTGGCAATACTATACCTTTTATAAATTGTCTTTAGAATAATAATAAGAACGATTAATTCAATGAAAATAGTTAAGCATAAAGATTTTAGAAAAAGTATTTCGTAACTTCCCATATTTACTTTTTCAGAAAAAGCCTATTTTCAAAATAACTGCCTAAAGAATACCTTAAGTTGTATATTCCGCTGCGTAAGTTTCTAATATCTATCGTTCTCTTAAGTTCTTCCTGGTTTTTAATAAAACTAAATACGGATAATTTATGTCCTGCCATATCAAATAATTCCACTGTAACATTACCAGACCTGCTATTAATCATAAAGAAATTCAAATATTCTTGTGAAGGAGTGGGATAAATAAGCAATTGTGAGGATTTAGTATTGTTTTTTACTCCGGTGACAATAGAAATAGTATCTCTTAAATCGTCAAAATCTGAAGGTGCAGAAAAAATAACAGAATCTTGATGATCGTCATTATATGTTGTAACTCTTTTATATAAATAAATAATTGTTGAAGTATTATTAAATCCCAATATCCTATAAAATTCTTCAATGTTTTTAACCGGAGAATCATCCGGAACATATTGAAAAGAAACTGCAGGAACAGAAATATTTGTCATCAAAACATTATTATCCTTAGAATAATCAATTTTATTTATCCCATTTTGGTTCAGGTATGCTTTATTTATTGCATATATCTCACTGCCGTTATATTGATATCCTTTATTTAAGCAATCCTTAGAATTTAATTCGGTAAATTCTATAATGGTTTTTCTAAATTCATTAATTACCATTACAAATGCCACACCAGGAAAACTATCTACATTTTGTATTTTCACACAATATTCAATAGCTTTCTGTCCTGAAGGAAGTATGTCAGCATTGATGGAATAGTTGAAACCAATAAAGCAAATTAACGCAATTAACTTTTTCATAAGCAAACAATATTAGTTTACAAATTAATTTTAGTTAATATAAAAAGAAAGCTAAGGTAAGAAACCGATAGAAATAAAGCAATAGCTAAAACGCAAAGTGTGATTTATCTAATTTATTTATAATGTTTTATAAAAAAAAATAATCAATTAGACCAGGTTTGATTATCGGAAAAATTGGTCTGGCATATATCAAGATAACTTATTAATAATAAGTGAATAATATTAAAAATAAACTGATTTAAGAATAATGTCGGCAATTAATCGTCATTTAAGTTAAACTTAAATACTAAATTTGATAAGATAAATCAAGGCAGATTTATATTTGCCAACTTTATAAAAACTATTTGTGGAATATTGATTGATTTTTTTTAAACATTATTCTGAAATTAATAGTTGTTATAATGAATAATGGCTTTTATATTTTTGTTTAAAAATGTAATCAATAAAGTATTGTCAAATTAAAAACTAAAAACTATGAAAAGAAAAGTTTTTTTGGTTACAGGTATAATGATAATCGGATTTATATTAATATCAATGCAAAAAGTCCAAGCGCTTTGCGATGCAAAAAAATGTCCCGTTATTACAGCTGCAAATGAAGCATTAAAAACCGGCAATGTAAATCTTATACTTATATGGGTAAAACCTGGTGATGAATCAGAAATAAAAGAATTGTTCGAAAAAACCATTCGATTAAGAAAAATCAATCCTGAAGTTGAACAATTGGCTGATAGAAATTTTCTAGAGAATCTTATAAGGATTCATCAATCTGGAGAAGATTGTCCTTGTGTAGTAATAAATGGTATTAATGAAAATGAACCATTTGTTGATATCAATAAGGCTCTGGAACAGGGAAAAATAGATAGTTTATTGCAACAAATAAATTCTCTGGTTAACAATAAAACTAAAGAATATTTCCAGTTAGTTATTTCAAAAAAAGGGTATAATAAAAATGATATCAAGGCTGGCCGGGAATATGTTCAATCTTATATGAAATTCGTTCAATATCTGGAAAGAATATATAAAGCTTCTAAAGGTGAATGTTCTGAAATTTACACAATGCAACACATGATGCCTCCATGAAAAATATATAATGTCGAATTTAGATATTATCCTAAAAGACACATGTGGTTTTATTTAAGTACACATAAAACGCAAATTCTTATAATTTTGTGCACACTTTTAATTATTGGTTCAATATATTTTCATAAACATAAACAATAGAAATTAAATATATGAAGATAAACATTAAGAACAATGTCTGGTGGTTAGGTAAAACCGACTGGGAATTAAGAAAATTTCATGGTAATGAGCTTTCCACTAACAGGGGAACAACATACAATTCCTATTTAGTAAAAGAAGAAAAAATAGTGCTAATTGATACTGTATGGAAACCATTTGCAACGGAATTTGTAAATAACCTGGCAAAAGAAATTGATTTGAAAAAAATTGATTTTATAGTTGCCAATCATGGTGAAATCGATCATAGCGGAGCCTTGCCGGAATTACTTGAATTAATTCCAGATACTCCTGTATATTGTACTGAATTTGGTATAAAATCTCTGAAAGGACATTTTCATAAGGACTGGAACTTTAAACCAGTAAAAACCGGAGATAAGTTGAGTTTAGGGAAAAAAGAATTGATATTTATCCAAGCGCCTATGCTTCATTGGCCCGACACTATGTTTTGTTACCTTACCGGAGATAATATTTTGTTTAGTAATGACGCCTTTGGACAACATTATTGTTCAGAATTTTTATTCAATGATCTTGTTGATCAAAATGAATTGTTTGAAGAAGCCATAAAATACTATGCAAATATTCTCACACCATTCAGTAATTTGGTTGATAAAAAAATTAAAGAATTTATTTCCTTAAATCTTCCTTTGGATATCATTTGTACAAGCCACGGAGTAATCTGGCATGATAATCCTCTGCAAATTGTTCAAAAATATTCCGAATGGGCTGCCAATTACCAGGAAAATCAAATTACTCTCGTTTATGATACCATGTGGAACGGAACAAGAATTATGGCCGAGAATATTGCAAAAGGTATAAAACTGATTGATAAAAAAGTAAATGTAAAGTTATTTAATGCTTCAAACACTGATAAGAACGATATTATTACCGAAGTATTCAAATCAAAAGCTATACTGGTAGGTTCACCGACTATTAATAAAGGTGTGTTGTATTCAATAGCAGGAATTCTGGAAGTCATAAATGGATTAAGTTTTAAGAATAAAAAGGCTGCATCATTTGGCTGTTACGGATGGCACGGAGAATGTATTCAATTAATTGATGAATCATTAAAAAAGGCAGGGTTTGAATTAATTGCTGAAGGTTTAAAAGTAAATTGGGAACCGGATGAAAAGGCTGTTATTTCATGTATTGAATATGGTAAAGCGATTGCTGAAAAATTAAAAACAAACTGACTCATTGAGATAAGCTAAAGAAAAATTAAAACAACACCTTGAGGCCGAGTTATTATTGGTTGGAAAGTATTACGATTTTGAGGTAATGATAATGAACTACCGTGCAGCAAGCTAAACGGTAGTTCATTAATAGAAAAATATAAATTTATTCTACTTACCAAATTACATGGTTCAAGAAAATTCGTTTGGATCCAAGCGGCTTTTGACTGAAGTTGACATAAACCTACAAATCCATTACCGATATGTACTGAAATCGGAGGACAACAATATTTAAACCAATGCTTACATAAAAATAAAGAATAACTGTTGCATATAATAAATAATTTAGTTCCTTTGTATTAAAGGATTTAAACTCAAAATCATGAAAACTAAAACTATTTTATTTTTTGTATAAGCTATTATAGGACTGAGTGTACAGGCTCAGACTCTTACCAGTTCTGCTATTAACATGGACGCTATGCAAACAAAATTTGAAGTTAAATAATTTTCATTTACTTAATGGAATACACCGGACGGAATTCCTTATATGACAGGGCCAGGTGCAAGTCTCGGGCCTACTTCTTTCGAGATATTAGATGAAAACAGGATTGCTTACTTATGTAATTCATCTAATGAAATTATAATTATTGACAGAATAAGCGGGGAAAATTAAAATTAACAGTTAATTAAAACTTATACTTATGAAACAAAAAATTCTTTTATTTCTTTTTTGTTTTTTACCCAATCTAAATTGGGCACAAACAGATACTCTACTTCGCAATGTATATTTAGCGAAAGCAAATGATTATAGAATATCAAAAGCTTTACGTCCAATGCATCATGAAAATTACTTTGACAGTATAACAGGGATAATTTTTGGGAAAAGCAAGTTTATTAAGAATTCACAGGGAAATTTTATTGACGATTCCATACGAAAAATATTAAGGAAAAATAAAATCTATGATTATCAATTCAAAATTATAGAAAAATCCAAACCAAAAGATAAAAATTTCGAATTAGATACAGAATTAAAAAATGCTTTAAACGACTCGCTTTATAATACGATTGGTCTATCATCAAATGAAAGCCAGGAAATTGTTATTTTAATAAAATCTTATATGTTTAATCAAGGTATCACTCTTTATCCTTCAAGCGAACTTATGGACAGAGGTTGTTCACTACCTATCTGGGGGCTTCAGTTAAGCTCTACATTAAAAGAAGTGCAATATGCATGTTTGGAAAAATTAGAAGATTTGAATAATATTAAAACCTTATCCACGCTGAAAGCCCAAGACAGTATTTTCAAAATTGAAAGGATGAAAAATAGCATCAGGTATGTGATATTCTACTATAAGCATGAAATAATTTATATATATGATAATCGTTAGAAGCTATGAGAAAATTTATAATTACATTCATAATTTACCTGATAATGGATCAGTTGTATTGTCAAACTACTGCCTATTATATTTATGAAAAGGGAGAAATCGATTTCAACGATTTTTCTTTCCAGATTGATTATACAGTACAATCTTCCACTTCAGACAAGATTTATAATTTCAAAACAACTGATTTTGTAATAGGAATATTTCAGGGTGACCAGATATTAAACAATACTTTACAGGTTTTTAGTGATCCGGTAATTACAGCCAATGACGATGTTATTATTGACAATAAAATATTTTCAAATGTCAGTTACAATCCTACTATGAGAATATGTACGCTTAGTTTAACTATCCCGGCGACACATACAACGAATTATTTCACCATTCATGCTGTATACAGTAAAATGAAGACTTTATTAAATATTTCACAGCCATTTAATAAATATATTCCTTTCAATAAATCATTGGACAGGAGTTTATTAAGTGGAGATGCATTGAATTACCTTGCAGCTTCCCCCAGAATACAGTCCGGCAATGTAAATATTCTGGCAGAAGCTAAAACACAGACTGATACCTGCACAAGTTTAATCAGCGCTATTTATTGTTTGACGCATTGGATTGAAAGCCATGTCATTTTTTCAGATGATGCAACTGCCAGAGATGCTTTAAGTGTTTATAATTCTAATCCAAGAACAACCCAATGTGAAGGTGGCGCTAACTTGCTGGCTGCATTTTGTAGAAGTATTGGTATCCCTGCAAGGATTTGTTCCGGTGAGTTCATTAAAAAGGAAGTAACAGTTCCTCTCCCAACAGGATTTACACAATCAACTACGACCTGGAACAAAGGTGGAGATGGAACTACAACAGCGGGACATGCAGCATGTGAGATTTATTATCCGATAATTGGTGAATGGGTGCGGTGTGATCCTGCTCAACATACGGTAAATTTTGGTAAACCTCAGTTTGTCAAATTAGGCCATGGCATAGAAGACACTAACATTAATGATATTTCAAGTTTTACAATGATAAATATAGGCAATCCCTATAATTTTCCAAATACTATAGACCCATCTGTTTTTTCACCAACTCTTAACAGTACACCTTATACAAGTAATTTAACTTCTCCAGGATATGAACCATTTACAACATATGTTAGCAATGGCATATTGTATACTCTATCAAAAGAAGATGTTTCAGTTGGCATTAACGATGAAGTTCATATTCAGAACCCACCATCTGGTGCCCCATTGCCATCAAATACAACTGTTATTATTCCATGCTCACAGGCAAGTTTTTACGCTCAATTTACAACATATAGTAGCCCTCCAACTTATGCAAATAGTTACGATTGGTCAATAGTTCTATTTTATAATGGTGGTACATACACATATGCCCAATGTAATGGTTGCGATTATTATTGGCCTCCAACTCCGGGCATCCTTCCTTCTTATAATTGGTTGTATGATCCTTCCGGTAATATTTACGCTAAAGTTAAAGTCGTTGTGCATATAAGCGATGGTGGTTTAACAGCAGATGAAGTAACAATCGGGGTTAGTCCATACAATTATATTCAAAATGTAACATATAGTTCCAGTACTACTGTTAATGGTTGTGCAACGTTAAACCTTATGAATGTTACTATAAACAACAACGCACCTGTTATTTTTAACACAAACGGCAATGGAATAATAATTAATCCTCTATTCCAGGCAAAAACAGGCACAACACTTAAAATAAACAAATAAATTAAATAACTATAAAAAATAATACTATGAAAAAGATACTTCTTATTTTAACGACCATAGCGATTTTCTTTAATATGGCCAAAGCACAGATAAACATGACTTCTAATGGATATGTTATGATTGGTGGCACATCAACGCCATATGCGCCACTTCATGTTAATGGATGTGTATATATTCCAGGGACTGCGGCTGGGAATTCTTATTGGATAAACTCAACAAGTGATGCCGGCATAAGGTTGCGTATGCTCGTAAATACTGGTTATGGTGCATTTATTGATTTTTATCCATGTCTTTGGTTTAGAACAGATGCAAACGCTGGTGTTACGCAAACTCCATTATATATTAAATCTTCAAATGGGTATGTGGGGATGAATACTACAAATCCGCAGTACCAATTAGATGTAAATGGCGTAATTAGAGTTCAGACAACAACATATACTTCTGATGCCCGTTTAAAGTTAAACATCAAGAATTTAAATAATAGCCCTGTTGATTCTGTGTTTTTATTGCAAGGAGTAACTTACAATTTAAAATTGCCTTCAAATAAAAAAACTGTCGCTGCTAAATTTCTTGCAACATCAAAACCAGATTCTTCCAAAAGTACAACTGATACAATTGGTAAGAGTACTTCAATTGTTTCTGTTGATTCAGCTTTATATAACCGTCGACACATAGGATTCATTGCACAAGATGTACAAAAAATATTTCCAGATTTAGTTTATACAGATAAAAATGGAATATTAAGTATAGACTATATTTCTATCATCCCGTTGCTCCTTGAAGCGCTAAAACAACAACAAGCACAAATAAATAATTTAACTCAACAAGTAAACAATAAAAATTCAAATTCTTTAAAAAGCGATAAGGTAAATACAGGAATTGAAAATACAATTGACCAAACAAATGTTCCGTATCTTCAACAAAATAAACCCAATCCGTTTTCACAATCAACAAATATTGGTTACTATTTACCTGAAACTGTTCAGAATGCCACATTATATGTTTATAATATGAACGGGGTTCAGATCAAATCCATTCCAATTACATCAAAGGGGAATGGAAGCATAACCATTAACGGGTACGAACTTAGCCCCGGCATGTATTTGTACACCCTCATAGCCGACGACAAGGAAGTGGTTACCAAACGAATGATTTTAACCCAATAAATCCATTCAAAAACAAGGTGTAGTGATAACATCAATGCTGTAAATGCACAAAGTAAGGTTGTAAATATATAGATTAAGAGTTAGTAAATACTTTTCGATTTTTTTTGGATGCATTTTGGTCATTAAAAAATTTATTATGCTTTAATTCAATAATTATAAAAAATACATTTAATAATTCACACGGATAAAACAACTGTCCTGATTTTGTAAATCTAATTTCAATAATTACTTTTAAAAGAATTTAAAAATTGACATATGGTACAGAAGATTATCTCATTTTTTGAAACAAAGAAGGACATAATATTTTATTCATCTTTGTTTATTTGCGTTTTATTTGCGTTTCTTCTATTTGATGTAAAAATTAGTAGTGGAGGTGATGATTCTGATTATATAGAAGAAGCTTCAAAATTTTTAAAAGGTATCGCGTTTCCTTCAGGGCATGGTTCTTTTTATCCTATCTTTCTATGCTTTTTTGTATGGATATTTGGTATTAAGCTGTTTTTTCTTAAACTGGTATCACTAATTTGCATTGTCTTTCATTTGTATTTCTTTTATAAGACTTTTAACAATAGAATTCCAACATATATTTTGCTTTTGGTTACTTTATTTTTATCAGTTAATTCATTTATACTCATATTTGCAAGCCTGACATATAGCGAAGCACTCTATTTTGCATTACAAATTTGTTGCATTTATTATTTTTTAAAATTAGATGATAGTATTAATAAGGGTATTCAGCCTATTAATCTTTGGAAAAATTGGTTAGTCCTAGGTTTCATTACATTTTTATTATTTAATACGAGAAATATCGGAATTACTTTTATTTTCTCAGTAGTGATATATTTTTTAATTTATAAAAAATGGAGTTCTGCCTTAATAAGTTTAATTTCCTTTTTAATCTTTCAACTACCTTATTCACTCTATCAAAAAATTTTTTGGAGTTCATCACACATATTTTACGGTGGTTCATACGAAGGAATGTATTTAAAAAATTCTTATCAACCCGCATTAGGCAAAGAAACTTTTACTGGTTATGTAATTCGGTTTTTTGAGAACATCAATCAGTTTATTTCAACTCATTTATTAGTCTTTCTTGGTCTTAGGACTGATGGTTCATCCTCAAATATATTTCTGACAATAATCTGCTTTATAGTCATTTATTTTATCCTAAGAAGTGTAATTAAAATTAACAAATATTTGATCTTCATTTGTATTTATTTTATATCTGCAATGTGTGTTACGTTCTTAGTCCAACAGACATATATAAATCAGGGCAGGTTAATTCTGGTTTATATTCCTTTAATATTTTTGGTTTTTCTTTCAGGATTAAATGAAATTTTTATAAAAAGGAGAAGTATTTTTTTGCAAGCAATACCAGTAATTGTTGGTTTTTTTATAATAATTCTGACTTTTATAAGCACAATATCCAAAGCAAATGAAAACATTCCGGTTTTAGTAAAAAACGTTAATGGAGATAAATATTATGGATTTTCGGATGATTGGAAAAATTACCTGGTGCTTAGTGAATGGTGTTCAAAAAACATTTCCAATGAAGACGTTATTGGTTGCCGTTATCCTACCATGAGTTTTATTTACGGTGGAGGTAGAGAATTTACAGGTATTTATCAATGTCCTATTGTTACTGTTGATTCTTTTCTTATTTCAGCTAAAGAAATACCATCACTATTAGTAATTATGGTGGAAGAAATCAGCTCCAAACTCTCAAAGAAAGAACAATTGATATTTAGAAAAAATTTCTGGGCAATTCTCATAAGACAAAATAACGGGTTAGGGATTATACAGTTAAATTCTTTGAATAAAAACGATTTGATTTCAAAAATTTCACAGTATAAGTTATTAAATACCTTTAGTTATGATACATTAAGTGATTTAGCAAAATACGACCCAAAAAGCATAGTGGCGTATCCTGACAGCTTACTTAATGTATTTTACTCTAAAAAATTAGACTATATTATCGACGCGAAGATAAATGTGGGTGTATGGAATGGGAATAAGCAATTTACAGTAAATACAATGAAACGATATATCTCGCTAATATCTCAAAAATATCCTTTTCTTTTTGAATTGGTGCGGGTTGAAGGTAAGACTAATCCAGCCTGTTTATATAAAATACATTGGGAAAAAATTAATAATTTTAAGGAAAACTAAACCTGAAAACCATAACTGATTAATGATATTTATACGTTTGTACTACAATAATCTATAATTCATGCGAATTAAGAGTTGAAAACCAATAAGTTATTAACAATATAAAGCATTGATTGTCAATAAAATATAGTTAAAATATTTTTATAATACCTTAGAAATCAATACATTAAGGCATGTCTAACAAACTATGTCTTGCCGTATGATTCCTAAGGTAAAAGAACTTAAATTAATTTCAATCTATCTGTATATCTGCGATATGTACGACTCTCATTTAAAATATAACTGCGAGCGTTTTAGTAACAACAGCCAACCTGATTTTACTGATCAGGAAGTAATGACGATCTATTTGTACTCCATGAAAATTGAACAACGCTTAAAGATAAAGCAAATACATGAGTTTGCAAACGAACATCTTCGTTCATGGTTTCCTTTATTGCCTTCCTATGAAGCCTTTATTATGCGTATAAACAAGCTTTCTGAAGCATTTAAAACTTTAACCAATAATCTCTTGTCTGCTTTTTGTCCTGAAGATTGCGATCTAAACAAAAGTCTAATGGATTCACTGCCAATTATTACATGTTCAGGAAAACGTACACCTTCTGTTGCATTAGAAATTACCGATAAAGGTTATTGCTCTACTAAAAGTATGTACTACAATGGCCTAAAGCTACATGCTTTGGCTTTTCAACGCCCAAATCATCTACCTTTTCCTGAAAGCATTGTTATTACCCCGGCATCAGAAAATGATTTGAATGTCCATAAGCAATACTGGAGCGAAATATACAATCGAAACTTTTTTGGCGATAAGATTTACAATGATTCCGAATTACAAGAAAATTTGAAAAATTCTTTTAATTCAGAGATTTTAACGCCTGTAAAAGCAATCAAAGGTCAATCTCAGGAAACTAGACAAAGAGATAAGGCAGCAAATGATTTATTTTCAAAGGCTGTATCTAGTGTTAGGCAACCTATCGAATCACTATTCAACTGGCTAATTGAGAATACAGATATTCAAAGAGCATCAAAGGTGCGTTCTACAAATGGCCTGCTTGTGCATGTCTTTGGCAGAATCGCAGCCGCATTTATTATTTTTATTTTTAACTCTTAATTCGCATAATTCATTAAATTTGGATTTAATAATCTCCAGCTTTTCTTCAAAGGTGATTTTTAACAAATGTCAACAATTGTTAAAATTTCTTAAAAATAATTTGGATAATTCAATTCTATTTTAAATTTTTGTAAATGCAATTTGATTATTCTAATTAGTCGAACCTCAAAAAGTATATTTTAGATTTTGCAATTGATATTGCCGTCAGCTGCAAACAATAAAAAAATGCTTTAATAATTCATTTAAAAATTGAGCCAAAATATTTTTACCCGCTTTCCACAGGTTCATCATTCGTTTGAAGTTCATTGCAGAAGCCGCTAACATTACATTTATTGCATCTCCATAGCTTCCTTTTAAGAAGTTTCTGACCATTCGATAGTCATGTTTAAGATGTCCTATTACAGGTTCAATGGCTGCCCTGCGTTTGTGCTTTGCCCTTCTTGACCGGGTAATCATCTTGTCCGGTTTAGGTAAATGTATTTGTGTGTTACGTATTTGTTTTGGCCCCGGATAGCCCCTGTCAACATATACATGCTCTGCTTCAATGCCTGTCAACCGTTGATGTTGATCTAATGCTGCATCTAATGTTTTTGAGTCATGCAGGTTTTCGTTAAAATTTAACGCCCCGACAATAACTCCTGTTTTTTGTGTAACCAGGATGGATACCTTGCTGCCAAATTCATACTTTTTATGTTCTTTACCTTTACTAAAACATTTAACCTGTGGTTCATGTAAACTGTAGATTTTATCGCTATCACTTTTCTTTTGCACAATACTTGTTTATAAAGTGATAGCTCTGTTCCCCATTTTTGTAAATCTGATGGTGCTAGTTTTCGCCCTATTTCCCTGACTAACCTCCCTGCTATTGTCTTTATCTTCTTACTGGCTTTGCGGGCTTTTGCTTCTCCTCCTTTTCTGCGTTTTAACCGTTGAATAATGCTTAATTTCTTTACTGTCCGTTTATAGCTTTGTCGTAGTTCAATGTCTTCCTTTTCAGCTATAGTCTGGCACTTATGGATTATCTTTTTGTATAGCTTGTCATCTGTAGGATAGGTAATATTTTTCTCTTGAACAGTACTATCTCCACTTAATGTTTTTCCCTTGCCATCCTTCCCGTTGATACGGATGCTCTCTTTTAAAATCAATTCTACTCCTTCTTCGCCAATTCGCTTTCTAAATTCAATTAACTCTGTCGGAACACATGGCGCTGTGCTACAAAAACATTCTTCACCGCTAAAATATTGATAGTAGCTATTCTCTGACCATTGCTCAACTATACTTTCATCACTTAAGTTTCGTAACTGTTTTAAAATTAACAAGGACACCATTAAGCGGATAGGTTTTGCAGGAGCGCCCATATTCGCGCTATAATGCTTCTTAAATGCATCTTCAAACATTTGCCAGTCTATTGTATTTGCCAGGATATACAGTGGATGGCTATGGTTTAACTGCTCCTCAAATGTGCGATAAAAGCTTAATTGAGATTTGTCTTTTTTCTTGGTAACATAGTCTGCAAGCTTTTTGGCAAAGTTTGTTAAAACCTGCAAACTAACCTTAGTGAAAATTAATAAGTTATCAACTTTATTCGTTGATTCTCAACAGATTGTTGATGTAATATCCGCCTTTTGATATTCGACTAATTAATTGCATTCCTTATATATTTGGCTTTGTTAATTTAGTATAGTTTTATTATATTTGTGCAGTTATAAAACTATATAAAATGATTATAGATAGCTGCCCAAAATGTAAAAGCAAGAATTTTCGTAAAGATGGTATAGTTAAATCAAAACAAAGGTTTCTGTGTAAAGATTGCAAGCATCGATTTACTGTAGGGCAATTAGGAAAGCCGAATGACCTTAAAAGAAATGCCTTAGTTTTATATTTAGAAGGCTTAGGTTTTAGATCAATAGGAAGATACTTAAATGTGAGCCATGTTGCTGTTTTTAATTGGATAAAGTCCTTTGGAGAAAAGTTGGATGAATTTAGAAATCCTGGAGATATTGATGTAATAGAATTGGATGAGATGCATACATATATTGGTTCAAAAAAAACTACTGCTGGATATGGATTGCTGTTGATAGAAATGGGCATAGGTTCGTCAATTGTGAAATTGGCACAAGAGGAACCGAAACTGGAAAAAGGCTCTGGGAAAAAATTGAAGAATTTTCCAAAGGGATAGTTTGTGCTGACTATTGGAAAGCTTATAATGAATTTGTTCCGGAAGAACAATTAGTTCAGACAAAGGCAGAAACATATACAGTAGAAGGCTATAATAGTCTTTTTAGACATTTTTTGGCCAGATTAAGAAGAAAAACAAAATGCTATACAAAAGCAAAACATATGTTGATTTATTCAATAAAATTGTTGATGTTTAAATGGAATAATGATTTAGCTATACTTTATTAACAATGCCATATATTTATTTATTATTATCATTATTTATAAACTCTCTATAGTACTTTAATACTGGCTTTTTAAAATATTTTAAAAAAAAAGTAAAAATATTTTGGGAACATCTTGAAAAAATTGAATCTTATATATAGAAGAATATAAAATTGAAAATTATAAAAATGATTTTAAACTAAATAAACCTTAAACATTATGAAAAAAACTATTTGTTTATCAATTGTTATGTGTATAATAAAGTTAAATAGCATAAATTCACAAACGGTGCAAAATCCTGTTTCTGGAACTAAAGATTATAGGATAACCGGAGGTACAGGTAGTAATGCAAATCCGTCCTACATCAATATAGGAGGAGTCAATACTGGTGGCATTGGAGGTAATTTAGATATTTATTCCGGTGGAGGTTATGGAACAGGCGGTAACATAACATTAAACACTGCAGGTCAAATATTCTTTTTGGTTCCAAGTGGTTTAATTAAAATTGGAACAGCTTCTGGCACTATACCTTTAACAATTAATGGGACTGGAAATATTACAACAAGCGGCACAATTTCTGCCGGTAGCTTTACAACGACTGGTGCATTGTTAACCAGTAGCCTTACAACAACTGGGAAAGTTGGCATAGGAACTACTACTCCTTTAAATGATTTAAACATAAATAAATATATAGATGCAAATACAGTTACTACATCTGCTTTAAGATTGCAATCGTTTTCAAATTATATGACAAGTCATTATAATCATGCTTTAATAGTAAGTCAATTCGAAAATACAAGAGGAATCAGTAAATTAAGTTTTTATTCCAATCAATCATCATCATCATCAACTGATCCTATTAACCTGAGTAATCCTGTAATGGAATTATATTCAACCGGAGTAGATATTGATCAACCTTTAAATGCAATGGGAGGTATTACAACAAACGGTACGATTTCAGTCGGAAGCCTTACAACAACAGGGAATGTCGGCATAGGAACTATTACTCCTTTAAATAATTTACACATAAATAATTTTGTAAATTTAAATACAACTACTACATCAGCAATCAGGTTGCAATCGTTTTCACCTTATATGGGGGCACCTCATTATTCACATGCTTTAATAGTAAGTCAATATGACAATTCAAAATTTAGTAAATTAAGTTTCTATGCAGGTTACTCATCATCTTCGACAACTGATCCCATAAACCTCAATAGTCCCGTAATGGAATTATATCCAAATGGCGTAAATATTGATCAAACTTTATATGCAGGAGGTATTAATTGCAGTGGTATTAATTCAACTGGAAATTTAGCAGGAACAAATTTAATTATTACAAATGGTACTATTAATGCAGGTGCCAATCTTGTTTTGCAAACAAATGCCATTACTCAAATGACCATATTAAGTTCCAATGGTTATGTTGGAATAGGTACTTCCAATCCAACAGCTCCCCTTACTGTAAAAGGGAAAATAATTGCAGGTGAAGTAGTAGTAGTTGATCCAGGAACAATTCCTGCCGATTATGTTTTTGGTAAAAACTATAATTTAAAAACTTTAAATGAAGTTGAACAATTTGTAAATACGAAAAAACATTTACCTGATGTCCCATCCGGAAAAGAACTTGCAGAAAACGGATGGAACATGGTGAAAATGCAAAATGCACTTCTTCAAAAAGTCGAAGAACTTACTCTTTATATAATAGAGCAAAATAAGAAAAATGATACTTTGCAGAAAAAAGTTGAAGAACTTGAAAACGAAATGAAAACTTTAAAAAAATAAAATTCCTGTTTAATTCCCTAATTGAAAAAAAATGAATAAAATTAAATTTATATTATTGACATGTTTTGGAATATTACTCTCAAGCATGTTAGCCAAATCACAGGATTTTCAGGCAAATTATACATATGATCTTAATGGAAACAGGATTTTTGCAACTGTGGTTTACCTTACAACTACCCAAATGTCAGATTCGTTAAGCCTTAACCAGGTATTTCCAGGAAATGAAATTGTAAAACCCGATACTTCAGGTTTGCCTCAGATAGGATGGCAGCCAGGTACAAAAGAGTCATTGGGTAGTTTAGAAATAATAATATACCCTAATCCCACCCATGGAAAAATTATAATTGAGATAACTGGTGCAACCGATCAACAATTAGTTATGTCAGGCAATTCCATTATAATATGGGATATACAGGGACGGCAAACCATCTGTTCTGCAAACCTAACAAACACTAATGTCGTTGATCTTTCTCAAAAAGCGAATGGAACCTACCTGGTGAAAGTTAGCATAAATGGACAGGTAAAAGAATATAAAATAATCAAAGAATAAATATGGTACACTTTTGAGTTTAAAATTTATGAATATAAAACACCCATGATTAGCTTATCCGAACATGAATGAAGATAATATGGGTATTCTCCCGCCTGTGCGGAAACAAATAAAATTAAAATTAACTACGTATGAAAAAATATTTCATTCTATTAGTATTATCCTTGTTTTCAGTTCAAGAATTATTTCCCCAAAGCTGCAATTTTAACCAGGATGTTATAACCATTGACAATAATTGTTCAACATATTTAAATTCCAATTTGGCTTCAGCAAACCAAACTGTAACTGCACGTGACGAAGTTGATTTTAAACCTGGCGCTGATATTAAAGGGGTTTCGGGAGAAACTTTCGATGCAAAAACTGAAAATTTATTAGTTTCGCAGCTTGTAAACTACTTAACAGGGTCTCAAATAATTGATGGTACAACAAGAGCATTAGATAAATCAAACTATATTCCGGGTTCAATAGGCGGAACAATTGATATTAGTCCAAGCGGTGCAGCTACCGGTAATTTTCCAATTGCTATTTCACCAGGTTCACATGGCATGCAGCCCAAACTTAGTATCGTCTATAACAGCCAAAGCGGAAATGATATTTTAGGCTTTGGCTGGCATTTATCCGGATTGTCATCCATTACACGGGTTAATAAAAATCCTTATTACAATGGCACGACATCACCGGTCACATTAAGTTCAAGCAATGTTTTTTCATTGGATGGGCAAAGGTTAATCCCCAACAATGGCAATTATTCTCCTGAAAACAACCCTTTTTCTGTAATACAATATAATTCAACAAACGATTGTTTTAAATTGACAACTAAAGATGGGATGGTTATAGAATATGGAAATAGTGCCAGTTACAAAGATAATTCGAAATTTTATCTTATTGGCAGTTCAATAACCATGAGCTATGCTCTTAGCAGAATAACCGACCAGAACGGGAATTATATCCAGTACTATTATGCTGGCGATAATACAACCGGTGAATACCGGATTGATGAAATTGATTATACTGGAAATGGTTCAATTGCACCATATAATAAGGTACTGTTTTATTATGATTCAAGATCAGATATTAATATTTCTTATGTAGCGGGTAATTCAGCAAACCATACTTTATTACTATCCTCAATTAAAATATTTGCCGAAAACTTGATTTCAAAAGATTATGAGTTTAAATATTTTTATGATGGGTTATACAGCAAGCTGAACCAAATTTCGCTCACTGCTGATGGCGTTGCTTATAATCCTACTATTATTAACTGGAAGGCCACTACTCCAGATTATTCAGCTAAGGTTACCGATGCCGGTGCAACTTTAGGTTCTCTTAATAAGTACCAGTTGTATTTTGGCGACTTTAACGGAGACGGAATAACTGACGTAGCCCAATGGGATAGAAGTAATACCATAACTGTAAAAATAGGAATTAAAGGTGGAGGGTACAATACAACAACTTATAATGTACCTGTTCCACAGGATGCGACAACTTACTATGACCCATCTGACCCAAACAGCGTGGTACTTTCAAAGGATGTATATACAATTTCAGATATATATATTGCTGATTGGAATAATGACGGTAATGCTGAAATTGTGGTGCATTATACTGACGATAACATGTATTTAAATAATCCATATGCTTATAACCCTGGTGATGCAACCACGTATAATTATTACCACTATGATTACCTTACGGCTTACAGTTTTAATAATAGCAGTTTTAATGCATGTATAGGCACTAATGTATTTCAATCGGCAGAACAAACCACAAACGATGTTTACCAATATTTGTTATCTGATTTTGATGGCGATGGAACAACTGATGTTGTAATTGTAAAAAACGGCTCGTTCTATGGATGGGTATTAAATATAAATAGCACAACAACATATCCTGTAGTTAATACAGATAATTCAATTTCAATCAATAACATTGCCCAGACGATGATAATGAACTTTGACGGTAGTGGCCAACCTGAATTTTTGGCTCTTACCAGAGCTGGTTTTGGTTCCATTTGGAAATACAATGGCTCAACTTTCAAAAATGTTTATGGTGATGGCACCAGTACGACTTTTGCAATACCTGGAGATCTCTTTTTAGGTGATTTTAACGGCGATGGAGTTACCGATTATCTAGCCTATGCCAATAATGCCTGGAATATTTCGTATGGCACGGGTACAGGGTTTACAAATGTTTCTTTACCTTCGGGCTTAAATTTAAGTAATTATGAACCAGCTCAAACTGGAACCTTTGATATGTCCAAAATTGTTTCTTATGAAGATTTTAACGTAAATGACAAAATTCTAGAAGGCCTAAATAATTACAACTCAGTAATGTATTATAAAACACATTGTAATGAAATTGACGGGGTATCTTATCTTATAAATGACAATGAATCTCCATCAGTATCAATTTATTATCCTCCGTCTACAGTATTTATAGATGATATCAACAACGATGGTAAGGCTGACATTATTTATACTTTGAATGGAAATATAAATGTCTTTATTTCAAATGGGCTAAATTCGTACACTGCCATAGGGTCTACAGATGTCTCAACTGTAAAAACCATTACCGATATTAACAAAATAAGTTTGTATGCTGTCGACCTGAATGGCGATGGTCAAAAGGAGATTATTTATGGAGATGATGATAATCCATTTACTACTAATAATGCAGGAAGTCCTTATTTGAGTGATGAGTGCAATTGGTCATATACTGTTACACCTGGCACTCCAGTTCATGAAAATTATCAGGTAATAAGTTTCAACAATAATCTCAATACCAATTTATATTTAAGTTCTATTACCGATGGCAACAATATTAATTCGGCATTTACCTTTTCGCCCACATTCACCAACACATCAGGAGTGCGCAATTACCCACAGGTACCCATAACCAGGCCTATGATCCTTGCTACAGAACTTACAAAAACCGATTTAAACACAAGCACTGTACTATCGGATATTAACTATAACTTTACTAATGGTTATTTCCATGCCCAGGGTAAAGGTTTTCTTGGATTCTCAAAGGTCACTTCCTCCGATTCAAAAACTGGTACATCTAAAACAAACAATTATTCGTTTACCATCCCGGGCAATTCTATTGTATATTATACCTGGTTAAGCAGCCAGTCAACTTCTATAAATAATAATTCCACGTCTACTACAACCAATACTTTAGATACAAAAGGCGATAATGTGGCTTCAAAATTATTTTATCCCTATGTCCAAAAATCAGTTGTTTCTGATGTAATAAAGGGGTATACTACCACCAACACCATTGTTTCGTTCGATGCCTCAATGGGCAGGGTTACTGATGAAACTCAAGCTACATCAGATGGTTGGACAATTGAAACCAAACCATCTTATACCGCGGTTACAAATAATATTAGCGGTACAAGCAATACAAGTGTTTTAAACCAGGTTGTCACAAACCGCACAAAAGGTAGTGATACATATTCGTATACTACACTCTATGGTTACGATAGCAATAACCCGATGCGGCTCAATTCTATTACCAATGCTGGGGTAAACACAAAATACAATACTTTCGATAACTATGGGAATGTTACCAATACATCATATATTGCCAGTGACGGAACCCGAACAACAAGTTGCACTTTTGATACTCATGGAAGGTTTGTTACCAGCAGTACTGATGCTTTAAATTATACATCTTATGCCACTTATCGTGCAGGTGACGGAACTAAACTTACTGAAACCGATATTAACGGACTGGTAACTAATTACAATTACACTGCCTCTAGCGGAAATTACATTTCATCTACTACTTTGCCCGATGGCAGGGTAAATACTACTACCCTGGGATGGGATCCAACATATCTTTATTACACTCAATCCCAGATTGTCGGTGGAAAAACAATAAAAGATTATTTTGATGCCGCGGGACATAAAGGACAGGAAGATGTTACGGGTTATAATGGGAAAATATTAACAACAAAATACATTTATACTAATAGTGGATGGCTCAAATATGTTCAATTGCCTGGATATACTGCAAATGTACAATATTCTTACAACGACCCATATATGAGGGTATCAGAAATTACTGGGCCAAACATGGATAATGTTTACTCATATTCAACCGGTCCCTATACAATTTCGGTCACAAATAAAATCGTTACTCCCAACATAACAACAAGCCAAAGTTTCGATGGGTTAGGCAATGAAATACAGGCAGTGGACGCAGCAGGTAAAACTATTACTTATAATTACTCGGCAAAAGGGAAGGTGCAAAGTGTTTCTGCGCCCGGCAGCAACCCTTCCATGACTTACGACCCCGTTAACCTCACCCAGCTTTCGCTTACAGACCCTGACGCAGGAACAATCTTTTACACTTACAATGGTTTTGGCCAGTTAGTCACTCAAACCGATAATGCAAATAATAAAATTACATTTCAATACGATGTTGCAGGCAGGCTCGTGAGCAAAACAGGTCCGCAAATTAATATAACTTATGCCTATTTTACTGATGCCGGTAAATTAGGACTTTTAAAATCAATGACTAATAATATCAGCAGTATTTCTGAAACGTACAATTATGATAATTATGAAAGGTTAAATTCAATTATTACTACTGATGGTACTAATAGTTTTTCAACCAGCTTAACATACAATTCATCAGGCAATGTTGCAAGTGCAACTTTTCCAACAGGTCTGCAGTTAAATTATTCATATGACAATGCAGGCAACTTGATGGAAATTGACAATGCCGCTACTAAAACATTTATTTGGAAAGGGGTAAGTAAAAGCCCTGTAAATAAATGGACGAATTTTAGCCTGGGCAACGGTTTAAATACTGTTTGGGGATACGATGCCAATAACATGATTAATAGTATTCAAACAGGAACTGGCACGAATGCCACAAGTATCCAAAACCTAGGATTTACTTTTAATAACCTTGGCGACTTAACAAATAGAAAAGACAATCTTTATGGCCTTTCTGAAGATTTTGGGTATACAGATGGTATGGACAGGTTAAACAGCGCACAGGTAAGTATTAATGGAACAAAAGGCACACTTTTCGCATTCAATTATAAGGATAATGGAAATATTGACAATACTACATTATTGGGAACTTATTCTTATGGATTGTCACAGCCTCATGCCGTAAGTGGTATTGGTACTGTTTCTAGCCCTGCCCCGTCAAAGTCAATAGTAACAAGTACTACTTTTAATGCAGAAAATAAAATAGCACAAATCACAGGCACTTACACCGATGGAACATCTTCTATATCCAACGTATTTACTTACGGGCCCTCAGGTAATAGGTACAAGGTTGATTTTACGCAAACAGGCACTTCAAATTATAGTAAAATTTATGTGGGTAATAGTGAATTTGTTTTAAACTCTGGTAGTATTACTGACAGCCGTACATTTATTTATGCGCCTACGGGTATTTGTGCAGTATATGAAAAAGATGCCTCCAGCAACATTTCAATGCATTACGTGCATACCGACTATTTAGGTTCGTGGCTTTTGTATACTGATATAACCGGGAATGTTGAAAAAGATGCCAATAGCAACGATTACCGATACAGCTATGATGCCTGGGGTCGCCCTCGTGACCCGAAAACCTGGCAGTTGCTGCCGGTTAGTACAAGCAGTGCACTAACCAGCCTCAATGCTATGCAGCCCCGGTTCGACCGTGGCTACACAGGTCATGAGCAAATGGCCGGGTTTGGTTTAATAAACATGAACGGCCGTTTGTACGATCCATATTTGCAGCGTTTTCTCAGCCCCGATAACGTAATACAAAATCCGGAAAAATCTCAGAATTATAACCGTTATAGCTATTGCATGAATAACCCGCTAAAATATACAGATCCAACTGGTTCCTATTATATAACAGATGATGATGGTAATCTGATTTGGGTTAATGACCCCGTTACGGATGAGACACCTTTAGATGTTAATGTGAATAGTGTTAATGATAATTATAATTGGTCTGATTTTGATTATAATTATAATTATAATTGGTCTGTCTGGTTAAATAATGATGATTTAGATAATTTTGTTGGAAATATTATTGATGATGATATTGATAATGGTTCTAATATAAATAATGAAAATTGTTATTTTGTACCAAATGGAAACTCTAGTGAGGTTGGTTGGGCATTTACTATTCAGTGTGATAAAACTACCAATCCTAATATTACACCATTATTAGATGATATGGAATCAATTCCTACAGGTTTAATTCCCGGAACAAATGATGCAAATCAATTAGCGCCAATTGTTTCGCCGACTATTGATATTTCACATGATAACTCCGGCGAGCAAAATAATTCAGGCGGAGAAGGCGGGTTCGGTTCTATTTCATTTGAACATCAATTATACTCTTACGATTTAAAAGATTTGACTGGCGGAATACTTACTGTTGAAGCTTCGACAGCATATATAGTAGGTGGAGGAAATTCAAAAATAAAGTTTAATGGAGCTCAACCAACCTGGGAAGGAAAGTTAGGTAATTTAACATTTTCTTATTCAAGTGATAATACCGGAGTTCAGGTTTCTTATGACCATGGAAATCAAACATTTTCATTAGGGGTATCTAATAAAGGATTATCATATGGGCAAGAGTTAACAATTAATCACTATTCACTTTCATATGCTTTTACCTATAAACCTAATCTCGAAGCTCTCGTAATTACAGGAATTGTATTGTATGAAACAATTAAATGGTCAGTTGCAATACTTGGTGCTCCTGAAACTTTTGGCGGTTCATTGGGTGCAGCGGCTGCATTACCTTAATATATAAATATTTTCTCTTTATAATGATTCATTCAAAAATTATGGAAAGATTAAAAAAAATAGTTAGGTTTATTTTATTTGGGCTACTGGCTTATTTAATAATTTTTGTTCTTGGACTAATAATAAAAGGTAATTTATATGGATATAAAAAGTCAAATGACTTATTTTATCCGCATAAATTAGAACCTCTAAATGATTCTATTGTGAAACAAATTAGTATAGAATCGCTATATATAGATGGGCGCAACGATTCTATATATTTATTACAATTTCGAGATGAATATCAAATTATTTTATGGAATATTGCACAGTATAAAAATATGACAATAACTAATATAGGGGATAATAAAAAATTGCAATTGGAACAGGAAAATGGTGAATATTACTCTAAAATTATTGTTGCAGAACAACCACTTATAGAAATCAAGACAAAAATGAAATTGCCGAATGAACAAAGATTATCTCTATGCTTTAATAGGAATAGTTTTGTCAAGAAAAATAAACGAACTAAAAATTATTTGTACTATTATTTAAAATGTAACCAGATAGGGTTTTCATCAAAACCGAATTATTTTGATTTAATAATTAATAAAGGGAGTAATTCAGATGTTAATTTTATGGTATATACTTCAAAAGGCAAGTTTTATCTTGTGTTGATGTATTCATTGAGAAATAAAAATTTAAGTTCAGATATGCTGTATAAAATAATTAATGTTAATGATTTATGATTAAAAGAATTTGGGCAAGCGTTTTAGATATATTTATATACTTACTGTTTTTTTTTCTTGTTAACCCTTATATTATTCAGTTTTTAGATTTTATTATTGGCCATAAATATTTAAGAACGGCTGATTATGTATCCATATTAAGTGTACTAATATACTTTATCCTTTTTGAAGTAATATTCTATACGTCGCCTGGTAAATGGTTATTCAATTTAAGAATAACCACGCATAATAATGAACATCCAAAACGAAAGATTTTATTTTTCAGGGCAATTTTAAAACTTTTGACTCTTGTTTCGGTATTTGGCGCTATAGTAAATTTTGTATTTCTTTTAAGCAATAAATATAGCTGGTACGATAATATACTTGGATTATCAGTTGAAGTTTATAAACAAGATAAGCTAACTAATACGCAAGAGGAATGGCGAAAGTATTTTAAATAATAAACTTGTTTCCCCTGGGCTAAGCGTAGTTTTCTATTAACTACGCTTTTTTTATTTGTGCTGCCAAATTTATTTTAATCCCTAATTTTGAAATTTCTAAGTTCAATTAGTATATTTGACGACCATTATTAATACGTAATTTATGTTAGAAAAAATTAATTCATTTTTTGAGAAAAACAGTAAAATTTATTTATACATATCTATTGTTTTATGTGCGTTCTTATCCTTTCTGCTTTTTAATATTAATGTTAGTGTCGGTGGGGATGATTCTGATTATATTGAAGGTGCATGGAAATTTCTAAAAGGTACATCCTTTCCTTCCGGACACGGTTCTTTTTATCCGATTTTTCTTAGCCTGTTTATTTCAATTTTCGGCATTAAATTATTTCTTCTTAAATTATTATCGCTCTTTTGTATAGTATTTCATCTTTACTTATTTTATAAATCATTTAAAAATAAAATTCCTACCTATATTTTATTTTTAGGAGTTATTTTTATATCTGTCAATTCATTTATCCTGATATTTGCCAGTCTGACTTATAGCGAAGCTCTCTATTTTGCTTTACAAATCTGTTCTATTTATTATCTATACATGTTAATTGATAATTTAAATAAAGACATAGCGCCTTTAAAACTTTGGAAAAATTGGCTAATACTGGGTTTTTTCATGTTCTTGTTATTTAACACACGAAATATTGGAATTGCTTTTGTTATAGCAATAGTGATATATTTTTTAATTTATAAACGATGGATATCTGCTATAATAGGATTAATTTCTTTTTTAATCTTTCAAATTCCATTTTCACTATATCAAAAAATTGTATGGGGTTCTTCAAATATTATGGTTTCAGGTACATACGGAGGTATGTTTCTTAAAGACTCTTATAGTCCTGACCAGGGAAATGAAACACTTGGTGGATTTATTGTAAGGTTTATTACAAATGCCCATCAATTCATATCATATCATTTGTTGTCATTTTTAGGAATAGACTTAGGTAACTCTGCATATTTTAGTATTTTCATATCTCTGATTTTCATCGCGGTTTTCTTTTTTGCATTGTGGAAATATATAAAAAATAACATGTATTTTGGTTTTATTGGCATATACATGTTTATAGCGTTATGCGCAACATTCTTGAGTCAACAGGTTTTTTGGTCCCAGGGACGACTGGTCATAATTTATTTGCCTCTGATTTTTGTTTATTTATTTTACTGGTTGCATGAAATAACTTCTAAAAAGAAAAATTTATTAATAAAAACGATGCCTCTTGCTATTGGAATCATTTTTATTATCTTAGTTCTTTTTGACACAGCTTCAAAAGTTAAAGAAAATCTGCCGGTTCTATCTAAAAATCTGAGTGGAGATAAATATTATGGTTTTACTGAAGATTGGCAAAATTATATTAAACTTAGTGAATGGTGCTCGACTAACTTGCCCAAAGAAGCTGGAATAAGTTGCCGTTATCCGACTATGAGTTTTATTTACGGAAATGGCAGGGAATTTTCGGGCATTTATCAGTGTCCGGTAATTCCAGTTGATTCATTTCTTAATGCTGCAAGAGAAAAGCCTTCTATATTAGTTTTCAATCCGAATGAAATCAGATCTAAACTTTCAAAGGAAGATCAGATCATATTCAGACAAAATCTTTGGGCCTTACTCATGAGATCTAAAAGCGGATTGGGAATAATATTATTAAATCCCTCAAATAAGGACCTTTTGATTACAAAAATTTCTAAGTTTAAATTATTGCATACCTTTAGCTATGATACTTTAAGTTATTTAGCTAAATACGAACCGTGTACTGTAATTTATCCTGATACCCTGCTTGAAAAACTCCATTCTAAGAATATAGAATATGTTATCGACGCCAAAATTAATGCCAATGAATGGGAGGGAAATAAACAATTAATTATAAATACAGTGAAACGTTACATTTCTTTTATTGTTCAAAAATATCCTTCTCTTATTGAATTGGTGCGGGTTGAAGGGCAGAATAACCCTGCGAGTTTATATAAAATACACTGGGAAAAAATTAATAGTTACAAGGAAAACTAAACCTTAAAATCATAACTGATTAATGATATTTATACGTTTGTACTACAATAATCTATAATTCATTAAATTTGGATTTTATAATCCAAAGATAATGGCCCGAAAAATTTTTATTTTATGTTTCTATCTGATTTGGATAAAAGCATATTGTAATGACGAATCCCGCTTATTGCGCTTTCCTGCAATTAATGGTGACAAAATAGCTTTCAGTTATGGTGGAGACATATATATTGTAAGCTCAGATGGAGGAGTTGCACGAAAACTAACCAGTCATAAAGGTTATGAAATGTTTCCGCGATTTTCGCCGGACGGTAAGTATTTGGCATTTACTGGCCAGTACGATGGCAATACTGAAGTTTATCTTATGCCCGGCGATGGAGGCATTCCTAAAAGACTTACATATACTGCATTACTTCCAAGAGACGATGTAAGCGATCGAATGGGACCCAATAATATTGTTATGACCTGGACTCCAGATGGCAAAAGCATTACATACCGTTCAAGAAAACAATCATTCAATGATTTTAAAGGAATGCTTTTTAACGTGCCTGTTGAAGGAGGATTATCAACAGAAATACCTCTTGCCGTAGCAGGTTTTTGTTCGTATTCCCCTGATGGTAAAAAGTTAGCATTTAACAAGGTTTTCAGAGAATTTCGAACATGGAAATATTATAAAGGTGGAATGGCAGATGACATCTGGATATATGATTTTGAAACAAAAAAAATTGAGGATATTACAAATAACGAACACCAGGATATTATACCCATGTGGATAGGCAATGAAATTTATTTCTTATCAGATCGTGACAGAATTATGAATATGTTTGTTTACAACATTGACACGAAAGAAACAAAAAAGGTGACCGACTTCAAAACTTATGATATTAAATTTCCTTCTGCAGGCGGCGATATGATTGTATTTGAAAATGGCGGTTATATTTATAAATTTTCTGCTAAGACTAAAAAGTATGAGAAAGTAACAATATCAGTTGAAGACGATGCATTATGGTCCCGTTCTGAATTTAAAGATGCTTCTAAATACATTCGATCGGCAGATATTTCTCCTAACGGGGAGCGATTAGTTTTTGGAGCACGTGGCGATGTATTTTCCGTTCCAATAGGTAAAGGCATTACACGTAATCTGACCAATACACCGGGAGTTCACGAACGTGAAGTAAACTGGTCACCCGATAGCCAATATATTGCATATATCTCAGATGCATCAGGTGAATGTGAAATTTATATGCAAAAGCAGGATGGTTCAGAAGCTTCTATACAACTTACTAAAAATGCAGACACATATAAATTCAATTTTAAATGGTCACCTGATAGTAAAAAAATATTATGGTCGGACCGTATGATGAGACTTCAATATGTTGACGTGAAAACAAAGGAAGTTAAACTGGTTACTCGTTCAAAGTACGACAATATTGAACATTTTAGCTGGTCACCTGATAGCCGTTGGATTGCTTTCGATCAGCTAAGTGAGAATCGGTTTTCTGTTATTTCAGTTTATAATGTTGAATCAGGAAATACAAAGAATATTACAGGTACATGGTTCGATTCTGTTGATCCGGTATTTTCATACGATGGTAAATATATTGTCTTTATTTCTTCACGTGATTTTAATCCAATATATAGCTTAACGGAATGGAACCATGCCTATATTAATATGATGCGAATATACCTTGTGACCTTAAAAATGGACACCCCTTCTCCATTCGCTCCCGAGAATAAAGAAGTCGACTCAATTGCGGATAATACAAACAAAGAATTAACGGAAAAAAAGAAAGAGAAAATTGATGAAAAATCTTCAATTAAAGGAAAGCCAGGAATTATTAATAAAACAGAAATTGACTTTAATGGCATTGAAAACAGAATTATTTCGTTACCTGTAAAACCATCCTCATATTTCAATCCTGCCTGTGTAAATAATATTGTTTATTATCATGAACGTTCACAAGGAGAAGGTATAATTGCAAAGATGTATGATTTGAAAAAGCAGGAAGAGACTGAACTTGGACGCGGAATGCAAGTGAGTGTATCTTCCAATGGAAAAAAAATGTTGGTAAAGGATAACGATCGTTGGGGAGTAATTGATCTTCCGACATCAAAAATAATTTTAAAAGATGTTGCTGATTTAAGCAATATGAAAGTTTGGGTGGATTATAAACTGGAATGGAAACAAATTTTCGATGAAAGCTGGCGGCAAATGTGTGATTTTTTTTATGTTCCGAATATGGTGGGAGTAGATTGGAAAGCTATTCACGAAAAATATGCACCTTTAGTTCCTTATGTCCTGCACCGTGACGACTTAACATACTTAATCGGGGAAATGATTGGAGAACTTAACACTGGACATACTTATGTTAATAGCGGTGATAAACCAAAAGCCGATCGAATAGCAATTGGATTGCTTGGTGCCAAAATAAGCAAGGATAAATCCGGTTATTTTCAAATTGACAAGATTCTTGAAGGAGCCAACTGGGAAAAAGAATTGCGTTCACCATTAGAAGAACCTGGTGTTAATGTTAAAGAAGGAGATTTTATAATTGCAATAGATGGCAGGTCAGTAAAAGATATCAACGATATATACCAACTTTTGCTTTACAAACCTGATAAAGAAATACTTCTCACTATAAATGATAAACCTGAGGAAAAGGGCAGCCGGAAGACAATAGTAGTTCCTATTTCAAACGAATCAAATTTATATTACTATAACTGGGTGCAAAATAATATTAAAAAAGTTAAAGAGGCTACAGATGATCAGGTTGGTTATATTCATATTCCTGATATGTCATCAGAAGGATTAAATGAGTTTGCAAAATATTTCTATCCGCAATTAAATAAAAAAGTTTTGATAATTGATGAACGTGGCAATGGAGGTGGAAATGTTTCTCCTATGATTATTGAGAGACTGAAGCGTGAACTCACCCGTTCCAAAATGTTTCGTAATTCTGATCAGCCAACTTCAGTACCTTCTGAAATGATGTTAGGACCTAAGATTTTGCTGATCGACCAGTATTCGGCATCAGACGGCGATCTTTTTGCTTATGCATTTAAAAAGCATAAGATGGGAACAATAATTGGCCATCGCACCTGGGGAGGAGTTGTAGGAATTAGTGGTACCCTTCCGTTTATTGATGGAACAGAATTGCGAAAACCGGAGTTTGCATCTTATTCTGCCGATAGCAGCGCCTGGATAGTTGAAGGAATTGGTGTGGAACCGGATATAACTATAGATAATGATCCATCGCGAGAGTATCAGGATATAGATGATCAACTCAACAAAGCAATTGAAATAGCAAAAGAACAATTGAAAGACTATAAACCTTTGCCTCCAATACCTGTTGCTCCTGACAAGTCAAAATAACAATTAAAAACAATTAATTTGTGCGCTCGTTGCAAAGTGGTATTTTAAGTTTTTATTTTGTATTTCTTTGTCTCTTTGTATCTTCGTGTTTTAGATATATCAAACTGTGAAGCAACTATCATCATTTTTAATTTTATTATTCTATTTTACTTTTTCAGTAATAGGACAGGATTTACTTTTTTATGATGCAATGGAACTGTCCAGATCATTGGATAAGGACAAAAAATTCAACTGTTCCGAGAACTCAAAATATTCCTGCTTATCGATTCTTAGAAAATATTATTTTTCCAAAGACTCAAGCAAAAACTTCATCAAATATTTTAAACAGAATCCTTTTTTTAAAGATTTCATTCCTAACGTGACAAATACAATTTCAAAGAAATTTGTGTCAATTGAACCTAAAATATTCGCTTATCCTGAAGCTGAAAATATAGATTTATTCAGTTATAAAAAAGAAGAGCCCCAGATAATGGCTAAACGTTTTAAAGAAGAATTCACTGTAGATTTTTTTCTGAAACTGAAAAGAGATTTTGAAAATTATACGGAACTTAAAGCATTGTTCCCCGAAACTGATGAAGTTGCAAAATACATAAACACTGATAATTTATATAATATGTTTCCGATATTTCGAAATGCTGCTGAAAAGGACATGGAAACATTACTAATTCATCTTTCACGTTTGAGATTACAATCAAAATTTTATTATTCCCTAAATGCTGAAAAAGGTAAACTGTTTACCTTTATTAGCATGCTGGCTTCCGGCATGCAAAAAGGTGAGAACATAGCTGATATAATTTCAGAAATTGCTGAAGAAAATGCTATTAAAAAAGATACATCTAATTTACTTGAGGCTGTTAAATATTTCAACCTGGTTTCTTCATGTTTCAGGGATACTGCTCATGAAACAATGTATATCAATTCTTCTCAATTTAAAAACATAATAGAAAGTGAAACCAGGATGAAAATTATATTTGGATTGCTTTATCAAAAAAACCTGCAACTCAATATTTACTTTAAAAGAAATGAAAAAGTAACTTTTGATCTGAAAAAAGAACTTGAAGAACTGGCTGTGCAATTTAAATTAAACCGATCCACCTGGATTGGTTATTTGAAACAGGTTTATTTTAAAGCCTCCAAAGTTGAAAGAGAATTTGATTCTTTGAGTTATGAAATAAAAAATAATAATGAAACCGGAAAATTTAAATTTAGAAGTTATTCGAGTTCCATAACAGATTTTTTTGAAACATTAGTACAATTAAATTTAGCGAATGAAACCATAATAGTACCGGAAGAAATTAAATCAAGTATTCCAGTCATTCAAGAAGTGAATGATGCTTATTGTGGTTTTAATACATATAAGTATGGAAGAGCTGTATTTAAGACAATACAGATTCTTGATTCAACTTTATTCTATGATAAAAAGAATAAAGAATCAAGAGATAAAATTGACCGTTATGCTATATTCTTTGCAAATATTTCAGAAGCACAAACTCCGGAAGAAGTGAAAATGGCAATTGATGCTGAGATAACACCTGTAAAAGCTTCTTCATTAAAAGATTATGCCCATTTTTCAGTTTCTATAAATGCTTATTTGGGAATTTGCAGCGGGATGGAGTATATGAATATTAATAATAAAAATATAACTACAATAGGATTATCAGCACCAATTGGTATTGGAATTTATATTAGTACTCCAAAATGCCGGTCAATTGTGGGACATGCAGGAATTTATTTTTCTATAATTGATTTAGGTGTTCCGGCTAGTTTTCGCTTAAATGGTTTTAATACGTATCGCCTTCCTGAAATGAATCTACAAAATATATTAGCACCAGGTGCATCTTTAATTGCAGGCAGATTATTCAACTCGCCAATTACTTTGGGTGCGGGAGTTCAATATGGTCCGCAATTACGATTGGTAACTATTAATGGGTTACCCGTTAATTCAGCTGCCTGGCGATGGAATATTTCTTTATCTTATGATTTGCCCTTGGTTTATCTATTGAAAAAATAAGAGCATAATGCAAAGCATCTTAAGTAATTTTGAAAATACTTGATTTATAAATGCCAATTTTTGAAAGAAAATATTTTAAAGATGTATCTATTACTCCTAAACCATACTTAAAGCTTCTTCTGAAATTAATTGAAGATGCATCGTCAAAATATTTTGTAGGGCAGGTAATTTCGGCAATGTCAAATCCGGCATAGAAAATCTGGGCCAGCATCTGATTGTCAAATACAAAGTCGTCACTGTTTTTTTCAATATTAATAGATTCCAAAACTTTTTTTGAAAAAGCACGATAACCTGAATGATATTCAGAAAGTTTTTGATTCATTAACAGGTTCTGGGTCAATGTAAGAAATCTGTTAAATATATATTTGTACAAAGGCATTCCTCCTTTTAATGCTCCTCTGCCAAGAATACGAGAACCAAGAACAACATCATACAACCCGTTAGCTATAAGATAAGCCATTGAATGAATTAGTTTTGGCGTGTATTGATAATCCGGGTGAAGCATTATAACAATATCACTATTAAGTTCTAAAGCTTTTTTATAACAGGTTTTTTGGTTTCCCCCATAACCTTTATTCACGTTATGCTTAATTACAAATTCGATATTTAATTTTTTTGCTACTTCAAGTGTATTGTCACTACTACAATCGTCCACTAAGATAACTTTGTCAACAATGTCAAAAGGAATTTCATTATACGTGGCTTCTAACGTTTTTTCAGCATTATAAGCTGGCAATACAACTGTAATAATTTTATTGTTGATCATTAATAAAAATATGTTGTTAACTAAATAAAGTATTATTCTAACCCTAATTCCTGTGCTATTGTTTTTATCTTCTGGACTGCTTCAGCATTTACTTTATCAAAATTTTTTTTATCTTTTAAATTCCCTTTAACTCCAAAATAGAATTTTATTTTTGGTTCAGTACCACTGGGACGAATAGTTATTTTAGATCCTTCGTTTGTAATAAATTGGATAACATTAGATTTTGGAAGTTTTATTTCACTAATTTTTCCTGCTTGTACATCAATAATTTTGCTTAATTGATAATCATATACTTTAACAACTTTTGAACCGCCAATTGATTTCGGAGTATTATTGCGAAAATTTTCCATCATTTTTTGTATCTCCTCCTGACCTTCCTTACCTTTCTTAGATAGATTAATCAAAGATTCCTTATAATAACCAAATTCCAAATATATATCAAGCAATAAATTATAAAGAGTTTTACCATTTTCTTTTGCCCACGCCGCCGCTTCTGCAATTAACGAACACGCGATAACTGCATCTTTGTCGCGGACGAATTCACCAGCCAGATAGCCATAACTTTCTTCTCCCCCACCTATAAAAGTACTTTTACCTTCATAATGCCTGATAATTTCAGCAATGTATTTAAAACCGGTTAAAACATCATAATTTGTGACATTGAATTTAGCGGCAATTCTCGCAATAAGTTCTGTAGTAACTATCGTTTTTACTACGTATTCATTGCCATTAATTTTACCTTTTTCACTCCAGCGTCTAAGTAAATAATAAATTAATAAGGAACCTGTTTGGTTACCGTTAAGAAGAATAAAATTGCCTTTGTCGTCTTTAACTGCAATACCTACCCTATCTGCATCAGGATCAGTAGCCATTACCAATTCTGCTCCAACTGATTTTGCTTTTTCAATTGCCATTGCTAAAGCGGCTGATTCTTCAGGACTGGGTGATCTCACAGTCGGGAAATTGCCATCAGAAATATCCTGTTCAGGAACATTAATGATATTTTTAAACCCGAATTTTTTAAGTGCTAATGGTACTAACTTTACGCCTGTGCCATGAATTGGAGTATACACAATTTTCATGTTATTTTGCATAGCTACAAAATCCGGTGAAAGAGACAATTCTTTAATTTTATCAGTATATATTTCATCAATTTCTGAGCCGATTGATTCGATTAGATTATCATTTCCTTTAAATTTGATTTCTTCAATACTTTTAATACTTTCCACTTCAGCAATGATATTTTTATCATGTGGAGGAACTACTTGTCCTCCGTCGTCCCAATATGCTTTGTAACCATTATATTCTTTTGGATTGTGTGAAGCAGTAATAACTACACCACTCTGACAATTAAAATGCCGGATGGCAAATGAAAGCTCAGGAGTTGGGCGAAGACTATCAAAAAGATAAACTTTAATTCCATTTGCAGCAAATATTTTTGCAGCAGTTTCAGCAAACAATCTGCTATTATTGCGACAATCATGCGCAACAGCAACTTTTACGGGTTTTAATTTTGGAAAATTCTTTTGTAAATAATTGGCTAAACCCTGGGTTGCTTTACTTACCGTATAAACATTCATTCGGTTAGTACCGGCACCCATTATACCTCTTAATCCGCCAGTTCCAAACTCCAAATCCCGATAAAAGGCATCAATTAAAGTACTTTCATCTGACTTAATAAGCCTTTCGACTTCAGTACGTGTATCAGCATCGTATTTTTCTGAGAGCCATTCTTGAGCTCTTTTCCTTGCAAACTCTAAAGAATCAAAATTACTCATGTTTTATATGTTTAATAGAAAGCAAAATTAAGTATAATTCAAGTATTTTGTATTTCTCGAAAACAGACGTAAAAAAATTATGTTTTCGAATTTTGCTTTATTTTTTCAAGACAAAGTGATAAGCTATCTTTCCACCAGGGAATTGAAATATTATATACTTTTTTAATTTTAGATTTATTTAAAACACTAAATGCAGGCCGTTTTGCAGGAGTTGGATATTCTGAAGTTTCTATCGGACAAATTCTGCAGTTTAACTTGCATTGTTGCATTATCTCGGAAGCAAAATCATACCAACTGCACACACCTTCATTAGCATAATGATAAATGCCAGCTTTAAACTCGGAGGGATTTTTTAAAGTTTGATTTATTATAACTATAATTGCCTGTGCCAAATCTGATGCATAAGTCGGAGTTCCTATCTGATCAAAAACAACTTTCAATTCCTTTTTTTCTTTTCCCAAACGAATCATTGTTTTAAGAAAATTATTGCCAAAACTGCTGTATAGCCATGCAGTACGAATGATAACAGCATTTGACAATGTTTCTAAATGCTTTTCACCTGCTAATTTACTTTTACCATAGACAGAAACAGGATTTGTTGCATCAGTTTCTTCGTATGGTTTGTTACTTGAACCGTCAAAAATATAATCTGTGGATATGTGAATAACTTTAGCAGAATACTGAGAAACAATTTTTGCAATATTTTCTACTGCTGTATTATTAATTAAGAATGCTTTTTCTTCTTCTGATTCCGCTTTATCTACTGCGGTATATGCCGCACAATTGACAATAATATCAGGTTTATGCTTTTGACAAAATACTGATAATGCTTCATAATTGGTTATATCAAGAGTATCAATATCGTGAAAAAGAAAGTTTGCATTTGATAATGATGAAACAAGAAGTTTAATTTCGTTTCCCAGCTGCCCATTTGAACCTGTAATTAAGATGTTTGTCATATATGCTGCTTAAGGTTCTTAATAAAGTAATTGTTATTAGCTTTTACCATTTACACTATACCTTTTTCTTTTTTACAGAAAATTCATTTCTGCTTTATCAAAGTCAGGTAACATCATATCTTTTGGAGATACCAATGTATCTTTTAGGTCAATATGCCAATCAATGTTTAATGATTTGTCACAATATAATATTCCCTTTTCAGCAGAAGATTGATATACATGATCACATTTATAATGTACAATTGCCGTTTTGCTTAAAACTGAGAAACCATGAGCAAATCCTTTAGGAATAAGCAATTGAAGAAAATTGTCTTCAGTAATTTCAACACCATACCAATGTCCAAAAGTCGGACTGTTTTTTCTTATATCGACAGCAACATCGAATATTCTGCCTTGGATAACTCTTAAAAGCTTGGTTTGCGCAAAAGGTGCTAACTGGTAATGCAAGCCTCTAACAACACCAAAAGACGATTTTGATTGATTATCCTGGACAAAACGATAATTTAAACCAGCCGATTTGAATTTCTCCTCATTATAATGTTCAAAAAAATATCCTCTTTCATCTTTAAAAATACGAGGTTCAATGACAAATAGATCTGATATTGGTGTGGATATAACATTCATTATTAATACTGATTTTAATGGTCTTCAAAAGTAAATATTTTTTCGTTAGCCAGTTTCACAAGATATTCACCATACTGATTATTCTTGAGTTCATCTGCCAGTTTTAAAAGTTGGATTTTATTAATATAACCCATTTTAAAAGCAATTTCTTCCAGGCACGAAACCTTAAGCCCTTGTCTTTGTTCAATAGTATATATATAATTTGAGGCTTGAAGCAGGCTTTCATGAGTACCTGTATCCAGCCATGCCATGCCTCTACCTAATAGTTTGACTTTTAAACGTTTTTCATTTAAATAAAGACTGTTCAAATCTGTAATTTCAAGCTCACCTCTAGCCGATGGTTTCAATCCTTTAGCTTTAGATACAACGTCATTACTATAAAAATACAAACCTGTAACTGCAAAATTTGATTTAGGATTTTTCGGTTTTTCTTCAAGACTAATAGCACTACCTGAGTCATCAAATTCTACTACACCATAACGTTGGGGATCATTAACATAATATCCAAACACAATTGCACCATCATTAAGACCAGAAGCTTCTTTTAAAATTGTTCCAAGTCCATGCCCATAGAAAATATTATCACCAAGAACGAGGCAGACATTATCATTTTTAATAAATTTCTCACCAATTATGAATGCCTGGGCCAATCCCTCGGGTAAAGGTTGTACTGCATAATGAATTTGAATACCTATTTGTTTTCCATTTCCCAACAAATCTTCATATAATTTTATATCCTTTGGAGTAGAAATAATAAGAATTTCGCTAATGCCTGCCAACATTAGCACTGATAAAGGATAATATATCATTGGTTTATCATAAACCGGAATAATTTGTTTGGAAATACTTTTTGTGATTGGATAAAGTCTGGTTCCACTGCCTCCGGCAAGAATAATTCCTTTCATAATTCTATTTGATAAAATTTATAAAATCTTTTGATGTTATAACTTTATTATTCATAAAATCATTTAATCTAAAAATTTGCATATCTGCAAATTATTTGTCCATTTTATTTTTAAAATAGTCAATTGTTTTTATTAACCCTTTTTCTAATTCAATTTTAGGTTCCCATCCTCCAAGCATTTTCTTTGCCAGGCTTATATCCGGTTTTCTTTGCATAGGATCATCCTGAGGCAAAGGTTCAAAAGTAATTTTAGACTTTGATTTTGTTAGTTTTATTATTTGTTCAGCCAATTCAATTATCGTAAATTCTTTTGGATTACCTATATTAACCGGACCTGTAAAACTTTCATCAGATTCCATCATTCTTATCATTGCTTCAAGCAGATCGTCAATGTATTGAAAACTTCTGGTCTGGTGTCCATCACCAAATACAGTAATAGGTTCATTTTTTAAAGCCTGAACAATAAAATTAGAAACTACTCTCCCATCGTTAGGATGCATCCTGGGGCCATAAGTATTAAAAATTCTACAAATCTTGATTTTAACTTTATTCTGCAGATAATAATTAATAAAAAGTGATTCAGCACAACGTTTTCCTTCATCATAACATGAGCGAACACCAATAGGGTTAACATGTCCCCAATAATCTTCAGGTTGCGGATGAATTTCGGGATCACCGTAAACTTCGCTGGTTGAAGCTTGCAGTATTTTTGATTTTGTTCTTTTTGCAAGCCCAAGCATGTTAATTGCCCCCATCACCGAAGTCTTTATAGTTTTTATGGAATTAAACTGATAATGGATTGGTGATGCAGGGCAAGCCAAATTATATATTTCATCAACTTCAGAATAATATGGCATTGTAACATCATGTCTCACCAGTTCAAAATATTGGTTTGAAAGTAGATGAATTATATTTGATTTTGAGCCGGTAAAAAAATTATCCAGACAAATAACTTCATTGCCCTCGTTTAATAATCTTTCACAAAGATGAGAGCCAATAAATCCAGAACCTCCTGTTACAAGTATTCTTTTCATTAATATTTAATTATAGAATAAAAACGATTTATTTTTTTGAAAATATTGTTTTACGACCTATACTAAAATATGTGAAACCTAGTTCCTGCATTTCAGAAGGTTCATATATATTCCTACCATCAAAAATTACTTTACTTTTCATTAATTTTTCCATTATACTAAAATTAGGAAGCCGGAATTCGGACCATTCCGTAACGAGTATTAAAGCATCAATATCTATGAGAGCATCATACTGATCTTTCCCAAATTCAACATTTTTACTTAATTTTTTCTTTGATTGCTCCATTGCAACAGGATCATAAACTTTTATTTTAGCTCCATCATCAATAAGATTCTCAATAATTGCAATCGCAGGAGCGTCTCGAATATCATCAGTTTGCGGTTTAAATGACAATCCCCATACTCCAAAAGTTTTATCTTTAATATTACTTTTAAAATACGATTTTATTTTTTTTATAAGAATTTCTTTCTGAGTTACATTTACTTTGTCAACGGCTTTAAGAATTTCTAATGAATAATTAATATTATCTGCTGTCTTTATTAAAGCTTTCACATCTTTTGGAAAACAAGATCCACCATATCCAACGCCGGCATATATAAATTTATTACCTATACGAGGATCGGAGCCAATCCCGTTCCTGACCATATTCACATCAGCACCCAAAGCATCACATAAATTTGCTATTTCATTCATAAAGCTGATTTTTGTAGCAAGCATTGCATTTGCAGCATATTTGGTAAGTTCGGCAGAAGGGATATCCATGAACAACAAAGGATGCCCGTTTAACAAAAAAGGTTTATACAATTTTCGCATTATTTTTTCTGCTTCATCCGAATCTACACCAAGTACTATCCTGTCAGGTTTTAAAAAATCTTCAACAGCATTTCCTTCTTTTAAAAATTCGGGATTCGATGCAACATCAAATTTCAGTGTTGATTTTCTTTTGTCAAGTTCTTCCTGTATAATTGTTTTGACTTTAAAAGCTGTTCCAATTGGTACCGTACTTTTTGTAATTACAACCAGATAATTATCAATATATTTTCCTATATCACGGGCAACATCCAAAACATATTTAAGATCAGCACTACCATCTTCATCGGAAGGTGTTCCTACAGCTATAAAAACTGCTTCGCTTCCAGAAAGACATTCTTTTAAATTAGTAGTAAAGCAGAGCCTTTCCTTACTAATATTTCTTTCAACCATTGTTTGTAAACCGGGCTCATAAATAGGAACTTCACAACGACTTAATTTGTTAATTTTTTCTTTGTCTATATCAACACAAGTAACATTTAAGCCTGTTTCCGCAAAACAAGTTCCGGTAACCAGACCTACATAACCGGTGCCGACAACAACAATTTTCATATAAAAATTATTTTAAATCAGTTTATATATTATAAAGACGGTAAAATTAGAAGTTTTTTATTAATATTAACATCTGGCATATTAAGCTTTTTGCTTATAACGGAAAAACCAGTCAATCTGAGGATTTGCGAAATTTTAATCATTAAGTTATTAAAGTTGCAACATTTGTCTAAATGCACCTATTTGATTTTTTTTTTGTATATTTAAATCAATTAATGCAGAAAGTTTTAATTTTGCAGCTCCAAGAAATTTAATATATTGTCTAACCCATTAATTTTTAATTGATTTAAATGGCTAAAAACACAGAAAAAAAGAAAGTTGAAGAACTGAATGATTCAGAGATCAATGAAACCGAATTGGTTGAAGGAGCTACAAACAATTTGGAAGAAGTAACCGCAATTGACGAAGAACTTCCTGAAGAAACTGAAGAAGTCGAAGAAGAAGAGGAAGAGGAAGAGGAAGAGGAAGAAGACGATGATATCGATCATCTGGCAGAAATTAAAAAAGCACAACGTGAAAAAGTAATTGCAGAATTTGACTGGAGTAATTATACCAATAAAGGTGAAATTTACTCAGCAGATAAAAGAAATGAATTTGAAACACTTTACAACAAAACCCTTTCGACTATCGCTGAAAATGAAGTTGTTGAAGGTACTGTTATTTCAATGAACAAACGGGAAGTAGTCGTTAATATCGGCTATAAATCGGAAGGAGTAGTGAGTTTGAATGAATTCAGGTATAATCCTGAACTAGCGATAGGAGAAAAAGTTGAAGTATATGTAGAAAGCCAGGAAGACAAAAAAGGACAATTGGTACTTTCGCACAAAAAAGCAAGAGCAATGCGTTCATGGGACAGAGTAAACGCAGCACTTGAGAATGACGAAATTATCAAAGGTTATATCAAATGCCGCACAAAAGGTGGCATGATTGTAGATGTTTTCGGAATTGAAGCATTTCTTCCAGGTTCGCAAATAGATGTAAAACCCATTCGTGATTATGATGCATTTGTCAGCAAAACAATGGAATTTAAAGTAGTGAAGATTAATCACGAATTTAAAAATGTTGTTGTATCACATAAAGCCCTTATTGAAGCTGAACTGGAAATGCAGAAAAAAGAAATTATTTCCAAGCTCGAAAAAGGTCAGGTTCTCGAAGGTACTGTTAAAAACATCACATCGTATGGTGTATTTATCGATTTGGGTGGTGTTGATGGACTAATTCACATTACCGATTTATCATGGGGTCGTGTAAATCATCCGGAAGAAATTGTTCAGCTAGACCAAAAGTTGAATGTGGTAATTCTTGATTTTGATGATGCAAAAAAACGTATTGCTTTAGGTTTGAAGCAACTTACGCCGCATCCATGGGATTCACTTGATCCCAACTTTAAAGGTTGGCGATAAGGTAAGCGGTAAAGTTGTTGTTATGGCCGATTATGGTGCATTTGTAGAAATCGCACCCGGTGTTGAAGGACTTATCCACGTTTCAGAAATGTCATGGTCACAACATTTACGCAGTGCACAGGAATTTCTAAAAGTGGGCGATCAAATTGATGCTGTTATTCTTACCCTCGACCGCGAGGAAAGAAAGATGTCATTAGGCATGAAACAGTTAAAAACAGACCCATGGCAAAATATTGAAGAAAAATATGCAATAGGTAGCAAACATACCGCAAAAGTTCGTAACTTTACTAACTTTGGAGTGTTCGTTGAAATAGAAGAAGGTGTTGACGGTCTTATTCACATTTCAGACCTATCGTGGACAAAGAAGATCAAACATCCTGCTGAATTTACAAATATTGGCGATGAAATTGAAGTTGTTGTATTGGAAATTGACAAAGAAAATCGTCGTTTGAGCCTTGGTCATAAACAACTTGAAGAAAATCCATGGGATGTATTTGAAACAATTTTTACAGTAGATAGTATTCACGAGGGAACCGTTGTTGACATTTTTGATAAAGGAGCTATTGTTGCTCTTCCATATGGTGTAGAAGGTTTTGTGACTCCTAAACATATGGTAAAAGCTGACGGTATTGCAGCAAAAATTGATGATAAGCTGGAATTTAAGGTCATTGAGTTTAATAAGTCAGCAAAAAGAATTATTTTATCTCATAGCAGGATATTTGAAGACATTAAAAAGGCAGAAGAAACAAGTAGTAATAAAAAGCAGGAAGTATCATCAAAAAGATCGACAAGAAAAAATAAAGGTAATATTGAAAAAACGACGCTTGGAGATATCACTGATTTAGCTGCATTAAAAACTGAAATGGAGGAAAACCAGAAGAAAGTTAATAAATCTGTGAAATCAGATAAAATTGAAAGTTCTGTGAAATCTGAAAAATCAGAAGATGTTGAAATAGTAGAAAAACCTCAAAAAGCAGATAAGGCTGTAAAAACAGCAAAAGCTGAAAAGGCAGTTAAAGCTGAGAAATCAGTTAAAGCTGAAAAAGCTGCAAAAGCTGAAAAAAAGGTAAAAACTGAAAAGGCTACTAAATCTGAGAAATCAGTTAAAGCTGAAAAAACAGCAAAATCTAAGAAAACTGAGTAATCTGAATATCAAATTCTAAAATTAAATAACAATGGAATTCAAGATTGAAAAACTGGAGAGTCACACATTAATACAGGTTCTTGAAGAGAAGCTTGACACTCATATTGCTCCTTCATTGAAGTCAGAACTCGTCTTGATTTCAGGTAATGGAGAGAAAAATATTATTCTCGACCTGAGTAATTGTCGCTATTGCGATTCATCCGGTTTAAGTGCAATTCTTGTAGCCAACCGCCTATGTAAAAATGCTGGTGGTAAATTTGTACTTACTGGATTAAACGATGCTGTGGAACGCCTTATTATTATTTCACAGCTGGATACTGTTTTAAATATTACTGAATCGGTAAACGAGGCAGTAGAATTGATTTTAGAAAGCGATAAAAAATAGTTCAATGTATTAAAAAAAAATGTTTTTTACAGTAACGATATTAGGTAGTAGTTCAGCTCTGCCTACTTCGAAAAGATCTTTAAGCGCTCATCTTGTCAATCATGATGAGCGCTTTTTTTTAATTGACTGCGGTGAAGGTACTCAACTTCAATTACGCAGGTTTAAAAAAAAAATTGCCCAGATTAATCATATTTTTATCAGCCATTTACATGGCGATCATGTTTATGGACTCTTTGGATTAATCTCTTCCTTATCAATGCTTGGCAGAAAAAATGTACTAAATATCCACGCGCACCCAAAACTTGAAGTAATACTTAACAGTCATTTTCAATATTTTGAAACCGATCTTTCATATCCTCTAAAATTTCATCCATTTGTAACAAAGAAATCACTTTTGCTTTATGAAGATGGCAAGCTTGAAATTTTTACAATTCCTTTAAAGCATAGAATCCCGTGTTCAGGATTTGTTTTTAGAGAAAAGCCTAAGTTATTTAACATTAAAAAAGAAATGATTCAATATTATAATTTGGGCATTAAAGATATTGTCAATATTAAAAACGGCAGCGATTTTGAGACTATTGAAGGGAAAATTATCCCTAACGAACAACTGACAATAAAACCAAATCCACCCAAAATTTATGCTTATATTACAGACACTAAAGCAACTGATTCTGTTATTCCTTCAATTAAAAATGCTGATTTGCTTTATCATGAAGCAACTTTTTTGAATGATGATGCCAAGCTTGCCAAAATCACTTATCATTCAACTGCGGCACAGGCAGCAAAACTTGCAGATTCAGCAAATGTGAAAAGGCTTGTTTTGGGACATTTCTCATCAAGGTACAAACATGATGAAAAATTTCTTGAAGAAGCAAAGAGCATTTTTCAAAATACTATATTGGCTGAGGATGGCATGGAGATTGAGATTTGAACGGAAACCGGAGTCCGGATACCGGAAATTGGAAACTTCAACTTTGAAAATATTATCTTTGGACTTTGAATCTTGAACTTTAAACTTTAAACTGAAAATAGTGTCAGAAAAAATAATTATCCTGGATTTTGGTTCGCAATATACTCAGCTGATTGCACGTAAGGTACGTGAGTTGAATGTGTATTGCGAAATACATCCTTACAGTAAGAAATTAGCAATTGATTCAGATATTAAAGGTGTAATTCTTTCAGGAAGTCCTTCTTCTGTGCGTGATGTCAATGCTCCTTTTCCTGATTTGTCATCAATTAAAGGAAACCTTCCTATACTTGGTATATGTTATGGTGCTCAATATATTGCTCAATCATTTGGCGGAGAAATATTACCTTCCAAAACCCGGGAATATGGCAGAGCTAATCTATCGTTTATTGATAATAGCAATCCTCTTTTTAAAGATGTTAGTGAAAACACACAAGTATGGATGTCACACGGTGATACCATAATGAAAGTACCGAAATCATTTAAAATAATTGGTAGTACCAATGATGTGAAAGTCGGAGCATTTGTGGTAGAAGGAGAAAGTACTTATGGGATACAGTTTCATCCGGAAGTTTACCATACAACTGAAGGTAACATCTTACTAAAAAATTTTCTTTTGGATATTTGCGGTTGCATTCAAAGCTGGACACCAGCTTCTTTTGTTGGTACAACAATAGAAGAATTAAAAAACAAAATTGGTAACGATAAAGTAATTTTAGGTCTGTCTGGTGGTGTTGATTCTTCAGTTGCTTCATTACTTTTGCATAATGCAGTTGGTAAAAACCTTACATGCATTTTTGTAGATAATGGTTTGCTAAGAAAAAATGAATTTGAGACTGTTTTAATCTCTTATAAAGACATGGGATTAAATGTTGTTGGAGTTAATGCAAAAGATAAATTTTTAAATGATTTAAAAGGAGTATCCGATCCTGAACAAAAAAGAAAGATTATTGGCCGATGTTTCATTGAAGTTTTTGAAGCGGAAGCCAGAAAAATTAAAGATGCCAGATGGCTTGGACAGGGAACCATTTACCCTGATGTTATTGAATCGGTATCCGTGAATGGTCCGTCAGCAACTATCAAATCTCATCACAATGTTGGCGGATTACCTGAGAAAATGAACCTGAAAGTAATTGAACCATTGCGTTTGTTATTTAAGGATGAAGTCAGGCGCGTTGGCCGTACATTGCATCTTCCTTCTCAATTTCTAAACAGGCATCCTTTTCCGGGGCCAGGATTGGCGATAAGAATAATAGGAGACATTACTCCCGAAAAAATTGCGATATTACAGGAAGTAGATCATATTTTTATTGAAGGGCTCAAATCTTCAAATTTATATAACACAGTATGGCAAGCGGCGGCTATTTTACTCCCGATTCAATCAGTAGGCGTGATGGGCGATGAACGCACGTATGAAAATGTCGTGACCTTGCGCGCTGTAACATCTACTGACGGAATGACTGCTGATTGGTCACACTTGCCTTATGATTTCCTGGCAAAAGTATCCAATGAAATTATCAACAAAGTCAAAGGCGTTAACAGGGTAGTTTACGATATCAGTTCCAAACCACCTGCAACTATTGAGTGGGAATAAAAGCTTCATTTATTTTACTATTCAAAACATCATAAAAAATTTCATATTCTTTTAAAGATTTTGAAAATTTCTCCAAACAAGACTTCGCCGGTTATCCGAAAGATGAATCTATTAAATTTCCTATTAAAATTTTTCTTTAGAAAATTCAGTATAACGATTCATTTAATCCTGAATTAATAATTATTGCTAAAAACCTAAATTAACGCATATTTCAACGTATATTTGCAGTTTACAAGAACTTTATAGTTAATTACATGTTATTACATCAATTCTAATCCAATCAATATGTACCTCCGGTTAAGAGCAAAAATAAAACTATAGCATTTATGATACCGTTCGCGAATGTTCTATAACGAACAGGGGATAGCTTCTTAACATTTCCAATACACTTAGATAAAATTGACGAGAGTTAACTGTTTTTGTAGTAGTGTTTAGTATTAACAAATTTGTTTACATAATGAAATGCTAAAACAAAAAAATTGTAAACAAATGGCGATATAAATAACAGGAAAGGAAAAAAATGCAAGAAAGAAGAATGAATAATTTTAAATCACCTGATGTGAGTAAGTTGCAGGAAGTTGTGATAGATGAAAGAACGAAAATTTATGTGGCCATTGGCACTGATCCTGATGAGGCCCGGAGCCGATATAAAACCAGATTAGAAGCCAAAGGCAAAGTAGTTTTTGCCAGTAGAAAACCAGTTATTTCTTAAATATCATAATGTAAGGAATAAAAGACACTCGATATTTTGACCGATGAGGATATAAAAGAATTATATCAAATTACAAGTAGCTTTAAAAATCCAACTTAATGCTTAATCTAATCCCGTTAGTTGAAATATTTGGATGATTGAGATAAGTCAACCGTTGTACGTAATCTATTCTGAAAAATTTAAGCACGTTGGATATACCTACACTTGCTTCCACATAAGGTACTTTGCCAAATGTATAAGTAATAGGTTCTCCATTGCTGTAAACAGGAAATTTATAAAGTTCCGGTTCCGAATTGGGATTATTGGGATTATTGTCTTTACTTATACCTCCGTACAAAACTTTACATGTTACATATTCTCTAAATTTCAGTTTCTTTATTAAAGGAACTTTATTTAAAATAAAACCATTAAAACAATGATCGGCAAACAAAGCCACGTACTCGTCATTTACAAATTCCAGGAAATTCATCAGATTATAAGATAACGGTTGATATGAATATGTTTGATTGGCCCTTGAAATATCCAGAAGCGGAAAAGGAACTTCTCCGAATATTTTACCTGTTTCAAAAGTCACATCTGTATATCCAAGAAATGACCAATAAAACCTTTTACTTACATCGAGCATGAATTTTTGATAGTTAAAATCATCTCCGAGTAATTTATTCCCATAAGTATATTGGAATAAAAAAACAGGATATTTACCAATAATAGGTGTCCTGTATATTTTTCCCTGGAAAAATTGTTCGTGAGGTGCATATCTTAAATCAATGATAACTTGGGAAATATTGAGATATGGAGGATTATTAGTATGCAATAAATAGCTTGTTGTATTATAATAAAGTTCGCCGGCTGGAGTTTGTTGTGTATATTCATATCCAATTGAATAAGAAAAATGGCTTTTAAATTCATTTAAATGTTCAATTTTAATAGTTTTATTATAATACATTATATCATTAATTCCTCTCTTGAACGAAAATAGGATATTATTTTCCTGGGCATACAATAATTCCTGTCCCGGTATTTTGATATCGTTCTGATAGCTGATATTTATTGATTTAATCGGAAAACCGAAAATAGTGTTATTTGAAAACAAGTAAGTTGCTCCCGCATAGTACTTATATCTTTCATCATTCGTACCATAAGCGCCATAAAAATCGAAATAGATGTTTCTATCAAAGTGTGGCGTTGTACGGCTTCCAATCCTGATCCTTGAACCTTCAACAGGATTATAACTATAAAAAGTTACAACTGGACCGACCTCAAATGGTCTTCTTGCACCAATATATCCCGAAGATACAAGTAATGCTGCATCTACTGCATGTTTGAATGCCGGTACTTTTTTAACGCTATCCAATAATGCATAAACATTTTGCTCAGGTTGAGGTAATTTCTGTATCCTGTGAGCTTCCCAAAAAGCATCATCGTCATTTTCTATGTTATCATTATTCTGCTTTTTTGAAATTGCTGCATAAATGCAGTCCGATTTGCTCTTGTCAAATTGATAATCATTGTACGTTACTACCCTTTCTCCCATAATTCCTATTTTTTGGCCATTTAATCCAAAATCAATAGCCAATTCATTTGTTGTAAGCATCCAGCCATGATTTTGAATTTTATTGAATTCCTGTATTATATCTAAGTTTTTAACCCAATTTAAATTAATGTTTTTATTCACAGACATATCTATTTTCTTAACGGCGTAGCTGCTGTCAAGAACTATGAACAAGTTACCCTGGAACAGGAAATCGGCTTTATTACGAGGGAAAAAAGCAAGCTTTATGCATTTTGAATTTTCTATGATACTTGTATCCATTATAAAATACTTGTAGAAAGTCGGAGCCATGGAAGATATCGGACTTAAAAACTGGTTGGTCAATAACAATATATTATTGTCATAAATATTAATAGGTTTGTATAACATTTTTAAAGATGTATTGACTGATTGTTTATGAATGTAATCGTCAAAATTTACCATCCTTTGAGCAAAAGGAACTTCGAGTTTTTTTTCGGGATTTTTTTGATAATATACATTTGAGAGTTCCTCTTTTAAAAAAACCGGTGCTGATTTCTTGCCAGGGATTATAGTGGTATCAATATTATCCAGGACAAATTTGAAATTTCTAATGAATGGAAGGTTTGTAAAATTATCATTGAAATCGGTAAGAGAGAATACTATTTTTTCATATTTTTCATAAGCATAAAAATCTATATCTTCTACCCTGTTACCGGATTTATGAGCAATTACGTTATTTATTAATTCTACTGCAGGATTCCCTTTATTTCTGTATTTAATTCGTTTTGGTTTAACCACTACATCTTTTAATGTTTTTACATCGGGATCCAATGCGATATCAATTTCCTGTACCTGCCCAATTCTTACTTTGATGATTTTATTTTTATAACCCTCACAGCTAATGATTATCCTGCTGACTGTATCTTTGGTTTTTATGTTATAATTACCTTCATCATCAGAAAGAGTGGCATTGGTACTTTCATTAATCCATGAAACACCTGCAAAAGCAATAGGATCTTTTGTTCCGGCATCAATAATTGTACCTTTAACCCTAGTCAATACAGGTGTATTATTGGAATAGGCACTAATCAAGATAAAAATAAAAAAAAGAAAAAACAGGTACCTGGGTATCTTCATTTGTTGCTTATAAAAAAATAATATTTATAATATTAGACAATATAAAACCAGAAAGTATTAATGAAGTAATGTGATTTTATAAAATATTAATAATTTTTAACAATTTATAATTCCATACTGATCACGATATAAATTGAAAATGAAGCTTCAATTTTTTTTTTGTGATATACTCGAATAAAATCTCCGGCTTCTGAATCCCTAATTAGTAATTAACGTGAGTTCGATGTGACAAATAAAATATGATTTATTGATGGATAGATATATAACAATAATCAACTTTGTGTTTTCTTTGAGTCTTCGTGACTTTGTGTCATTTCTTCTGAAAAATTTTGCCACCAAGACACCAAATCACCAAGATTTACTAAGAAAAAAATACAACTAATTGTTATACAATAAATCATATATCGAACTCACGTTAATTAGCACATTTTACCAGTCCGAATGAAACAGGAATCATCCCTTTTCCGAATTCGCATTTTTTAAACTTCATGAAATAATAAAGTAATTAATGTACGACTATGCGTTCTGATGTCAAGAAAATATTATTCAGTTCTATTGGTGTTTCTTTTTGATTTTATAATTAGTGAAAACAAGGTTTTTGAGAATATTATGTAATAATTTTACATAAACAATACATGTAAATATTATTTATGAAAACAAAATTTATTTTGATAATTTCAATCGCTTGTTTTATAAATTTTTTCTGTGTAAAAGCCCAGCTTACCCCGAATGAAGCGATAATTCAAATGGGACGTGGTATAAATGTAGGCAATACTATGGAGGCAACTCCTACAGAAGGCTCATGGGGAAATTATTTTCGAAAAGTATTTTTTCGATGATTATGACAGCGCAGGATTTACATGTATAAGGATTCCTATTACGTGGAGATTTCACGTTTCCCCTAACACTCCCTATACTATTAACCAAGATTGGTTAAACAGGATTGATACTATTGTCACGTGGGGATTGAACAAAGGCCTATTTATAATAATCAATGCACATCACGAAGTCGGGCTGAAAGGAATTGATACTATGAAAAATCTTGTTGCAAAAGCGGACACATTTGCAAAATACGATAGTATATGGAGTCAGGTTTCAAGGCATTTCAAAGATAAATCGGATCATTTGTTATTTGAAATTTTAAATGAACCTGATCCTATGTCGGCATCAATGGTCGATAGTTTTAATAGTAGCGTTTTAAGAATTATCCGGAAGACAAATCCTACAAGAATTGTCCTGTACTCAGGCAATCAATGGTCAAGAGCTGATCAGCTAATGGCTGCTTGAATACCTGGTACAAATGATAATTATTTGATTGGATATTATCATCCGTACGATCCTTCCAGTTTCGCTTTAGATGCTTTAGGTACTTACGGAAGTACAAGTGATATAAGTACTACCGTTTCCGCGTTTGATCAAATTGATACCTGGTCGAAAACAAATAATATACCCGTTACTGCCGATGAAATGGGCGCCGAAAATGCATGCGATTATAATTCAAGGATGATTTATTATGCAACCATGGTTGAACAAGCTATTTCCCGTGGAGAATCATTTAATATATGGGACGATAACGGATATTTTCAAACTTATATAAGAGACACCCGGAAATGGGATGATTCAAAAGATGTCATTATTCATACTTACAAGGAATCTCCTACACAATTGAAAGCAGTTGTTAATGATACTACTGTTTCTTTATCCTGGTTAAACAGGACTACATTAAACGACAGTATAATTTTAGACAGAAGAACCAATCTTACAGATTTTGCACCTATTGCAAAATTAGATTCTACTTCAACTCAATTTCATGATTCTGCACTAATAAGAAATACAATTTATTATTACCGTCTTCGCACCAGGCTAAAAGATTCTATTGATTTATATTCTTACCCAGTAGCTGTAAATATTTTAGGAATACGAAAACCTTATTTAGGTTATCCTTTGGAAGTGCCTGGAATAATTCAGGCAGAAGATTTTGATCTGGGGGGATTAGATGTTGCCTATTATACCAGTGACAATATAAATCAGGGAGGTGCCTACAGACCGACCGAAGGAGTTGGGATCGAAGCAAGGCCTGATAGTGGTTATCAATTGGATTATGTTTCAAATGGAGAATGGGTATCTTATACTATTCATGTTAAACAAAAGGCTTTGTACAGGATTGACGTATATACAGCATCTCAGGACGGAGGAGGCACATATAATTTTAAAATCGGAACCGAAACAACAAAAACGGTTTCTGTTCCAAAAACAAACGACTGGACAACTCTGGCTGTAAGTTCAACATACGCAGTAAGCCTGGATACCGGCGTACAGGTATTGTACTTTAATATTATCAGTGGTACCAATACACCTTTTAATATTGATAGATTTGTTTTCACTGTTGATTCTTCTGCTTCAATAAATAGTTTGGCTGAAAACCAGGATAAATTTCAGGTTTGTCCTAACCCGGCAAGTTCATTATTAACAATTCAAAAATCTATGAATGGCCCGGTTACTTTGGAAATATTCAATATGCTTGGACTTAAAATAAAAACAGAAATTCTTTATAATGATAAAAACATTGTTTCATTTGAAGGAATTAGAGATGGTATTTATTTATTAATTTTAAAGTCAGGGAACTTTACTGAAACTAAAAAAGTCATTATAAAACATTAAGAACTATTTATTTGTGAAACTCAAATTTTAAAAACGTCATATATTGAAATTTAAAAGTCTTGAGTTCAAATATCTAATACAACTTTTTAGAATAAAGTTGTATTAAAAACTTGAATGTAAGGAATATTATCAATAAACTTGAAGGTAACTTACTTATAATTTTAAAAAAAAATTGATATTTGTATATCATTTTATTAATTATTTCAAAAATTGACATTAGTTAAAATTAATACTTAAAAATAATAATGAAAAGTCTTTTATTATTGCTTGTATTTGTTCCAATAATTGACGGTACTCAAACAGAAGTCAGAAATAAAAATGAAATTTGTTTTGGCCTTGCTGATAAAGGGAATGTTGTCAATGAATCTAAAATTCAGTTTGATAACTATGTGGATAGTATTCTTTATTCAGTGAATGTTACTGGAAACATAAAGTCAGCAATGTCTTCTAATTATTTATTGGATTCTATTTACGGTTATAATTTTATTTCACCAACAGATTCTTCCATTAACAATAAATCTTATTATAAATACAATACAAATTTTAAACAATCGATATTTATTAGTTACATATGGAACCAAACCACCAATCAATGGAACGGATCTTCGAAATATGAATACAACTACGATTTGAATGGGCATGAAACGATGTATACTCATTATACCTGGAGTCAAAACTTAAACCAATGGGTATATTCATATAAATATGAATATGGTTATAATGCAAACGGGAACCAAACTATGCGCACTTATTCTACTTGGAACCAAAATACTGGCCAATGGGTATATTCATATAAATATGACTTTACTTTTAATGCAAACGGGATTCAAACTATGTATACTTATGCAACATGGGATCAAACAGCAAAGCAATGGTTGTATTCATATTACTATGAGTATGCTTATAATTCAAAAGGGAACGAAACAATGTATATATATGCAATATGGGATCAGTCCGCTAAACAATGGGTTAACTCTTTAAAATATGAGTACACCTTTAGTGCGGAAAATTTGAAAATGTTGAGTATTGCTTACAATTGGGATCAAATTGCCAACCAATGGGTTTATTCATCAAAAAATGAATATTCCTATGGAACAGGCAATAATGAAACATTAATTATCACATATAATTGGGATCAAATTGCCAACCAATGGGTTTATTCATCAAAAAATGAATATTCCTATGGAACAGGCAATAATGAAACGTTAATTATCACGTATAATTGGGATCAAATTACCAACCAATGGATTAATTCTTCTAAAACTGTATATAGTTATAATACTAATGGAAGAGATACCTTAAACTTAAACTATAAGTGGGATCAAATCGCCAACCAATGGATAGGTTTATCTAAACAAAGTTATACTTTTGATGAGAACGGAAATGAAACGATGAATATATATTACAATTTGGATCAAACCACCAACCAATGGATTAATTCATACAAATATGAATATTCCTATGATGAAAACAATAGGAAAATATTGAGTTCTTATTACAATTGGAACCAAACAACTGACCAATGGATCGGCTCATATAAATATGAATATAGCTTTAATGCTGATGGGAGGGAAACAATGTATTCTTATTATACTTGGGACCAACCTATCAACCAATGGATTGGTGCAAATAAATATGAATATATCTTTAATGCAAACGGGGAAAATATTTTAGTGATTAACTATAATTGGGACGAATCTGATAGCCAGTGGAAGTTGTATAACAAATCATATCGTTATTATTCTCTCCATATTACGGATAATATTATAAGTGAAACAAACCAAGAGATTGTTAAATTCTTTCCAAATCCCGTTAATGATGTATTCAACCTTGAAATTAATGACAAGTCTGTAAACTGTTGCCAACTATTTGATTCGAAAGGCCAACTTATAAAAATATTGCATGTTGATCAGGGAAATAATAGATATAAAATAAGTTACTTAAGAGCGGGTATTTATTTTATTCAAATACAAACGCAAAAAGGAGTTTTTATTCAAAAAATGATAAAAGATTAATATTATGTTATGAATATTGAATACAGGATCAATATATTACAATATTAAATTAAATAAAAAACAATTATTATGAAAAAGATTATTACAATAGTGACATTAGGTTTTTTATTCTCATTAGCATATTCTCAACAAGATTCATTGCTTAGAACTAAAGGAGGCAAAGTAATTTTACCGCAGAAAGGCGATTATGCTGTTGGCTTTTCGGTCAATTCTATATTTAGTTATGTTGGTAATATGTTGAGTAGTTCGGGTACAAATCAATTAAATTTAAACCTTTTAAATGGGAATACATTGTATGGGAAATATTTTCTTTCTTCGAAAAGTGCTATTCGAGTAAAACTATGGATTAGCCAATCGACCAAACATAATGAAAACAATGTTGTAGATGACAATGATAATACTAAAAATGTAACTGATAAGCTGGATTATTCTTTTATAAATTTTGGTATAACAATCGGTTATGAAAAAAGAAAGGGTTCCGGTCGTTTGCAGGTATCATACGGAGCTGAACTTAATTTTAGTTTATCTAATTATGATTACAAATATGCTTATGGTAATGCATTCTCTAACTTAGATACAGATCCTACGTCAACTTCAGATTTCATTAATTCATATAGTTATCAAACGACGAATCGGCCTATTGAGGTTGAACAGAATAATGGAATTGGCATAGGTATTAGGGCATTTACAGGTATAGAATATTTTATATTTCCAAAAATATCTATAGGTGGAGAAATTGGTTTAGGCTATATGAATAATTTTTATGGAAAACATAAAAATTCTATCGAAAATTGGGATTACAGTAGTAATTCCGTTAAAATATCTAATGATGAAACTAAAAATAGTTCGTCAAATATTAATACAGATATTTTGAATGGGCAGATATTTTTAATGTTTCATTTCAAGTAAAAAAATTGATGGCCCTTGCTCGCATGTATTTATCGAAATGTAATCAATGTCTTTAATTCGGACAAGTTAGCATAATTCAACTGCATCACTTAATGACATAAAACCCTTCAGCAGGGTTTTTCTTTTCTCATTTACCAATAATCTAAAACTATCATTTTGCTTCGCCCTTTCATAAAATAAAAACCTGCTAAAAATTGTATTCGTAACTTAAGAAATTACGCCTTTATTATTTAACCTTTATGCCCCGAACCAATATTTTCTTTTACCTTGTAGGGTTTTAATTATGATAACGCCGGCATTGAGTCATCCCTAAAGCTCAGGCAACACGAGTTCAACCGAGGTTGACAATAATACAGATTCGGCAATTTTCCAAAAGGATTAATTCCATGTACAAAGAATATATTTTAATAATTCATGATAAAGTTTGTATGAATAAATTTAGTAGTAAGGGTAATTTTTTACTTAGTTGTTATCAGAGAAAATACGGAAATGAGAATATAATATTTTTTGTCTTACAAAGTGAATTTATTTACTCTTTAAATATTTATTTAAATGAAAAGAAGATATATAGTAATCATGCAGTTTATTTTGTGTTTTTTCCTGGATGGCTATGCTCAGCACTATACCTGGGAAAAAATAGTAAGTACATCAACAACACAACGTCCCTATGGAATGTGTTTTGATAGTTTACAAAACCCAATATTTTATTGTTTGGATTTTGTTTTAAGAAAGCAAATTGACAATAAGATAGTAGATCTTTTGACTTTGGATAAATCAGGATTTGTCGGCCCTGCAGTTGATATCAGTTCCAATGGAAATATCTATATTGGGAACGGTCCTAAATTACTGATGATAACACCGGATATAAAAGTTAAAACCATTGATTCGGGATTTTCAAGAGTTTTCAACCTGAAATTTGTTAAAAACGGAAAACTTTATATTATAGATGATAAAGAAAATAAATTATGGTTGTATGATACAGCTTCTAATTCTAAAACTTTAATTTTGTCAGAGCCTTCTGATAATCAGGAATATCAGACGACAGGAATCGCTTTTGATTCAGGGTATTCTCATATTTATCTTGCAGGTTATGAAAGTCACATTATAAAAAAATATGCCTTGAATGAGGATGGAACAATTAATGGTACCGGCGAACTCATAACTTCTAATACAACCGATATTTTCAATTTGGCAGTCGACAATTCGGGAAAAATCTATGCACCGCTTGTTTACTCAAATAAAATAATGGTTATCGATACAAATAAAGAAAAAACAGAAATTAATATTCAACCTTCATTAAATGAAGTAATTGGAGTTATATTAAAAGGAACAAACAATCAAAAGATGTTGTATTTATCAGCTGATCCAGGAATTTTAAAAATAAACCTTGATTCCCTTGTCAAAGATTCTCCTGCAAATATTAACGTTAATAAGGTTTCTAATAATAATAGCAACCTGTTATATCCAAACTCTGCAAAGGAAAAATTACATATTACTTTATCAGAAGCATTCGAATCCCATGGAATATTAACCATTTATAACCTGTCTGGTAATATAATGATGCAAAATGAAATTAACGAAAATAAATTCAATATTGATGTAAGTCCATTAAAGACTGGCATATACTTGTTACACGTTAGCTGTAATAATGGAAGAATTTATTGCCAGAAATTTAATAAAGAATAATTTTGTAAATAATTGGATAAATGATACAAATTTCAAAAAGCTGGAAAAAGTACAGCTAAGTACGATCTATGTGATTACTAATTTTATTAATGTCACAGTTTAATAAAATCAGCACCAACCAATGGAAAACAATGTCAATCATCTTACAGTTTTTTGAAAAAATATTTCAAGGATTATTTGCGATTATAATAAAGAGTCTGATTTTGAGGTACAAATAATTCTATAAAATAATGACAGCTTAATTTTATAGGCAAACTCTTTGAATTTTGTCTTAATAAGACAAAAATAAATGTGTGCGCCAAATTGGATATTACATTCCGGCTAATTTTATTGTTGATGCAGCTGAGTTGCTAAGTTTAATTCTTTTTGATAATTTAGCCGGACTGGTATGGCACATATATAAAACCTTTTATTAACTTCATACAACATACTCGAATCTATTTCTAAAGTTTTATTATATGGAACAAAATACAATAGAAATAATTAGGGATCCAAAAACTGGAGACAATCTTACTTATAAATGTGAAGGCAAAAATGAATTTTTTCAGGCTAATAATGGGGAAAAATTTCCAGTCTTTAATAATCTGATTTGTTTTCTTGATAAAGACGAACTAACGGGAAATAATAAAAAATATCAAAATATATACGACAGAATTTCGATATTTTATGATTTAGTAACACGTTTTTTTGCATTTATAAAAAATGGAAATGAAAGAAATAGATTAATGCAATACCTTTCCCAACTTGAAGTAAAAGATAATGACAGAGTAATCGAAATATCAATTGGAACAGGCCGTAATATAAAATATCTAAATCCAAAAGCAGAATACTATGGAGTTGACATATCATTAGGAATGCTTAAACGTTGCAATAACTCAATGAAAAAGATTAAACGTAACATAGTCCTTTTGCAATCAGAAGCTGAATTTCTTCCATTAAAGAACAATTCTTTTGATGTTGTTTTTTCTGCTGGTGGTTTTAATTTCTTTAATGATAAAAGCAAAGCAGTATTAGAAATGCTGCGAATAGCAAAAAGTGGTACAAAAATACTTATTACGGATGAAACTGAAAAAATAAGAGCAAAATATGAAAAAGCAATATTTAGTGGTAATTTTTATAAGGCCGATAAAATAAAAAGCCCGGTAGAATACTTACCTGAATATTGTAAAAGTATTGAATATAAAGAGATATGTAATGGCGATTTATATGTTCTGATTTTTGCTAAACCATAAAAAATAAGATACTTTGCTTAATAACAGCATAACCAATAAGGAGTATATTAGATTGAATATGTCCTTACATTCAAAAACAATTGATATTGATGAACAGGTTTGCAGCTCTATATACTTAACTTTATTATTTAGCCAACAGTTTGATTAAAAATTTAACACAAAAAAAATGCAAAACATTGAACATAAAACCGGAGAAAAAATGATTTTGATTATAAGGATACTATTCAACTGCATTTTAGTTTTAATATTTTTTGGCATTCCTTTATTCTTAAGTGCAGGGACTTTTAAATTTTGGAATGCGTGGCTTTTTCTTGGATTATTTGATGTATGTTTTTTTCTAATTTTGATTTATTTCGCATTTAAAAATCCAGAGTTTGCAAAAAAGAGATTACAAGGAGAAGAAGTTGAGAAACCGCAAAAGTTAGTAATGTCATTGTTAATTCTATCCACTTTAATTACGTTATCTTTGGCTGGATTTAATTATAGATTTCATTGGTCAACAGTTCCACAACTGTATATTTTTATTTTTACAATTATTATAATAGGCGGATTTGTAATGCTATTTGTAGTTATGAAACAAAACAGCTATGCTTCAAGAGTGATTGAAATACAGGAGGAGCAGAAACTAATCGAGACTGGAATGTATTCAATTGTGAGACATCCAATGTATCTGGCTTTTTCAATTATAATTTGTTCTTCACCAGTTATTTTAGGTTCATTATATACACTAATCCCAGCCTTCTGTATTCCATTTTTAGTAACTTTTAGAATAAATAATGAGGAAATTGTTCTTAAAAATGGATTAAAAGGTTATGATTTATACATGAGTAAAGTCAAATACAGGTTAATGCCTTTTATTTGGTAATAAGAGAACGGTTAAGCGCTTAACATTTGCTTATTAGTTTTTTTTCTTGTTCACTGATAATTTAAAATTATCATATCATTTTCCCATTAAAGAATAAGAACTCGCTAAAAATTGTAAACATAACTTAATGTACCTGTAAATTCATTTAATTTGTTAGAAATTGTGCCGTTATTACTCGATCTTAATGCCCATACCAGGCTTAAATTGAGATTGTGCTTTTTTAATATAATATATGAAGAAGTTAACCTTGAAGTAAATACCGAATTTATATTTTTCCCGTTTGAATAGGATTTATTTTCAGAAAAGGAAATACTGGAACGCAGAGTTTTCCTCAAAAACATTTTACTAAAAGCTACATTTGGCCCAAGTGTCAGTGATTTAGTAGTGCTCATTTCATTATAGCTGGTATTGAAAGCTCCCGTTATTGACAAATTGAGTGGTACTATGCAATGGCTGTATGAAACATTTGAATTTAAAAAATATGATTTTTCATCTTTAGATGACTGTTGATCGTTAGCCACCATGTAATTCAAATTCAGATTCAGATTTTGTCTTTTTATAGCCGTGCTGCTTAACACGTATGAAGCATTGAAATTGGTTGATTGCGAAAGTTGGGTAAAATTTAATGTATCCAGGTTATCATATGGTATTACCTGGTTAATTACTTCAAACTGCGACTTGATATGCGTGTATGTCTGGAAATTAGAATAAGAACCACTAAGGTTCATCTTTTCACTTGCTTTGAATCCAATATTTACAGAGCTCACGACCCTATTTGTACTACTTGTCTTTTTGTCATCAAGATTGTCATGTTGTAAACCGGTACTTATAGATAAATTCATTTTATCTTTAAAAATGACTGTTGAAGCATTGGCTGTATAATTTTCGAAATCGTTGTTAGAATAATATGCACCCAAAGTAACATAACCAGGCTCAACGCGCTCGTATCCCAAACCTATGCTTGATTTGTCTATAGAATACGTGACACCTGATTTTAATGCATGATAAACTGAAGATGATTGGCGCTTTTTAAATAATCCGGTAAAAGTATAAATGTTTCCGGTTGCATCAGTTTGTAATTCGGAATATAAATTATCGGTATAGCTGCTTCCGGCAAATTCGGTTGAAACAACAAGATTTTTGACTACGGCAGTTTTACCGCTAACGGATAATACCAAATTCTCTTTTGGAGTAAGTATTGTATCCGGAATTACAATTGGACCCAATGAATTAATATTATCCTTTACCTTAAAAAGGATCACTTCCAACAATGAGTTACCTTTTGTAATTCCGGCTTTGAAACCAAAACCCGTGCGCTCGTACGCAGGCTTAATATTTACGTTTGATGTATCCGGTGCAATAGGTTTTTGCAACCTTCCGTACATGGCGCTGAATCTGAATATACCTGGTGGTGCCAATTCTATTCCAGCACCTAAAAAAGTATGCCCGCTTAAAGTATACGGAGAAAAAGTCATATTGCAATATCCTGCATGCAATGTTACCCATTTGTACGTGGGATTCATGCTATATTGGTTAAAGGGTTGTTGAAAAGATTTATTGTAATTTGAAACAGTAAATGATAAAGGAATGTTCCATCCATAAATACTAAAGTTCAAACTGCCTGTAGCTATCCATGTGTAAGGATCGCGCCCTGATACGGTATCTGATGAAGCATAGACTATTTGATTTGCAGAAATTCCACCTGACATTTTAAGAGGATTTTTAGTTCCTATTGATTCCAGGTTTTGGGAATAATCAGATGCTGAAAGAACAGTTAAAACTGTAAATAACAATACTATTTTATTTTTCTTATTCAATGAAGCCTTGATATATTATATAAATTATTAGTCAAATACTTTCATTCGTCACCTTGTGTTCAAGAAATATAGAGACTCATAGTAACTGCGTGTTAAAAAAATTTTCAACCAAAACACGAAGACACTAAAAATCACAAAAATTAATTGGTCAAAATAAACTCTACCCTCCTGTTCTTAGCCCTGTTTTCTGGACTATTGTTTGGGAATAAGGGTTCTTTGTTTAATTTACCGGTTACTCTAAGTCTTTTCTCATTGATTCCTTTACTAATTAAATAATCTGCCACAACCTGTGCTCTCTTTATTGAAATCAGCCTGTTGCCCTCTTCACTCCCTACATCATCTGTATGTCCTATTATTTCAAGAGTCATGGTTTTGTTTTCTTCAAGCAAAGCAACCAATTCATCAAGATACTTCATGGCTGCACTATCCAGGTTAGCATCGTTAAATGCAAATTTAAAATCGCGTCTCAAGGCAAGAGAAACCGGTTTCTTAAATGTTTGCTGCTGCTCAACACCAGTTTTTTTATAGCTGATTTTTTTTGAAGTATCAGTTTCTGTTTTAAAAAAATCTCTTGCCTGGCCTATATAATAATCTTTAGCAACCATTGGCTCAGGCTTTTTTTCATGTTTGCCCAATTTTACCAGTACAAAAGCTTCAAAAGCATTTGAGCTTCCTGGAATATCAGCATTAACATTGAAATCGTAAGAAAGACCAAAATCATAATAAGGTTGATTTAGAATTACGCCCAACGACATTGTCTTGCTGTTAAAATATCTAGTTGTTAAACTCAATTGCCCGGCTCTTAAAGGAACATAGGGATTGCTGCCATCGAATGAATAAGATGTTTTAAGACCCGTGCTTAAGAATTGTTGTGAACCCTGCCCTATAAATAAAAGTTCAGGAATAATTTTTATTTTTCCTTCGTCATACACTTTAAGACCTCCCTGAAAAGTGTATCTCCAAAGCTGTTTGTCTGGTATCACCGTAAAACTTTCATCAGGCTTATTTAGGTTGAAAATTCCTAAACCTGCATATGCTTTTGTATTATTACTCTTATCAGCTAAACGCCAGTACATACCTGTACTGATTGCAAACCGTAAAATTTTTTCTTTAATAAAATCTTCTCCAATTGATGCTGCAGGGTTATAGCCAGTATAATCATTCCATTGACTCCCGGTTGTATATCCGCTATAATTAAAACGTTTCTGATAATAATTAATCTGCATTCCCAAGCTTAAAGTTGAATTAACTGAAACCTGCACAGGCTGGGAATATCCAAACGCAAGACCGGTATAACTGAACATTCCTCCCGTGTTCAACCTATCGTCATAAATTGAAATTCCAGCAGTTCCCAGATTAATTCTTCCGACTTTATAATTAAAAGGCATTTGAAAAGAGAACAATGATGTGTTATAATTGATATCATTCAATAGCTGAAAATTCCTGTAGTTTAATGAGAACTGCGGAATGTCACATTCAGACAACACAGCAGGATTATACAACATAGGAGCTTCCATATAATTTGTAAAACCGGGGCTTTGAGCCGTTATATTGAATATTGAAAATATTCCAAATAATGAAATACAAAATACTTTGTTCAAGAATAAGAATTTTCTGATAAAAGATTGTTTTTCTACTTTTATTTTTCTCATTAATTAATTGTTTTTAAAATGCTTTAATAGACTAAGAAAGAAACGCAGGAATAAATATTCATTTTCATCGCATCATTATATTATTGTATTAAATTCTTCAATCATCTCACCAAAGTTATAATTCCCAAATTTGTTCCTTTAAATAAAACCGGTTCACCGCTCTCATAATAGCCGCTTAGGAACCATTTGTAAATACCTGCTTCCATAGGTTTGCCTTTGTATGTGCCATCCCAGCCTTTTTGTGTTATTTCATCAATATCTATACTTTCAAATACTATGTTGTTTTGCCTGTCGATTATTTTAAGAGACAATTCTCTGAAACCAAATCCGTACACTTTGAAATAGTCGTTTTTACCATCATTATTTGGCGTAAAAAGGTTTGGAACAAAAACCTCATTATTTACATTAACCTGAACCGTTGCTTCAGAAACACAATCAAACGAGTCTTTAACAGTTACGGTGTATAAAGTAGATATTTCTGGTCTTGCAACAGGATCAGGAATATTATTATGATCAAGATAGTCGGAAGGGTTCCACAGGTATTCCGAACCTCCTTCCGCGTAAAGCTGAACGGAACCTTCTTTACCTATTGTTAAAGTCGGACTTACATGTACTTTTGGTAAAGGTTTAACGATAACGGATATGTAAGCCGTATCCGGATTACAATACCATGTTCCTGCAACGAACCTGTATGTTGTATTAATTGAGGGTTGTGCAACCGGATTGGCAACAGTCGGATCATCAAGGGTTGAATCAGGTGACCATTGATAATAGTATGGGAACAAACTTCCGCTTATGACTTGCGAATTTCCTAAATTAATTGATTTTCCAAGGCAAACATTTACTTCACTTGCAAGAGAAATATGATTTGGAGGATTGACTAAGACTTTTATTGAATCAAAAGCTTCACAATTATTTGAATCTTTAACTCTTAAATGATAAGTAATATTTGCGTTAGCAGTAATAAAAGGATTTGATACACGCGAATTATTCAAGCCATTCTCTGGAGTCCATTGATAATTATAATTTCCAGTACTGCCCGATGCTGTTGGATTTCCTCCAAGCAAATGGTTAGTGCCATAACATAAAAAAGTATCCAAACCCGCATTTGCAACAGGCAACGGATTAACAATTACAAAAGCTGTGTCCGAACTTTTGCATCCGGCATTCGAAAAAAACTTCAGCTACAAGGCTGTCTGTTTTTACCGGCTGATAATTAAAAGTTTTATTTCCTGAAGCAATGAGTCCATCTTTTAACGTGTACCATTTAACGTCAAAAAGACTATCAGATACATTATATAATATATTATTATTAAAACAAATTGCGGTATCTTTTCCCAAATTAACCACCGGCAGTGCAGCAACTTTTACGATTGTTGTATCGAAATTTTGGCAATTGTTGTTATCAATCACTTCTGCAACAATTGTATCGTTATCTGTCATAGTCCTGATAATTGAAGAAGTATCTGCATAAATCAAACCATATTTGGAAGAATACCAATTTACGGTTTTCCAACCGGTGCCTGCAGAAATACTTAAATTATCATTAACACAAACTGAAGTATCAGGAACAAGATTAAGCATAGGCAATTCATAAGTAGCAACAATTAATGTATCACTATTAATACAAGAATTATTATCGGTAACAACGGCCCAAATGGTATCGCTTACAATTGACCGGTAATTTAACAAATGATTTCCGGCCAGCAATAATCCATCCTTTATCGAATACCAATTCGTATTTTTCCATCCATTACCTGAATTCAATTCAATGGATTGATTTTTGCATAAAGCAGTATCATTTCCAATATTGAAATCGGGCAACGGCCATGATACAATATGTATGGAATCGTTATTGACACAATTATTATAATCGGTTACAACGGCCCATATAGTGTCGCTTTTGGTAACATTATGGTTATAAAACCAACTTCCTGCATGAAGCAACCCTGAATTCCTGTCGTACCAATCAACATTTTTCCACCCGGTACCGGCAATCAACAAAATATTACTGTTCACACACACGGAAGTATCGTTTCCGATTGAAAAAGAGGGAAGATTTAATTTAACAAGAACCAGAGTATCTTTATTTACACATCCGTTGACATCGGTTATAACCGCTCTTATAGAATCATTAGCCGAAACAGTAATTTTTACCGAGGTTGTATCTATTGCAATTGTTCCGTTGTTTTTAGAATACCAGTTAATATGCCCTTTATCTGCAACAGCATTCAGATTTAACTGGTTGTTATAACATACTGATGTATCATGACCAATATTAATTGATGGAAGTGTCAGCTTTTTGACAATAACAGTATCTTGATTTTTGCAATTATTTGTATCTGTTACTTCAGCATATATCGTATCGGTTTTCTTTACAACAAATGAATAACCTGAATTTCCTGATTCCAAAAGAGTATTTTGAATGTTGTACCAATTCGTATTTGTAAAAGGAGGCGATGTATTTAATGCAGCCGTGTAATTATAGCACACATTTAAATCGCTTCCTATTGAAAAAACAGGCAAATTCAATTTTTTAATGTAAACAGAATCGAAATTCGTGCAGCCCGCAATGCTGGTAACTTCAGCAAAAATCGTATCACTAACCAGAACCGTATACATGAATTTTGAAGTATCGTTTGCCAATAAGCCATTTCTAAATGAGTACCACTTAACCATTTTCCAACCTGAACCGGAATTTAATAAAATTTTTAACTGGAAGCATATTGCAGTGTCATTACCGATATTAAAAGAAGGTAAAGCAATTACGTTAGCTGCAAGAGTATCATATAATGTACAACCTAATGAATTAGTTAATTCTGCTACAAACTTGTCATTTTCTGTAATTTTATAATTTAAAGTTCTTGAATTGGCAACCAGCAATCCATGCTTTATTGAATACCAGTTTACTACATCTCCGGCTTTTCCTGCAGAAAGATGAATAGTATCCCCAAAACAGAGACTTGTATCATTTCCAATAAATAAATTATGGCATATTGTAAATGTACTTTCTGTTGAAAATTGAGAACCCGAATAACAATTATCAACACTTTGAACACCCCAATAATAATGACCTTCTGGAAAATTTTTTAAAACGAAGGATGTGTTGTGAGACATATTACCCGGCATTACTACTTTACGAATACCATTTGAAATAAAAGCCATTGGAGAAACAACATCAGATTTTCCGGATAATGTTCCAACGTAAAGGTTATAAGTGAGTCCATTTTGCGGTGTTTCAGTATCAGTCGCTTTATTCCAGCTTAGTATAACGGAATCATCTTTTGCTATTGCATTCAATCCAATGGGTGCCGAAGGCTTATGATTCAGGTACGTTGTATCGTTTTTATATACTTTACTAATATTGCCGGTATATGTTTTACCAGAGAGTACAACATCCATCGTACCATCTCTATTTAAATCACATGCGGTCGCGTTAGACATCAACAAACCTGGAAATAATGCCGGATCTTTATGGAATGTATTATCACCATTGTTAATATAAATCGTTGTTTTGAATAATGAATTATTATCCTGGCCAGTGAGCAAAACATCCAAACGGCCATCATTATTGATATCTGCTAAATTAACAGACCCATTTGAAAGCGAATTGAATACTGCCGAAGGAGTTTCCATGAAAATTCCGTTGTTATTCAGGTAAAGTTTTGTAACTCTTTTACATGAAGCATTTGTACCTGTAATAATTACATCATCATAACCGTTATTGTCAATGTCACCTGAAGCTATATCACCGTTTGTAATTTTCTCAAAAATGTTATTCACTGGTTCAAAAGTAAAGTTGCCATCATTTTTATACAAAAGGGTTACATTCTGCCCCAGGGAATTAATTCCAGTTTCAAGAATATCAATTTTCCCATCTTTATTATAATCTAATGTAATAGCCGCTCCATCAGAAACTCCGGCAATATTTGTATTTACAAGAACGAATGAATTATTGACATTTTGATAAATGTGTGCTACCTTAGTTCCTGATTGATTTATTCCCGTTATAAATAAATCTGGTTTACCGTCATTATTAAAATCAGCCCACAGTACAGAGCCATAAGCCACGTTTTCTAACGATGAAGCTACTTCAGAGAATGTATTATCACCATTATTTTTATAGATAGAACATTTATATTCAAAGTCATCAGTAACACCAGAAATGACAAGATCAACAAATCCATCACCATTGAAATCGCTCCAGTCCACTTTGGTATTGTTTAAGTCAGGAATGCTAACAGGAAGTGGTGTGAAGGTAAAGTTTCCGGTATTTAAATAAATGCGCGAATAGGCAGAAGTCCCGTCAGTGCCTGAAAGAAAAATATCTGGAAGAGAGTCGTTGTTAATATCTGCAATTTTAATACATGAGTTGTAAACCTGCTGAAGACAAGATGTTCCTTTATCGGTAAAAGGAACAGCAAGGGCTTTAAAAGCGATACCTAATAATGATAAAATATAAATTAATTTCTTGAACATAATTTAATCGTTATTATAATATGTTTCACGCAAAGTACTCTAAGTGTTATGCAGAGAAAGCAAAGTTTTTTATTTTTTTTTACTCACCCCTGCCCCTCTCTAAAATAGAGAGGGGAAAGAATGCAGTGATTTTGGTTATTTTATACTTTTTGTTTTCATTCAATTTTCTATCTTCAAACCTACTAATTGATCCTTCGTATGGTTTCCGATTTCCTATATCGGGTAACCGTTATCATTAAAACGTATCATCAATTATTACATAATTATCTTTATGTTCTTTGAACCAATTACGGGCTGTATCAAGTGCTGCGTTATAATCTTTGGTTTTAATCTGGTTAATTCCTTTATATGTCTCCAAAGGAAAATCTTTGATAACAGGGGCCAAAAATTCCATTACCCTAAAACCGCATACAATCTGATTTGGGTTATCAGGGTTTGGTGACATGCAGTTCTTTTCATCGCTGTTGAGAACGGTAACCAGGTAATCAAAAGCAGCTTTCTGACGCGTATATACAAGACCTGGCAGCATATTATACACAACGGAATTGCTCATGTCTTTCGATTTTACAACCCTGATGCAATATTCAGTTTCTTCGTTATCTCCCATTCTCGATAATGCCAAATGAGCAGCCCATTTCGTCTTATCATTGATTTTGGGATTAGTTAGAGCCGCTTTAATATATGGAATTGCATTTGTCAGTTTAACATATCCGGCCAGCATAAACAGATCGTACATATTATTAACCCCTCGCTTAATTTTAGCCACCAAGCTATCCCTGGCAATGATGCTGAAATCTTCAATACCAAAATTCTTTAAATATGAACCTGCACTTCCAGCATTTTTTCTTTCGGTACCTTTATATTCATTTACAAGAATTTGTACTACCGCTTGCTTAATGATAAGTGATTTGCTGACGCGACCTGTATAGTTAACCAGGTTTAATGCAAAAGTTCTCACATCGGCATTACTATCACTCAAATAAGGTTTTACTACATTTAGCAATTCATATGCACCAGTATCATTTTGTATGCTTGTTTGGAATTTTCTCAAATCGACATATTGATTTTTTTTCTTTACAATTTCAACTGTTTGCTTAAGTTGTTCAGACAGAGTTTGAGAAAGAATTGATGCGCCTGAAATGAACAGACAAGTGATTAATAACAGAATGCTTTTATTTTTCATTTTTGTATTTACTTTATTTTCTTTTCTTAATTGCGAGCTTTATGACATAGCAATATTAATTAAAATATTATTTTTTCAAGGAGCAATTCCATTTTTTCATTCTTAATATTGTAACCAAATATGCTCACACTTTTTTTATCCGGATCGATACAAGAATATTTTACCGGCCTGAATAAATTAAACTCTTTAATATTTGAATTGTATTCTCTTATTTCCTGTGCAGCCAGGTTAATTTTTATAAGACGTGGTGAAAACATTGACTTATACCCATATTGATATTTTTGATCACTTACCATTGAAGCAATTTCCCTGATATTCATTTCTTCCGCAGTGGCTTTTCTTATTGCATTTGCAGTTGCAAATAAAAATTCATTATTATTCAATATATAGGCTTCAACAGATGGAATATCCGTGGTATGATTCAAGGTACTTACAAACATTGAGTTTAAGCCTAACGTGTCATTAAAATGCAAACATACAAAATCCTGATAATATAATATTTTGGGTACATCAGAAGACATATTTCCCGGCTTCCGTTTAAAATTTGGATCGTTCATCAGATGGGACGTAATGCCCCATATAAGAATATTCCCGTTGGACAGCAAACTGTGGCCAGATACTACAAAATTGTCATCTGATCCAATGCTTATTCCAAAAGGATTGTCAAATGTTTCTTCAGGTCTTTTAACGTTAGGGTCCAGTATCATTTTAGTCTTGAATAATTGCTTTGAGTTCAAAACAACAGTTCCTTTACCATATTTTGTAAAGTTCATCATTACAACTCCAATATCCGAAGAACCAGAATATCCTGCCAATACAGAAATACTGGAAGTATCGCCAAACATGTAATAAATTTTCAATTGTGTTTTTTTCTCTAATTTAATCGTAAAAGTTTTGTGAAGTATCCCTTTACCGTTTTGATCGCAATACACGATTTCGAAATTGTTATTTTCAGGATCGCCATACTTTTTTGCCCCGAAAAGTAAATTTGCTTTAGAAAAGAAAAAAGCTTTTCCAGCCGAATGCAGAAAGTTGTTTTTTTCGTGTACATTGCCTGAAATAATAAATTCCCTGGGGTAATTAAATATTACATGACATGAATGAATAGCCTTACCGGATAAATTGTAAGTGACAAACTCAAGGTCTTTCAGTTCGCTGTACTTTTGCTCGCCCTTTTTTTCAAAGTATGTAGTCACGGTGCCATTGTCTTCACTATTCTCCATAATTAACGATGCCAGCATATCGGCCTCCGGCTTATTGTCCACTTTTATCATAACGGGCTTTGCATTCGATTTTACATACTCGTTTATTGTATTGTCATATTCGTAAGTTATGGCATTAGTGCCATAAATATCATTTTGAAAGGAATATACTTTATCAGATTTATGATTAAAAAAATCCGGATTCTTAGTAATTAAAGTATCTAACAATTCTGCTCCCGTACCGTTTTTTGAATATTTTTCGTTTGATACTCCCAAAGGCTTAAAGTTATTGTCGAAAGTATACCTTGTAAAATCGTTGTAAACTGTTGTTCCATCGCCGGAAAAGAAAATACCATTCTTTTTTATTTTTGCTACAACTTTATTTTTTATAAAACCTACAGAATAAATATTTTTTGCAGAATCATATTTAATGCCTTCTGCCTTTAGGGCACAAAATTCATTTGCATTGTTGAAGATAAAAATTTTCCCATTGCCGGAATTGCCTTCCTGCGCATAGCTTACACCTGCAGCTACAAAGACCAGAATATATATCAGTGTAAAGATGTTTTTCATGTTGTTTATTATTTAGTTAGTAATAAGAAAATACAAGTTTGCTCATTATTAAAGCATTTATAAAGAACTTTAACTCCAAAAGTCACAATTTGAACTAAAGTGGTTTTAGTAATTGTTTTCATATTTGTTGGTTTATAGCTTTTTTACTCACCCCCTACCCCTTCTCTGGTTTTAGAGAAGGGATTTAGGGATGAGTAAATTGTTTTTAATATTCTCTTTCATTTTTAATTTTATTTGGTGTGGGTTGTGGGTGAGGCACGAGTTGCAAACGAGCGCTAGCGTGGGTTTAAAATTAATACTGGTTTATTGGGTCATCGTCAGGATTTTTATGACTTCCTCTATAATTTCCATAGAAATATTTTCCTTTCTTATAATCTGTATTGATTAAAATAAATTTACCAGAACTATTAATTTCATAATTATATATTGTAATCTTGGTTTTATCATCAATTGGTTCATATTTGTAAACTATTATTTTAGATTCTGATTCAATAACTGATTTAATTATTTCAGAGTCTAATAATTCACCTTGTACTTTTAACTTATCGATGATTTTACCTTCTTTATTATAACTTGCAATATAAATTAATGTCGAGTCTCAACTACAATCCTTAATATATAAGGCTAAGAGAATATTATTTCTATTATATTTGCATAAATAATAATAATCAAATTCTACATAACCTTCAACTATCTCACCTGTTTCTGGGCCTTCATTGCTATAATTAACACCAATATCATCTTTGCTATTTCCTATATAATTTAAAGTGAAATTTTTAGGAATTCGCTTGTATTTGGATATTAGATTATTATAACTCAAATCAATTTTTTGAGTATAGAAAGGCAAAGAACATTGATCAAAATGATTAAGATATTCATTTATAAATCCAGTATTATTCTTAACATCTGTTTTATACTTTTTCTGAGAATAGCAATTATACATTGATATTAGTAAAAAACATGATAAACAAAGAGTTTTCATAACCTTAATTATTTTTTCGTATTTCTGTCACAATATAATATTGGTTTTGATTTTGTGAAGTTCCTGAAATATTATCTTCATATATGTAAAGTCTATTATCTAAGCTTGAACCATAAGCCTCATATCTTGTTCCTACATCATAAAAAAGATAATAATATCTCTTTAAGCTTGATTCATAGAGTCTTCCCACAATTACAATCCAATGTTGAGTAGCGTGATTAGTATTACCGTATTTTTTATTCAATCCTTGAATGTGTACTCCAGCCATTACGGGAGCTCCATCTAATAAACTTTCATCCAAACAAAGCAATGCTTGTTGAAAATCTTTCTGTGTTGCATAAGTCAAAGTGTTATAATCCTTAGCTGCTTCATTCTGTAAAGTTGCTAAAATTGAAATATCTCCGCTTCTTATATATCCTGCCTGGCTAAAAATATGATCACAAGTGTGAAAACAGCAATCGTTAGGTAATTGTACTATGTTACCTCCATAATCAGGAGGGCAACATTCTTTCTTAGACTCGTCTTTTTCTTTAGCACATTTTATTAAAGCTGCATCTCCATTACAACAATTTGCATTGGGCATACTGCACCAATGGCAACCAGTACCTTTCATAACAATATCATTTTGTGCTACCCAGGTAACATTGTCTGCAGAATGTTTTACGTAAGGAAAAGCATAATTGACAAAATCCATTATTTGATTTTCCAATACCGTAAAATGGAACATTTTGTCCCCTTCGGTAACTGATCCTGTTGAAGTTGTAGTTGCATGAAAAGCAAAATCAATATATGAATCGGATGAATTAGGAGCTTCTGATGACGTTGTGTTATTTTTACTAATTTCAAACGTTTGAAACATATATTGACTTTTTTGCTTGATTAAAAAGTTAATATCTGTTGATAATCGAAGATAACTGAGTTTTTTATCTTTTCCAATTGAATATTCTTTCCATTCCTTTGGTGATTTGACTAAATAGGTACAAGCATCTAAATTTTTTGTTTGTTCATAATAATTATAAGTTCTGATTAATTCAAGTAAAGAACATTTGCCTGATATACTCGCCGCATCCGCACCCGTTGTCCCGGTTCCAAAAATGGTTTCGGTATAGTATGCCGGGTAGTGGATTTCATCCCACTGGTATTTGAAAAGTCGGGTACCACCGGCGTAATCCATCAGGTTATCTGTCTTTGCAGAATCCAATTGTTTTTCGTGACCAAAGGTATGGAACGTATGCAGCAACCCGAATGCCCCGTGTCCGAGTTCGTGGGCAATGGTCCTGTTAAGCGCATCGCCGCTTTGACCACCTGTAAATATGAACCCGAAAGGCTGGTTGTATGGCATGATGCCAAGCTTTGCAGATTCTGTTCCATTGTTCAGCAGGAACAGGTAATAATTCGATTCATTATACTTGTTGCTGGCGCTATCGGCCTTAAAGGCATTTATAAGGCCCACCATATCATCGGTGTAATTATTTTTTTCAATTACCATTTTGCTTAAAAAATATTTTTATTTTGGCAAATCATTTATCGGATCATCATCAGGATTCTTGTTAGAATTTATATATTTAATAAAATTATTATTACTCTCTTTATAGTCTGTATTGATTAATTTGAATTTTCCAGAATCATTGAGTACATAATTATTAATTGTAATCTTTGTCTTCTTGAAATTTTCAATAGGTTCATATTTACATGATTTTATACTATAGTCTTTGTTAATTACGGACTTTACTATTTCTTTATCAAAAACAAAACCATGTAATTTCAATTTATCAATACGCGAACCATTTTTATTATAACTTGCAATATATATTAGCGTTGAATCGGGACCTTGATGCTTAATATAAATTGATAAAAAGTAATCTTTACTTTTATATTTACACAAGTAATAATAATCATATCTAGCAAAACCCTTTAATTTTTCATTAGTTTCTTCACTTATAACTACATAATTAAAACCTAAATCTTCGTTACCTTTTCCGATAAATGTTTCAATATTTTTAGTAGAAATACTTTTATATAGAAATTTTAATTGATCATAATTAAATGATAATTTAGGAGTATAAAATGGCAGTTCACAAGTATTAAAATGATTATAATAATCATTTAAAAAGCTTGATTGATTTCTAACAATGTTTATATTTCTTTCTTGATTGAAACAAGTAAGCGTTGTTGAGAAAAAAATTAATAATAAAATTATTCTTTTCATAATTTAATAATTTTTTCTGATTTCTGTTATAGTATATGTGTAACCTAAAGAAATGCTTTTACCAGTAATTTTTCTTTGATCTTCATAAATGTATAGTCTATTATCTGGACTATCACCATTGCCAGTATTAGTTCCAACTTCATAATATAAATAATAATATATTTTCTTTACAGGATCATATTCTCTTCCAACGATTACTGCAAAATGGTATGTTGCTGCATTTCCTTTTTCATTTCCAGAAGGTATTTTTTCATCAGCAATATGTAAACCTATAATAACTGGTACTTTATTTAATAGAGTTTCATCTAAATAATTTATTGCTTTTTGAAAAGTTTCAATTGTTGCGTAATTTAAAGTTGTATAGTCATTTGATTTATTTGCCAAAGTAGCAATGTCAATAGCATTACTTCTGCTAGTTGAATGTCCTGTTAAACTTAATATATGATTACATGTATAACAACAGCATAGATTTGTTTCGTAATCACCATCTTCACAAACTAATACCTCTATTTCCTTTCTATCTTTATCTGTGTTTTTTTTCTTAACTCGTTCAATATCTCCATCACAACAAGGTTGAGATAAGCTACTGCACCAATGACAACCGGTACCTTTCATAACAATATCATTTTGTGCTACCCAGGTAACATTGTCTGCAGAAAGTTTTACGTAAGGAAAAGCATAATTGACAAAATCCATTATTTGATTTTCCAATACCGTAAAATGGAACATTTTGTCCCCTTCGGTAACTGATCCTGTTGAAGTTGTAGTTGCATGAAAAGCAAAATCAATATATGAATCGGATGAATTAGGAGCTTCTGATGACGTTGTGTTATTTTTACTAATTTCAAACGTTTGAAACATATATTGACTTTTTTGCTTGATTAAAAAGTTAATATCTGTTGATAATCGAAGATAACTGAGTTTTTTATCTTTTCCAATTGAATATTCTTTCCATTCCTTTGGTGATTTGACTAAATAGGTACAAGCATCTAAATTTTTTGTTTGTTCATAATAATTATAAGTTCTGATTAATTCAAGTAAAGAACATTTGCCTGATATACTCGCCGCATCCGCACCCGTTGTCCCGGTTCCAAAAATGGTTTCGGTATAGTATGCCGGGTAGTGGATTTCATCCCACTGGTATTTGAAAAGTCGGGTACCACCGGCGTAATCCATCAGGTTATCGGTTTTTGCAGAGTCCAATTGTTTTTCGTGACCAAAGGTATGGAACGTGTGCAGCAAACCAAATGCACCATGCCCGAGTTCGTGGGCAATGGTCCTGTTAAGCACATCGCCGCTTTGACCACCTGTAAATATAAACCCGAAATTCTGGTTAAATGGCATTATACCTGCCTTGCCATCGTTGCAATGGTCGAGTAAAAACAGGTAATAATTATTTGCTTCGCAACTGTCATCGATAACGGATTGAAGGGAATCTATCAAATCAACCATATCATCCGTATAGCTTACCGCGTCTGGCGGGTTGGCATCAAACGACTGGTTGCTGAATGATATGGAAGGACCGGAACTTACCGCGAAGGTTTTGTTTGCCTGCCTGTAAATATTATTCAACGTGGTTTGTAATGTCCCTGTGCTAATGCTGTTGGACTGGGCGCCAACGGGAACAATGAATACATTGGTCGGGTTGTTTATATCGCTATAACTTACCAAACCGAACTTCCCGGCTGTAAATGTATTTTTGCTTGTGTCTGATTCGGTGTACGTGGCTGTTATTTCCTGAGTGCCTTCGCCCTGTCCGTTTAACACAAGCTGTTTTATAGAATCGCTTGTGGAAGTGTATATATACATCGAGTATTTCATTTCTTAATTGCCTGATATAAATGCCCAGTGTATATCTGGTACGCGTGGGTCTTTGATTAATAATTCCGACTTACCAAGCTTTTCACCGTTTATTATTGGCGTTTTATATATAGCATCATTGATGCGGTAATAAACTATTTCATCCTGAACGAGTAATATCTCGCTGTCGCCTTGTCCGGTGTTCCATTCAATGTATTTGCGGGTTGGAACGTTTAATAAATATAAAATACCTGTATAATAATTACCAAATGTCTCAGCACGATTGTCAAATACTTCTCCCCATACCCTCGTGGGTCTTTTTCTGTTTTCAATTCCAGGGGCAATATTGCCAAAGTTGTACGGTTTATATATTACTTTAGATTTAATAAAGGAACCTATATTTTTTGCAGTTATCTCACCAGTTAACCATTCTCCGAATCCTTTCATAGAAAGGTAATTTCCCTTTATTTTATAATTATTCCAGTGATTATCATTCTTATTACAAATAATTAAATTTGAGAAACCCAAGTCAGTTTTTGATGGATCGCTTTCATCAATCCAGACTACACATGTATTATTATTATTTACTACCACAGAAATTAGAGTACTAATACCAATAAGCAATGAATCCGGCGGCTGAATATTAAAAAGTGGCCCTATTTTTTGCCCAAAGCCTTTTGAAATATGCAGTTTGTTATCACTTTTGTCTTTGTACAATAATAAAAATTCTACATTCCTTATGGCTCCTCCTGATTCACCCATAATATATGAGAAATTAAAATCATTTGCATTAAATTCCCTTTCTTCCAAATCTTTTGAAAATCCCAGAAATTTTTTACCAACAAAATCCATACAATAATATTTTTTGTCAGTTGGAAGTACAAAAAGATTTGATTCAATCGTTCCTTCTTTATTATCTATTTTTTTGCTTTTTATTTCTTTGGGTTTTGTCAAATCAACAATTATAAAATACTTTTTTTCGTCTTTTCCAAACAAAATCTCATATATTACAAGTAAATTAAACTCAGGATAAACATTCAAAAATTTGATTCTTGAATTTTCATTATTCGTCAAAATAGCTATGGTATCAAGCTGATTCGAATTATTACATCTATAAATAACTGGATTTGCTGGCATAGCTTTTTCAAAATCAAATGGTGTTCCACTAACAAAAGCTAAATATTTCTTCTGTGTAAATGCTATAAGTGGAATAAAAACCACAATAATTAAAAATACTTTTCTCATAGTTATTAAGGTGTTTTATTTCCGACATCTCTTACATAATAATTTGTATGAATTACTCCATTATTATCTGTCCATGTTGCATAATCACATATTTCCCAATGAGGTGTAGTTTTTGAATTTTCTTGCATTAAATAATAATAATGTTGCGGTCCTACACCATTATATGTTTTAATCCAACATGCGTCTATATAAGATTTATTAGGTTCTGTGGGTAAATCGCCAAAATGAGTATTGATTTGATGGGTAAAGTAGCTACTCATAGAATGCGTATAAGTAATTCCACCGTCAGTTCTTGGATTTTGGGTTGTAATTGTGACCCCTGGCCTATTCCAACTCGACACAATTGTATATGCTGCATCTAAATTATTAATTGTAATATCATGTTTCTCACCTTGCAAAAACTCGACTCCACTTCTTACATTAGCCTTCCAGTCCCAAAGTTGTTGTGCTGATGGTCTTAAAGGATTAGAACTTGTGCCACCAATTATATCCAACTGCATCAAACCTCACCCATGCGGACTTCCCCAATTTGGGCAACCTTGTACATCAGTCCAATCAGGTCCGTAATTTGTTCCTTCGTTAAACTGGAAATAGGAAGATTCTTGTCTTATCAGGCGTGTTAGGAACCAAATGTCATAGCCTTGCTGGGTTAAATATGTTTTCACATCTTGTTCCGTTGGGTTCGTACCTCTTATATAAAATATAAAAGAATATTCCTTGTCACCAACTTTATATTGTAAAGTTGCCCTACCACCTCTAATTTTATCTCCAAAATCAACATCCCAGGTATCTCCCGCTTTAATTGTTTTCCAGTCTTTTTCGGGGAAATAATCATCATCCGTTCTTATATCACGACCGTATTCAATTCTTAATCTAAATGCCATATCAGAAGAACTTGTATTTTTTACTTCAATCTTAGGCATATCAGGAACTGCTGAGATATTAACATATGTACCTTCTGTAATTTTTGCATCATTACTTTTTACTTCAAAACTAATACCATTACCAAACAAATAATTCTTCAATTCCTCATACTTTGTATCTAAATCATTATCATCTGTCATTCGTACTGTTAAAACGATATCATCATCTGATTTAAAATGAAAACCTTTAAATTTTTTATTGTCTACATTGCTGATATCTTCAAATTCCAAATAATTTACTGGGTCTAAATTAAATTGTATAAGCGGCGAACCTGTGTAAACTAACTCTATTTTCTGATAATTTATACCATCAACCGATAATAAGTTTCCTGTTAATACTAGCTTTTTTGGAATATATCCATAAACTAAATCTCCTTTGTTATAAGCATCTTTTATAGCTTTAAGTTTCTTTAATACATCATCACAATTATCAAATATTCCCAGACAAGGTAAGCTTATACTCGAAGCATCCGCCCCGCAAACCTCCGTATAGCATACCGGGTGCTGCATTAAATCCCACTGGTATTTGTACAAGCGGGTTCCATGGGCATAATCCATCAGATTGTCGGTTAAGCCTTGTGCCAATTGTAACTGGTGACCATATGTATTGAACGTGTGCAACAAACCAAATGCACCATGCCCGAGTTCATGGGCTATTGTCCTTTCTAAAAGCGTATCACTTTCGTTATCTGTAAATATGAACCCGAAAGGTTGATTGTATGGCATGATGCCAAGCTTTGCAGATTCTGTTCCATTGTTCAGCAGGAACAGGTAATAATTCGATTCATTATACTTGTTGCTGGCGCTATCGGCCTTAAAGGCATTTATAAGGCCCACCATATCATCGGTGTAAATATTATTTTTCATTAGCATTTTGCTTAAAAAATATTTTTATTTTGGCAAATCATTCATTGGGTCATCGTCTTTACATTTTTTCGGATAATTTACAATATCATCTACGAAACATTTTAAATATCTGACATTGTCTTCATTTAAAAATTCAATTTTACCTGTTTTGTCATCAAATTTATATTTTGTTATAGTCAGTTTTGTTGGGTACTCTTTGGCTTTACTCTTATCTTCAACTAATTCATATTTATATGTAGTAATATTTATTTTTTTATCAATAAAACTTGCTAAATAGTAAACAAACTCTGTAATTCCTTTTGTATTATATATTGTTAGATTGTCTAAATTATTCCCATTATAATCAAAGGATTGTAAACGAAATGGACATTGTCCTTCTTCTTCAAAATTCATAAAACATACAATAAAATAATCTCCAATAAGTAATTTAAAAATCGGATTAACAATCACATGAACATCCCATTCACTTGATTTCCCAGAGTTCATGTCATATTGGGTGTAATGAGAATTTATTCTTCTCCAATCATTATGAAAAATAAATCTCACACTTAGACTATCCGGTAATTCTTTTAAATTTTTAATATATTCATTATCATTAAAAATTTTAGTATTGAATGGTAAATCCACTTTAGGAAAAAAATTTAAAAACTGAACAAATGCAATGTCCTTAATAACATCATCATGTTTTTTATTCACAATTTGAGCCGAAGAAAATAAATACATAAAGTTTATTAAAATTAGAAAACTGAAATTTTTCATACTATTGATTTTTTTTGATTTCAACTAAATCATACTCTACTTCTCGGTAAGAAGTTTTTGAAATTTTGTTTGAACTCTTGTTTATATAAAATTTATTATTGACTAAATCGGCTCCTTGCGCAGGATATGATCTGCCTGGATCATAAAATATATAATATTCACCTGTTTTATCACAGCCTTTTGCTATTAATAACATATAATGAGTTGTAGGAGAATATTGTTTATCATTATTATAATTAAAAGGGGTCTTTCTTTCAAACTTACCTGGAATATGAAAAACACCTACAATTACAGGCTTATTTTCCGTAAGAATCATATTATCTATATATTTACAAGCATCAGTAATATCAAGATTTGTAATACCTTTACTAAGATTTTTCTGATCTACTAAATTTGCTATAAATATTGGGTCTTCTGAACTAAGATATATAGAAACATTGTTTAGCATATACTGACAAGTTTGCATACAGCAATCGTTATATTTAGGTTTAGATATCCCATCAGCACAACACATTTTAGTCGTATCATCATTACATTTTATCTCTGCTGCAAGATCGCCATCACAGCACACATTATCAAAACTACTGCACCAATTGCACTTTAGACCATTAATTACTTGCTCAGTTTGCCCTACCCATTGAATGTCTTTAGGTTTTATTTCATAATATTTATATACGTAATTTATAAAATCTACAATTTCCTTCTTTAGAATTGTAAAATGAAATATTTTATCACCTTCAGATATAACATTATCTGATGATTCTTTTGCATGAAAAGAAAAATCAACGTATGAATTCGAGGCATCGGGTGATTCTGCTGATATTGTAGATTTTATACTAATCTCAGAAGTCTGAAACATATATTTTGCCTTTTGTTTTGTTATATAATTTACATCGGAAGATAATTGAAGATAACTTAGTTTTTTATCTTTTCCAATTGAATAATCTTTCCATTCCTTGGGTGATTTTAAGTAAGGATTAGCATCCAAATTAGTAGTTGGGTTATTTAAATTGTGGCCTCGAATAACTTCAAGTAAAAGCGGTTTATTATTAATTGCCGCCGCATCCGCGCCCGTTGTGCCGGTTCCAAAAATGGTTTCGGTATAGTTTGCCGGGTAGTGGATTTCGTCCCACTGGTATTTGAAAAGTCGGGTGCCTCCAGCATAATCCATCAGGTTATCGGTTTTTGCAGAGTCCAATTGTTTTTCGTGACCAAAGGTATGGAACGTATGCAGCAACCCGAATGCCCCGTGTCCGAGTTCGTGGGCAATGGTCCTGTTATGCGCATCGCCGCTTTGACCACCTGTAAATATAAACCCGAAATTCTGGTTAAATGGCATTATACCTGCTTTACCATCGTTGCAATGGTCGAGTAAAAACAGGTAATAATTATTTGCTTCGCAACTGTCATCGATAACGGATTGAAGGGAATCTATCAAATCAACCATATCATCCGTATAGCTTACCGCGTCTGGCGGGTTGGCATCAAACGACTGGTTGCTGAATGATATGGAAGGACCGGAACTTACCGCGAAGGTTTTGTTTGCCTGCCTGTAAATATTATTCAACGTGGTTTGTAATGTCCCTGTGCTAATGCTGTTGGACTGGGCGCCAACGGGAACAATGAATACATTGGTCGGGTTGTTTATATCGCTATAACTTACCAAACCGAACTTCCCGGCTGTAAATGTATTTTTGCTTGTGTCTGATTCGGTGTACGTGGCTGTTATTTCCTGAGTGCCTTCATAGCCATTTCCATTCAAAACAAGCGATGAATCCTGAAGTGTTAAATTATTGCCATTGCCATCGGTAAATTTTAAATTGATTTTCGCGGTGTCGTTCTTTGCCCTGGCTATTTTGACTTTTACTACATCTGTACCACCACTGAAAATAGATTTCCAGGGTTTGTAATATGTCGAGTCGTTTATTTCTTCTCGTGGGTAATATTGTGGATCGTCCAGAGGTTTGTATGTGGAATTGGTACTGTTAAATTGGTCGAACCCATACTGCTGGTTCTTATCCGGACTGAAATAAACGGTTACCGGGTTTTTCGGCTTGGCATTCTTAGCTTCCGTAGCTGTTGTATCTGATGGCGTTGCTTCCCCGGTTCGTGTTATGTTACCGTTGGGGTCTACAAGGTAGGTGTTCCCGCTTCCATCCGCTACCAGCGTCGGTTTGTCTATTTTCTTAGTGAATTTCATCTCCAACCCTCCGCCATTAAAAGGTAAACCTGCATACAATTTTCCACAGAATTAATCATTTATCAAAACATTTTATCGTATCAACAATTTCGACTATTTCCCAATTTGTTTTGCTCATTCGAACTTTATAATCACAAAATCTGTATTCAGGGGGCAGACAACACATATATGAAACTATCTCGTGCGTCAGCTCATCATATTCAGGTAGTTTTCTATTATACGGGATTGCACTGTGCAATATATAATACCAGTAATTGTTATCCTCCCCGTTAGGTTCAATAGATCTTTTTTGAATAAGATATTCATAATTATCAGGAAAGTATGATAGCAACCTATCATTAACAAAACATATACGCTGCCATGCAAAACCTAAAGAATCGTAGTTTGTCTGGTATTGCAAATCTCTTGATGAAAAGTAATAATCGGCAAAGCGGGTAAGATAAAAGTTACCGCTGATAAAATGTATTAATTCCCTTTTTAAATCGTAGCCAACAACATAATACTGCTTTTTCAATGGCATGTATTTTTCCCATGCCCTGTTTCGCCTTCCCCCTTTTGAATTATATAACGAATCGTAACCCGGATATTCAAAACGCCAGTATTCAATCTTATCATTATTGTAGATCATTGATGCCTCCATGAACAAATTCTCATCAAAATCCGGCAACAGGTTATCAATAAGCGGAAATTGCTCAACGTTATCTTTTAAATGGTTCAACCTGTCAATAAGACTATCCAAAATTCCTGATTTTATTATACGGTAGCTGTAAATGTTTTTCATTAATTCGCTTGCAAGCAGTTTCTTTCGTTCATCTTTTGTTTTCGGTGATATTAAGGGTATTGGTTTTTTCGTAAAATCAGGCAAAGTATCCCATTTTAATTTTGGATATTTCTTTTTAAAAAACTCCAGTGTTGACCAATGAAAAAAGACACCTCCCGGCCAATCAAGGTAAAACATCATACCTGTTTTATGGTTATAAGCAATAAGATACCTTCCTCTTAAAGGATTACCGGGTATATCTTCATAATGAAAAAACCTGTCCCTGAACCCATAAAATGCAGCAATGCTGTCGTTTCGCGGTGAATATTGAGGTATTACCAATTTATATATTTCATATCCTTTCCATTGGCTTTTTATATTCATTTTATATACTTTGTAATCAGGTTTTAAAGCCCAGTCGCCAAAGGCATAAATTGTTAAGCGTATAAAAAAATCACCATAGATATGTTCTCTGATATTATGTAAAATACTATCAGGGTTTTGATTCCCGATAATTATATTACAACCTTCAAAAAACCTTGCTTTGAGGTGTTTGCGCAAAATTATTTCGGAAGTGGCGTTATCGGCCAATTGTAATTTCTGGGCTGATATAGCTATTGTTTGTATTAACAGTATTATAATAATCAGTTTTGTCTTCATTTGTTTTTCTATATAATGTTAATAATTACATTCTTCGTTACATGCAGCCTGTCCTTCAGGGTTATTTTTTTCATGACCCTCGCCTTTGCTGCAATTTACGCAGCCGTACGAATTTGAATAATCGTCGCATAATTTTGAACCATAAAGATTCATATCTATTTTATTTCGCATAAGACTCCACCTGGTTACTTCTACTTTATGGTTTGCCTTGTAATACAAGTGCATTAATTCATGTGACAATTTACGGGTATAATTAACCTTGATAAGTTCATCTTCTGAAGGGGGATTAATAGGTCTGAAATCTTTGTTTTTTGTTTCATCGTTTAGCACATCGGTATAAAGGGTAACTGCACCGTTTATAGGATCACTGACTTTTTTGTCAATCTCGTCATCTGTTGCTGCCCTGTAAACTTTCTCCTTAAGAGCATAAAACTTTGAACCATCAAGTTCATTGCACAATGTAGGCCTGTTTGCATTAATAATATCTTCAACTTCTTTGATTTCATCCGGGTTGGCCAGTTTTATCTGCTGATATAAATCAGTGTTAGGTATAGTGCCTGTTTCTAAAGTAGACTCAAGCTCAAGAATATCATCTGAAGAAACAAACAGGGTTACTATAATCGGGCTGCAGATACAGTTTCCCTGGTAATGTAACGTTTTTGGGTCAAATTGAAATCCATTAGGTAATTTTAAATCGTTCCATGTTGATTCACCTGCCGTCTGTCCATCCTTAGCTGACAACACATTTATTGTTACCTGCTTTTTTAGAGCAAGATAGTTATACATATCCTTGTCATTATTATTATTACTAATCTGTTTTTCAGCATTACTTATATAACTATATTCCTTAGTTGAGTTATCATAATTAATTGTAATGCCAGGTACAAATGGTTCTTTCATTTCAACAGTGAAAGATAGTGATACATCTTTAGTATCATTTGTAAATGATACTTTTAAATTACTCATATCGTCTTTTGGAATGAAATCATATTCACTGCTGCCGGTTATTTTTTCATTATTCCAGTTAATTTCCGGGACTGTTATTTCTTTCAGGTTTCCTGAAGGTTCTTTTTCCATTGTTTTTAGTTGAACTTGTTTGCCTTTTTCAAATGTAAGATTGTCACCATTTTTATATGCATTCCCACCATAAGTAACTACATACTCGTATTGTTGTAATTTTGTAATATCTAATTCCAAAGCTTTTACATTGTTATTATCTGATGAAACATTTAAAGTTATTGCTATGTCACCGGATATTTGAGAAGTATTATAACTTCCAGGTGTTGCAAGATTTCCATTTATCTGGAATGAATACGAATATTTCTTTGACACACCATTTTCTTTATAAGAATAATTATTAATATAATTATTTCCACTTTTTATTATTCTGAAAACCTGTATATATTTTACTTCTAAAACATCATTTCCTGTAATATTGCATGATGAGGGTTTTAATTCAGTAATATTCTGGTCTATAGCACCACCATTTACTAACATAGACGAATACATATTTTTTAGTTTTTCAACTACAGCATCTTCAACTTTTGATTTTGAAGTGCAATAATAAAAATCCATTGTATTCTGAGAAATATTTTTTACGGTGAATAACAAATAAAAATCTGATAAACTTTGATCTATAGTACCTTGTGTACTTTCGCTGGTAGAAGTATTGCCAACGTCCGTGATTTCACCATTACTATCAATTACTGTTGTATTTCCGTCCGAATCAACTATTGTTTTCGGTTGGCCTTTCGGTATAGTAGTAGTATCGCCATCAGTCGTTATTATCACGATATTTCCATCAGAAGCTTTATAAACCGTGTCTATTGTTCCATTTATAGATAACGTGTCTTCTGTGCTGCCGGTTTGTGTTGTATCTGGTGCAGAAACTGTATCGTTATTGTTTGCCACGGGATTGCCTCGCGGGTTTTCTATCTTGGTCATGAAATTGCCTGTACTCTCTTTCGATTCCAGCTTGCCCTGGTACAATTGCCCCAGCTCGTTCACACGTATGTTTTTGAACGTGTGCATTACCTTGGCATAATTATAAAAGGGTATGGTTACCATGCACTCGCCCGTGAAGGAACCGTCACTATTTCTTGTCACGCTGGTGATACGTCCCTGGAAGCCACCGGCGTTAATTGTTGCCCCGGGAGCCAGGTCCGGCATGTCGTTAAAGTCGGTTATGGCCGGTGGCGGCGCTGCGTTGCTGCACTGGAACGGCTTTTGTTCTGTTATTGCCGTGTGAGCGTATTGTGTATCGGAATAAGCACTTTCTATGGTGCCGCATTCCGAGTTTACTTCGTATTCTATGTCGGTATTATCCGGCAACTGGTAAACTCTTATATTATCTGTCATGGTTTCATCGCTCCACCAGTCTTTATCGCTGCCTTTTACCCTGTACCTTATGTTATAGCCTGTCTGGGATATTCCCGTTGTCCAGTTTACTTCCAGTCCTCCCCCGTTGACAGGCTTGGCAGTGAAATTGGCCGGGTTGTTTATATCGCTATAACTTACCAAACCGAACTTCCCGGCTGTAAATGTCTTCCTGCCTGTGTCTGCTTCGGTGTATGTTGCTGTTATTTCCTGTGTGCCTTCAAAACCAGTTCCGTTTAATACAAGCTGTTTTACGGAATCACCTGCGGATGGCTGAAGTGATAAATTATTGCCATTTCCATCGTTAATTTTCAGGTTGGTTTTCATGGTATCATTCTTTGCCCTGGATATTTTTACATTTACGATATCTGTACTACTGATGGAAATTGATTTCCAGGGCTTGTAATAGGTTGATCCGTTGATGGCCTCGCGCAGGTAATATTGAGGATCGTCCAGAATTTTATATGTTGGATTGGTATTATTATACTGGTCGAAGCCATACTGCTGGTCCTTATCAGCACTGAAATATACAGTTACCGGGTTTTGAGGTTTTACGGACAATACTGCTGCTTTCCCAGTTTGTGTTATGTTATCGCCTAGGTTAACAATATGAGTACTGTTAATATTTTCTTTTGAATATATCAATATTATATTATTTTTTGTAAAACGGCATATTTTTCATCCAATATTCTTCATCTGCTTGATATTTCTCTATTAATTTTTGAGCCGCTTTTTTGATTTGTTTTAAATGAGAAAAATATTCCTTACATGAAACATTTCTTTGGATCGATTTATCAACTTTAATTGAATGGTTAAGCATATCATCAACTAAAAATTCTAAAACAACACAATTAAAAGGTACTCCTGGATCACCATCAGATATCCTAATAAAATCCTTATTGACATCTAATATTTCTAAGAGTTTTTTTGTTGAATAGGAATTTCTAAGTTGAGTTAGTTCATAATAGACATCTGCTAAATTTGGTGAATCTCCATTGGAAACTACAAAATGTTTAATCTTCGCATCATATAATGTCATTGCTTCGGGATCTTTCATTCTTAATAGTGCAATAAAATAAATATTGTTTCTATCTGTTTTCCTCCCAGTTTTATCCCACCATTTATTAATAATTGCATAGCTTTCAGGATAAGCTAAAAATGAATGAAACTCAATCGCTTTATTAGGAAAAGCGTTCGTTTCTTTATGATAATTCTTGATATAGTAGCTTATATTTTCAATTATTACTGTGTCCTTATAACTGGCATATAAAGTCGGCGAATTTAACACAGTATTTAGTTCATTTATATGGTTTTGTTTTTTAAGCCTGTATTTTATTTCACTATTAATAAATGAACGATTTTTTGACAGTTCAATCTTTTGTTCCTTTACGTTATGCTGAAAATAATCATCTTCATTTAACCATTTCATTAAGTATGGCTTTATTATAGTATCAGCATAAAGTGCCTTAAAATTAATATTGTCAACCTTTTCAAGGACTTCGAAAGGTTTCATTGCCCTGAACATTTTAAGCAAGGAATCGTCGGAAATTATTTTTTGTTCTTGAGCATAGTTTACACTACATATTAAATTAAAAATAATCAGGTGCAAAATAAATTTTCTCATATAATAAACCAAAAATATATACGTATTTTTTTAATTACCCGTTTTTTCTTCCTTATAAAAAGGCATATTCTTCATCCAGTAATATTCTTCTGCTCTGTATTTTTCAATCAATTTTTCGACAGCGGCTTTTATTTCTGGTAAATGCTTCTTTTGAACTTCACAAGGATCACTTGTTTTGACCTTGTTTACCTCTATGGAATGAGCAAGAATATCATTTAATAAGTAATTTATTACATAACAATTATAAGGCTGCGGATTATCTTCAAGCGGATTGTAAATCATATCTACTTTTAACACCTCTATCATTTTAGCTACAGAATAAGAGTTCCATAGTTCACGTAATTCTCCATCTATATCCATTATGCCTGGGATTTCTCCGTTAGTTTTAACAAATTGTGTAATCCTATTATCATATAGTTCCCGTGCTTCAGGGTCTCCCATTCTTACTAAGGGAATAAAATAATCATTCCTTTCAGTTTGTCTGCCAGATTCATCCCACCATTGCTTGATTACGGCATAACTTTCAGGATAAGCTAAATAGGAATGTATTATGATAGCCCGACCAGGAACTTTATGTTCTCCTTTATAATCTTCAATATATCGGTTAACATAGACAGATATTGCACTATCCCGATACTGTTTGTACAGAAGAGGATTGCTCAATATAGAATCCAGCGTATTTTGCCGGCTTCTTTTGTTAAGCATATATATAATTTCATCTTTTATTAGGTCAGGTCTATTGGCTATAGTTTGTTTTTCTTTATCTAAAACAAATTCAAAGTATTCATGCCTATCTAGCCATTTCATTAGATATGGTTTTAATAAAGAATTATTATAACAGGATTTAATATCAAACCAGGTAAATTGAACCTTCTCGAACACTTGGAAAGGTTTCATTACCTTAAACAGTTTAAGCAATGAATCGCTGGAAATTATTTCTTGCCCTTGGGCATTGCTTATGTTGTTTGCTAAAATCAAATACCAAATTATTATTAATACTTTCTTCATGATCAAAATTTTTATATAATTTATCGGGAATAGTTAAGCAATTGTATTTTGAGCCATTTCTTACGTTTTACATCATAATCCATAAAATTATCTTTTGTACCTCCTTGAACTGGTTCAACAATTACCAGTACATGAGTATTTTTTTCAAACGTATGTGGCAATCCTAACCAGTGTCCTAATTCATGTGCTGTTAATTCTTCGGCAGATTCATTATATTGAGTTGCTATATATTTTACTTGGACACCACCAGGGCTTCCAGGCCAGTGAAAACCACCTATGTGGGAATCGGGTGTTGACCCCGGCCTCTCTAAATTTGTAATGTAAAAATAGTCATCTTTAGAGGAATAGCCTGTTGGTGTAGCACCATGTTTTATCCCAAACTTCTCGGAGTTTAACGAATCAATTATCTGGCTATTTCCCCAGCTATTCATTATAGCTACTTTGAATCTCTTAGAAGTGAAATGAATTGAATCAACCGTTACATCTAAGAAAAACTGGTTTAAAGAGTTATTGTTCAGAAATTGAGATAAGCTGCTGGGAGTTAAATATGTTGGAAAGCTGCTTTCATCTTTGAATTTTGTATATATTAGTGTTACTGTTTTTATTACTTTTTGTGCACAATAATATTTCAATAAGCCAACCTTTTCCCTTGTTGAACTAATGTATACTTTTATTGGCATTGCCGTCAAAGCATCTCCATTAATGAAATCAACTGCTTTAATAATAATGTCGTTCAAATTATCCAAACCATTTGCATCCAAAACAAGTGAATCCAATCCATTTATTGTAATTTTTCCAGCAAGCTCGGGCTTAAATGCTATCTTGAAATCTTTGTCCTGAAGAACATTATTTGTAAACCCGTCTATTTTTACTTTTACTGTTGCTGATTGGTCTTTATTTAAACCCATTACAGGGGCATAATAGGTTTCCTTGTTTTTACCAACCTGTATTGTATCGTAATAGGTTGGGCTGGCCAATGCTGTAAATTCATATCCATGATCAAAGAAATATTCACCATTAAAGTCCGAACCTTCTTCAAAACGTACGATTGGCGCATAATATGTTCTTATTTTTAATTTAATAATTCCTTTTCCTAAACTATCAGTAACCACCAGTTCATTAGTGAATTTTGGTAAATTTATTGTATTTATGTTAAAAGCAAAAACATCAGGCATCTTGTCTTTTGAAGCTATAAATGTTCCAGCTAACTTCCATTTTATTTTACTCATATCTAACTTAAATGTTGTATCGGTATTTTCAAGTTTTATTTCAATATCTTTATTATTATATATTGTATAATATGAATCACCATTTTTATAATCGTCGTTATTAATTACAAGTTTTAATGATTTTGCTTTATCTGCCATTGTAGACATTAAAATCTCTTCTGGCGCTCCTCCTTCAATTTCTTCTCCCCCGATTTTCGTTACAGTCCCGTTAGCTGCCAAATATTGATTTCCCTTTTCATCTGTTATGAGTTTCTTCTCTCCTTCCTTTTGTTCTATTGTGTCTGTCTTATTTCCATTATCACTTACGACTATTACTTTATCTCCCTGGATATATACTGAGTCAATCTTCCCTTCTATTTTTACTGTCCCTGTGTCGGAAGCTAACGTGTTTGTTGTCGTATCTGTAGTCTCCTGGTTTTGCTGGTTGCTTTTATTCATGTCTATTTTTGTCATGAACGCTCCCGTGGTGTCTTCTTTTGATACCAGTTTTCCCTGGTAGAGCTGTCCCAGTTCGTTCACTTTTATGTGATCAAACGTGTGTGCGACTTTGGCATAGTTGAAAAACGGGATGGTTACTATGCATTCACCGCTGAAACTGCCATCGGAATTTCTTGTTACCTGTGTGATGCGTGCGTTAAATCCTCCTGCATTGATGTTTGCACCGGCAACCAGCGTCGGCATGTCGTTAAAATTGGTAATTGTTGCTGGTGGTGTTGCATCTTTGCACACAAATGGTTTTTGCTCCACTGTGGCAGTATGTGCATATTGTGTGTCGGAATAAGCACTCAGGATTGTACTGCACTCGGAATTGACTTTGTATTCAATATCGGTATTTGAAGGTAACTGGTATATCCGGATATTGTCTGTCATGCTCTGATCACTCCACCAGTCTTTATCGCTCCCTTTTACCCGGTAGCGAATGTTATATCCTGTCTGGGACATACCTGTTTTCCATGTTACTTCCAGTCCTCCCCCATTCACCGGTTTGGCTTCAAAACCTGTAGGCGGTTTGCACTCATCTCCAAATGTAAATTTGAACGTTTCGCTGTATCCATCGTTCTTGAATAAATCGAGCTGGTCGATGCCTACAATTGCTTTTGCTCTTATGTTGAAAGCATAATCATTGCCGGGCGTCAAAAGCGGGCACATCATGTCGTATACAAGCTGTGTGTTCTGGGTAGTGGTCTGGTAAAATGCAGGACTGGTCCTCATGGCTTCATATGGATCCCTTCCCTTCGGCCAGATTTCTACTATCTTCAATTCGTATTCGGTAGTAAATGCTGAATTGGGCGAGCCCATGTGCATGGGTGTCCAACTGAACACGATGTTCTGCGGGTCGTTGGCCAGTGGCTTGCTGTTGTTCCCGGGTGTATTGATGATCGGCGGATCGTTTAATACTATGTATGCCGATGCCGTTGCCTTGGATACCGGGTTCCCGCGAGGGTAATTGAACACTTCAACGGTAAAGGTATAATAGCCTTCGGGAAGCAGGTTGGTGCGAAGATATTCTGTTTTGCTGATGCCGGTGAAATCAAGGTTGGAAGGATCAAAGTAGGTTGACAGGTCTGTACCATATAATATTTCCTGTATGCCTGCCTGCAACGTGATTATGGGCGGCATGTATGTGGTGCGCGTGGTAAGCTTAAACCCGCTACCCTGTATGGTAAACCGTAACTGGACATTGGTGGATGTATTAAATCCCGTGTACACAACATGTCTGACAAAACAATTTATACTTACATGGGGGTATTGAGGCCTCGCATGGCCAATGCCAATTACGCTACAGCGGGCCAATTGAGCCCTCTCTTTAACGATCCGCACTACATGACTATTGGCATCGGGACGAGAATCTTTTTGGGAGGAGCCCAGGGTTATGTGGCCTGGCAGGGGACCCAGCATAATCCGAATGTCAAGAGAGGCAAACACGGCGTCCCTAAAGAAGGGGCCGGACGATTTCAGCAATAGGGAACCTGAAAGAAATGACCTCTCGCTGGCTTGTGGGCGCCAGCATGTTGGGATATGGTGTCTCCCTCTATGTGGGCATAGGCATTCCCATACCTGTTTTGAATGAAGAGATGGCAAGGTACACGGCGGTTAAAGATGAGAATATATATACGCAGATCTATGACTATAGCATGGATTATCCGAAGGGTGGTGCTCTCAAGAGCCTTGGAGAGGTAAGCTACAAGGAACTCCGCTCCGGTGAGATCGTAATAAACGGTAAAAAGGTTATCACTGCATCCCTATCAAGTTATTACAAGGCGAAGGAAATTGCACACATCCTCAAGGAGTGGATTGAACGCGGGGATTTTCTCCTCGGGGAACCCCAGCAGAGCCTGCCTTCTGTCATGATCTAATGACTGGCCCTGTAAGACGCCAAGAAGGACATAAGACCAGTCCTGACACATTTTAAATATCTAACTAATATCGTTAATTTTGCTATCTGCGACCGCGTCCCGGAAAGATCGAGGCGGGACCTTTCATGATGCCGCCATTTTTAGTTAATGTTCATTAATATTCAGAAATATTGCACATAAATGATATTCTTTGCTTGACATAATTTATTTTTAGTATCATAAAAACGATATCAAAGCTATATTTATTATGCACGAAAACGGAAATGAAAAAAAATAAAGTCAGACAGTTCCGAGAAGCAATCCCTTTAAGCATTGCCGAGCTCGCAAGAAAGGCGGGCTTGGCCCCCCAGACTGTAACGAAGATGGAAAAAGGATTGCCAACAAGAAAGTACTCCGAACTGAAGGTCGCTAAGGCATTACAAAAAAAATACGAAGACGTTTTTTTGTCTGATAAGGATAATTAATATATTTGCGTAATATTTTGGCGGCTTGTTGGAGACGAGCACTTAGAAGGTATTGATAATTTCAAGTCATTGGTGTTTTCTGTGATAACCATCACAGATTTGCTATCGTCCAGGATGTTAGAATGAAAGTAGGAAGGTATCTTATTGTATTTATCTTTGTGATGAGTATGCTCATCATCTTCGGAAAGCGGGGGCTCGTCGATAACTACGCCATGAAAGAACGATTAATGGCTCTTAAGAAGGCAAATCAAGATATTTCCCTTGAAAACAAGGAATTGAGTAAAAAAGTAATGTTACTAAGGGGTGACCTTCAATATATGGAGATGCTCGCGAGAAATGAACTTGGCATGGTCAGAAAGGGAGACCTCATTTATCGATATATGAAATGAACCTACGTGAGAGAAAAGAACCAGGCACGGTGATCGTATGTTTGACGTCAAAAATTTGTTAGCAAGCGGCAAAAATATGTTCAGTTTTGATGCCATTAAGAACCTGTTTCCGGCCAGCAAGAACCTTGTCGGCCTTGACATAGGTTCAAGTGCTATAAAGCTTGCTGAAATAGTCGAAACGCCGAAGGGATTCATCCTTTCTCGTTTTTCCCAGATACCTCTGGCAACGGGTGTAATCGTGGATGGCGCGCCTGTTGAACATCAAGAACTGGCCCAAAAAATAAAGCAACTATTCAAACAGTCCGGCTGCAAAAGGAAGTCTATTGTTACCTCTCTTTCAGGACACTCCGTTATCATTAAGAAAGTGAACTTTCCCTACTATGGATGAAACGGAATTGCGTGATCTGATAAAAGATGAAGCAGGCAAATATTTGCCTTTTGATAGTATGGAGGATGTAAGCTACGATTTTCAAGTCCTTGGTGAAAATGAATTCAACCCTAATCAAATGGATGTTATCATTGTTGCGGCGAAGAATGAAATCGTAAACTCCTATGCCGATGCCATTCAGCAGGCAGGGTATTTGCCGGTTATCATGGACGTAGATTCCTTCGCACTGGAGACCATGTATGAAGAGAATTACGACTTTGAAGATAATGAAATGGTCGTCCTTGTCAATATCGGAGCGAGTATCACGAATATAAATGTACTCAAGGGCGGGACCTCGGTCTTTACCAGAGATTTTATGCTGGCAGGAAATTCCATAACTGAAGCCCTCGGGCAGAAGATGGGAATCGCCTTTGAAGAAGCTGAGAGAATTAAGATCGAAGGTCCCGAAGGCGACGAAGCTACGGAAAAGGAATTCCGGGAAAGTCTCCTTTATTATGCCGATCCGATCTGTTCGGAAATTGAGAGGTCCGTCGATTATTTCAGGTCAACCTATGGGGGGGAATTTTTGAAACGTATTCTCCTCTCCGGTGGAAGCGCAAGAATTCCGGGCATAGTGGGTGACCTGACGCATAGGCTCGGCGTGGAAGCGGAAATCGCCAATCCCTTTAAGAAAATAGGCTACGATGCAAAGGCCCTGGGGCAGGCTACGATTGAGGAGATTGCACCCATCGCTGCTGTCGGAGTCGGACTGGCGCTGAGAAAAGTTGGTGACAAATGATCAGGATTAATCTTCTTCCCTACCGGGAAAGGGAAAAGAAGGAAGGTCTGACTCGTCAGATTGTTATCATTGTCATTACCGTTCGTCGTCTTTCTCCTCGTCATTGGTTCCTTCCAACTTTATCTCAGTATAAGCACAAGTAACCTTGAGAAGAACGTAAAACTTCAGGAGGAGGAACTTGCTCGTCTAACAAAGACTATAGGCGACATAGAACAGTATAAATTGAACAAGGCGACTTTGGAGAGAAAACTCGCCATAATCAATACCCTCGAAGAAAACCGTCTGGCGCCTGTTATGATGCTTGACGAACTTTCGCTACTGGTTCCTGTAAAGGATGTCTGGCTCGATAAAATCTCAGAGAAAGGTTCAGAAATTACCATGGAAGGCATGGCGAGAAACAATATCGCCGTTGCGCACTTTATGAAGAATCTTTCTGGAGCCAACTTTGTCAAGACTGTCGATCTGATATCCACCAGGGAAAAAGAAATCTCTGGCATGAAATTGCAACAATTCGTTATATCTTGTGTGAAAAAAAGGGTACCATAATTAGATGGCTATTACTTTCGATGACATAAAGAAATGGCCCCCAAAGCGTAAGGCAATGGCTCTTGGCCTTATTTATTTGCTTTTGGGTGGTGCATATTATTCTCTTTTTATGCAATCATCAATGGATCAGAAAGGGTCTCTGGAAACGAAGCTTTCCGAGCTCCAGGAGCAAGTCCAGGAAAAAGAACGCCTGGCAGCCCAAAAGGGCAAATATGTGAGAGAGGTTAATACCCTGAGGGAAGCATTCAAGATTGCTCTGACGAAGCTGCCTGACCAGCGTGAGATACCGGGTCTCTTATATGCTGTTGCCCAGGCCGGGAAAGATTCCGGCGTAGATTTTATCCTTTTCGAACCGAAACAAGCGGAAAAGAAACCCCGGGAAGCAGAAGATCTCGGAGTAAAGCCGCCAGCTGCAAAAGCCGCGGCACAAAAGCCGGGTGACAAGAAACGTGCCGATACACGAACCCACAGGAAGAGCAGTTTTACGAGGAGATACCAGTTAAAGTGACGGTCACTGGAGGCTTTCACAGCACGGTGGCTTTTTTTGAGAAGGTCGCGAAGCTTCCCAGGATCGTCAATATTGAAGATATAACCATGTCAGAAACGAAGGACGTAAAACGGGGACGTCTTATTACCACGAATTGTGTGATAAAGACTTACATGTTCCTCGAAAAAATGGATGAGAAAAAAGCTGATGAAAAAAAATAGACCCCTGTTTTGTGTAATGCGAATCCTTCTGGCCTCAATTGTCGTTCTGTGGCTTTCAGTATCTATATCTATAGCCGCGCTTCCGCAATCAACCGAAACAAAAGCGCAGGGTGCCGACGTGGCTGAAACGAAGATCCCCATGTCAAAACGGCCGCCGCATACAAATATAACCCCATTGGAAAGCCCGATCCCTTTAAACCTTTCATAGAACAGGAGCTGAGCCCGAAAAAAAAGACTGCATCAAGAACCATGCCCATTTCACCCCTCCAAAGGGAAGGTATTGACAATTTCAGGCTCGTTGGAGTTTCCGGTGATGACTATCACAGAATAGCTATAGTACAGGATGTTAA
>CAWKPE010000014.1:0-140470 GCA_963851385.1 uncultured Bacteroidota bacterium | reverse complement strand
TCTTTATTTAATCTCGAAGTATTGCCAAACTCTTTCACCACTTTTTTGCCTTCTTTTCCGGCTTCTCCAACACCCATTAAAACGATAAGATCTTTCGTTTCACCAGGTTTAAGTTCGATATCAATTTGTATTGTACCGCAACAATTGTCCCCCGCTGCCATAAAATTGGAACATTTACCATTTTCAACAGTAACAGGATTTGCATAAGTACGATATCTTCCAAGAAAATTTTCCAAATCGGTTTCATAACCTTTTATCTCTCCTCCCAAAAATGCCATGAATGTGTACCTGCCCTGATCATTTTCCGCAAAGTTATCGGGCATGTTAGGAAAATGAATATTCGTACCATGACTGATGATGCCATCTACCACATTCATATTAGCTATATATTGCGTATATTGCAAATTCAGCATATCCTGAACAGCATTCCAGCAGTTGGCATATTCAACAAAAGTAAAAAAACTCAGCTTGCGTTTTTTATTGTCACTATTCGTAACTTTAATCATCCATGCCTCGAAAATCTGACCCAGTGGTACAAAATAGGTTGTTTCGGTTTTAATATTACTATACTCCGAGTTAATAGTTGTATAAGCACTTCCATGACGACATTCGGATTTATAGTTATCCAGTGGTTTTCCGACTGGCTGCCATGATGCCGACCAATAGTCTTTACTCTCTTTATCACGAATGTAAATATATCGTCCAGGCTGATCCAAAGGAATGGAATTAAACCGGATACGTGTAAAACGGCCCATCCCACCTGACTTGTAAAAGCTATATCCACCGGCATTGTTGGTGATAATTGCTCCATATTCTGTAGATCCCAGGTAATTACTCCACGACTTTGGAGTATCGGGCCGGGTAATTATATATTCTTTTTTTTCGTCGTCAAAATATCCGTACTGCATATGTTTTAGTTCAAAGTTCAAAGTTCAAAGTTCAAAGTTTGAAGTTTTTTGGGGTTTAGAGTTAGGCGTTATTTATTGACTTTTGGCCGTTAGCCTTTAGCAAATTGCCAATAAATAACTGCTAACAGCTAATAGCTATTTTCCCATTTCCACAACCACCTCATTTATATCTTTCATAATGTCGAGCGGGATAAGGTTGCCTTTAATTTCTTTTCCATTTACCATTATTTTCCTCACGCCTTTCTGTACACCTTTTTCATTCTTAATTTTAATATTGAAATCTTTATTTCTGAATCGCCTATCTATTTCAAAACTTTTCCAATCTGAAGGAATACAAGGATCTATTGTTAATCCGTTATATTCCGTCCTGATGCCCAAAATATATTGTGTAGCCGTGTAATACGACCATGTAGCTGAACCACTGAGCCAGGGCAAACGCGAAGCACCGAAACGCGGACTATACTTGCTGTGCGTAAACTGGCAATATACATAAGGTTCAATTTCGCGAATCTCAGCTTTGGTATTATAAGCCGCCGGCATAAAAGCTCTGAAATATTTATAAGCCCTATCACCATGTCCCAGGATTGTTTCAGCTATGATTGCCCAACCTTGCGTATGGCAGAAAATAGCTCCATTTTCTTTCATGCCTTTATTAAACAAAGTTGCTTTAATAACATTCAAATCTGTCTTTTCATAAGGAGGATCACAAATCATCAGGCCATATTCAGTCGCCAATCTTTCAGATACATTGTCCATAACCTGTTCACCCCTTTTCTTATCTGCATGGCCGCTAATAATTCCCCATGATTGAGGACTCAACCACATTGAGCCTTCATCATTTTCCTTACTTCCAAATTTTAAGCCGTCATCACGAAATGCACGAATGTACCATTCTCCGTCCCATGTATATTTTTCAATATTATTATCAAGAGTTTCTAATTTGTCTTTGGCCCATTTCACTTCGCCAGGCATATTTAATAATTCAGAAACTTCAATATAAACTATTAAAGCATAACGTAATTGAAGAGCAACAAATACGCTTTCGCCTTTCTGTCCAAGCTGGAGACAATCGTTCCAATCGGCTGATAAACCACATGGCAAGCCATGCGCACCTGAACGTTCAAGACTAAATTGTATTGCTCTTTTCATGTGACCGAATACCGTGTCTTCGCCTTTATCAGCGTAAGGCAGTACTTTATTATAAAAATCAATATCGCCGGTTTCCTTAACAAAGGCCGGAATAGTATTGAAAAGCCACATGCAATCATCAGATCTATACTCCTCTTCTTCCGGCATTTTCTCTTTTCCGGGATGATGGTCAAACGGTTTAACCACTGGCATTGCTCCTCCGGTAGATATATGTCCCGTTATCATCAATTCTAAACGTTCCTGTACTTCTCCTGGAATTATGTGTAGTACACCAAGCATATCCTGAACAGTGTCGCGATAACCAAGCCCGTCTCTTTCGCCACTATATATAAGGCTTGCTGCACGCGACCACGCAAAGGTTATTAAGCAATTGAAAGGACTCCACATGTTAAGCTGGCTATTCAATTCAACATCCGGAGTTACAATGGTCATGCCCTGTATCCTGCTGTGCCAATATTCTTTTAATTTACCAAATTCTTTATCTAAATTTTTTAAATCACTGAATTCTTTTATGGCTTCCTTTCCTTCTAAATCAGCGGTACCTATGCCCATGATGATGACAAAACGTTTTTCCTCACCCGGTTCGAGATCGAGATCCGTCTGTAATACACCGCAGCCATTATCGCCATAAGCCAATGAGTTTGTACAATGCCCTTCTTCAACAACCAAAGGATTCTGATATGCTCTGTATGGACCAATGAATTTTGCACGATCAGTGTCAAATCCTTTCACTTCAGAACCTGCCAAACCCATAAAAGTGTGCCGTGATTGCGGATTTGCCATAAAATCGCCGTGAACAACCGGTAAATTGATATTTATACCATGATCAATTACGTTATCCTCAACCTTCATGGCCATAATATACTGTGTATATTGCAGGTTTATTATGTCTAACCATATTTGCCAGAAATTGGCATATTCAACAAAAGAAAATGCACTTAAATGCCTCTTCTTATTATCATTGTTTTTAACTTTAACATCCCAGCATTCGAACTCTTTTCCAAGAGGTACAAAATACGTGGTTTTTGAAACAATAGATACATACTCTGAAGTAATAGTTGTATAAGCTGTTCCATGCCTGCATTCTGTTTTATAAGAACTCAGAGGTTTTCCAACAGGCTGCCAAGAAGATGACCAATAGTCTTTACTGTCTTTATCGCGAAAATAAATGTACCTGCCAGGCTGGTCCATGGGAATTGCATTCGGACGAAACCTGATAAACTTGCCCTGCGCGGCAGATTTGAAAAAACTATATCCTCCGGCATTATTTGTAATTATTGCACCATATTCAGTAGAGCCAAGGTAATTGCTCCATGACATCGGAGTATCCGGTCTTGTAATTACATATTCCTTGCTTTTATCATCAAAATATCCGTACTGCATTGTTAGTTTAAAGTTTAAAATTTCAAGTTTCAAATTTTGGGTTTTGAGAGCTGGTTATTGGCTCTTAGCTGATAGCATTGAGTTTGCAATGTATCTGGCTTCCGGTGCTTGATATTAAGTTTATTCTATTGGTTCACCGCTGAGTTTTCGCCTTTCGATTAAATCGATTTCGATTTTTTTCATAGTTTTTTCATCAAGCTTATAAAAGAAAACCAGTATTACTGATAAAACACCAAATGCCGAAGGAATAAGACTCATAAGACTAATTAACATGTGGTTTGCATGTACAGATTGAGCTTTATTAGCAATAAAACCTGCACCTGTTAGCAAAGCACCTGTAAAAACTGCTCCAATTGTCCATCCAATTTTCTGAGCTGAAGCTGAAGCTGAAAAAACAAGTCCGGTTGCTCTTCAATTATTTTTCCACTCAGAAAAATCAGCAGTGTCAGCATACATTGCCCAAATGACAGGTGATAAAGGTCCTCCGGTCAACGAACCTGTAATCTGTAATAAGAATAACAAAGACAAGTTATGCGGAGAAAGAACATAGAATGCAGCCGTGCTTGCAATTGCAATGCCGAATAATGTAAAAAAAGCATTTTTCTTGCCAATATACTTTACAAGGAAAGGAACCAGAAGTGCACCAATAACGCTGCAAGCCTGTCCCACTGAGTTGAATACAGTTGTAACTTCTTCAAAACCCCATTGAAATGACCAGCCAAAAAGATGATAATTAATTTTATGAATTGCAAACTGATTAAAACTTGTGATATAGTATTTAAAATAATAGTTTGTAACACCAATTCTTGTAGAAACGAACATAATCATTGATATAGTTGCGAAAAGAAGAATTATCCAGGGAATATTTGTAGCAAGATCTTTCAAATCTCTAACAACTGAAGTACGTTGAGTTTTTGATGGTTTTACCCTCTCTTTTGTCAGTAGAAATGTCAATACAAAGAAGACAATAGCGATCATACCATAAATTGCAATTGTTTTTTGCCATCCACCAGCATTTGTTGTATCTACACCATTTCCAAGGTGCTTTGCCAAAATAAGCGATGTTAAGGATACCGTTGTACCAGCAATAAAAGCAAATGCAAACTTAAAAGAAGAAGCGCTTGTTCTTTCAATAGGGTCGGGCGTCAATACGCCCAATAATGAAGAATATGGAATATTAATACCTGCATAACATAGCATAAAGAGAAAAATGGTGATATATGCATAAAGAATTTTTCCGTCATGCCCAAAACCAGGTGTTGAAAACATTAATACAGCAGCAATGGCTAAAGGAATTGCCATCCAAATTAAATAGGGTCTGAATTTTCCCCATCGAGTATCAGTGCGATCAGCTACCATTCCTATAATAGGATCAATAAGTACGTCAAATAACCTGGAAAAACCTATGACTGCTCCAGCTATAATAGCTGCTTTTACCGTATTAGAGATTTTAAATACATCTGTATAGAAAAACATCAAATTCATCGTGATATTTTGCCAAAACAATACTGATGCAAAGTCCCCAAAACCATATCCGACTTTTTCCTTTAATCCTAATTTTCCTAATGCTTTGCTCATAAATATTTTAATTAAATTAATTACTCAATATTATCAAATAATAGCGTGCATAATTAGTCATTTTTTAAAATAAATCAAAATAAAGAAGTTCAAAATTCAAAGTTCAAAATTCAAGGTTCTGGTGTTTGAACATGAGATAATGGGACTTAATTGAGATGAAGAAAAGTTAAAAGATTTGAAGGTTCAAAGTTCATTTTCCTTTCACCTTTTATCCAGTATTAAGAATCAAGCATCTGGTATCTGGTATCCGGTATCCACTATCTTAACACAATTTCATTAATCAACTTTACTCCTGCCCTATCGTTCAATGCTTTCACTAGTCCTTCACGAATACGAAGCAATTCGCTACGAACTATTGATGAATTAAGATAAACAAATAATACGCGATTTTTAATGTATAAGCGGGCTGTTTTTTTTGCAACAGTAATTCCCACGATTTCGGGCCAACTATCAATAAGTCTTACTTCCTGAAGTTTATTATCAATATCAAGTGCTTTCAGGTATTCGTGAATTACTTCGCCCAAAGGTTGTGTATTGCTCTTTCTCATGTCATTGGTAAAAGTACAAAAGATAATGAAATACTTTTCAATGAACATAAAAAGGGTTAATTTCTGTTATAAAAATTCATGAGATATTTAAATTATCATTTACAATATCTATCTTTGTGCCCGAATAAAATTTTAATTAAAATATTATATTATGTTTCTGAAAAATTTATTGAACAACAAATGGGCTGTAATTATAGCCATAGCAATTATTCTTACATCATGCCAGTGTGGAAATAAAAAACCTGCCGGTACAGCTGACTCTGCTAAGGATAGTCTGAATATGACTGAAATCTCTAAAGATGTAAAAGATGTTATATATCCTCTTCCAACGCCATTTGAAATGACCCGGATGCTTAAAGATATCCAGGCTAACTATGTTTCCGGATCTCTAAATCCTTCTAATAATGTTGAAAAATATTTTACTGAAAAAAGTAAAGCTATCAATTTAGGAGTTTATGGCGCCGATTTGGCTTATGCTGCAACCTATGACCAAAAGCAAGATGTAAAGGTATACTCTAAAGCTTTAAAAAACCTTATCGATCAATTGGGAATTAATGTTGATTACAGTAAAATGTTGTCAGATCAGTTTAAGGAAAAGGTAAATAATAAGGACACTTTGACTAAAATTATTACAAATACCTTTCATGATACCTATAAATTTTTAAATGAAAAAAGTAACCCTGATCTTGCTATTATGATGGTAGCAGGAATGTGGATAGAAGCTATGTATATTGCTACCAACATATCTGAAGATACATACCATTACTCGGGTTTAGTTCAAATTATTGCCAATCAGAATGAATCATATTCAAAACTGATGAAACTTTTAGATTCGCGCAATGCTGATAAGGATGTAAAAGATATCGAAACAAAACTTGAAGTTTTAAAACCTGCTTTTGACAAAGTTAAATCCGGTTTAATGGAAAAAGATTATTTACTTATTTTAAATACGATTAAGTCTGTTAGAAATTCGGTTGTTTCTTAAGTAACCAATACAGTATGAAGGTTAAAATTACCTTCCTTTCAGATTTAAAAGAAATTCCCAGCCCTGGCGTAAGCAAAGGGCTGTTTTTTTAAATATAGTTAAGAATAAAGAATAAAGAATAAAGAATAAAGAATAAAGAATAAAGAATAAAGAATAAAGAATAAAGAATAAAGAATAAAGAATAAAGAATAAAGAATAAAGAATAAAGAATAAAGAATAAAGAATAAAGAATAAAGAATAAAGAATAAAGAATAAAGAATAAAGAATAAAGAATAAAGAATAAAGAATAAAGAATAAAGAATAAAGAATAAAGAATAAAGAATAAAGAATAAAGAATAAAGAATAAAGAATAAAGAATAAAGAATAAAGAATAAAGAATAAAGAATAAAGAATAAAGATTTAAGATTTATATAAATTTTGAAAATGTATAAATTTGACTTAGAGGACCGGTTAATTAATTATTCTGTTCTAATTATTGAAATTTGCGATACAATGCAAAAAACAAGGGCTGGTAATCACTTGGCGGAACAATTGATTAGATCAGGTACATCACCTTCCTTAAATTATGCCGAAGCTCAGAGTGGTGAATCAAGAAAAGATTTTATTCATAAAATAAAAATTGCACTTAAAGAATTAAGAGAAAGCTATGTGTGCTTAAAAATTATCCATAAAACAAATTTGTATAAATCAGAGGAAAAAATAAAGTTTGCGATTGCTGAAAGTAATGAGTTGATTTCTATATTTGTAAGAAGTGCAGCAACTGCACAAAAAAATATTGATAAAGCTAAATAGATAGACAATGCAATAATTTCAGAAATCAAAAATCGTTAATCTTTATTGGATATTAAATTCTATGTTTAATAAATTCATGTTTTGAATACTTTAAAAAAGTTTTATAAAAATTCATTATACTTGTATAGTCCAGATAGTTTTATTTAATAACAATGAACGAATCAATATTAAAAGCGTTAATGCGTTTGTTTGCCATCGTCGCGAATGTCAATAAAAAAGGATATTCGGAGAACGAACGTAGCATAGTTATTGATTATCTCGATCGTCAGTACAGCCACGAAATAGTTCAGAAATACATTGAATATTTCGATCAGCAGGTGAAACACTATCATCCTGAACTGATGCACACCAGTGATGCTGAAACACAAAAGCAAAATATTTCAAATGAGGAATATGTCAATGAATTATGCAAGCAAATTAACGAGGAACTTGAACAGGAACAAAAACAAATTGTACTTATTTATTTACTCGATTTTATCAATCGCGGTGAATCTCTGACAAAAAATGAATTGAAGTTTGTAACTTCCGTGGCAACTCAACTTAAGCTAAAGAAAGATGAGTTCCAGGATGCAAAGGCTTTTACATTTGACGAATTAAATAAAGTAGCTCACAGGGACAGGCTTTTATATATAGAATCAAAAGAATTATGCGATGATCATGAAATTAAATTATGGATTGTTGAAAAAATGGAAGGCCGTATAATAGTGCTTTACCTGCCAAGTACCAATACATATATTTTCAGGTATCATGGCAATCTTGTACTATTTTTTAATGGACATGACATCAAACCAAAACGTTCTTATATCTGGTCAGTCGGTTCAGTTATTAAAAATTCCAGAATAGGATCTCTTTATTTTAGCCGCATGTCAGGCAGATTTATCCAGGCAAGTACCGAAAACAACTTTGTATTCACTGCCGATGATATACAATTCAATTACAGAAACAGCACAAACGGCTTAAAGCGCTTCAGTTTCACGGAGGATTCAGGCCGACTGATAGGAATAATAGGTGGAAGCGGTTCAGGTAAATCAACATTGCTGAATATTCTGAATGGTAACATCAAACCAAGACATGGAACAGTAAAAATTAATGGTTATGATATTCATAAAAACAAGGAACTGGTAAAAGGTGTTATAGGGTATGTTCCACAGGATGATTTATTAATTAAGGAACTTACAGTTTATCAAAACTTATATTATAATGCAAGATTGTGTTTCGACGGCTATTCAGAATTGCAAATTGTACAAATTGTAGAGAATGCCCTGGTAGATTTTGACCTGGTTGAAGCCCGGAATCTGAATGTTGGTGATGCGTTTACAACCATTCTTAGTGGCGGACAACGTAAGCGTTTGAATATTGCCCTTGAATTGATTCGTGAGCCAGCTATATTATTTGTAGATGAACCTACATCCGGTTTATCTTCTGCCGACTCTGAAAAAGTCATTATCCTGCTAAAACGACAGGCTCTGAAAGGCAGGCTGGTAATTGCCAACATCCATCAGCCATCATCGGACGTTTATAAAATGCTCGATAAGTTAATCGTAATGGATCAGGGAGGTCGCATTATATATTATGGAAATCCGGTTTCAGCAATTACCTATTTTAAACGTGCCGCGCATTACGCAGACGCGGAAGAGAGCGAGTGCCTGAGCTGCGGTAATATTAACGCTGATGAAATTTTGCGTATAGTAGAATCCCGTGTTGTTGACAGTAATGGCAGGCTTACACGAAAGCGAAAAACAACTCCGGAAGAATGGTACCAGTTATATCTCGAAAAAATTGACATCGAAATACGCCAAATACATCGCGAGCATGACGCTTCAATACCAAAGAGCAACTTTAAAATTCCGAGCCATTTCAGGCAATTTAAAATTTTTATTCAACGCGATGTGCTTGCAAAATTCCATAACAAGCAATATTTGTTTATAACTGCACTGGAAGCACCAATACTAGCAGTAATATTAGGATTCTTTACTAAAAGTTTCCTGTTCGTTGACGGTCAGGTTAAATACATTTTTGGAGAAAATTCCAATATGCCGGCTTTCCTTTTCATGGCTGTTATTGTAGCTTTATTTATGGGCCTGGTAATAAGTGCTGAAGAAATTTTTAAAGATAGAAAGTTATTGAAACGAGAAAAATTCCTGGATTTAAGCCGCTCAAGTTATTTATTCTCAAAAATAACAATCCTGTTCACAATATCTGCAATTCAAACTCTTGTATTTGTAGCTTTAAGCAGCTATATGCTTGAAATAAGGGGAACAGGCATTTATTACTGGATAATTCTTTTTACCACTTCATGCTGGGCAAACCTAGTTGGGCTGATTATTTCTTCAAGTTTAAATTCGGTTGTAGCAATATATATCCTTGTACCTATTATTCTTGTTCCACAATTGCTTTTAAGCGGTGTAGTGGTAGATTATGATAAAATGCACAACAAAACTGCTTCCAGAAAATACGTGCCCTTTATAGGTGATATGATAACCGGGCGATGGGCTTATGAAGCTTTAATGGTATCACAATTTAAATACAACCGTTTCGAAAAGCAATTTTATAAATATGATAAAGAAATCAGAAACGCTATATTTTATAAATCATATGGTATTCCCGAGCTCAAAAAATTGACAGATGAATGTGATGACCTAAAAAGTGATACCATTAAAATGTCGGAGAATTTGTCAATAATTAAAAATGAAATAGCTAAAATATGCATTGATTTGGATTGGACAAAGCAAGGATTTATTGATTTAATGAAAGTCTCAACATATCAATCACCTTTGAAAATTTTGATCAATAATTTTATTGATAAAGCTGAAAAAGTTTATATATACCAGTATAATGAAGCCATTAATCAACGGGATGCTCTGTATACCGGCTTGGTAAATAAACTGGGAAGTGAAAACGCTTTTTTACAGTATCGGCAAAAGTATTACAATAAAAGAATTGCAGATGCAGTAACTAATGAAAATGAAATTAAAGATTTCAATATTCAGAACGGTGAAATGGTCAGAGTTAAAGATGCTATTTTCAGAACTCCTGACTCAAATAAAGGCCGGGCACATTTTTATGCTCCGGTTAAGCGCATTTCAAAACTTACAATTGGCACATTCTGGTTTAATCTGGAAATAATTTGGCTCTTTAGCGGATTGTTATTTGTAATACTTTATTTTGATATACTAAAGAAAATCCTGGCATATTTCGAATCAGTGCTCCTGAGCAGACGTAACAGGATAAGGATTTTAAGACTGTTGAAAGTTTACGAACAACCAAGTGTCAGAAATGTTTCTAAGAACTAATTTCACACCAAGATGTAGAAATAGATTATCTTATACTGATAAAAAGTTTTTAAAATTTAATTAATTTTGTCATCAACATAACATATAATAACCGCACTTGATGAGTATAAATGAAATAAAATCTATTATCAATTCTCTTTCTGAAAATGATTTCAATAAATTAAGAAATTGGTTTTTAGAAAGAGACTGGAAAAAGTGGGATAAACAAATAGAACAAGATTCTAATGCTCGCAAACTTGACTTTCTTTTTAACGAAGCTTTTGAAGATAAGAAAAAAGGCAACCTGAAGACAATTTAAATATATACAAACCAAACACTATTTATAAAATTTCTGAAAATATTAAATATTTCCTAAAAATACTTTGGCTTGTCTATTTAAGTATATAAATAATGTTTGAAGGATAGAGTATTTTTGGAAAAATTATTAATAAAAATGCACAAAACAACCAAAAGGTTTTGGAAACTTTATAATAAACTTCCACATTCCGTTCAAAAACTTTCCAAAGAAAATTTTAAACTTCTTAAAGATAACCATCATCATCCATCATTGCAATTAAAAAAAATTGGAAAATTTTGGTCAATAAGAATAGGATTATTTTACAGAGCACTTGCAATTGAAGATAAGAATGATTATATCTGGATTTGTACGCATGATGAATATGATAAAATGATTAAATAGTTTTAAATGTAAGTAAGTAAATTTTTAATTTCATTAATACTTTAGGTATACTCTATGTTTTCAAAAGTTCCTTTATCAGAATTGCAGGATCGAATGATCCGTTTCAGAAATCAAATAGATAAGTCGAATCCGGATTGGGAAATAGCAGTTTTTTTTAGTAAAATAAACCAATATTACTTTACAGGTACTATGCAGGATGGCATGCTGTTCATCCCCCGGGACGATGAAGCAACTTTTTGGGTTCGCCGTAGTTATGAGCGAGCAATTGATGAATCTCTTTTCCCAAATATTAAACAAATGGATAGTTTCCGTGATGCTGCTTCTGTAATTGGAAAACTGCCCGAAACAGTTTACTTGGAAACAGAAATATTGCCAATAGCATTGCTACAACGGTTTCAAAAATATTTTCCGTTTTCAACTGTCAAATCCCTCGACATGCAAATTGCATGGACAAGGGCAATTAAAAGCCCTTTTGAACTTAACTTAATGAAACAATCCGGCAAAATTCACAGGCGCATTCTTGAAGAATTAGTTCCAACAATTCTTCAGGAAGGCATAAATGAATTGGAATTTACCATTAAACTATATTCGATGATGGTTGCTGAAGGGCACCAGGGACTTGTCCGTTTTAGCATGCATGATACAGAAATGGGCATTGGCCAGATTGGTTTTGGAGAAAATTCAATTTATCCTACATATTTTAATGGTCCCGGTGGTAATCGCGGATTTAGTCCTGCTGTTCCATTCTTTGGAAGCAAAGATAGAAAACTAAAAAAAGGAGATTTGGTATTTGTAGATATAGGTTGCGGCATAGAAGGTTATCATACCGATAAAACTATGACATATATGTTCGGCAAATCTTTGCCGAATGAAGTAATAGAAATTCACTATCAGTGCGTGGCCATTCAAAATGAAATGGCCGTAATGCTGAAACCCGGAGCTGTTCCTTCACAGATTTATGAGACTGTTATGAATAAATTAAGTCCTGAATTTCAAAATAATTTTATGGGATTTGGAAACAGGAAAGTGAAATTCTTAGGTCATGGCATAGGTCTTACGATTGATGAAATACCAGTTATTGCACAGGGTTTTGATGAACCATTACAGAAAGGAATTGCTATTGCACTTGAACCCAAGAAAGGAATTAAAGGAGTTGGAATGGTTGGAATTGAAAATACGTTTCTTGTAACTTCACATGGCGGACACAGCATTACTGGCGATCACCCTGGATTGATGCTGGTAGAATAATCAAAAGAATGATGAACAAGTAACACCGAATGTCGAATTATGAAATGCATCAAATACTTCGTATTTCATAATTTCTTGTTCGATATTCGATATTCGATATTCTCTTTAACGATTATCATTTTATTCTTTCTTCCTTATTTCCCCTTCTTCCACAATAAAAATACTGTGATCGTAAGAGATTTCTTTAAGGACTTTTTTGATGCGGTTAATCTCTGTATCGGTTATAAATATTTGTCCAAAATGTTCGTCAGAAGCTAAATGGATAATCTGCTTTACCCTGGCTGGATCAAATTTGTCAAATATATCATCGAGAAGAAGTAAAGGTTTTGTTCCGCTAATTTTTTCGATAAAATCAAACTCTGCTAATTTTAAAGCAACAACGTATGTTTTTTGTTGTCCCTGTGAAGCAACCTTTTTAACCGGATGATTCCCAAGTAAAAAAATTAAATCATCTTTATGTATACCTACAGAAGTGTATTCCAGAATCCTGTCCTTATTTTGATTTTCAATTAATAGTTGCCGCAAATTTTTATTCTGCAACTGCGACTGGTAATTTAATTCAACTACTTCATTTTCGCCTGCAATCACCTGGTAGTATTTTTGAAACACAGGTTTGAACGAAATAATGAACTCCTGCCGTTTTTGAAAAATCCTTTCACCATAACCTGAGAGCTGATCCGAATAAACATCAAGCATATCTGCATCGAAGCGACCGGTATCAGCAAATTCTTTCAATACTTTATTTCGCTGCATCAATACCCGGTTGTAATGAATGATATCATCAAGGTACAACTTATCGTATTGCGAAATAATAGAATCAATGAGCTTTCTGCGTTCTTCACTTCCTTCAGATATAAGATTGTTATCAGATGGAGTAATTATTACAGCCGGGATAAAACCAATGTGATCGGCCAATCGTTCGTATTCTTTTTTATTACGCTTAAAAACCTTGCGACTATTACGTTTAAAGCCACAATAAATTTCTTCTTCAATATTATTTATTTGGTAATTTCCCTGGATTACGAAAAAATCTGTTCCATGCCTTATATTCTGGCTGTCAATATTATTAAAATAAGATTTACAAAGAGAAAGATAATGAATGGCATCTAAAAGATTAGTTTTGCCTACTCCATTATTACCCACGAAACAGTTTATTTTACTGGAAAAAGACAATTCAGCCTGTTCGTAATTTTTGAAATTGACCAATGAAAGTTTTTGAAGGTACATAAATTCATATAAACCGGATACAAATGTACGAGATTAGAAATTAATTATCAATGCTGTTTACTTAAGCATTAATCACACCTCACGACAATTTTCGGGCTCATGGTGACGTTGGCACTGGTCATATTGAGCCTGTTGAAATATGACCTTAAGCAGTATTTTCATAACTAAACGACATTGTATCTTTTAGTTTATATTCTGCCAAATACCTCTATCCCTATACAAGGAATAAGTGGAATATCAAAATTAAAATTCCAACCAGACGGAATCTTTTGTTCATAAATTCTTTTTATTTTAATGCCAATTCCTGCATCTATCTTCATCCCCAATTTTTCTGTAATATTTATGTCTCTGCCCAATCGCAAGTCGAAAAATAAATATTTTTCAAGTAGATTGTCACTTTCACCTTTTAAGTAATTAATACCAACTTTTCCGTACCAGGGAGGTTGATTTGATAATTTTGAATTCCCCACGAAATGATAATAGGCATTACCGGATATTGAAATAATACTTTCATTATTTGTCGGGAATGTACCTAATTTCAGACCTATTTGCATATTATTATTTAGTTGATAGCGCACTCCAGCATTTATTAATTCCAACACTCCTATGCCGGCAGATGCATCAAATGAACGTTGTGCGTAACATTCATTTTTTAAATCAAATAAAAAAACAATAATTAAGCAAATACAAAAATGATTATGTATTGATTTCATTTGTAATTTATTTTGTTAAACTTAAGAAGCAAATCTTTTGTAAGAGAAATGAGAAGAATGGCGTTTAGTCTATCATCAAACCAAATTTACAAAATTTATCCTTTAAAAACTATATTTAGAATTGATTTGTGAGGAAGCAAACAATGAGCGAAAAACATAAGTAGAAAAAGTTGTATGCACTTGCGAATATGCTTTTATGTAACTTTATTATGTCAAATTGTTTAAATAAATTTATCTATAACGCTTTATTCTGTGAGTGCAATAACAAATGTTTGCAAAGTAATATTATTGCTGTCTCTTAGCATGACTTTTATATGAGTATCCATGCGATTAGACTTATCAAAATAAACTTTTCCATCAAATGTGCCATTATCAGGATTAAATCTGACAGGTTGTGCATATTCCCCGTCTGTTTTAATAATTACTTTTAAGCTGCAGCTTTTATCAGAATTTGAAATGCGTCCTGAAAACTTATATCCGGAAGAAACAGAATCTGAACACTTATCTGCACAATACTTAGCAAGCCAATTTGAGATAATTGGATCCTTCCATGAAATACTTCCGCATTTTACAGGAGGAATAACAAATATTATTGAGCTTGAATCAGCTTTTTTTATTTGACCGGATTCTTTAAATCCATTGACGATTTTTTGTTTTTGAGAAATTGTTTTTATCCCTTTATCTGCGGCAGTAGTAACATTTATTATGATAATTGCAGATATTATAATAGTAACATATAAAAGATACTTTTTATCCATTTTCTCCTCCTTTTAGGTTATCAGGTTTTTTAGGTTTGTTAAAGATTTTTACGAATTTATCCGGTAGCAGGTTGCATAACAATTCCACGTTAAACCAAACAAACTCTTAAGAGCAGGCCGGCATGAGTCTAACGTACTTTTTGGCGATATACAATGTGAGTGACATTAAAAATATAATTAATTCAGCCTTATTAAATGCAGCATGTATTGCCTTTAATCCTTAGTTTTTGTAATCAAATAAAAACCACTGCAATTACAAAAAGGTATTCTCAATCGTTACCCATTCTTCTATTTTCTATATCTTTACGTTAAAATCATTGTCAATGAATAAAGAGGCCATAAAGCAAAGAATTGACCTTTTAAGAAAAGAAATTGAACAGCATAATCATAATTATTATGTCCTGAACAAGCCTGTAATAAGCGATTTTGAATATGACCGGTTATTGAAAGAACTTGAAAAGCTAGAACAAGAAAACCCTGAATTCCAAGATGAAAATTCTCCTTCGCAAAGAATAGGCAGTGATTTGAAAAACGAATTTGTTCAACTTGAGCACAAATACCCTATGCTTTCTCTTGGAAACACTTATTCGGAAGAAGAACTTAAGGATTTTGATACACGTGTTGCAAAAGGCCTGGAAGGCCTGCCATACTCCTACGTGTGCGAATTAAAATACGATGGTGCTTCTATTAGTTTGACCTATATTAAAGGAAGACTAGCTTATGCACTAACCCGGGGTGACGGGGAAAAAGGCGACGATGTTACTGCAAACGTTCGAACTATTAAGTCTATTCCATTGTTGCTCACGGATCCGGATGTACCCGATGAATTTGAAATTCGTGGAGAGATAATATTGCCTCATCAGGCATTTGACAAGATGAATGAGGAAAGGGTGAGAATTGGCGAAGAACTTTTCGCGAATCCCCGTAATGCTGCAGCCGGAACTTTAAAACTTCAGAAATCATCTGAAGTGGCTAAAAGAAACCTTGATTGTTTCCTTTATTATTTTTTGTCTGAAAAAAGTATTGCAAAATCACATTATGAAAGTCTTATTCTTGCCCGTAAATGGGGTTTCAAAATACCTGAATATACAAAGAAGTGCAATTCTATTGATGAAGTATTGGCATTTATTCATTACTGGGACAAGTCACGCGAATATCTTCCTTTCGATATTGATGGCATTGTCATAAAAGTTGATTCTCTTATTCAGCAGCAACAGTTAGGTTTTACAGCAAAGTCTCCACGTTGGGCCATAGCATATAAATTCAAAGCTGAACAAGTGACTACAAATTTGCTTTCGGTTTCTTTCCAGGTTGGTCGCACCGGAACCATTACTCCAGTTGCAAATTTGCGGCCAGTACAACTGGCCGGTACAATGGTTAAAAGAGCCACTTTGCATAATGCAGACCAGATTGCAATGCTCGATCTTCATTACGACGATTTTGTTTATGTAGAAAAAGGAGGTGAAATAATTCCTAAAATTGTAGGTGTAAATACATCACAACGTCCTAAGGACGCCAGGAAAGTCGAATTCATTGATCATTGCCCTGAATGCAAAACAAAACTTCAGCGTGCAGTAGGTGAAGCACGCCATTTCTGCCCGAATGAAAAAGGTTGTCCGCCTCAGATAAAAGGGAAAATTGAACATTTCATCTCCCGCAAAGCCATGAACATTGAAAGTCTGGGTGAAGGAAAAATTGAAATTCTTTTTGAAAAAGGTTTTGTGAGAAATTGTGCTGATTTGTATGCGCTGCCCATGAGGGTATCTGAATTAACAGGTTTGGAATGGTTAGTAGATGATTATCCTGGAGTGACAGAACAAATTGATTATGCCCGTTACCTGTACGCGTTACTTGAAGGCGTAAACGTGAAAATGGCTGAAACACTGGCAACCCAAAACTGCGATCCAGGAATGCTTTTATTGTCAAATGAAAACCAGCTGGCAAAAATATTAGAAATTGAACATTCCAAAGCAAGGAAAATAGTTACTTCTATAAAAAAGAAACACAACTTTCTTGAAAGACTTCTCTCACGTCCAGTCGATCTTTTTAATTCAACCGAAACAAGTATTATTAATGAGTTTATTTCTCTCGATACCATAATTAATTCGTTCAACATTCCAGGTGTTGATAAAAATGTAGCGTTTAAGCTTGCTGATCATTATAAAAAAATTTATTATTTTTCCAAAACCACTATGCAGGAATTGTCAAAGATAGAAGGCATTTCGGATAGTACAATTTATGCAATAGTTCATTTTATCAAAGACGAGGCAAATTTTTTGAAACGCTTGAATACTCTTAGCACCGTTAGTTTTGAATCAAAAACTATTGAAAATATGTTGAATGGTATTGAAGCTTCTAAACAAGTACCCTTTGAGCGTGTTTTATTTGCTATGGGTATACGCAACATTGGAGAAGTAGCTGCTAAAAAGCTAGCAAAAGCTTTCCGGGATATAGATGCGCTGATGTCGGCTAATGTTGAGCAACTTGCCGGTGTTCATGAAATAGGCGAAGTAATGGCTAATAGTATTGTTCAATATTTTTCTGATAAAGATAACAGGCAGATAGTTGAACGGCTTCGAACCTCTGGATTGCAGATGTCACTTGATGAAAAACAATTGAAGCCATTAAGTGGTCCATTGAACGGTTTGGCCATAATTGCCTCAGGAACTTTTAAAAATTTTAGTCGCGATAGTATTATTAAAACTATTGAACAGAACGGAGGCAGGTATGTTTCAAGTATTTCTGCCAAAATTGATCTTGTAGTTGCAGGAGAAAATATGGGACCGGCCAAACTAAAAAAAGCTCAGGAACTGGAAATTAAAATTATTAGTGAAGATGAATTTATGGAATTGATTAAGCAGAACCAAAAAAAATCTTAATATGAAAACAAAATTTGTACTTTCGGCCATCATTTTGACAATGGCAATTGTTTCATGCAAAAACAAAAGTGAAAATATGGAAAACGAACTTAAGGCCTTTATTGCCCATTACGATTTAATTGTAAAACCTTTAGAAGTAAAAACCAACCTGGCTTCATGGGATGCTAATATTTCAGGTAAGGAAGAAGATTTTAAGAAAGTGGAAAAACTTCAAAAAGACCTTGTTCAATTTCTTTCAAATCATAAAGAATTTAAAAAGTTACAGGAAATTAAGAAATCAAACGAAATTCATGATTCGATACTTTCCAGGGAATTAGTTGTAATTTATAATTCATATTTGCAAAATCAAGCCGACACAAATCTGCTCAAAGAAATTATAGAAATGCAGTCTGACATTGAACAAAAATACAATAATTTCAGGGCAGAAATAAATGGCAAACAATATACCGATAATGAAATTGAAGATATTCTCTCTAATTCAACAGATAATAAAAAACTACAGGATGCATGGGAAGCTCATAAAAGAATAGGTCCTGTTGTTGCCAGTGATGTTATTGCACTGGTAAAGAAAAGAAACGAAGTTGCAAAACAATTAGGATTTAATAATTTTCATGAAATGAGTCTTTCTTTGAATGAACAAGATCCTAAAGAAATTGAAGAACTTTTCGACGAACTGGATTCACTCACAAAAGGATCTTTTGCAAAAGTTAAAGCTACTGTAGATTCATTCCTTGCAGCACAAGATAAAATAAGCGTTAAACAATTAATGCCGTGGCATTATCAGAATCGTTTTTTCCAGGAAGCTCCTCAAATCTATAAAGTTGACATAGATAAATATTACAAAAATCAAAATCTTGAAAAGTTGACAGTTGATTATTATGCAGGTATTAACCTGCCTATGAATGATCTTGTTCAAAAAAGCGATTTATATGAGAAACCCGGAAAATGCCAACATGCTTTTTGTTCGGATATAGATTTTCAAGGAGACATACGTGTGCTTTGCAATATCAAACCAAAACAGTACTGGATGAATACAATGCTGCATGAATTCGGACATGCGGTATATGAAAAATACCTCGGAAAAGATTTGCCTTTCGCGCTATACCAACCTGCACATATATTCACCACTGAAGCTATTGCAATGATGTTTGGGCGTTTATCAAAGAATCCGCAATGGATACAGGATATGATTGGAATTTCAGAAAAGGAAAAAAATCTGATCACACCAGATTGCTATAAAAGCCTGCGTTTAGAAGAACTTGTATTTAGCCGTTGGGCACAGGTTATGTACAGATTTGAAAAAAGTATGTATGCCAATCCCGATCAGGATTTAAATAAATTATGGTGGTCACTTGTTGAAAAATACCAGATGCTCAAAAAACCTGAAGGAAGAAATGAACCTGATTGGGCTTCGAAAATTCATATCGCTACTTCTCCATGTTATTACCATAATTACCTGCTTGGCGATTTATTCGCTTCGCAACTGAATTGTTATTTATGTGACAGTGTTTTAAAAATAAAAGTAAATTATAATATGGTCAGTTTTTGTAATAAACCCGAAGTAGGAGATTATCTTAAAAAATATGTTTTTGCGCCTGGGATGAAATACGAATGGAACGATATGATTAAGCGTGCAACCGGAGAAAAACTTACTGCAAAATATTATGCAAAACAGTTTGTAGAATAAATAATGCTTAGTTCTATATTTGAAATAAATTTGAGAACTATATAATAATTAGATATGAGTGACATTGATCAATCCAATACAGTTTTTATCAATTTTATAGCTGATATAAATGATAAAACAACTAGTCTCTTTTTATATTTAATGACTGAACAGCTTAGGTCCGGAATTAAAAGTTATCGTATAAATATTTCTTCAAAAGGTGGAATGGTACTTAACGCAATATCCATTTATAATTTTCTCAATGGCTTAAAAGACGTGCATATACATACTCATAATTTAGGCCAGATAGATTCTAGCGCTAATATGATTTTTTTAGCAGGGCATACAAGAACAGCAAGTAAGGCATCAACTTTTTTATTACATCCACCTCAGATGATAATACAATCTCAAGCTTCCTTGCCAATTGAGCTACTTCGTGAACGTTTGGAAGGATTAGAAAAAGATCAGCTTAAGATGGCAGAAATTATTGGAGATAAAATAATAAAAAATGCCAAAGAAGTAATGGAAATGTTTAATCAAAGAAGAACATACTCAAGTGAAGAGTCTATTGATATCGGATTTATAAATAAAGTTGAAGAATTTGTTGCTCTACCTGGAGTTCCTATATTTTCAATTACAAGTCAATCTTAATTATGATCGATATACGTTCACAAACTGATACTATAAAAAGAGTTAAAGAATTATTGGCAAATCTGAGATACCTTCAATCTGTCCAAAAAGGTTCTCAAATCGCAATTAGTTCTATTGAATTTGTCACACCTCTTTCTATTATTCCAGTTGCAGCGATAATTAATGAAAAAGAACTTAAACATGATTATCACGGAGTCATAGAATCATATCTTAAAGTAATAAGGTTTCCAGAGGGTATAAGTGAATTAGAGAGCATTAGTTCGCAAAAATCTTATATTCCAATAATTCATTTTCATGTTGGCAATCTTAATAAACAAAAGATGTCAGAACAACTAAGTGCTTTACATTCAAAATTTCTGGATTTGATAAAAATGAAAATAATTGCCGATGAACGTTTTATTGAATTAGTTACAAATAATACATTTGGATTTCTTTTAGGAGAAATGATGGATAATATTGAAGAACATTCTAATTGTAGAAATATCTATTTACTAGCACAATACTGGCCAATAATTAATTCATGTGAATTATGTTTATTAGATGATGGAGATGGATTATTTGGTTCTCTAAAAAATGCAGGTAGAGACGTAAAAGATAGTCAGGATGCTCTAAGAAAAATACTGGAAACAGGATTATCAGCAAAGACTGAATATGGAGAAAAAGAGAGAGGAACAGGAATAAAAAATATTCGGTCAGTTATTACTAATAAAGAAATCAATGGCGAATTATTCATAATGTCAGGTAATTCTGCTTTTTTTCATTCTGCTAAAAGTGGAGAAATATTTATTAACTTTAAAGATTATTTTTGGCGGGGGACTATTGTAATGATGAAATTAAACAAACCAATTAATACATTTAATTTATACGATTATGTTAAATAAAATAATAAATATTAGTGAGCTGTTTTGCACCCAAAGCTTAATAACACGACAAGCAGCTAGAAACTTATTTGAGATTATATCACATTCTAATGAAAATATTATTGTTTTAGACTTTTCTAAAATAGAATATGCTACCCGGTCTTTTTTTGATGAATTTAATAGTTTTGAAAGTCAATTTAAACTACTTGGCAAAAACGTTGAACTATCAAATATTAAAGACTCTCTATTTACTCTTTTTAAATTGGTCAAGGAAAAATCAAAAAGTATGAGTAGTATTTCATATTCCAGTGTTGCAAATGCTAAAATAATTAATATTTGATTGATTAATTTTTCTTCAAAATAAACTTTTTTAAGTTTAATATTTCGCAAAAAGATATTTAGATTATTATCCTTTTTAGTAAATCCAGCTTCAATGAAAATTTAAAAATAAGGATTATTAAATTTGATTAAAAAATCAAAATTTATTTAAAATCGATACTCAAAATGAAAACTAAATTTTTCATTACTATTTTACTAACAAGTAGTATTTTAGTTCTGTCCTCATGCAATCACAATCCCATAGTTGTAAATGGCAAGGCCCGTTTCACGGTGATAACCCCGGAATGTATACGCCTTGAATATTCTGAAAATGGCAAATTCATTAATGATCCTTCATTATTTGCATCAGAAAGAAATGTCAGGTCAAACAAGTTTAAATCTATAGAGTTTGAAGGTAAAACCATCATCATAACATCGAGAATGAAACTTATTTATAAACCAAATGGCAAAGCATTTTCACCGGAAAATCTTGAAATTCATGTCCTGAAAGGCGATGATATAAGGACCTGGGTTCCCGGTATGAAAAACAAAGAAAACCTGGGAGGTACTCTTCGTACTGTTGACGGTTTATCTGGCAAAGTTGATTTGGGAGAAGGAGTTCTTTCCCGCGATGGCTGGTACATGCTTGATGACTCAAAAAGACCTCTTTTAACTGAATACTGGGTAAGAAGCAGGCCTGCAGATGCAGGTATTGACTGGTACTTCTTTGGATATGGCAATGACTTTAAAGCAGCATTAAAAGCGCTGACCGATATTGGAGGTAAAGTTCCTCTTCCACGAAAATATGTATTTGGATCATGGTATTCCCGTTATTGGCCATATTCTCAGGATGATTACAAACAAATTGTTAACGAGTACAAAGAACATAATTTTCCACTTGATATTATTGTAATGGACATGGACTGGCATAAGGATGGCTGGACAGGATGGTCATGGAACCGTAAATTACTGCCTGAACCAGAAAAACTCTTGAAATGGTTTCACCAACAAAATCTTGCCGTTACCATGAACCTGCATCCTGCCGATGGTGTAAGACCTAATGAAGATAAGTACAGGACATTCATGAAAGAAATGGGAGTTAATTTAAATGGAGTAGCTGATACTGCTTTACCTACATTGCCTTTTGATGCTTCGAATAAAAAATACATGAGAAAGCTCTTTAAATGCGTGTTGAATCCATTACGCAATTCAGGTGTGGATTTCTGGTGGCTCGATTGGCAACAAGATGAGTTCACCAAAGGTATGCCTGATTTGAAAAACCTTGAATGGTTTAATCGCTGTTTTTATAGAAATGCGAGCGAATATGGAATGCGTGGGCAATCATTCAGCCGATGGGGAGGCTGGGGTGATCACAAATATCCAATTCATTTTTCCGGTGATGCGGTTGCAGTATGGCCTATGCTTGCATTTGAAATACCTTTTACTTCTAATGCAGGCAATGTAGGTTGCTTTTTCTGGTCGCACGATATTGGCGGTCATACAGGTAATTTTGACCAGGAAACCAATACCCGTTGGGTGCAATTTGGCGCTGCAAGTGCTGCACTGAGACTTCATTCTACACGTGATCCGAATATGGACAAACGTCCCTGGAAGTACAAACCTGAATATCTTCATTCGATGTATATCGCTTTTCATTTGAGGTCTGAGCTTTTTCCTTATATTTATTCCATCGCGTGGAAATCGGTTGACGAATCATTGCCTCTTACTTGTCCTATGTATATCGAGTATCCTGAAAAAGAAATTGCGTATAAATGTCCGCAACAGTATTTTTTTGGAACATCAATTCTGGTCGCCCCGATTGTTTCACCTGGTACCGGGAAAAATAAAGTAGCTTTTCAAAATATCTGGTTTCCTGAAGGAAACTGGTTTAATCTGTTTACCAATGAGAAATATGGTTCCAAAGATCAACCCATTACTGTTTGGGCAGATATTAATGAATTTCCTATTTTCGCAAAAGGCGGTGTACCAATTCCCATGCAACCTTTCAGACAACGGATGGCCACCGCTCCTCTTGATACACTTGTGGTTCGCACATATCCCGGAATTAAAGGCCAATCCGGTTCTTTTACTCTTTATGAAGATGACGGACTAACTCAGGTTTATAAAAACGGGAAATATGCTTTTACAAACCTGACTTATTATAGAACTGGTGACACAAGCGAGTTAATTATCGAAGGAACAAAAGGCATATATAAAAACCAGATTAAGAAACGAAGCTACCTGATTGAATTTCCGTGTACACAAAAAACTGATTGGGCAATTGTCAATGGTGTAAAAATTAAATGTAAGTACAATTATGACAAGCAGACAAATATTGTTATTGTGAATAAAATGCCGATTAATAAAGTTGTAAAGTTATTTATTATTGCACCTGAAATAGATTACAAACAAATAATTGAAAATAATTACGAAAGACGGAAAAATGGAATGATTGATTCTTCTTTACTCAGAAAATCCAGTTATGAAATTCTAGATTCTTATGCTAATAAAGATAACACAAATGATTATTTAAATGTATTGGCATTCTTGTCAGGACTGAGCATAAATTATGACGATTTCCAATTGAACACACTTAAAAACAATAACTATAATAATGGTATTTTATCGCTTTATATCATGGATACAAATGGTGAAGAAAACAAAAATATCGTTTCATCTAATATCAATGATAAAAGTCCATTAATGGAAAACTTCGATATCGAGATGAAGCCACTTGGATATGGTATGAAGACAACGCGATTTATTATGCTTAATTCGGTTATTGATAAAAAGAAAATAAATATTAAAGCTAAACTTAAAGATATATTACCTTCTATCATGGAATGGAAAACAATTGGACCCTTTAATTTTGATTCTTCAAAAAACATTGCTGCATTTTCTTATGCTCCAGAAAATGAAATGAATTTAGATACTGCAAAATCTTATGAAGGCAAAAACGGTAAACAAATTTATTGGCAAAGTTCCAAAGCAAGAATTGACGGAGTTGTTGATTTAAATGAATTGTACAAGTCTCAATTTGCTATAGCTTATGCTCTTACTTATATACATTCTGATATTGACCAGAATGTCAAGTTCAGAATCAATTCAGACGATGGAAATGAAGTCTTCCTGAATCATAAAAAAATATTTTCACACAATATTTTCAGGGCATTTAACGGGCCGGAAGATATTACAGAAGGAAGATTAAAGAAAGGTACTAACGTATTGCTCGTGAAAATATCCCAAGGTATGGGTGGATGGGAATTCAGGGTTAAAGTAGAAGCTGAAAAAAATGTAAAAATTTTGCCTTTTAATTAAAAAATTAACTCAGTTCAAAATTAAATCTGTAGTTATACTTTTTGAAGAAAGGAAAGAAGGTGAGGTTTAGAAACAATATAACCATTTCTTAAAAAGAATCGTAAAAACATTGTGAATTCGGATTCATAAGCTACTGTAATTATTATTTATATAGACTATCTGCCTTAAGTATTGTAAATATTTGTTACTGATTTTGAGTTGTTATTAAAGACTCAGATAATAATTAAAAATTTTGCCAGTCATGAAAACCAGTAAAGTTATATTGATGATAATCGTAATTTGTTTGTTTATCGCAAATGCAGTACATGCAGGAGATACTTTGAACTATCTCTTAAACAAAGACACAACTGTTAAAGCAGCTATAATTCCTAATTACGAAAGTAAGCAACCAGCCATTCAAAATAATTCTATAAATGCCTATGTTGAAGGACCATCTGTTGTACATCTTAGTATTACAGGCAATTATTCAAAAGTAACAATACTGCTTTTCAATTTACTTGGAAAAGAAGTGCAGAGACTTGCTTCTGTTAATTTACATGAATATAGTTGGAATTTAAGCGATAAACTTAAAGGTATTTATCTATTAAAAGTGCAAACAGAAAATTCGAGTTTTGTAAAAAAAATAGTTTTGCAGTAACAAATTTTTAATCTGCGATTTTTGATAGTTGATTTCGTGTTATCCTTTCGTAATAATATTATAAGCCACAATTATCATTCTAAAGAAATTATTGACATTTGTAACAACAAATACAACTGAACAAGACAATTTTACTTTGAAAAATTGATGTTCATATATTCGAAATTCAGTTTCATCACTCCGTATTGCTTAATGAAATCCTGGCCAAAATTTCCATAGAAATACTGATCCTGTTCGCTCATCAATGATTTTGTCAATATTCTTAACGAATCAAGCCGGGTTTGTACATTGCCTGCTGTTAACAATGCTGAATCCAGAACATAAGTTTCAACATCAATTTCACCGCCTGCACCACCCATCTTTTGGGTAATTTTTTTGCTATGCTGAAGCACGTCGTTCTTATACTTTTTGAAAAATGAAGGATATAAAAACGTCTTGTCTGCCCCGGTATCAAAATGAAAAGGCAATGAGTCATTTTTATAATTTACTAATATTACCGGCATAGCGCCATCCAAAGCAAAGTTTTTTCCGTTGCATTTCTCAGGAATTTTTGGAATAATCAGTTCTTTATCATTTTTAAATATTAATTCTCCAAAAGCTTTGATAATAGGAAAGCCGATAACTCCTTTTATAACATAAGCACCTTTCGCGAAAGTCAGTACCGAATCAGGGAACACAATAAAAGGTGAATTTTTAATCCTGATATTGCCTATATTTAAATTTACTAGCGCAATGTCCGCATCAATACGTTTGCCTGTAACTGCCATAACTTTTATTTTACCTTCCAATGCTTTAAAACCATACTTTCGTGCCAAAGAACTTATTATGACCGGCATATTTGCTCCTGTATCAAATATAAACTCAATCGTATCAGATCCAATAACAACAGGTACATTCATTAAACCTGCAAAATCTCTTCTTATTTTTATCCTTGTATCATCTATCCGGGTAATTTCCATCTTAGGCGAATTGGAGAGTAACAATCGCACATCATTATCATCTTTTAGTTCTTTAATAAATGCCGTATCATATAAGCGACTGTATTTGCTTATAACTAAATCCCCATATTCATAGGAATTTTTATAGTTTTCCAGTCTGTCTTCGTTTACAGCTCTCATGTAATACAAATCAGCAATCACGGTATCATCGAAAGCTTTAGCATATTTATTAAAAAGTATGTTTATTAAACTATCCGATTCACGTGGTTTATCAAATATATAACCGGTTTTTGCCCTATACAATAATAACTCAGCATTTTCAACAGCTGGATCTGTTTTCTTAACCAAATCATCAAGTTTAAAATAGTTATGTGCCTTGTATGCCTTTTGAAGCTCTTTATATTGGTCTCCTGGCAAATCCTTCATTCTTGCTGAAAGCATAATAACAGCAACAAGAAGTAATAGTATTTTATTCATATTAATTGAATTTAAGTTGAATAGAAAAGTTCTGCCAAAATGAAAAATGTAATTTAATAACTAAAACCTGTTTAATTCTTTAATGTTTTTATATTCAAATTCAAAATCGATCTCGAAACAATCCACAAATTGTTTTCTAAGAAATTTACTCAATTGTTCGCGTTTTTCACTATAAAAAATAAATGCGCCTCCACCTCCTGCTCCGCAGATTTTCCCACCAAGTGCACCATTTTTTCTGGCAAAACTGTACATTTCATCAATGTAATCATTTGAAGTATTTGACGCAAGTAGCTTCTGTGCCATAAAGTTTTCTTCCATAATTGCAGCGCAACGCGGGAAATCTCTTTTTAACATGGCTTCATAAAAAAGTTTGCCGCAACTGCTAATATTATCAATGGCTTGTCGACCTGCAGGAGTTTTATGATTTTGATAAACCTGTTCAACAGCTCCCTGCGCGTTACGTGAAACACCAGTATGCAACAAAAGCAGGTTACGACGAAAATCTTCCAATATTTCAACAGGAATTTTATTATTGATTGGACGGGCATAATCAGTGCCAAATTCAAAACAATTAAAACCGCCATATACGATTGAATATTGATCTTGTCGACCGATGGCCCAGTGAAGTTCCTTATTTTCCAGGTTGAATAAATCTTCTGCAATTGTCGGAAGTGATTTTGATTCTGCATTGTAATTTTTGGAACTTATCATTTCAAGCAGTTTTGCAGCCGTGGACGTGCTCAGACCGCTTCCACGCGGATATCCTGAAAAATTGAAATTTCCTCCTTTAAATTCGATGAGAGGTCTGATTGCAACATTTGATACATAACCCTTTTCACCGTTCATAATATAAGGAACATCTGTCCAGCCACCCGCAAAGTCAATTCTTAACGGAGCTTTAAACGAAAAATTAATTTTATCAATGATGCGTGTCGTAGAAGTTGGTTCTAATTCTTCAGGAACAATACGCTGTACAAACCTAATTTCAACTCCCAGTTTTTTGCAGAGTTCCTGCTTAGCTGCTATTCCAGAATCATCGTCATTTAAAACAAAAATATCGGGACGAAGTTTCTCCAATACATCTGCAAAATCAATTTTACCAGGTTGTACAGTTATTCCATTTAGTACGGTATAATCAACGTCAGACATAGCTGCAACCAGGTAAAGTCTATTGTTTTCCGGGTTTATTGGACGCCCTGGCCCTTTTAACGTGCTGATTACGGAATCTCGTCCGATACCTACAACCAATATATCTGCAAGTTCTTTACATTGGCTGAAAAAAACTGCATGACCTGATTGAAGAATATCATAACAACCGGTACAAAATGCAATCCTTTTCCCTGGATGGTTTTTTCGAACTTTTTTTAAGTCTTTTTCTGTTAATATTTTTAATTTGATTTTTTCAAGCATACTTTTGGTTTCAGATTCAAAGTTCAAAGTTTAAAGTTTAAATTAAGGGTTTATTTATTAGTATATTAGTAATCAATTTTTAATTAGTCATCAGTAATCAGTAATCAGTAATCAGTAATCAGTAATCAGTAATCAGCAATCAGCAATCAGTAATTTCTTTTTATCATTTTTCATTCTAATTCATAAAGAATAGCAGTCCGGATATAGCTGAAATTCTATATATTTATACCACGGTCTTCCCAATTTCCTGATTGTTTACCCGTGACTTTTTCAATATTTAATTTCAATATTATCAGATTAATAATATGCTTCTCCTCATAAATATTGTTGGAACTTTTTCCATTATGTTTCATAATAATATCCAAATAATTTCTTTTAAGATCGTTATCTGTAATTATTTCAACTGATCCATAACCAATCAAACAGCGATATTTTGTAGTCCATTTGCAAGAAATTTCGTTTTTGACAATTTCGGTACCATATTCAATCTCAAAGCATACTCTGTTATTTCTTTTTAATATTTCAATTTTTCTACCTGCAGAAGATGAATGAATGTAAATTGTATTGTCAGAATAACCGTAATTGAAAGGTAAAATATAAGGCTCTCCTTCACTTATCATAGCCAATCTGCATATTTTCGATTTCAACAGAATTTCTTCTATTGTTTTTTGGTTAGTTATTTCTTTGTCCTTTCTGCGCAATGTGATTTTTTTTTGACTGCAAATATATAAGTTTTTTGTTAAAGGCTTTAGGCGTTGGGCATTAGTTTAAAAGTTCAAAGGTTTATAGTTTTAAATTTGTAATTGGTAATTAGTAAATTTTTTATTCTTTAACTTTTAGCTTTCATTCATTTTCCAGTCTCAGGTTTCCTTTTAATGGATCACAATCAGCTTATCTTCTTTTAATTATGCTTCTGTTAACAAAAAGTTTAAAAACATTTTTTGGATCGGGAAATATATTTTTACATTTGTGTATGTTTTTGGTGCATGTGGTGTCATCCGATACCATAATAAGAGGGAATCCCGTGTAAATCGGGAACAGTACCCGCTGCTGTAAGCTCCAAATAACTCCGGGCAACCTTTGCCACTGTCTCGTTATAGGCGGGATGGGAAGGCGCCTCAGGAGGGAGTAAGTCAGAAAACCTGCCGGAAACTGAATGTTAATCAATGTTCGGGTTAAGCATTAAAATAAATAAAAATTGAAAACACAAAGATTCTGTCTGCTTTTCATTCTTTTGTACTATATTGTTGTTCCTGCATCTGGCAAGGATAGTGATACTCTTGTTTCACATAACATACCTGAAGTATGTATCATTAAAACACGTAATACTATTTTCAAAGACGATAAGTTTTTCTATCAATTTGACTCTTTGACTTTGCTTTATTACCAAAACGCCAATCTTGGCGAATTGATGCAGAACTGTACTCCTGTTATAGTGAACAATTATGGCGGTACCGGATCTCTTTCTACTCTTTCATTCAGAGGTACAGGAGCAGACCATACACAGGTCAGTTGGAACGGTTTTCCCATCAATGCAATTAGTACCGGAGAAATGGATTTATCGCTTGCCAATATAGATATAGCCGATCAGATTCAGTATGTAAATACAGCAACAGGCGCAATTTATGGCAGTGGCACTATTGGAGGTGCAATTGAACTTAACAATTTTGCAGATTGGAATAATGTGTTGCAAATAAAATTTAATACAGAATTAGGCTCATTTGACCAGGATAAATCCAATAATCCTTTTGACGGTAAACCCGGAAATATCGATAATAAAAATTTTTCACTGAAACTTAAATTTGGCAATAGCAATATTCAATCAAGCACTCTCTTTTTTAAAAGCGACGCATTAAATAAATATCCGTTTATCGATTATATGCGATATGGTAATCCTGTTGATATGCAAGAGCACAACAAGTATTCGACTTTTGGTTATCTTCAATCTGTATATTTCAAATTAAATGCACATCAACAAATTGAGGGAGGAATATGGTGGCAGCGCAAGTATTATGAAATACCGGCACAAATTGGTTCCGTTAGCGATAATAATCAATTTCAGCGTGATTCGACTTTTAAAACTTATCTTAAATGGCAATGGTCAAAAGGACAAACAGTAATTATCGCGAAGACAGCCTGGTTTTATGATTTTCTTAACTACATTTCAGATAGTATCAATTCTAAAATAGGAAGCAACAGGTGGATGACTGATGTAAACTACCGTAGAGACTACAACAAGATAATTACTTTTGATGCAGGGTTTTCTTTCTATCGTTTAATGTCTGTAAACAACAATTATTTAAAAAACATAAATGAAAACTGGTACATGTTTTATTCAGACATGCGTTTAGATTACAGACGATATATTTTTAATTTTTCAATCAGGAAAGATTTTCTTGGGATATACAATCCATTGCCCCAATTATCAATAGGAACAAATGTAAAAATCAATAGTGTCTATTTGATAAAAGCAAATATTTCAAATAAATTCAGGCAACCAACTTTTAATGAAAAATACTGGCCCGGCTTGGGCAATCCAAATATTAAACCGGAAAAGGGATGGGGTTTTGATGCAGGCGTTGAAGCATCATTCAGTCTGAGTAAAATTTCTAACAAAGCTGTAATAACTGTTTATTCAAGTGTAATCGATGATTGGATACAATGGACACCGCCTTTATATATTGCAAGTAATTACAAACAGGTTTGGTCAAGAGGTATAGAAAGTGCATTTGAACAAATTGTACCAATATATAAAGGTAATATTCATTGGTCATTGAAATATAATTTCACCCCGACTACTACTACCAAAGTATCTGACAATAATTCATCATCGTTGAACAAGCAATTGATGTTAATACCTTTACATAACGCGAGTGGAAATATTTTTGCTGTAATTCATTCATACGAATTAGGTGTTTCAGTTTCTTTTCATAGCAAAAGATTTACAACCAGTGATGAATCGGGCCCACCATTAGATGGTTATACATTAGTAAATCTCAATTTTGGAAAGACTTTTAATTATAAATTCAACCGCTTTCGTTTGGATTTAAAAATCAACAATCTTTTCGACAGACAATTTGAATCAATCCCTGCATTTCCGATGCCTGGCCGGGCTTTTTATATATCATTTACTTATTTGTTAAACGAATTAAAATAAAAAAATCATGAAAAAATTTAATACGATCAAACATTTTCTTGTTTTGTTTTCTTTTTCACTGGCAATTATCTCTTGTAAAAAGGATGATAGTATTTCTCCTACCTACAATATTAAAAATGAAGTTTATATAGTGAATGAAGGAAACTTTGGAAAACTAAACGGATCAATATCCCTATTCAATCCTTCGAACGATTCAATAATCAATTATATTTTTGAATCGGCTAACCCTGGCAAAACAGCAGGTGATGTAGTACAATCAATGGGCATTGCAAATAGCAAAGGCTATATTATTTCAAACGGCACTGACCAGGTCAAAATCGTGAACCTGAACGATTTTAAGCAAATTGCAGAACTTTCAATCAGCTATCCCCGCTACTTTTTACAGGTAAGCTCAAATAAAGCTTATATCACGAGTGGCAAATATGCCGGTTATGCCATAGTTGTTGACCTTGCTAACTCTGCCATCACGGATAGCATCCCGTTAGGCAATGGTCCGGAAAACCTTGTTAAATGCGGACAATATGCATATGTAGCTAATTGCGGAGGTTGGATTACTGACAGTACCGTTTCAGTTATTGATATTAATACTGATAAAGAATTGACAAAAATCATTTGCGGAGAAAATCCAAGTGATTTAGTAGTTGATGCCGACAGCGATATTTGGGTAATCTGCAAAGGCTATTATGACCAGAACTATATGAATGGTCCTTCGAACATAGTTAAAATAAATCATCGAACCAATACTGTAGAAAAATCATTTCCAGAGGGTATAGCACATGATAATTTTGAATCAAAATTACTGGCAATAAGCAACGACTTAAAAACTGTATATTACCAGGAAATTGGAGGAGTTTATGCCTTTCCAATTACAACCAACGCATTACCTTCTGAACCGATAATTTCTAGCGATGTACTTTATGGTTTGGCAGTCAATCCTAATAATGGCGACATCTATTGCTTTTATTCCGGAGATTTTACCAGCGCCGGAAAAGTAGCTATTTATGATAAGACGGGTCAAATGAAAATTAAAGTAAATGCAGGTATAGGACCAAACGGAGCAGTATTTAATTAAGCAATTTGCCAATGTGCCAATGATGCAAAAAAGTTTGCGAAACGGCAAATTATCTCATTGGCACATTCATTAATTAAATATTTTCTTATTTTTTTCCGGTTATTGTAATAAATTTGAAATAAAAAAATTAATGATTAGAAATTACTTTCGAACATTGTTGGGGATATTGATATTTTCTTCACAAGTTTATGGACAAATAGGCAAAGGCGGCGTTCCATTAAGAATGCAAAAAAAGATAAAACCTGATACTGCAATTATAGATATGCCTGCTTTCGATTCTGCAAAAGTCCAGCGAGATGAAGATTCCATTAAAAATTTCAGACATAAAGGATTAAGATTTGCATACAATTATCATGTAAATATTTCACCAATTAATTCCGGTACCTGGAATACATTAGATGGAAAACTGAATGTTTGGTCAGTGACAATCAGGTCTAAAAAAGCTTATGCACTTGGTTTAGTTCTTAATAATTTTAAATTAAAGCAAAATGAAAAGTTGTATGTATACAACAAAAATGAAATCCTTGGTGCATTTACTAGTGAAAACAATTTACCATCAGCAATATTACCAGTAATGCCAGTAAAAGGTGAAGAAATTACTGTTGAATTTTCCAGTCCTTATAAAAAAAGTGAACAAGGTACTTTTTTTATTGAAACAGTAGCACATGTATACTTGAATCCACTGGATGAACCAGGAGCATGTAATATAGATATTAATTGTCCTGAAGGGGCAAACTGGCAGATTTTAAAAAGAGCAGTATGTAAATTAGTCATTTACACATCCGACGAAGGTATATTATGTTCCGGAGTGCTTATGAATAATACAGCACTTGATGCCAAACCCTATATTCTTACAGCACAACACTGTCTTTTCGACAACAGTGATGCTGCAAGAACGGTATTTTATTTCAATTATGAAAGTCCTTCATGTAATGGTCCAGATGGTAGCCAAATGCAAACATTATCTGGATCTATGGTCAGATCCACAATATACGATTACGATTTTACACTGCTTGAATTATATAATCATCCGCCTATGGAGTTTAAACCATACATGGCAGGATGGAGTCTTGAAACCGGAAGCAATCTAGATACTGTAGTTTCAATTCATCATCCACAGGGTGGAACTAAAAAACTTTCAATTTCAAATACTCATCCAACTGTTAGCACTTTTGTTGATGGAAGTAATCCTGCCTATGCTACTGATGCATTTTGGCTCATAGGTCATTGGGATCACGGGGTTACTGAAGGTGGTTCATCAGGAGGTCCTTTATTGGATCGTAATCATCGTGTTGTTGCTACTCTTACAGGTGGAGATGCAGTTTGCGGGAATCCAATTAATGACAATTTTGAACGACTGGTTGTTAGTTATGATGCTATAATTACTCCTTCTGAACAACTTAAATATTGGCTTGATCCTTTGAATCTCGGTGTCACTTATTTAGATGGTTATGATCCTTTTCCCTTTGCATACTCGGGATGCGATACAATTTCTAATATTAATGATACGGAAAGTACAGTTATTTTGCCTTATGAATATGGCAAGGGCTATTATTCCGGGAATAATTCCGATTCAATTGCAAAATTTGCAGAAAAATTCTATACAGTTGATTCATTATATCTTTCCGGCGCTCTTTTTAATATTGGCAGAATAGGCAGTGAAGGAGAACTAACCGTTAGAGTATATGAAGGAAATAATCTCCCTGATACAACTATTTTTGAAATATATATTCCTTATAGCGGGCTAACTGGAAATTCTATTAATTACATAGAATTTTATCCTAAAATTACTGTAAAGGGTTATTATTATATTGGATACGAAATTTCTTATGAAGCAACCGATACTTTTAATCTTTACCAGGCAGCTCCAAGATATTTAAATGGAATTAATACAGCTTATATATATGTGAATAATTCCTGGGAAGCACTAAATAAATATTCACTATCTGGTTGGGGATCATCATTTGATATCCGTCCTATCACATGTAATACTACAACTTCAATTGCAGAACCAGTTAAAAAAGTGAATGAATTAAACATTTATCCCTGCCCTGCTTACCAGACTCTCACAATTTCAATTCCATTTAATTATAATTCAATTAAAAGCTTTGAAGTTTTTAATTTGACAGGAGCTCTTGTCAATTCAAATTATAATTATAAAAATTCATCAATAGAACTTAATTTGACGTATTTGTCACCGGGATTTTATTTAATTAAAATCAATACTACATCAGGTATTTATTCTGCAAAATTTGTCAAAGCCAAGTAGATTATGAAAAACATTAACACTTTGTCAGAGACGGCTTTAAATTTCATGCTTCTAATATTTTTCAGCTTGCAGCCCCTATATAGTCAAGTAAAGCAGGCTGAAGGGCCTATTGCAATTAACATAATTGTTGAAAGAAGTGAAGAACATACACTTCGTGGTGCAACTGCAAAACTTTTCGAAAAAGCAACTTTAATAAATACCATTACTACATTAAGTGACGGAGCTGTCAATTTCAAATTGAATTTGAATACCGAATATACTATCGAAATATCCAATGAAGGTTATGTAACCAAGTTAATCTATGTTAATACCAAAGTACCGAATTACGAGAAAACTAATTTTGAAATTGGATTCCCATTATTACTCTTTGTTCCTTGTGAAGGCATTGATTTGACTGTTCTACAGAGTCCGGTTGTTAAACTCGTTTATAACGAAGTAAAAAGAGATTTTTTACCCGAAAAAGAGTATGACAAAGTCATGAATGCTAAACAGCAACAGCTCATAAACGATAACGACAAATGTATTGAAGAAAAGTATAACAGCATTGTTCGAAAGGCTGACAGATCATTCGCAGAAAAAAAATACACCGATGCTTTGGATACATATAACCAGGCTTTAAAAATAAGACCAGACGATAAATATGTTAAGGATCAGATAGCTGAGATTAATAAAATTCTTTCCAGTCAAAAAACAAATGAAAAGTTATATAACGATTACATTTCTCAAGCTGATTTGCAATTTAATAACAAAAGGTACGCTTTGGCTAAAGAGTTTTACAAACGTGCTTTAGAATTGAGGCCAAATTCCGAATATCCAACTTCTCAAATCCAGATTATTGACAAACTTTTAGCACAAAAAAGTAAGGAAGATCAGGATAAAGCTGATCAGGAAGCAAAGTACCAGCAGCTTATTAGTCAAGGCGACATGGTTGCAACTGATGATCCCTGTAAAGCTTTGCAATTTTATAATGATGCAATGCTAATCAAATCTAATGATGCAGCTGTTCAGCAAAAAGTTAATGAATCTGATAAAAAGTGTAAAGAAATACAAGCAAAAGCTGCACAGGACAAGAACAAGCAAGATAGCTATAATAATAAAATAGCTGAAGCGGATAAGCTTTTTAAAGCCGCTAATTATGTTGATGCTAAAAAGGCATATCAGGATGCCATGTCTATTATTCCCGGTACTGATTATCCGAAAAATCAGATTACTACAATAGATAACACTATTAAAAAACAGACGAAAGAGAATGAAGCTAATTTGAAAGCAAAAGAAAAGGAAACCGAACAACAATATAAGTCATACATTAAACAAGGCGATAAGTCGTTTGACAATGAAGATTTTATTACGGCCAAGGATCAGTATCAGAAGGCTCAGGCATTGAAACCTAATGAAGATTATCCGAAAGATAAAATCAAAACTATTGACAATATCCTGGCTGAACAACAACGTACCGAAGCAGATAAAAAGGCAAAACAGGATCAGTATAATAAAACTATAGCTGAAGCCGATCAGGCATTAAAAAAACCGGATTATGAAACGGCAAAGGCTGCATATCAGAAAGCATTGCTAATATTACCTTCGGAATCATATCCAAAACAGAAGCTGGCTGAGATTGAGGATATACAAAAAGAACTTAGTGATAAAAACGAACACGATTATGCATTAAAAGTTCAATCCGGGGATAAAAATTTTACTCTTAAAAATTACAGTCAGGCAAAACAAGATTATAAAGATGCCTTAACTCTTAAACCTGGTTCAGATTACCCAACCAAAAGAATTGATGACATAGACAAATTGTTGTCTGAACAAGCCCGAGTTGATGCAGAAAAAAAAGCTAAACGTGATGCTTATAATACTGCAATAAGCAAAGCCGACAATTTGTATAAAAGCCAGCAATATGATCAGGCATTAATATCCTATAAAGAAGCTTCATCCTATTTACCGGACGAGCCATATCCTTATTCAAGGATAAATGAAATTGGCAATATTAAAAAGCAAAACGAAATTGAAAAAAATTATCAGCAAGCAATTACAACAGCTGATGGAAATTTTCAGAAAAAACAATTTGAACAGGCTAAATCTGCATATAATCAAGCATTGAGCTACAAAGCGAATGATAAATATGCATTGGATCAAATTGCAAAAGCTGATAAAGAAATTTCTGATCAATTAAAAAAACTGTCTGATCAAAAAGCAAGGCAGGATGCGTATGACAAGGCTATTGCAGATGCTGATAAATATTACAATCTCAAAGATTATAACAATTCACGAACAAGTTACCAGACTGCACAGGCTATTTTTACAGATAAACCATATCCTAAGCAACGAATTGATGAAATTGATAAAATTCTGAAACAGCAAGCCAATGATAAAAATTATAAGTCATTATTAGATGAAGCTAACGATTTGTATTCAAATAAAAATTATGAAGCAGCAAAAGCAAAATATAAGGAAGCAAGTCTTATTAAACCGGAAGAATTGACTCCAACTGATAAAATAAAAGAAATAGATAAAATTCTTGCTCAAAAAGATGCTGAAAAACAAAAACAAATTCAAAATGAAAATAATTATAATGATGAATTAACAAAAGCTAACAATCTTTTTGATAAAGCACAGTATGATGCTGCTAAAAAAGAATATGAAAAAGCTTTAACTTTTATGCCGGATGAAGCATTTCCAAAACAAAAAATTGCAAAAATCAATGAAATAAAGAGTCTTTTGGCTAAAGAAAATAAAACGAATACTCCAGTTCCTGTTAAAACAAACCCAGTAGATGCTCCAAAGCTTGCCGATCTTAAATTTAAAAGTAATACAGAACGCGAACAATATTTAAAAGAATTGTTGGCTAAATATCCCTCCGGTATCACTTGCGAAATATATAAAGAAAAAAACCGGACTATTACCCGTTACATAGTCATACGCGAAAACCAGGCAACCGATTTTCGTGAAATCAAGTATAACTGGGGAGGTGTTGATTACATGAGAAATGATAAACCTATTACTCAATTGTATTTTAATACACAGGTAAAAGCAAGAGAAGGCGAGTATTATACTCAAACAGAAATGTGATGCGCATAATTACTCCAACTTCATTCCTTATAATTTTATTTGCATGTAATGTACATACTGTCAGGCAAGCTGAAGTGCCAGTTCAACTCGATACTCTGAAAAACCGTTATGCTTCAGGATTTAGAATACTAAAGAATAAATCTACTACAATTGTCGAAGTCTATAATCCCTGGCAACTCGCGAAAAATATTTCAATAAAATATTATCTAAAAAATGAAATTTGTACGAACAAAAACCAAAGTCAGAATAATTGCATTAAAATACCTGTAAACAGGGTTGTCTGCATGTCAACTTCATATATTGCATTCCTGGATGCTCTAAATGAAATAAATTCAATTAAGGGCATATCAGGTTCAGGTTTCATAAATAATAGTATAATTAAAAACAGGATAACTAAAAATGAAATTCATGATGTCGGTTATGAGCAGAGCCTGAATTACGAATTGTTGATTAACCTTAAACCGGATGTGGTATTTGCTTATGGAGTTGGAGGTGAAATTTCCGAATATTTAAATAAATTTAAGGAATTGGGAATTCAAGTAGTACTTGTTGGGGAGTACTTGGAGTCAAATCCATTGGCCAAAGCAGAATGGTTAAAGTTTTTTGCTGAATTTTTTAATAAACAGGATATTGCAAAAATAAAATTTGACTCTGTTGCTGATCAATATAATAAACTTAAGTCCCTGGCAAATGAAATTCAATTTAAACCTTCTGTAATAGTTAATCTGCCATGGAACGGCAGTTGGCTTGTTGCAGGCGGCAAATCGTACATTGCAAAGCTAATTGAAGATGCCGGCGGTAATTATTTATGGAAAAACTTTAATTCCAGTGAGAGTGTTCCTATAGATTTGGAAACTGTTTTTCATCAGGCATTAGATGCAGACTTTTGGATCAACATTGGTTCAGTCAATTCTAAAGCTGAAATTCTTTCGGTTGATTCAAGATTTGGTAATTTGCTTCCTTTTAAAAAAAACAAATTGTTTAATAATAACGCACTTCAAAATAACAATGGCGGAAATGATTTTTGGGAATCAGGTGCTGTAAATCCACATCTCATCTTAAAAGATTTAATTGTAATTTTACACCCTGAGTTATTACCAGATCAAAAACTATATTATTATAAAAAGATTTATTGATGAAAAGGAATGAAAGGTAAAAGGATAAGGATGAAAGAAAATTTCTGATTTCTGATTTCTGATTTCTGATTTCTGATTTCTGATTACTGATTACTGATATAAAAAAACAATTATTCTTTAACTTTTGAAACATGAACTTTGAACTTTAAACTTTGAACTTATTATAATGGCTAGCAAAAAAAATCTTAAGAAAAATCTGAATTATCTCACCAATGAGTTAATAACAGAATGTTTTACCTATCAGTACATTCATGTTGACATGGATCCAAAACTAGTAAATGAAGTAGCGGCAACTATTTTAAACAATAGAAATGATTTGGTAAATCGTATTAATAATATTGAAAAAAAAGATGATCCAAAACTGGTAAAAGAACATTTTAAAAAAATCAGAACTGACTTTGAAAAAAGTGTTTTGGCGCTCGATAAATTGAAAAAAAAGAAATAACTAGTAATTAATAAAGCAGGATTTTTATCTGCAAATAATATTTGCATTGATATTATTTTCTTACCATTATGAGTAAAAGTGCTATATTTTACTTTTTGTCATTTCTGTTATTATTGCTTTTCTTACTTGACTTATTCCTGGGTTCAGTTAATATTTCCTTTTTTGAAATTGCAAAATCACTTGTAACAGGACACAGTGCAAATAAGGAATGGGATATTGTAATTTTTGATTTCAGACTGCCAAAAGCATTGGCTGCAATATCGGCCGGCATAGCTCTTAGTGTAAGCGGACTGCAAATGCAAACTGTTTTCCGAAATCCACTTGCCGGACCTGATGTTCTGGGCATTAATTCAGGCGCCAGTTTAGGAGTGGCATTGCTTGTTCTTGGTATGTCTTTGTTTTCAACAGCATATTTTTCAAGTATTTTTGGAAACTGGGTATTAATTGTTGCAGCATGTATAGGTGCAGCAGCTTCCCTTTTTCTCATCCTGTTTGTTTCATCAAAAGTCCGAGATATCATGACCATCCTGATATTGGGTATAATGATAGGAGCAGCTATTTCTTCCGTTGTAAGTATTTTACAATATTTTGGAAGCGAGTCTCAATTAAAATCTTTCGTTGTTTGGACGTTAGGCAGTCTGGGACATGTTAGCATGTTGCAAATTGGAATATTAGGTTGTTGTTTAACAACTGGTCTTTTACTTTCCTTTATTTCTGTAAAAAAACTCGATGCTCTTTTATTAGGAGAAAAATACGCAGTTACGATGGGAATGAATATTAAAGCAACTAGGATGATTGTTTTTTTAAGTACCAGTATTCTTGCAGGAAGTATTACGGCATTCTGTGGACCTATTGCATTTATAGGTATTGCTGTGCCGCATATTTGCAGGCTCATTTTTAAGACCAGCGAGCATAAAGTTCTTCTTTTGGCTGCAATTATAATAGGTGCTGCTATTATGTTAATATGTGATATAATCTCACAGTTGCCCGGTTCAAACCTCACATTGCCCATAAATTCTATTACTGCGTTTATTGGTATTCCAATAGTTATCTGGATTATTACAAAAAATAAAAGTTTGAATCCATGGTAATATGAAAACACTTGAGTTATCAGATTTAAGTATCGGTTATCATGCCCGCGGAGGTCAATCAAAACAGATAGGCCCAACAATGAATTTCGATGCTTTAAAAAGCGAACTCATTGCATTAATCGGACCCAACGGCATAGGCAAAAGCACATTGTTACGGACAATTGCCCGTTTGCAGCCATTTATTTCCGGCACAATATTAATCAATAATCAACTTCAACAAAAAATAGACAGAGACAAATATTCAACGCTTTTAAGTTTTGTTTCCACCGAACCATTAAGAGTACCAAATTTATCAGTTTACCAGTTAATTGCTTTAGGAAGATTCCCATATACAAATTGGCTTGGAAACTTGACGAATACTGATAAAAAGATAATCGAAGAATCTATAGAACAGGTCAAATTAAATAACCTGAAAACAACATCTATAAATGAAATAAGTGACAGTGAAAGACAACGTGCACAGATAGCAAGAGCTTTAGCACAGGATACACCAATTATTATAATGGATGAACCAACTGCATACCTGGATTTGATTAACAAATATGAAATTGTACATATACTTCGCGATTTAGCACATAAAAAACAAAAAACTGTTATTTTCTCAACACACGATCTGAATATTGCTTTGACTGAATCTGATAAAATATGGCTGATGAACGATAAAGAAGTAAAACAAGGTGCCCCAGAAGATTTAATATTTGATAATTCATTTTCAGAACTTTTTGGAAATAAATTAGAATTCATTTGGCAATCCGGTACTTTTAGGCAATCCAAAAGTTTCTCTCAAACTATTGCACTTAAATGTAATCCTGGATTTATTTTCGATATTATTTCAAAAGCGATGGAAAGAATTGGTATTTCAATAGACATTAATGCAAATAGAAGTATTGAAGTTATAACCAGCAACAATCAAAACTTATTTGTTATCAAAAGATTTTCAGAAAAAAAAGAATTTATGAGTATTTATGAAGTTTGCAGATATTTAAGAAGTCATTAGTCATTAGGTCTTGGGCATTGTCACATTAGCACATTAGCACATTAGCACATTATCTTAAAACTTTTCTTACAAAAGCAACTGTAAAGTAAGACATCATAAACACGCCCATAAAACCTTCAAGAGCAGAAAAAGCTCTGCTTACATGCTGTGGATAAACGTCGCCATAGCCAATTGTAAAAAATGTAATCGCACTGTGGTAAAACGATTGGGCTAAAATAGACATATGATCAGGATTACCAAATGCCGAGACTGTTTTTCCTAAACCCAGTTGTTGAAGAAAGTAATAAATTAGTCCAAAAATCATCCAAATAAAAATTACACTTTGAAGCACACGACCAGGTGCAGTTGCATACAAACCTATTTTATCAAATACAAGCCACTTAAACCAATACGAAGGATAATGCCAAATTGAATTAATCCATTTTTTGTTTGTAGCTTCATGTAGCATAGCCTTGGCTTCATATCTCTTAAAATAAACATAAGATTCATCTTCATCGGAATATTGTCCAGTGACATTAAAATTTTGCTTAAGAGTTCTGAATTGTTCTCCCTTACTTCGTTCTGAAGTTTCTGTTTGATTTTCTATAAGACTTTTTACATTATTTTGATGCCATCCCATATAAATTCTTCCTACCAGTCGCATACCAGCAAAATTTATTACCCGAATATCTACCGGAAAATCGTATGGTTTTAAATCCAGAATATCTCGAATAATTGTATCGGATAAATCTAAATACTCTGCTTTTGCCAATCGTAAATCCACATAAGAATCAAGATGGCATGATTTAAGTGATAATTTGGAAAATTTGGAATTATAAAAATTTATCGAACCTTTTCCATATTCAGAACCATCGAAAAACGCATCAGCATTCTCAAATTCAGCTAATGAAAAATCAAGACCTCCATCTCCCATTTGTACTTTTTTAAAATTGAATTTACCGGTTTTCAGTTCGCAACCTTCGAAAGAAAGTCCTCCGTGTCCAAGTATGGCACGATTAAAATTCACGCGGCATTGGTTAAATTCAACTTTGCGAAAATCAACTCTTCCATCGCCAAATTCAGTTCTTTCGAAACTGATATCGCCATCTCCAAACTTGGCATAGTGAAAGTCTTTTTTACCTGTTCCAAACCTGGCTACTTTAAAAGATAATTCGCCATCACCAAAGAATGCGTTAATAAAAGATACGTCTCCACTATTAAATTCTGTATTGATAAATGTTACATCTCCATCTCCAAAATCGGCATATTGAAAATCCTTTACACCTTTTGTAAAAATTGCATTTTTAAAAGTAACTTCTCCCGAATTAAAGGAAATGTTTGCAAAATCAACCAAATCACAATTGAAAAGAACATATGCAAAACTGACTTTGCCGATAGAAAATTTTGATGAATTAAATGTCAAATCACCTCTTGCAAAACACGAATTTTCAAAACTTATGTCACCATCTTCAATTTCAGCATATGAAAGGTCAATTATCATTTGGTTGTTAAAAAAAGCATTCCTTGCCGAAAAGCTTTTTATTTTGATAAATTCTTTTTTATCCATCTCGTTATCGGCACGATACTCCGAAAGTGACAATCTATTGATATAGCAATAGTCGAGGCAAATATCTTTATGATCATCTATTAACTTGTAAATTTTATCTGCGTCAAGATATCCGAAACGTTCAATTTTCTTTCCTGTTTTGTCAGCATGACTAAAGGTCACAACAGCAGTTTTAGGTAATATCTTGCCTTCCGGAGTAGTAAATTTTCGGTTCTTTATTTCAACTGTGCAGTTGCTAAGGCGCGATAACATATTTTTTGATTAATTATTCAAAAATAATCCAAATTTCTTTATTTAAAAAGGCTTTAGGCGACGGCAATTCTATTGGCTATTTGCTATTAGTTTTGGGTTTGCCGAGTATCCTGCATCTTGTATCTAGTATCTTGTTTCCGGTTTCATGTCAGCTTCAAATCTTCCTGTTCAGATGTATCATAAAATTTTATTCTTACAACTGAATTGATTCCCAGATTTAATAACTGGGCTGCATTTCCTTTATTTATGGCAATTTCAAGCATCCCTGTTGAATTAAACAAAGCCAGCAAATCACCTTCTGCAGTTTCGTGGTAAAAGTTGTTTACCTTTTTTATTTTATTATGATTACTCTGAACAAGAATTTCAAAACGTCTCTCCTTCCCAACTTTTATAAAAATTTCTTGTGAAATATTTGTTATTGCATCGCCAAAGGAGTCTATATAAATAATACTCCCATTAATTACAGAATTGTCAATGGTTGGTAACAAAGGAGCCAGCATACATAATTTCGAGTAAGAAGTACCCAACTTTTCAAATTTACCTCCTTTAGACAGAAATACGGCAGCTTCAGCAAATACGTCAAGTTCAGGAAATGTTGTTTCAACAATTTTACTAAGCCTGACTGCTTTAAATTCCGATTCAGTAAATATGAGCCCAAATACACCATTGTCTGCACCCACAAAATAATGTCCTTCATGTTTTATTGCTACATACGGATTATCTTCAGAAGCTTCGCTGTTTACCCCGACAATATGAACTGTTCCTGCAGGAAACGATTTGTAGCTGTTTCCCAAAATAAATGCAGCCTGTGTAAAAGCAAAAGAATGTATCTGATGAGTAATATCAACAATTTGAACCTCCGGAAGTAAATTTAATATCTTCCCCTTCAAAGCTCCAAGGTAATAATCGTTGTTGAACCAGTCGGTTGTGATTGTAATTATTGCCATTCAATCATTAGATGTTTGTCGCTTTCAGATAATTGAAAAATGTAACTTGTATCTAATCAAATTATAATATTACTTTGCATATGCCAAAAGTAAAAAAAGTAAGGCATATTTTATGTTCGAGAAGATTTTATATTTAGAAGGAATAGACCCTGTGCATATCTATGGTGTTAATAATTCATTATTTGAAGTTATAAAAGCTGCTTTCCCAAAACTAAGAATAATTGCACGGGGAAATGAGATAAAAGCGCTTGGTGAACGTACTGCAATTGATACATTCGAAGAAAAGCTTCAGGAGCTGATTGATTATTATCATAAATACAACAGTCTGACAAGCGATGATATTGAAGAAATATTGCATCCTACCGGAACGCGCAAGCTAAAGCACGATACAAAGGAACAGGATGTGATAATTTATGGTCATAGTGGAAAAGTTATTAAAGCGCGTACAGTAAACCAGTTAAAACTTGTTGAAGAATATGAACACAACGACTTGTTGTTTGCAGTAGGACCAGCCGGTACGGGCAAAACGTATACAGCAATTGCTCTTGCAGTAAGAGCACTACGCGACAAAGAAGTTAGACGTATTGTTCTTACCAGGCCTGCTGTAGAAGCCGGTGAAAAGTTAGGCTTTCTTCCTGGTGACGTTAAAGAAAAACTTGATCCTTATTTACAGCCGCTTTATGATGCCTTGCACGATATGATCCCTGCTAAAAAATTGAGTTCATTGATGGAAGATAACACGGTGCAGATTGCTCCTCTTGCATTCATGCGTGGTCGCACACTCGACAATGCCTTTGTTATTCTCGATGAAGCTCAAAATGCAACCATTAACCAGTTGAAAATGTTTCTCACCCGCATGGGTAAAAGTGCCAGGTTTGTTGTGACCGGTGATTTAACACAAATAGACTTGCCAGACAGATCAAGTTCCGGTCTCGTGTATGCTCTAAAAATACTGAAAAATATCAAAGGTATCTCGGTTATAGAATTTGATAACCGAGACATTATACGGCACAAACTGGTAAAATATATTGTTAATGCATACGAAAAAGCCGGTTTAAAGGAGAAATAAGCACAAGCTGACTCACAATGGCGAATTAGTATTTGCAAATCAATTGTTATTCCTTCACAATTTTCCATTCAGTTTTATCTTTTCCAATAAAAATTCTGAGAATATAAATGCCATTGGGATTATTAGAAAAATCAATAGTTCCACTTTGCATGTTGTTTATGTACTTCACCTGTTTGCCGTTGATATCAAATACAAACACGGTGGCTGATTCGTCAGGTTTTAAATTAGTAATCTCAATATTTAATTGACCTTTTGTAGGAACCGGAAACAAATTAATCTTATGATCTGTCAATTCATCTGCAAATTTATCCTGTGGAATAGTATCAGTTATTGCAGAATTTTTGTTCACCACCTTAGCTGATTTAAGTGTAATTGTTTTAAGTTCTCGTTTTGTCCTGTTTCCTGCAAGATCATAAGTAAATGAAATGTATGTCTGGTTTGCATAAACTTCAAATTCAGTCAGCGAAAAATGAACTGTTCCGCCACTCCCGGTTAAAACAACTTTTAAATAGCGGCTTGAGTTAATATTATAAGGAAACGTAAAAGTAGTAATGGTAATTGTACCTGAACTTACGCTGCCTGTACATATTGGATTTGTATATCCATCCATTGAGTTGTATACTGCATATGTAGACGGATAGTACGATCCAAAATAAAAATTTATGGAGGTTATAGCGTAAGATTTTTGCAAATCCAGAATAAAATATTTGCTTGATACTGATTCGTTCACTATTAGCGCATTATTGGGATTGTCAGAATAATTCCCATCGTAAATCGTAGGAACTCTAATGCCTCCATCTGTTATGTCTGATTGCACATAAACAGCATTGCGGGCAACATTGGTCTGAGCCTGAAGGCTAACTACTATGGTTAAGCCTAAAATTGAAAGGAATAGTTTTTTCATATTTTTTTTATTATTTCAAACCTGACAGGTTTTGAAAACCTGTCAGGTTTAATTTTAATTAACTTCTATCTCATCTAAATATAAATATTTTTCATTTTCATGTACTTCTTTAAAATTTTCTCTTCCACCGAACCATTCTAAAATAATTTCTCTTTTAAGTTTTGTAGGTTTTAACGAAATTACTGTTCCGTAAGACGACCACGGATAATCAATTGCCGAATCAGCAAAGCCATGATTAACCGGATTATTATGAATGTACCTGACCAATTCCATTAAATATTCTTCATTTTCTACCGACTTACGATGAAACGGCCTTTCAAATAACGCACCAGTACGATCATATCTTTTGTTAATGGCTTTTGTATAAGCGTTAAATAAATTGGAAAAACATTGGGATGGGTTGGTGGGTTTATCAAACCTGACAGGTTTTTTAAACCTGTCAGGTTTAGGAATCGGTTTTTGAAACCTGTCAGGTTTAAAATTCTCTTTAATCTCTACCAATAGATGAAAATGGTTTTTCATCAGGCACCATACCAATACATCTGCAACTGGTGTTAAATGTTTTTCCATTAAATTAAGGAAATGGTTGTAATTTTTGTTTTCAAAGAACAAATTGCAGCCGTTGATGCCGCGGTTATATATGTGGTAATATTTACCAAATTCCAATGGACTATTATTATCCATTATTACTAAATTTTAATTTATTCAACATCACCTCTTTGTCAAACCTGACAGGTTTCCAAAACCTGTCAGGTTTAAAGGTTTAAAGAAAACTACGCTTAACCCTTTTTATTTTTTTCTTTTATTTGCATTCTACGCCTAGCATAGAGCCTAGTCTATAATGTTTCCCAATATGAGATTAAAAACAAAAAAAAAGATATGACTATATATGCTAATGTAATGTTATAAATAGCCTTTTTTTTAAAATTTGAAAAATAACTTATTTTATTAATGACCACTAAATACCTTTTCTTATATCGAAAATATAAAAAATTTAAAAAATATATAAGAGAACATAAAATGATGACATTAATTATTTTATCAAATAATTTTATTGATCTATTTAGTCTAAAAATTGAATAAATATTTAATAATTCAAAGAATGATATAGCAATCAGAGCATTTATAAATGGAAATTTCAAAGAACGTAGCCATAAAAATCCTTTAAAAGCTATTGCAAATGAATAAAAGGAATAAAAAATTCCTTCAAAAGTCCATTTAATAATTCTTAAAATAATCATATTGTCACATTTGACTTCCTGTTTTTATATTTGCATGATTTAATTAAGTAGTCAATTTTCTTTTCATTATATCCATATTTTTTAGCTATTTCAAAATATTGTAATGCTAAAGAATCCTTAAAAAGTAAATATTCATTTAATCCCAGATTAAAATATGAGCTTTTTAACCTGTATTTAAATTTAATGGCTTCAAAGTAATCTTCATTAGAACCTTCATAATCCATTAAAAAAGCTCGACAATTGCCTCTTTTAAAATAGATTTCTCCAAGAGAGGAATCGCAATTTATAATTTTATTGTACAATTCTATTGCTCTTTTATAATCTTCTTTCTCATAACATTTATTAGCAACTTGTAAAAAATTTTTAATATCACAGTTTTTATAATTATTAATTATATTTTTTTTATTTTTAATATTATTACAAGCTAATAATATTAATAACATGAACAAACAATTAAACTTTTTCATTTTAACGATCCCTCATTAATTTATCAATAATTCTTCTATCATTCGAACAATCTAATCCTTCCTGTTCACGAAGTGTCATATCAATACGGAAATCATATAACATTTGTTCCTGGCAATCTTTTGAATTGTAATATAAGGCTGCAGCTTTTAATGACAATATTATTTCTCCGTTTAATGCTTCAAAAACATTTAAAGGTAAATCAGAAGGGTCTTTAATTGTTTTTACAATACATAAAACGTAATCTACTACCGGAGTAACATTGTTTTCATAAACTACATCTACAAGGTCATTTACAGTACTAATCATTTCGAGTGTATTACTTTCTCTATTATACATGTATACAGGTTGTGAAGGTGCTCGAGCTACTTTTGTTTTATCTGCAACTGCTGATTCATCTTTTTCTGGTTTCTCATCCGGCAAATGATTAAACAACATCTGATAAGCTCCCGTAATAGCGCCATTACCAAAATTACCTCCGCCAATTTCAGCTATGGTGCCTCCTGCTGCAGCAGCAGCTACAACACATACAATTCTTTGTTCTGTTGAGTTGCTTATTCCACTAGCTGCGCTCATAATACCTTCATCTGCAAACTCGGATAAAGCACCGGTCATAAAGCCATTGCCAAATTTGCCTCCCTGCACCACATTGCTTAAACCTGCAATATCTCCGTGAAGTTCAGCTTTTAAAGCGTAAACTGCAAATTTATTACAGCCTTTATCTATCAGGTTTTTACCCAGAGTACCCACTTCATTCATGAGTCCCGCTGTTATTCCTCCAATTATCCCTCCTTTTATTCCGCATGCCAGAGCATCGGTAAAGCTCGCCCCGTTAAGCAACGCTCCTGTAAAACCTCCAGTAAAACCTCCTGCAGCACCTCCTAAAACTGCTTGTATAAACGTGGCACTTGCCGGAGTAAGTACAAATGATACTGCAATTGCAGCCATAGTTGTCACAATGCTTTTCCAATTATTATCTAACCAAGTATAACCTGTGGGGTCGGTCATGGAAAGCGGGTTATTCAGGCAATAGCTGTAATGGTTGTAACATTGCATGTTATTTATATCCTGTATCACTATGTCTGCACTCAGGAAACGGCCCAGGATTGGGTCGTAAATGCGGCCGCTCATATTCACAAGACTGAACAAATCGAGCTGTTCATGTCCCGTATACCCACGATTGAACATGTGCGTTGTTGTGCCGGGCAATGGCAGCCAAGTTGCAGGATCACGCGCCACACCCCATGCATCGTAGTTGTATTCGGCTACTTTAACGTTGCCAGTTTCATCCGTTATGCATTGTATTGAGCCCAGGTGATCCTTATGCAGGTAATTGGTACTGCTGGTACCATCGCTGTTTCGGGTATATACTGCTATAACGCTGCCTCCCGCGGTAATGTAATGCATCTCCTTTGTTAAACTTCCTGCAGTTTCTTTTTCATAAAGTCCTCCAACATAAATATTGGTTTTTGTCAAAGTACTGTTTGCATAAGTTTTAACTGTAATGCGGTTGTGATCGAATCCATACTGGAAGTCCATTTCATTTTGTGTACCGGTCTGATCATTCTGGATAATAGTACTGACTTTATCAAAGGAAGTATAAGTAACATTCTGCTGCAAATGGAGAATAACCGAAGAGCTGCCATTAATCGTTGACAGTTCGTGAGGTTTGGACGCGTCATATCCGTAGGTACCCACATCGGACTTTGAGGTAATGTTGCCTATTTCGTCGTACTGAACTGTAACAGGAGTGTTGTTATAAAGCTGTTGTGATATAAGCCGGTTGAGCCCATCATAAGCAAAAGTCTCGTAAAGATTGGTGCGGGTTTTGTCCTGTCTTTTTGTAAGATTCCCAAGCGCATCGTATTCAAAATACAGGTCCTGTTTGTTTCCCGAAGTAGTAATTTCTTTCACCAGGTCAGTAGCATCATAATAATTGCGAGTTGTAACCAAACCATTCCCTAAAGTGAACTGTGCCATCTGGCCGGCTGCATTCATTGTATTAGCCGTAAAATATGCCAAAGAAGGGTTAGCGTTATTCACTACCTGCGAAAGATATCCATAACTGTTAAAAATATTTTTGACAACAAACGGATCGACACCATTCGTTGGGTAAGTAGTTGTAATTACCCTGCCATAACTATCAAAAGTGAATGATGTGGTATAAGCTTTATCAATAGTTTCGGTGGTTTGGTACACCCGGCCATAAGTGTCGTATTTAAAGCTTTGTGAATGATTATTGGTACCTGTTAAAGCTACATTTGCCAGTTTACCAATTCCATTGGTTTCGGTATCGTAAGTCCAGGCAGTCGTGCCTTCATTTTCTGTGCGGGTTTTTGTCCGGTCAAGTTCATCATAAGTAAATGAAACTGTTGCCCCTTTATTATCCGTTTGAGAAACGAGCCTGCCAATGGCATCGTAAGTGTACGTTACCGTACCTATATCGGGATCGACAATTTTTGTTCGGTTGCCGTTGATATCATAAAACATTATTGTTTGATTACCTTTCGAATCGGTAATTACCGTTTTCGTTACAGAGGTCAGGTCAGATTCACCGAGTATATCATATCCATAATTCAGTACTTTATTTGCATTGTCCTGAACACTCGATAACCTTCCCTGAGCATCCATTGTCCTGGTTTCCGTTTGGCCAAGTTGGTTTGTTACCGAAGAAGTAAAACCGGAATAGGTAGTTGTAATAATTCCGCCATCGGTCATAATAACTGTATCAGGTCTGTCCAGGATATCATATTTATAATCCGTATGCAGCGCTGTTGTGCCATCAAAACAGGCTTTATATTGATGCCAGGGCCTTCCTTCGGAATCGTAATCAGTTGCCGTTACTATACTCGTTCCATCAAAACCTTTGACACTCTTCTTGACTGATTTACCAAGACTGTTAAAATATTCCTTTGCTTCATTCTGTAATCCTTGCGTGGTGGTACTGGTATAATAAATTGCACCATTAGTGCCTGTGCCAGTAGGTACCCAGTTATAAGTAGTTTGGGTTGTAATACCTGTTGGGGAAGTTGTCGTGAAAAGTCTGCCTATGTCATCGTAAGTATAACTTACAGTAACATTATTTGCATCCTTTTCACTAAGTACATTGCCTGTTTCAAAGTCATAAGTTTTGGTTATAGTTTGATTTTTGGCATTAATTGACTGCAACACAAATCTGCCCCATGTATCATAGTTTTTTGTCTCAACACGGTTTGATATACCGGTGGCGGAATAAGTAATTGTCTTAACATTTCCGAAAGCATCATAAGTATATGCCTTGGAACTAGTATAGGCCGACCTGTCAGGCTCAATTGTCTCGCTATTCAGAACTCCATTTGTATTATAAGTGAAACTGCTCTTTTTGGTATAAGATACCCCTCCAGATGTTTTTGTTACCGTTGCCTGGGTTAATCTTCCCAATATCCAGTTCGTTGCGTCATTGGTATAGGTATTGGTAGTTAAAACAACATCACCATTGCTATAAGTCTGACTAATAGTTAAAACATTACCAAAGTCATCAAAAGAATTTTCAGTAAAGACATGATCATAGTAGACAGTTGAACCTAATTCATATTTATAAATATCATTTGAAATAGTGCGCCATGTATATCCATAAGGAGTAGAAACGCATCTAAGATTATTGTCTGAACTGCTTATTGTATATCCATCATTTCCTATAACAAAAGAACTCAAAAGTGCAGTAAAGTATGTAGGAATATCAAAAGTAAAAAGGTCTTCTGATTTAATCCCGGTTTCAACATCAGTTTTTGTAATAGACTCAAAGCCGAGAAATCCACGGCCCTTTTTATGCATCATGGCCCAATGATAGTAGTAATCCGTTTCAGAACTTAAATCATTGGGATTGGAATTAGTCGTTTTTACAGATTTTACAACCGGCAGGCCTGATTGAAGATAATTAAAATCATTGTTAGATGGCACATCGACTGCAGGATACACAGTACGATCACTTATTGTACTGTAGTTTATTTGAATCACATTGCCCAAGCCATCGCTGACCTTATTTACCATTGAAGAAAACATTTCAGAGAAAGGCATATAAAGAGCAGATAGCGTTGCCATATCATTCGGATTTATTTTTAAAATATCCGTTGCTCCATCACCATTTAAATCCACGGGCATAAAGGTATACCCATGTGTATATGCATTATTAACGGTATATTCCAGGTAATGTCCATAAGCAGTATTAATGTATATTTTTAAAAGAGTATAATATGAACTACCTCTGGTTCCAGTCTCATAAACCATTATATCGGTCCTTCCGTCGCCATTAAAGTCACCGGTTTCAATTGCGTCTGCTGTCCATCCATAAGCACCTTGAGGGTAACTGCTAAAATCAGTAATCAGGTTTTTAGTTTCATAAGTGGCGTTTGTACATGTGTACACCCATTTGTTGGTAAGTGGAATATATATTTTTGATGCAGGTACAACAGGATGTATAACTTGTATTCCATTGACGCTAGCAAATAAAATATCCGGTCTTCCATCTCCATTAATATCTGCAACTTTAATATCTCCGTCACAAGGTAATGTATAAGTCGGAGTAACCTGAGTAAAATAATTGCCGTCGAATAAGAAAATTCTCATTGTTCCGCCATCACGGACAATTAAGTCAAGCAAACCATCCCCATTGACATCACCGAAATAATTATCTCCCCGGGAACTAGGTACAAAAGTCTCTTTCATATCAAATGTTCCATCACCTTTGTTCAAATATACATCCAGGTAATATGCAGTGACAGGAGGAGCTAAATCTCTTCTCACTAGAATATCGCAAAGTCCATCCCCGTTAAAGTCAGCAGCAAAATATTGATCTCCGCCATTAACATAGGGTACTTGACCTACAGTTATATAATTAGTAAAATCGAAGTTTTGTAATGTAGGATCATATTTATAAATTCTAAGTGTTCTCGTAGCATTGGGACCTCCATCAACAAAAAACAAATCGGTATAACCGTCACCGTTAAAATCACCGCCCTGTAAACTTACCAGTTGCATACCTTCATCGGTCATACCTTTATCAGTATATGAACCGTCGCTATTTGAAAAATATAACCGGTAATTAAGACTTCCATTCATACAGGCTACAAAATCTGTCTTTCCATCCTTGTTCCAGTCACCAAACACCATTTGAGGTCTTGCACTTATATTCGGGGCAATATCTAAAGTAAATGAGTTGGAATTAAGAGAACTAAATTGAGAATAATCTTTATTATCATCATAAAAAAACTGGGTTGGATTGAATTTGGTACCATTTGCACCTGATTCGGTAACACTAACCAGTAATACTTTATTAGCTAGCTGGTTGTAGCGATAGTTAAAATCATATTGCCTTACAACATCGCTGCCATATTTGCAGCTTATGGTTTTTAAAAGTTTTTTCTGAACTATCTTACTACCATTAATATAATAAGGAGTTGTATTATTCCTGTCAATATAATCAAAAACAACGCTACAATATGTACTTAAAGATGCGGCAGAATTGCCTGTATAATCTATTTCAGCTATCCTGTAATCTCCATCAGTATCGCACTCGTATGTATAAGTCATATAATTACCGGCAATATCAGATATTTTATGGATGAGCCAATATGCAACAACGTTTTTAGCAGGAGCAATAATTTTTGAATCAGGAGTATTACCATATTCTTCAGTTAATCCTGATTTGGTTTGTACAGTAAAATATGTTGGTCCTCTATAAGTACTGGAATAATTTTTTGAGATTACTTTTTGCCACGTAGCCATTTCGGTATAATATTCTACGTCACTATGTCCATAAATATCAGTAGGGTTTTTAAGCATAAGCCTGTTTCCATCGAGGGCATACTTATCATAGTCGTCAAAATCAACACCACTAACAATATTATCCTGGATTAAAGTACAAGGCACCCTGCTAATCATAGACAGACCTGCTATAGAGAAACCTGTTCCTAATACTCCGTCACTACCCATGTTACTATATACAATTGAAAGCTTGGGTTGCATGCCTGCAGTACCCGGAGAAACATTAATGGGAATTGAATAAGATGCGGTTCCGTTAGGAGTAACACTGTATTGTCCGGAAGTTGCACCGACTACCCTGCCCGTTTTAGTAATATCATCTGTTGGTAAAATATTTTCATCATCAGCAGGAGGAACGGCCCAGTCGTAAATATTGGCGTTAAAATATTTTCCTCCCGTTAAACTAGGACTACAATTGAAGCCAGGTATAAGATCAATTTCTTTAATTGCATTTAAATCAACAGATAAATTGGCATCCGTATAAGTCGAGTTTACATTTAAGTTGAAAACATCCTGGGGAAAAGCCATGGCTGCATAGAACAACCCCAGTGCAATAAAAAGTTTTTTCATTTGTAGTGATTTTAAACCTGTCAGGTTTGGTAAATACTAATATTATTTCTTCTCCTTTATAGCATCTTCCAATGTTTTTATTTTTTCCGCCTGGAATTTTAGCAGCTTTTCCTGTTCTATGAGATATAAAGTAAGTTCTTCAACTTTACGAAGCAATACATCATCCATAGTTCCTACACTATAGCCGTTCTCTTTAAATTCTTTGGCTGAAGGCAATTCAGGCAGCCTTTTGTTTTCATTTACAAATTTTTCCACGTCAGAGAGTTTCATCAATTTGTAATTTTTTTCAAACACAAAGTCGGAACCTGGAACATCGCCTACTATTCTTACGCCTTCGGATAGAATTTTACCATTTACTGTAAGCATTTCAGTTGGATTGGTTGTGCCAATACCTACATTACCTTTGACTAAAAGTCCATCAGTTGGAGCAGTAATATAACCTGCATAAGTATGTCCAATAACAATACCACCATTAATATCCAATGTATTCTTAGGAACGTGAACATTAATTCCAACATTACCATCAGTGTTAAGCGTAATAGAAGCATTCGTGTTTGTAAAGCACATTCTTGAAGTATTTGAAATAAAAAAGGTATTTTCGTCTATTGCTGAACTATAACCCACATCACACATATCATCATTATTTGAATCTGCAAATGTTAAATAATTCCATCCGTTAGTTGTTGAAGACTGTAATCTTAATAATTCACCGCTACCGTATATATGAAGTTGAGACTGAGGTGACGTTGTTCCTATACCAACATTACCATTCGAACTTAATATGGTTACACGTGCTGTACCGCCAGCAGCTAAAGTAAGATTGGAACTACCAGAATAATAATTACCAGTTAAACTAGTTATTGCTGCAGAAGAACTTATTCCAGCTACGGTTAAAACTCTATCAATATCTACACCATTTTCATATAATTCCATTATGGGATTATTGAGATTTATAGGATCTGTTGTAGAAACCGATGTGTTAGCACCATAAAAACTTAATTTGCTATATTTTGCATTGTCGTATTGCCCTACTATTAAAAAATGTGTATAATGAGATGCCATATAAGGTGAAAATGATTGCAATCTAATTGTTGATGTAGTAGTTGTATTTAAATCTACAAATTTATTTATATGCAGGTTGTTTAAAGGAGTACTTGTTCCAATTCCGATATTTGTTGCAGCTAAAATTGTGCCACTTGTTCTAATATTCCCATTGACATCAAGTGTTTGGGCGGGAGTCGATGTTCCTATCCCAACATAACCATTGCCCATTAAACACATAGCTGGCTGGTTATAAGCATCACCCCTCCATTTAAATAATAATGGGAGTTTATTATTATTTGCGTCTTTTGCTAAATCAAAGCAATTGCCGTTTGCAGAATATGCACAAATAATAAATCGTTGGTAAGTAGAGCCATCCAATCCAGAAGTGTTCACCGATAAAACACCTGAAGAAGCAGTTACATTGCCGTTAACGGTTAACTTGTCTCCCGGTGAATACGTACCTATTCCCACATTGCCATTATTTTGTATGAACATATGCATATTTGTATTAGTAGGTAAAGATGTATTAGTGCCACCGTAAAGTCCAAGTCCATAAATACCGGAAACTGGATTAGCCATTCCAATTCCATAAAAATATTGTCCAGGAGTGGTTGTTGTATTTTCACTAAGGGCAATTCTATTAGTAATATCAGTATTATTACCCATTGAAAGCAAACTTATTGGATTAGCAGTACCTATTCCAATTTTAGTGGTTGTTGGATTTGCATATAACAGCCCCGTAAGACCTTAGATTTGAATCTTAGACCTTAGACCTTAGATTTGAATCTTAGACCTTAGATTTGAATCTTAGATTTGAAAAGAGAAAAAACAAAGATAATTTTGAAAGAAGTTAACATGAAAAATTAAAAAGAAAGGAACCAAACAATGAACTATAGCTCCGTAAAAGCTTTTTGCTTATGCTCCTATTTAGACTGTTTGGCTTTTCTTGAAATAAAGACCTGTATAAGAATATAAACCATAATTATTAAGGTTATTAGGATTATTTCAAGTTCCCTTCTTTTTGTTTTTCCCTAATATCAAAATTATGAAGAAATTTTTAATTGGCATCGATGTAAGTAAGGAAAAGTTAGACGCTTGCTTAATGAGCCAGACAGAAGTAAAAGAAGAAACCGTTGTAGGAAACCAATCCTTGTTAATTAAAACCTATTTAAAAAGAGTTTTAAAAGAAAATGTCATAGGAATGTCTGATTTATTGGTTTGTGCAGAATACACAGGGCAATATACATATCCATTGTGTTGTGCTTGCAATGAATTAAGGCTAAATTTATGGTTAGAGAATCCGGCACAAATCAAGTATCGTTCAGGAATCCAACGAGGGAAAAACGATAAGTTAGATGCCCGTAAAATTGCCATGTATGCATTACGTTTCCAGGATGAAGCGAAGTTATTTTTGATGCCAGATAAAAGCCTTAATACGCTTAAACAATTAATTAGCGAACGAGACATGTATATTACAGATAAAGGGAAATACCAAGGTCAATTGACAGATCAAAAACGTTTTATGGATAAAGAAGACTATAAGAAAAAATCTAAACGCTTAAATGGTCTTATTGATGAATTGAATGAGGCTATAACTCAAATCGAGAAAGATATACAAAAGACAATTGATAAAGATGAGACCCTTTCTAACCAGCATAAATTGCTTTGTTCGGTTGAAGGAATAGGAGAACGTACAGCTGTAAAGATGATTGTAGAAACCAATGCTTTTAAAGATTTTAAAGATCCAAGAAAATTTTGTTGCCATGCTGGTGTTGCTCCATTTTCATATACTTCGGGCAGTAGTCAAAGGTCTAGAAATAAGATATCTAATCGAGCAGATAAAAGTATTAAAGCGCTATTACACATGGGAGCATTAATTGCTGCTACAAGAATGGAAGGGGATTTGCACGAATATTATCTTCGCAAAGTATCTGAGGGAAAGAATAAAATGTCTGTACTTAATGCAGTAAGGGCAAAATTGATCTATCGTATGTTTGCAGTGATAAGAAATAACCAGATGTATCAAAAAAATTATCTGAATGCTCTTGCTTAAATCATAAGAATAGGGGTCCATGTTTGTGCACTAGTAACTATTGAAATCGTTAACAGAACATAAAGTAAAATGTACTTATTCATAATTTTTTGATTTAGTTAATTTATAATATTTTGATCATTTCCAGCTTATTTTTTATTCAATTCATTTTTTCTTCTATATATAAGATTCAATTTTTTCAAAATGTTCCCAAAATATTTTTACTTTTTTAAAAAAATATTTTAAAAAGCCAGTATTAACGTGTTATCTGGAGAATGTCAATACTTATAATAATAAAAAATGAATATCCCGGGAAATGTTATTAATTATAGGAATAAATTTAACGATAGCAAAAATTTAAAATTGAATTGAATTTTCCAAATAAATTTTAAAGTATTTTAACGATTGTTGACAAATTCTTAAAAGTTCGTTGGAATTGTTTTTATTTATCAAACCTGACAGGTTTTGGAAACCTGTCAGGTTTAACTTACTTCTTCCTGAGAAAAAAATTGACATAATTGCTTGAACCTGGCAATACCTTTATTTCTCTCGAAGTATCAGCGTATCCATCGCAGGACCCAGTTAATAAATAGGTGCCAGACTGTATTTTAAAATAATACTGGCCATAGCCATCGGAAACGGTTAAAATAGTGTCATCTGAAATCACCTTCCTTTCAGGTACATCATGATGAAACCCAAATTTATCTATAGTTGCTCCTGTAACTCCGTCATAAACCTGTTCTTCGTCCCATGTTTTTAATTTTGGATTATCAACGGCGTTTTGATTGAACAGTATCAGGTCCTGAAATTCTCCAAAGACTTTTCCAAAAGTATCTGCTATCATAGCTAAATTGACTTGTGTAATTTGACCACCTCTGATAGTTATTGTCAAAGAAGTGTCAAGGAAATTAATTGCTGTACAGGTCAAAATATAATTTCCAGTACTCATTGAGTCGTTCGCATACTTTCCTGTTTCATCAGTCTGGCCATATAAATTGTCGTTTAAAATCACTTTAGCATTAGCAACAGGATTATTATTTGCCTGACTTAATACTGTCAAATGCAAATAGCCTTTGGTTGGTTCCAGCTCATCTTTATCCTTGCATCCAATTATAAATGATGCGATTAAAAAAATAAAGCAAGCAGCAAAATATATTATTCTTTTCAATTTTTACAAATATTTTAGTTTCTAACCAGCTTTAATACCTGGTATTGTAAATCATTATCATAACGCACAAGTATCTTTCCAATATAAACTCCTGCAGGTACTGATAATCTTTTCGAATTTAATCCATCCCATTGCACTTTGTGCAAACCTGCATTTTGGTTTTCATTTACCAATGTTTTTATTTCCCTGCCGTTAATATCATAAATAGTCAGGTTAACATCTGATGCTGTATTTAACTCATACTGAATATTAGTGAACGAATTGAACGGATTAGGTGAATTCTGAAATAATGATTTATTAATTTTTTTGTCGTTTATACCTAAAGTGACATTTGACGCCAACTCTATTCCTACATTCAAACCTAAATTCCTGGAATACTTTTTGTCAATCGCGTTGTTCCAATGCTCATGGGTTCCCATACTTTTTAATGCTATACCATCTCCGTTGGGATTATAAGATAAGCCAACCGGCCAATTTGCAGGGTCAGCAGCCTGGTGAAGAAAATCATCGGTCCCGGCAAAATGCGGGAATGGTCCATGTTCAGCGGTCGGTGTTCCACCTTCAGTAGGATTATCTATATCGAATTCTTTAAACAAAAAATCAAAACCAACAGATTCAATGGCTACCGGATCCTGGGACATAAAAATTGAATTGGGATAGTCATTATTAAATGGAGTCATTCTCCATTTTATGGGGGGATGAGAATAATTGATCGAACTCCAAATACCATCTATAATATACAGAATTGTTTTTCCTCCCAAATCTTTGTGGCCCATGTAATCCACAAAAATCCTGTATGAACGATAACTGCTATTCATTACACCATCTGCATTAGGACATGGGAGACTGTAATGTACCGGAAAAGCGGAGCCTAAAGCAGGGCAAACCGAACCATTATGATTTTTACTGCATAATGATATTCCTGCCCTGTGATGCTTCTTTAATACCGGCATGTTAATCATATAAGTTGCATCAATGTACACCTGCGGAAGATGAATTGTAAGTTGACCATCACTTGTTTTCAATGGCTCGGTAGTAGAGGTATCAAGCGAACTCCAATAGTTTACATTTGGGAATGCCGTATGGCATTTGGTATAATTTGCATTCGGGGTACCGGAATGCGGATCGCCAATGCCTATATCTGCCTGCGCAACTTTTGCCGTATTGATCAACTGGTTTAGCAAGGCATAGCTTATTTGCGGCGAAGTGTTAATGTTTGGGCCATCTGGACCACCATTAAAATTTACTTTTATTACTATTTTTTCACCGGCAGTATAACCTACATCACCTCTTCCATGGGTTCTGTTATAGTAGTGAAAAATTGAATCCCAGGCTACTGCATCAGAACTTGTATTTGTAAGTTTTTTCAATGCGTCAGAGAACATTGTGCTCACAACGGTCTGGTTAGTATTTTGTTTCATAAACCAGTAATCATCTACAGTACCAGTTCCATCAATAGTTCCGGTATTCGTGCAATTTTCATCTGTTGCATCCGGATTATAAATCCATGCTACACGTCCTGGACATACACCAACACCAGTACCCATCGGATGATTAGGGCCATCTGGAGTGGATTCTACAAGTATATAAGAGGCACTTGCACTATAAGTATTGAAAAAAGAAATATACCCAACAACCAGACTTATTAATAATGCGACTGAAAACAAAATATACTTTGATTGCCTGAGGTAAATCTTTGCTTTGGTATATATAAATGTCGATGACAATAACCCAATTATATACAAAACAAATGTTGACGCTAATGGTGCCGCTGCCTTCATGCACGGATATGATGCCCTGCTAGGCTTGGGAATCACCCTGATTAAAAACCAGATTAAAGATGCCAATCCCAAGAATGGCAATATCAACTTTTGAATTTTTATGTTTTTAAAGTACTTCATAGTTTTCAAATTTAAATTTGATGCTAATATAAATAATAGTAATCGTTAAAATTAAAAAATCTCTTAAGTATTTGACAATTTAAAAATTGTATTTCCAAATCATAATACGGATCATTTATCAAAAAAGTTTTTAACCTGACCACAAATTTATGGGAGGATTTCAGATTTCTGTTGTGTCACGGAACTTACCTCCTGGCGGTTTTATATAATAGTTATTACTTTTAGCTTTTGCACTTAACCTCCTGGAGGTTTTGCTCATGCAATCCGCTTCTTGAATCTTGATTCATCAATATTGGTTCTTGTATCTTTATTCTTTATTCTTATTCCAAATAATTATCTTTGCGGTCAATATAATAACAAGGTATGTTTAGCTTATTCAAAAAGGAAGTTTTGAATTTTTTCAGTACTTTCACGGGATATCTAGTAATGATAGTTTTCATGTTGGTAAATAGTTTATTCTTATGGATATTCCCAGGTTCGTTTAATATAATGGATAATGGTTATGCAACGCTTGAAGCGTTTTTTGAAATTTCTCCCTGGGTATTTCTTTTCCTGGTTTCGGCTGTAACCATGCGTATGATTTCTGAAGAAAAACGCATGGGTACGTTGGAATTACTAATAACCCGCCCATTAACCGAGATGCAAATAATTCTTGCAAAATATTTTGCAGCTGTTTTATTGGTACTAATTTCAATTATACCTTCACTAATCTTTTTTTATTCCGTATATCATTTAGGTAATCCAATAGGAAATATCGATACAGGAGGCACTTGGGGTTCATATATCGGGTTGTTTTTCCTGTCCGCTATTTATGCAGCAGTGGGAATCTTTTCATCTTCAATAACCGATAACCAGATTATTGCATTTATTTTGTCAGCTGTAATTTCATTATTACTTTATATAGGATTCGACCTGTTAGCTACTTTACCAATATTTTCGTTACATGAAGTATTTATTTCATCTCTAGGAATAAATGAACATTATAAATCTATTAGTCGTGGAGTCCTTGATTCCAGCGATATTATATATTTCGCAGGTGTAGCCGCAATATTCCTTTTACTAACCCGTACCGTTTTACAAAGCAGGAAATGGTAAGAAGATAATTACTGATGACTGATGACTGATGACTAATTACTGATGACTAATTACTGATGACTAATTACTAATTGATTACTAATATACTAATACCTAAAACCCTTAATTTAAACTTTGAACTTTGAACTTTGAACTTAATTTATGCAACTTATAGACGGAAAGAAAATAGCCGATGAGATAAAAGCTGAGATAGCAGAAGAAGTTAAACAAATTGCTGCTCAAGGTGGAAAAATACCTCACCTTGCCGCTATACTTGTAGGACATGATGGAGGCAGCGAAACTTATGTGGCAAATAAAGTAAAGTCATGCGAACAGGTAGGCTTTAAATCTACTCTTATAAGATTTGAAGATAACGTAAATGAAGCCACTGTGCTAAAACAGATTGATGTTTTAAATAATGATCCTGAAATTGACGGATTCATCGTGCAACTTCCGGTACCAGATCATATTTCAGAACACAAAATTATTGAGGCCATTAATCCTACAAAAGATGTTGATGGTTTTCATCCTGTAAATATTGGCAGGACAGTAATTGGATTACCATCTTATGTTTCCGCTACACCATTTGGAATTATTGAATTGTTGCGCAGATACAAAATAGAGACTTCGGGTAAAAACTGTGTAATAATAGGTCGAAGTAATTTAGTAGGACGACCATTAAGTATTTTGTTATCCTTAAAAGCAAAACCTGGAGATTGCACTGTAACAGTCTGCCATAGCCGGACGCCTAATATTGCAGAAATATGCAAAAAAGCAGATATAGTTATAGCAGCTATTGGCAAACCTGAGTTTGTAACTGCCGATATGATAAAAGAAGGGGCTGTAGTTATTGATGTTGGAACAACCCGCGTAAAATCCGATCAAACCAAAACGGGTTTTAAACTCAAAGGTGACGTAAAGTTTGATGAAGTAGCTCCAAAATGCAGCTACATTACTCCGGTGCCTGGTGGTGTTGGATTAATGACTGTTGTCTCACTTTTAAAGAATACTCTTCTGGCTGCAAAAAAAGAAATTTATAAATAAGAGTCAATGGTCAATTCTCCTTTGACCATTGACTATCGACTGTTGACTGTAGATTATTAGTCATTTTTCATCAGTCATCATTTAATCAGGCCGGGCCTTAATTTTTTAGTACGTTCAACAGACTGTTCCATTTCCCAATCATTAATTAGTTTTGTATTACCGGAAAGTAAAATTTCAGGAACTTTCCATCCTTTGTATTTAGCGGGTCTTGTATAAACAGGCGGAGCTAACAAACCATCCTGAAATGAATCTGTTAAAGCAGATTGCTCGTCACCCATAGCACCAGGCATTACCCGAATAACAGCATCAATAATTACAGCAGCAGCAAGCTCCCCACCTGTCAGCACAAAATCGCCAATGGATATTTCTCGTGTAATCAGGTGCTCCCGAACTCTCTGGTCAACACCTTTATAATGTCCGCATAAAATAATAATATTATCTAATGTTGATATTGTATTAGAAAGCTTTTGTGTAAAAGGTTCTCCATCAGGGGAAGTGTATATGATCTCATCATAATTCCGTTGTGACTTTAATTCAGATATAGCCCTGTCTATGGGTTCAATACACATTACCATACCTGCTCCGCCACTAAAGGCATAATCGTCAACCCTTTTGTGTTTATCTAAAGAGTAATCGCGTAAATTATGTATATAAATTTCTGCTATACCCTTTTCTCTTGCCCTTTTAATTATAGATTGATTAAGGGGACCATCAAAAATTTCAGGTAAAATTGTAAGTATGTCTATATGCATTTTTTTCAGCAAAGTTAAAAACATTCCTAAAATTGAACTTTAGAATTCAACGGTTAAATCCCAACTACTACATTATAATATACAAGTAAGAAATTGGAATAAACTGAAATTACTTTTATATCAAAGATATTTGATTCCTCTATCATTCAAATTACTTATATATAAAATGACAAATCACGAATATTGTTATACAACTAATTATATAACAATATTTTACACAAATTGTAGATAAATTTGGAAAAGTTCTTGATTTTCGCTAATTTGCTTGATTCATCTTAACAATATATTACAATCATACATTCTTATGAACATTCAAGCTTATTTTAAAATTACGTATGGTCTTTATGTTGTGAGTTCAGTCAATAACAAAAAGCTAAATGGTTATATTTCCAATACGGTTTTCCAGGTAACTGCTGAACCTGCTCAGTTTGCTGTTGCCTGCAATAAAAACAACTATACTGCTGAAATGATAAGACAAAGCAAAGTTTTTTCCTTTTCTGCACTTAATATTGAAGCAAAACCTGAAATATTTTCAATTTTCGGTTATAGTTCCGGAAAGGATATTGATAAGTTCAGTAAATTCAAATATAAAATTGGCCAGACAGGAGCTCCAATCTTTCTGGATGACTCAATAGCCTGGTTTGAATGTGAATTAATCCAGGCATTTGATTTGGAAACTCATATTATTTTTATAGGTAAAGTAGTTGACTGCGATTTACTAAATGATTCAATTGATCCCTTAAGTTATGCTTACTATCGTGAAGTAAGAAAAGCTAAAGCACCTAAAAATGCTCCAACGTACATTAGTCCTGAGAAATTAAAGAAAAAAATAATCAGTTCAATTTCTGAAACATATCGTTGTCCTGTATGTGGATATGTCTATGACCCTGAAATAGGTGATCCAAATGCAGGTATACCTCAAGGTAACAGTTTTAATGATTTACCTGATAATTGGATTTGTCCGGTTTGTGGTACACCAAAATCTGAATTTATTAAGAATAAGTAATTATTAGTAAACTTCAATAAAAATAGTGCTTCAAAATAGAAATTAGTAAACTTGTAGAGCTAAGCTTTTTTTCAAAATAAAATAATAAATTTATATAAAAACTATGGAAAAAGATTTAAAAGGAACAAGAACTGAACAAAACCTACTGAAGGCATTTGCAGGAGAATCTCAGGCAAGAAATCGTTACGAATTTTTTGCAAAAGTTGCCCAAAATGAAGGTTATCAGCAGATAGCATCTATCTTTCAAAAAACTGCTGACCAGGAGAAACAACATGCAAAAAGGTTCTTCAAATTTTTACAAGGCAGTGAAGTTGAAATTACAGCTTCTTATCCTGCAGGTAAAATTGGAACAACAGTTGAAAATTTAAAAGCTGCAGCAAAAGGTGAAAATGAGGAATGGACAAAATTATATCCATCATTCTCTGATATTGCCAAAGAAGAAGGTTTTCCAGAAATATCAACGGCGTTTAAAATGATAACTAAAATTGAAGCCGAACATGAAAAAAGATATTTAAAATTACTTAAGAATATTGAAGAGGGAACGGTATTTGAAAAGAAAGCCAAAGTAAAATGGGTATGCAGAAATTGTGGCTATGTTCATGAAGGTGAAAAGGCACTGGAAACTTGCCCAGCATGCTTGCATCCAAAAGCTTATTTTGAAATATTAGAGGAAAATTATTGATTTATGAGACCGGATTTTTTGCTTATTTTTACCTATGCAGGATATGCTATTTCATTCCTTCTACCAGCATATACAAGCACTAATACAATTTATATTAATACAAATACTACAGTCTTAACTGGTTGGAAATGCGCCGCTGCTACTTTTGCATTAATATTTGAACATCAATTTACTTTTACTGGCATAGCATTATCAATGCCAAATGTATTAATGATATTATCGGTTCTTATTTATAGAAAAACAGGTCTTGCTTTTTTAATATTTGTTTTGATTTATAATTTGATTTCGTGTTCGTGCTGGTGGTTTCTTGCAGTATTGAAAGGACAAGTTTCAGATTTGCTTCCAGGATACTGGGTTTGGTTCATAAGTATTGTTGCAAGTGACATTATTTTTATTATAAGTAAACAAATTAGAAAATAAAATTAAACGCAAAGCCATTAAGAGACGAAGTAAAATAAATCAATATTAATTTTTTCGTGGCTTTGCGACTTTGCGTTTAAATTAGTTTTTAAGAAGCCCGCTTTTTTGAAATTTTTCAGTATAAGTATAAATTATCCAAATTTCAATTCATTAATCAGCCTTCTTTTTTCTCTTCCTTGTTATCAGAACAGCAAGTGCAGCAGCAATGCTTGGTCACAATAAAAAGAGCTATTGCCAGTAACAAAAAGCTGTTAGCAATATGGACGTAATTAACTCCATGCTCAACACCATGAATTATTAATTTGCCAGATAACATTGAAATACCTGCCAAAATAATGATAACAACGGCTATAGCAGCTGAAATCCATGCGATCCATCTAAGTGCTTTCATAATAATAATTATTAAATTGTTAAAACAAAAAAATAGTTTGTACTTTGAGAAAAATATTTTTTATTTAACTATGTTCCTTATCATTGCTACTCAAAGGTAAAATAAATTTAAAAGTTGTACCTGTATTAATTTTACTTTCAACACTTATTTTACCATTATGTTTTTCAATAAATTCATTGCAAAGCATAAGTCCCAAACCTGATCCGCTTTCGTTAGCGGTACCAGGAGTTGAAAATTGAACATCTAGCCTGAAAATTTTTTCAATATCTTCATCACTAATACCTACTCCGGTATCTTTAATCGAAAATTCAGTTTCATTTGCATTTTGAGAAGCGCTAATTCTTATTCTGCCTTCTTTTAATGAATATTTAATAGCATTTGACAAAAGATTTCGAACAACAGTATTAATCATATTAAAATCCGCGTATATATATAAATCAGGTTGAATATCGGTTTCAATTAATACATCTTTTTGAGAAGCTGAATTTTTATATAATTCAATATTGTCGTTAATTATAGTTATAAAACTAACCCGGATAGGATTAAAACTTATCCTGCCTGTCTGTAAACGAGACCATTCCAAAAGATTTACCAGTAATGCAAAAGCTTTTCGTGATGAAGAAATTATTGCATGGCTGTATTCATCAATATTTTGATAATCTTTATCGCTAATGTTTTGGGATAAAATTTCACATAATCCAAGTATAGAGTTAAAAGGAGACATTAAATCATGCGCGATAATTGAAAAAAACTTGTCTTTTGTAGAATTAAGTTCACGAAGTCTTTTTTCAGAAGATGTTAGTTTTTCCTGCATCTCGGTTCTAATCCTGATTTCATCCTGTGCTTTATTGTATAGACTTTTTTGCTCATCAAGCTTTATTGTTAAATCAGTAACATCGGTAATTGTGAATATTGCTTGTTGAACTTCCCCATTTGAATCTGCCTGAGGAGTGACAGTTATTTCCTGAAATCGGGCATTTTCTTTGGCATTCCGCGAATTAAAAAAGGCATTGTGTAAACGGGAAGACAAAATAACCGGTGGCCATCCATTAAATATATTATCTATTCTTTCACGATAAATTTTATTTTTGAACGCCGGGAAAAAATGAAATAAATAATTATTATGCATTTCATTTTTGCTATAACCGGTGTATGCTTCCATGTATTCGCTCCAGAATAGTACCTTGTAGTCTTTGTCGATTATACAAATACCTACAGATATGTTGTCCAGTAAAACTCCTGTCCAGCTATCCAGGTTCATACATAAGGATTATTAAGAGATTGGTTTAAAAGATCAATAAAGTGTTCAAACGATTTTACGACGAAAAACAAAATAAAACTACCGTCAATATTATTGTCTTTGATATGAAAATGTGTCTCTGCAAAAATTACATGGTCCGATTCAGATTCATAATAATTTGCAATTTCAGAACTTTGGCATTCTTTATATTTTGGTATTGAATATTTAAACCTTATTTTGAGAATATTACCAATTGATCCTATGAGAGCACTTAATACAATATTGCCAACTTCATTTAGTGAACTTGAACGCAGATCATCCATCTCAAGATTTGGATAAACTTTGTCTGTCAATAAGTCTACTATTTTGACGGCACTTGTGGAAGGAAAAATCAACTCAGCTTTTCCTTTTAATTCGCCTTGAAAATTCATAGATACAATGGATAAAGTATTATCATTGTTATATCCAATGCGTCTATTGATTTCACCAACTTTTATGATCTGAACAATAGGAACCTGTAAAGTTACCCTGTTTTTAACTACTTTATTAAGAATATTTGCACTTCTTCCAACACCAATATTAATAATTTCTTTTAAGTAGTCAAGTTGTATATCCGATAAGTACATGAACAAATTTATTTTGCTATTTTAACAACTATATCAATAAGCTCCTGAACTTTAAATGGTTTATTAAGAAATGCTGCTACACCAAGCTCAAAACACTCATTTCTTACATCTTCTTGAATATCGGCAGAAATTACAATGATTGGAATTGTCAGTTTTAAAGCATTTAATTTTTTTAAAAGGACTATTCCATCCATTTCAGGCATTAATAAATCGAGCATAATTAAATCAGGTTGTTCCTCTGATATTTTCTTTAACGCTACAACCCCATTTTCAGCCTGTATGGTTTTATATCCCTGACTGTCGAGAATAGAGCACATATGAAGCCTGGCTACCCTGGAATCATCAACAATCAGAATATTTTTTAAATTTTCAGACATATTTGTCGAGTTTCTTCAAATATATAATATTAGATACAATAATTTTTATAACCAAGTCACTTTTATCATACTAGTGTAATTGATTTTTATAGTTTTATGTATTAAAGATATAAAAATAGTAAAATACAATGATATAATTTAAAGTTTTATTGACCAATTGAATATCATTACATGACATATTATTTACAGTAATGTAATTCTTTTTATTTTATTGGTCTGGAAATCCTTTATTCAATGTTTTTTTAGATATACTTATAAACTATTTTAGAATAACTAAATATGTATATTAATTAATCAGCATCAACAACAGCAATAGTAGTCATATGAACTATCTCCCGCACTGAGCATTCTGTAGGTACAACATGAATAGGTTTTTTCATTCCCATCAAAATAGGACCAATAACCTCCGCGCCTCCAATTTCATACATTAATTTATAGGCAATGTTACCTGAAGTAAGATTTGGAAAAATTATTGTATTTACATCACGGTTCTCCAATCGAGAAAAGGGAAATTTCTGACTCCGTAATTCTTTATTGAGTGCAAAATTCATCTGAATTTCTCCGTCTACAATTAAATCAGGATAGTTTTTATGCAAAATATTTATAGCTTGTCTTACACTGTCTAAAGTCCTGGTATGTTCAGACGATTTTACTGAACCGAAATTCGAGTACGAAACCATTGCAATAACAGGTTCAATATTGAATTTTCTTACTTCTTCTGCTGTAAGCAATGTTGTTTCGACTAGAGTCTGTGCATCAGGATCAAGATTAACAGTAGTATCGGCAAAGAAAAGCGGACCCTTTTTTGTCATTATTATATACATACTTGAAATATGATTCAGATTTGGTTTTGGACCAATCAATTTTAACGCCGGACTCATTACATCGCCGTAATGACTGGTAACACCAGAAATCATTGCATCGGCCAATCCTATTTCAACCATCATGATTCCGTAATAATTACGATTAAATGTTAATTCGTATGCTTCTTCTTTGGTCACACCTTTACGTTTTCTTTTTTCCCAAATTAAATCTGCGAAAGTTTTACGTACATTTTCATTTTCTGAAGAATGCGAATCTATTATTGATACAGTCAATAAATCAAAGTGATTATCAGTAATAATTTGTTTAATTTCATTAACATTCCCCAGCAAAATTGGAATAGCTATTCCGTCATGGAATACTTCATTAGCAGCTTTTAAAATTTTTAAATTGTTACCTTCTGCAAATACAACTTTTCTAGTTTTTTGGCGAGCCTTAACAGAAATGTTCTGAAAAAACTGATTATCTAAACCAAGACGCTGGCTAAGTTCGTTTCTATATTTGTCCCAATCATTTATTGGTTTTCGAGCCACGCCAGTGTCCATAGCTGCCTTGGCAACAGCGGGAGCAACCGTGGTAATAAGTCTTGGATCAAGCGGCTTGGGAATTATATATTCTTTTCCGAAAATTAAATTTTTAACGTTATATGCTTTACTAACACTTTCAGGCACGTCCTGTTTGGCAAGCGAAGCAAGAGCATGAACCGCTGCTATTTTCATTTCTTCATTTATACAAGTTGCACGAACATCTAAGGCACCTCTGAAAATAAAAGGAAAACCCAGCACATTATTAACCTGGTTAGGATAATCCGATCTTCCGGTAGCCATGATTAAATCATCCCGTGAAGCCATTGCATCTTCGTATGAAATTTCAGGATCCGGATTGGCCATTGCAAATACAATCGGATTTTTTGCCATGGATTGTACCATCTCTTTGCTGACGACATTGGCTTTAGACAAACCTAAAAATACATCAGCACCTTTCATAGCTTCAGATAACGTATGAAGATTTGAATCTGTTGCAAATTCAACTTTATATTTATTCAGATCTGTCCTGTCTTTTCGAAGGACTCCTTTTGTGTCAAGCATAACAATATTCTCTTTTTTAGCGCCTAAGGGAAACTATCAATTTTGTACAAGCAATAGCTGACGCTCCTGCACCATTTACCACTATTCTTGCTTTTGAAAGTTTCTTCCCCGTTATTTCAAGAGCATTTATTATTCCTGCCGATGATATAATTGCAGTTCCATGCTGGTCGTCATGCATTAAAGGAATCTGTAAGTTCCTTCTTTAATCTCTCTTCAATTTCAAAACATTCAGGAGCTTTAATATCTTCAAGATTGATTCCTCCAAAAGTAACTGCAATTTGCTTTACTGTTTCTACAAATTTTTCTATGTCTTTTGTCTCAACTTCAATATCAAAGACATCAATATCTGCAAAAATTTTAAACAGAAGACCTTTTCCTTCCATGACAGGTTTACCTGCACCTGCACCTATGTCGCCTAATCCAAGCACTGCTGTGCCATTAGAAATCACAGCAACAAGATTTCCCTTTGAAGTATATTTATAAATATCTTCGAAATTACTTTGGATTTCAAGGCAGGGATGCGCTACACCCGGCGAATAAGCCAATGAAAGATCACGTTGGGTTGTATGCGGTTTTGTAGGAACAACTTCAAGTTTTCCGGGACGGCCTTCAGAATGATAGTTGAGGGCATCTTCTTTAAATACTTTAGACATATTAGTTTTATTTATTAATAAACAAAAAATGCGCTAAGATTTATTATATAAATTTACGTCAATTTTATAAAAATAAGTTCATGACCTGGGATGAAGCAATATCAGATTTCAAAAAATATCTTAAAATTGAAAGATCCTTATCTCAGAATTCAGTAGATGCTTATGAAAATGATTTGTTTAAACTAAAACATTTCTTTGAAGCTACGCAAAAATCTATTTCTCCAGAAAAAGTAAATCATAATGATCTGCAGGAATTTCTAATCTGGGTAAATGAGCTGGGTATGAGCGCCCGCAGTCAATCCCGAATTTTATCAGGAATTAGAACATTCTATAAATTTTTATTATTAGACGATTTGATAAATTCAGATCCGACATCACTTATTGAATCTCCGAGAATTGGACGCAAATTACCCACAGTATTGACCGTCCAGGAAATTGACGGGTTACTTTCTGCAATAGATTTAAGCAAACCTGAAGGCAGACGTAACAAGGCAATGCTGGAAACACTTTATAGCTGCGGCTTACGGGTTTCAGAACTTGTAGATATGAGGTTATCGAACCTTTATTTTGACATGGGTTTTATCAAAGTCATTGGAAAAGGTAATAAAGAAAGATTAGTACCCATCAGCGGTAAAGCCATACAGGAAATTAAAAATTATTTACCGGATCGCAACAGCTTACTTTATAAAACTAATAAAGACAGCGAGAATATAGTTTTTCTGAATAATAGAGGCCATAAGCTTTCCAGGGTAATGATTTTTACTATAATTAAGCGATTGGCTAAAGCAAAGGGAATGAAAAAGAAAATCAGTCCACATACATTTCGCCATTCTTTTGCTTCGCATCTGGTAGAAGGAGGTGCAGATTTAAGAGCAGTGCAGGAAATGCTGGGGCACGAAAGTATACTTACAACAGAAATATATACTCACCTGGATCGCGAATATCTCAGGGATGCCATAATAAGATTTCATCCAAGAGCATAAATTTATTATGGAATAATTAATTTTGTAAAAAAAACAAAAATATATGGCAACAGCAATAACAAAAACAGACTTTAAATTTCCGGGCCAAAAAAATAAATATGTGGGAAAAGTCCGCGATGTATACAATATCAACGATCAATATTTGGTAATGATTGTTACTGATCGAATTTCAGCATTTGATGTGGTGCTCCCAAAAGGAATTCCTTACAAAGGTCAAGTGCTTAACCAGATTGCTGTCAAATTTCTGGATGCAACAAAAAACATTGTTCCAAACTGGAAAATTAGTTCTCCTGATCCCATGGTAACTATCGGTCATAAAGCTGAGCCCTTAAAAGTTGAGATGGTAATAAGGGGTTACTTAACCGGTCACGCATGGCGCGAATATAAATCAGGCAAAAGGATGTTATGCGGCGTACCTATGAAAGATAAAATGGTAGAAAATCAAAAATTTGATCGTCCGATTATTACTCCTACTACAAAAGCAAGTGAAGGCCATGATGAAGATATTTCCAAAGAAGAAATAATTAGTCAGGGCATAGTTTCTAAATCCGATTATGAAGCAATGGAAAATTACACCTATAAACTTTTTGAACGTGGTTCGGAAATAGCAACCAAAATGGGTTTAATATTGGTTGACACAAAATATGAATTCGGGAAAAAAGATGGCAAAATATATCTGATTGATGAAATTCATACCCCCGATTCTTCAAGATATTTTTATGCCTGGGGATATGAAGACAGACTAAAAAAAGGTGAAGAGCAAAAACAACTTTCAAAAGAATTTGTACGTCAATGGCTTATTGAAAAAAATTTTCAAGGTAAAGAAGGCCAAAGTGTACCTTTTATACCAGATGAATTTATTCTTCAAATTTCTGAAAGATACATTGAGCTTTATGAAAATATTACCGGCGAAAAATTTCAAAGATCGCAAGAGACTGATATTTTAGCCCGGATAGAGAAAAATGTAAATGAAGCTTTGAGAAAATTATAAGATGGAGAAAAAAGAAATAAAATGACTAATGACTAATAATTAATAAGTATGGGCGACTTTAAGTAGATATTTTAACCTTTTAACCTTTTAACCTTTTAACCTTTTAACCTTTTAACCTTTTAACCTTTTAACCTTTTAACCTTTTAACCTTTTAACCTTTTAACCTTTTAACCTTTTAACCTTTTAACCTTTTAACCTTTTAACCTTTTTAAACATCCATCAAAGTCAGTAGCAGTATATTTTTGGTTTTTTCGGTTATTTTAAAACGATCATCAAGTCGCATACCGACAATCCAAACAATTTCACCCGCGCTTGTCAGTATCCAGGTATTTTCTTTGTCAGCTAATGATAATTTAGAATCAATAAAAAAATCACTCACTTTTTTAATGCCATCCATTCCTAAAGGTCTGAAATAATCTCCTTTTTGCCAGCGACGCATAAGCAGTGGAAAATTAAGTTTATCTGCATCAATTGATGCAATATATTTGTCAGATGAAATAGAATATTCATCAACAGATATGTTTTGAATTTTTAAATGAAGAGGAAAGGCTATTTCACTTGAATTTTCATCTATGTAAAATTTAGTCTCTTTCTGATTTTCAATTGGCGTTATGATTAATTGAGTGCGATCTTTAATAAGTCTTTTATCATCGGAATAATAAACACTTCCTGTTTCACCGTCAATATTATCATATATCTCAGCAGAAGTTTTTGATGAGAATCCGAATTTTTTTAAAAGTTCAAAAAGCAATGATTTTGGTATAGCACTTTCATTGAGTTTATCAATAGAAATTTGAACTGTTCCATCTTCTCTTGTTTCTATAATATTTCCTTGAAAATTATTAATATAATCAGAATAGATTTTTTCAGCATCGGACAGACGAGCCAGGTTGTCAGTCATTATTGTTCTAAATTCGGAATTTAATTCAGAAAGCGCAGGTATTAGTGAATGCCTGATTTTGTTTCGTAAATATGCATCTGAGTCATTTGATAAATCATTTCTATATTCCAATTTATTCGCGCTGCAATATAATTCTATCTCGCTTCTAAATGCAAAAAGTAAAGGACGTACTAAAAAACCGTTCCGGTTTTTCATTCCGGTTAACCCATGAATTCCAGAACCACGAAGTAAATTAATAAAGAAAGTTTCTATTGCATCATCTGCATTATGAGCAGTGGCTATATATTGAAATCCGTGCAACTGGCGTAAATTTTCAAACCAATTGTAACGCAATTCTCTTGCTGCCATTTGAATGCTCAATTTTTGCAGTTCAGCATATTCACCTGTATTGAAATGCATTACATAAAACGGCATTTTATAATCTTCAGCAAGTTTTCTGACAAAATATTCATCAGCATCAGATTGCTCACCACGAAGACGAAAATTGCAATGAGCTATCGCTGTCTTTAAACCTGATGAATGAAAAAGATGTAACATGACCCTGGAATCAATACCACCACTTACAGCAAGTAAGATTTTATCTTCAGGTAAAAAAAGATGATTGGTATTTATATATTTTAAAAATCTCTCCAGCACTACTAATTAATTCATTGGTAAAATAAAACTTCAAAAATTAGAATAATAAAAGAATCAATATGCCTGAAATAATTAACTTAATTTTAATATTTATATCAATGTCGTTTAGTTAACCATAAATCACCCTTCGACTGCGCTCAGGGTGACTTCAAAACGGTCATATTGAGCGTAGTCGAAATATGACAAGGTTATTATAAGTTCTTGACTAAACGACCTTGATATTTATATAATGAGTTAAAAATCAAAATCATTTATTGATAAAAGTTGCATAAAAAATATTTCCTCTTTCGAATGTCAGGGTATCAGCTACCGATATACTCCAATCTCCATTTTGAGGTGTTGTGGCATTGCCATCACCATTTGTATCACCTTTATGATTATCGTCAAAAATAGAAGTAAAAACAACTCCGGGTCCATTGTAATTAATTAAAGTTGAATTTGCACCTTCAATAGTCATTTTTGCTTCTTTCATAAATTTAATAGTTACATTATTTCCAAATAATAAAGATGCATTGGGCGTAATGTCAAAATTTGGCCCGGAGATTACATACGCTACTTCATCTTCAGACCATTCTAAAGAATTATTAACCGGATTTGGTGTTTTTACCAGTATACCATTGTATTTATTTTGTTGTAAAGTATCTATTGGATTATGAAAAATATTTGAATTATCCATACTATACAAGGTATTTATAGAAATTGGCAGATTATTTGAATAAAAAATATTGTACTGTATTATTGTTTTTGAAGAAGATTGGCTGGCATCAATAACTCCATTACCTGTGCTCAAATCACCACCATCATTATGAGCAAATGTGCAATTGGTAATATTAGCAGAAGATTCAAGGCCTATTTTTATTGTACTTTTTTGTTCACCGCCGCCACCATAATAAAATTCACAAAAGTTAAATACAGATACATTATTGCTGTTTATATTAATTGCATTCCAGTCTCCTGCTTGTGGATTTTTTGTCTGTTGTAATACATTATTATATTTGGGATCATTCGAAGAAGTGAAAATAATTGGTTCGGAAGTAGAACCCTGCGCAACTAATAGTCCGTTCCCTGAAATATTAATTGAGCAATTACTGTCTGGATCAAATTTTATAATAGTACCCGATTGGATGATCAAAGTATCTTTTATTGAAAAATCAGATTTCTGGATAACATAAACTGATGATTTGTCCCAAAACGTAATTGTATCTATATTATTAATTATATTTCTTACTATAACACTTTTTTCATACGAGTTATCGTTAAGAGAACAAGCAGAAATAAATAGAAATGAAATTAATAAGATAAAAATTAATAGCTTGGTTTGATTTTTATATGATTTAATATGCACTTTAAATATTGTTTAATCAACCTATCCAATAAAAGAGAAATTGAAGAATTATGAAAAAGTTATTGATTATTATTATATTGACTTTATTCATAACTTATTCAATTTAAATTTATTATTGCTATTGGCTTTATTTAAATGCCAAATCTTGCATCTAATTGACCACCGACCATTTGCCAGCAAGTATTACTACATCCTGATTCTTGCTGTGCTTGAAAAACACCTCCATCAATAGCATAAATAATTTTATTACCCGATTTATATTTTGCCTTAACTGAATAATAAGAATCAACAGGTACAAAATGCCTGTAATTTTCAGTGCGGGCAGTATCAATAAACGAAAGATAACCAGTCGTATCTGTTCTATTAGGATCAAATTTATCCTTATAAACTGTCAGAAGCACATAAGGATTTTCATCATTAATAGTCACCTTAATATTCAAAAATGCACTATCTGGTTTCTCACTGGTTTCACAAATGCAATCACCATTGTCATTAGTACTTTCATTTTTACATGAAAATAATCCAACCAACATTGTTAAAACAACTAATAATATTAGTGTCGAAATGAGAAAAAACTTTTTAGAGTTATATTTTAATTCCATGGCCTATATAAATTAGCATTAAAATTATTACTGCCATGTAAAATAAATTTAGCAGTAATACTAATTCTATGAGGAGAAACACCTGTTAAGCCAAAATTCATATATTGATACACCACGTTAAATTGTGTTCCAAAAAACATATGAAAAAAACCAATTTCAGGAGTTAACAAAAAATTATTACCTGAATTTAGTATCGTACCTCTGAATTTACCAAAAGTGTATAGTTCTTTTAGTCCTATTGTTATTCCTCCTGCTGACTTACTGGTATATTTTGTTAACTTGATATTCTTATTAATACCTAAATAAACAAAATTACGCTGCTCCCAATATTGAAAGTAATAATTTGCGGAATCGTGCATAAGTACTCTCGTTGCAAATGGTCTGAAAACAATACCTGCTGTCAGGTCAAGGTTGTACTTATATTCTTTTGTGCCAAAATTAAAGCCAGCCATAAAATCATCAAAATTCATAGTAAATTCAGGACCTAAAGTAATCCTGCGAAAATCAGGTATAGCATTTTGCCTGGCACCTAAATCCTGCAGAGCTTCAATAATAAAATCATCATGTTTATTGTAATGCGCAATAGTAAGTGGTGTTTCAGCAAGTGTAAGTTTTTGGTTCACGTTTGCTCCTTTCTTTACTATGTAACGCACCAAAGCCTCATCATTTTTTTCAATAGCAATAGTCAATACTGTTTCCTTATGCCTGCTTTTCCGATTAATATCTGCACCATATTTTAAAAGAAGTTCGATTGCATCATAATCATTATTGGCCACTGCTACCATCATTGGTGTTACTCCATCAACATCCGATGTATTAGCATCAATTCCTTTTTCGAGCAACATTGTGGCTAATTTTAACCTGCGATTTATAATTGTTACCATTAAGGCATTTGTGCCAGTATTATCTTTCAAACTTAAGTTTGCATTAAGTGATAACAATTTTTCACACATTATTGAGTCTCCATTTGCTGCAGCATAAATAAAAGCCGTACGCCCCATATCATCTGTTAAATTAATATCAGCTCCCTTTTCAATAAGGAATTCTACTATTTGCGAATACCCCCCCCTGATAGCTGCAATTAAAGCTGTATAACCTGTTGCTGGCTTGTAATTAATTATAGCACCCTTTGAAACCAATAACTTGCATATTTGAAAACTACCCGATTGAGCAGCATAAATTAGAGGAGTTGTGCCATCTTCAAGCATTGAGTTCGGATTAACTCCTTTTTCCAGCAAACCTTCTACAATTGTATAATCACCTTTTAACGCTGCAATTACAATATTATATTCATTGTCATTAGGGATATACTGTACAGAATCATAATCTGTTAAAAACTTACCACCTGACATACCAGCATATATTGCCCCTGTATTTAATAAGGTAATCAAGAAAGTGAAAATTTTCAATTTTAAATATCTTTTCATCCGAATCAAGTGACAGTTTAAATATTTCGAATAAAGATAATACATAAAGAATTATTATCCCTGATCTTAGAACATGATTATATTAAAATTATTGTATAATCTTTATTCAAAAACGTTGATGACTATATTATACAATAATCTAATTTTCAATATATTTAAGAAATATATTTGATTTAATTTTTTTAATGAAAATTTCTCAGAATAGTGAAATATTTGGTTTTTATTGTTTAAATTTAGTTCAGTAATCATTTTTAACATTAATATTTTAATGAATAACCTTCATTTTGTTAAATAACTATTATAGCAAAAAGATTGTAATCAGTTTATTGTTTGCAAATGAAATTAATTAAAAAAATAAGAATATTATTCAAGAAGAAGATAATTTCTACTAGTATTAATGATACAAATCGTCCAATGATTACTAATGAAAATTTAGATATCACCAATTTAGACTCATTTCAAACAAAAAGAAAAATTGATTTAAAAAAACCTACTAAGGAAATTGTTGAAATAGGAGAATGGGAATATGTTTTTGATACAGGAATATTGCGCTGGACTGAAGAAATCTATAAAATTTACGAACTTCCATTTACTTATGTTCCTCATTTTGAAACCATTTTGAATTACTACTCGCCAGAATCAAGAATAGTGCTTCAACAGGCTATTGATAAAGCAATCTCAAAAGGAACTCAATGGGATTTGGAATTAAAATTTTATACTGCGAAAGGTAAACAACTTTGGGTAAGAGACATTGGAGAGCCAGTTTTTAATAATGGGCAAATCGTTATACTGAAAGGTCTTTTGCAAAATATAACTAAGATAAAAAAAATCGAATTTAGTCTTCAGGTATTTACTGATCTTGTCAATACTACTGATGAAGCAATGATAGTATGTGAATCTGGTGGTAATATTATTTACGCTAATAACCATGCAGCTGAAATTTATGGGTTCACTAAAGAAGAAATGCAAAACCTAAAATTTCAGGATATAGATTACCAACGCGACGAAACTGCAAAATGGGAAAGCTTTTATAATGATCTTAAAAATCACGGACAAATAATTAAGGAATATGATTTTCGGGGAATTGAAGGTAAAGTATTTTCAATAGAAGAGCGATCGCAATATTCAGAAATAGCAGGTAATGGGTACATTATTATCTTTATTCGTAATATTTCAGAACGTAAAAAAGAAGAAACCAAGATTAAGAAAAACCTTGAACAACAACAGATTCTCTCAGATATATCTTATCTTTTCAATACAGCTAATGATTTTGATTTCAAAGTGCGTGAAGTATTAAGGATTGCTGGAAATTACATAAATGCCAGCCGCGTTTTCATATTTGAAGATATGTTAAGTAACAGGGCTGTGAGTAATACTTATGAATGGTGCAATAATAGGATTGAACCGCAAATTGATGAACTTCAGGCAATTCCATATACAATGTTTCCATCGTGGTTGGAAATTATGAAGTCACAAGGATATATTGAAACATCTGAGTTAAGCAGCTTGCCTGAAGATATTATTTCGGTATTTAAATTTCATGAGGTTATTTCATTAATCGCGTATCCACTTATAATAGATAAAAAATATAACGGATTTTTAGGATTTGCAGAAGCAAATATAAAACGTGAATGGGGAAAAAATGAAAAAGAATTTATTAAATTTTTATCTGTTATTGTTTCAAACGCGTATGAACAAAAGATTGCCTTAGACTCATTAAAAAAGAGCGAACGGCGTTTTCATGAATTTGCAGAATTACTCCCTGAAATGGTTTGTGAGATGAATATCAATGGTAAAATTACATTTGCAAATAGTCTGGCCTGTAAACGATTTGGAATTACCACTGAAACACTTCAGAAAGGCTCAATATTTTACAGCCTTTTTACTGAAGAAGATCAACTTAGAATTTTCGAAAACTTTGAAAGTAGAATAAAAGGAGAAAAAATAGAAAATGAAATATATAAAGTTGTAAGTATAGATGGCAAGGAAATACCTGTTATTGTTTATGTAAATCTGATTATGCGTGATCAAATGCCCATAGGTCTAAGAGCCGTCATGGTTGATATTTCAGAAAAAATTAATGCTGAGAAGCAGATTTTGTCTATGTCTAAATTTTCTGAACAAAGTCCATTCCCCGTGATACGTATTGAAAAAGACGGGGTCATATCGTTTTGTAACAAAGAAGGAATAGCAATCAAAGAATTTATTAAAGAAAGTTACAATACTTATTTTAAAGATTTATTAGACATAATATTTAAAACTGGTCGGACAGAAGAATTAGAAATTAATATTGCCGGTAATTTTTATTGCCTTACTCTTAGCCCGGCTTTGGAAAATAATCATTTAAATATATATGGAAAAGATATAACTCAAAAAAAAATTGACGAGGAAAAAGTCAGATTGAGTGAGCAGCGGTTATATGATATTTCTGAAACTGCAATAGAATATATATGGGAATCTGATATTAACTATCGGATAAAATACATTTCTAATAAAGTTAAAACTGTCCTGGGTTATGAACCAGAAGAATTGATTGGAAGTTCACTATTTTCATTAATGTCTGCTGAAGAAGAAAAAAGAGTTGAAAAAATTATAAAAGATTATTCTCAAAAAGGAGAAAGTTTTGCTAATATTGAATACAAAACATTTAAAAAGGATCATTCTCAAATATGGCAAGCTATAACTGGTGTACCTATTTTTGATTATGATAGAAAAATTACAGGGTTCAGGGGAACAGGAAGGGACATTACCCAGCTTAAAATTAATGAACAAGAGTTGCTTGAATCTAAACAGGTTGCCGAAAAAGCGTCAAAAATAAAAGCCGAATTCCTGGCATCTATGAGCCATGAAATTCGAACTCCAATGAATGCTATTATTGGCCTTACACATATACTTATGCAGGAAGATCCAAAATCTGAACAATTAGAGAATCTTAAAAACCTCAAATTATCTGCTGAAAATTTGCATGCCTTAATCAACGATGTTTTGGATTATAGTAAAATAGAAGCCGGTAAGATAGTTTTTGAAGAAATAGATTTCAATATTGATGAATTGGTGAACAACATCCGAAATATGTTTCTACCTCAAATAGAAGAAAAAAATATTCAATTTGAATTTAATATTGATCAACAAATACCTAAATATTTATGTGGAGATCCTGTTCGTTTAGCTCAAATAATAAACAATCTCTTAAGCAATGCCTTCAAATTTACCGAAGAAGGCAAAATTGAACTGAAATTATCTTTATTAGCAAAACAACAGGAATATGTTGTTGTTAAATTTGAAGTTTGTGACACTGGAATTGGAATTGCATCAGATAAAATAGATCAGATTTTTGAAAGCTTCACTCAAGTTGACAACAAAACTACTAAAAAATATGGTGGTACTGGGCTGGGTTTAGCCATTTCAAGCAAATTGGTTGAAATGCAAGGAGGAAAATTAGAAGTTACAAGTACTCTAGGAAAAGGCTCTAAATTCTCTTTTTATTTAAGGATAAAAATAAGTAATCAACCGGGCATTAATTATTCAGAACCCTCGTTTACAGGACACTTTGATGGTCTTAAAAATGTCAGGGTTCTTGTTGCAGAAGACAATCAAATAAATCAATTGGTAGCAAGGAAATTCCTTGAAAAATGGGAAACTAAATTTGAAATAGTTGATAATGGATTAAAGGCATATAACCTTGTGAAGGAAAAAGATTTTGATATTATCCTTATGGATATTCAAATGCCGGTTATGGATGGCTATGAAGCAACCGGACTTATCAGAAAGCTTTCCGGCAAAAAATATTCAGATATTCCAATTATAGCGCTTACGGCCTCAGTTTTATTAGAAATTCATAAAAAAATTACTTCAGCCGGCATGAACGATTTTTTAATTAAACCTTTCAATCCTAATGATCTTTATTCAAAAATTCTGAAATTTGTTTCTAAATAATAAATTTGCAAATCTCCTAAATGATTTTATAAATGTAAATTAATAGTACCATTTATATTCTTTCAATAAGTTTTATAAGCTTTTTAGTTAAATTATTTGTAATTTCAGGACGTTCTTTTCAGAAACTACTAAACATTATAATATCATGAAAAAAATTTACTTAATTATATTAGGTGTTTCCTTAATCGGAATAACTATAATAGGGCAAACCATATTAACTTATAGCACGCATGGTTTGATACCAGGAACTTCTCATGATTTCATTTTCACAAATAATAAAGATGAAGGACCAGGAGGAGCTAATGTTATTTGGGACTTTTCTGACTTGACGCCTTCCAATAAAACTCTTACAAGTCATATGCTTAAACCTGTGAACCTTGAAAATTCTAATGAAATTATCCAGGCAAATACTGTAATTGAAGAATTCGGAAATCTTTTTTACTTTAAAGTCAACACAGACATTATTGAACAATATGGCACAGTGAGCTGTAATACCGTGACCATTTATGATAAGCCATTTGTTAAGTTGAAGTTTCCTTTTTCATACGGGGACAAAGTTACTGGTAATTACTCCGGAATTCAACAATCTGCCAATACTAAGGTTCCAGTAAAAGGTACTTATGAAATTTCGGGTGATGCTTTTGGCACTCTGATTCTTCCGGGCAATATTACAATTAATGACGTTTTAAGGGTCAGGCAAATTCGAACTATTGAGAATGATGATAAAAGTATTATAACCGAAATTACTTATCGTTGGTATATTGATAATGTTCGTTATCCGTTATTTGTAATAGTCAAGTATCTTACGCCTAAAGAATCATATACGTATCAAACTGCTTATTATGCTCATGCCGGTGATCGATATAAAAGTGCCACATCAATTACTGACTTGCAATCAATTAATGAGTTTTCTGCATATCCTTCTCCTTATCATGAACAATTGACAATAAGCTATGAAATTGAAAAAGATGGGAATGTTCAAATTGATTTATTCGATATCTCAGGCAGACTTGCAAAAACCATATTAAATAACACTAAACAAACTGCAGGTTACCATTATATGCCTGTAACTGATAATGAAATTAAATTATTACCAGGTGTATACTATGTTCGATTATCATTTGATAATATAACATATATGAAAAAAGTAATTAAACAATAACTGGAATTTTCAAATAAAAAAGCAGTTCATTATTTTTTAGCCAAAAGAACTTCGTTTATAACCTTTAGTACTGTTTCCTTAGGACAATAACCAAAAATAACCTGAGGTTTTCCATTCGTGGGCACAAAAAGAATTGTTGGCAGACTCGTTATGCCTAAACTACTTGAGAGTACTTGTTCATTATCTGTATTTACTTTAAATACGATTATTTGACCTGTAAATTCCTTTGCAACTTGTTCAAGAATTGGAGACTCTCGCCGGCAAGGACCACACCAATCTGCATAAAAGTCAACTATACATGGTATCGAGCCTCTGTATTTCCATTCCTTATTATTTATGTAATCAAATATTTTCTCCTTAAATGTTTGATTTGTAAGAAAAATAACTTCTCCTTTTTTTTCATTTTGAGAATTTTTTGAATCTTTTTTATCACTATTTGTCTGGCAATTTGCAATTAATACAAAAGAAAAAATAATGTAAAAATTAACAATCCGTTTCATTTGCAATTAAATTTATTAATACATCTTAATTAAGTCATATTATAGTTTTAAGCAGAAAGAACAATATTAAAATGATTCATTTTAATATGAAAAATACGAAGATATTCATTTTTACGTAAACCTCTATCCTTGAAAAATCTATTTTATTCCAGTAAATATCATAAACATGATGACAGAAAATTTGTTTATAAAATCATAAATTATAGGAATGATGTTACTCTTAAAAGATACTATCACTATTTTTTTATAATTTTGTAAACGAAAAATATATTTCTATGGAAGTACTTTTTGAAAAAATCATGGGTAATTTTAGTGTGGAAGAATTATTTAGTGATGATAAAAAATGCCTGAATTTACTGTCGGAATTAAAATGGGCCAATGGCTTTGTGTGCCGTAAATGTGGAAATGAAAATTCCTGTGATGGCAAAATTCCTTTTTCTCGCAGATGTACGCGTTGTAAGAATGAAGAATCAGCAACTTCTAACACATTATTTCATAATATAAAGTTTCCGGTCAATAAAGCATTTTATATAGCATACCAAGTATGTGCCAATAACAAATCTATTTCCAGCTTTGATATGGCTAACAAACTTTTCCTAAGACAAATAACATGTTGGAATTTTATGCATAAAGTTGAAAACAAAATTGCAAGATTGAATAATCTTAATTCCATAGATAATGTTTCATTCCAGGAAATACTTATTAGTAATAATGAATCGCCATTTATTTAAGCATAAAGTTTAAATGCTGTAATTAATTTTGATTTAGATAAACCACAGTATAAAACCATACTTAAATATCTATTTGAACTTATTTACGTAAAAAAATTTTTCTATTGCAAAAAATGCTGTTATTATTGCTATACGAAAATAAAATTTACTAGATAATAATGATTAACGAGATAAAACATTTACTTGAAAACGAAGCACATGCTGTTCTTAACATACCTGTAAATAATTCGTTTGAAAAAGCTATAAACCTTTTATATAAGCATGTTCATGAACAAAAAGGCAAAATTGTAGCTAGTGGGATGGGTAAGGCTGGTCAAATTGCATTGAACATGTCTACTACATTTAGCTCTACCGGAACACCGGCTGTATTTATGCATCCAAGTGAAGCACAACATGGTGATTTGGGCATATTGCAGGAAAATGATGTTATGTTGCTGGTATCTAATTCGGCAAAAACAAGAGAAGTAATAGAATTGGTGGAACTAGCAAATAAATATAACCCTAAAATTCCATTTATATTAATTACCGGAAATCCGGAAGGTGATTTGGCAAAAAAGGCCGCTGTAACAATTGCCACAGGTATGCCAAAAGAAGTATGTGCTTTAGGATTGACTCCTACTACTTCAACAACCACCATGACAGTTATTGGCGATATATTAGTTGTTTTACTTATGAAAAAAATAGGTTTTACCAGTGAGGACTATGCTAAACTTCACCATGGCGGATATCTGGGACAAAAATCCAGAGCACTGGCCGGGAAATAATATTTTTTTGACGTAAAAATCTCTTTTTTCAAATTAATTAAAAAACATAATTAAAGGTTATTCGAAAATTATTATGCGCATTCAAAAAGATGGCTCTGCTGCTTTAATTATCGATATTCAGGAAAAGTTATTTCCTCACATATATGAAAATATGCAATTTCTTGGCAATACAAAGAAATTGATAGAGGGTCTGAAAATACTTGAGATTCCATTAATAGTTACTGAACAGTATTCTAAAGGACTTGGTAAAACTATTACTGAAATCTCCAGTCATATCGAACCATTCAACCCATTTGACAAAACAAGTTTCAGTTGCATGGATAATCAAAATATTAAAGAAACTCTTATTCCTAAAGACAAGAAATTTATTATATTATGTGGCATTGAAGCTCATGTTTGTGTATTGCAAACTGCAATTGATCTGCAAAGCAACAATTTTATTCCGGTAGTTATTTCAGATTGTATATCAAGTCGCAAATTATCTGATAAACAAATAGCTTTGAAAAGAATGCATGCAGAAAATATTATAGTATCCACATATGAATCGGTTCTTTTTGAACTATTACGTTTTTCAGGTAATGAACAGTTCAAAGCAATTTCAAGATTGGTCAAATGATTAGTTTTCAGTTTTCGTCTAATAGATTCCTGATTATGACATTCAATTAGAATTAAAAATATGCGAAAAATTTATTGTCTGGGAGAGACAGTTTATGACATTATCTTTAAAAATGGCCAGCCAAAAGCTGCAAAAGCTGGAGGTTCGATGCTTAACAGCACTATTAGTATGGGTAAGCTAAATCTGCCTGTTTACTTTGTTAGCGAGTATGGAACTGATGATATTGGAAATGAAATAGACAAATTTCTGAAATCAAGTAATGTAAATACGCAATATGTCTATCGTTACAGCGAAGGTAAAACATCAATTGCAATTGCTTTTCTTAATGAAAGAAATGATGCCAGGTACACATTTTACAAAGAACTGCCCAAAAAAAGATTAGAAATTGAATTTCCAATTCCGACTACAGATGATATAGTTCTTTTTGGATCTTTTTATGCAATCAATAAAGAAATCAGGAAACAAATTACCAATTTTATAAATAAAGCAAAACTTGCCGGCAGTTTAATTATTTACGATCCCAATTTTCGTAAGGCACATCTAGATGAACTGATAGAATTACGTCCTCTCATTGTTGAAAATATGCAAATGGCAAGCATTGTCAGAGGTTCTAATGAAGACTTTCAAATGATATGCAATGCCAGTAATATTGAAAGTGCCTGTAATTTTGTTTCTCAATATTGTTCAATTCTTTTATATACTGCGAACAAAGAAGGAGTCTATATCAAAACCGGTAACAAGAATTTATTTTTCAAAGTTCCAAAATTAAATCCGGTCAGTACTATTGGAGCAGGTGATAATTTTAATGCAGGCATCATTTTTGGTCTGTTGAAAGAAAAAGTTGATAACCAAAATATTTTATTACTTAATGACCAAACATTGGAAAAGATTACAAATTATGGAATTATGTTTGCTTCCGATGTTTGTATGAGTTATGACAATTATATATCAGATAAATTTGCTGACAAAATAAAGAATTTGAGCAGAACTGATTAATAATTCACAACACAATTGTTAAATAAATGTAGATTTTAACTGCCAATCAAGTTAAATTGATATTGATACTTATTCGAAAATTCGAATCAATAATTTTCAAGCATCCTGAATATAAGACGAACATGCTTACTTAAGCAAAATTCAATAGATTTTTTTTTCATTTCTGCACAATGAGTGGAATATATCTAAAGAAAGCTGTTTATAAGATGTTTTTTTTTATTTTTGATATATTAATTTTCATAAAAAACACATTCAAAAAACTAAAGGCAAAAATTGATTAGAAAAATAACAATACCGCTTCTTGTTGTTTTTATATTACTGTCTTTTTTCTCATGTGGTGGCAGGGACAGTTACAAAGATTTCAAATCTGCTGAATTATCGGTAGACACAGCTAATCTTTTCGTGAGTTATAAAAACACCGTTTTTTGTGTACCATCTCCACAATTTGTAAACCTGTACCTGAGGCGACTTGGTATTTATCCGGTTAATACTGTGACAAATCCTGTGACAAATCTTGAAAAATATACGACATCTTTAAAAAAGGCCGTTAATCTTGGAATATATGGTGCTGATTTGGGGTATTTAAATATTTTTTCTGTTTCTGAAAAAACCAATGATTACCTTTCAACTATTGATCAATTGGCTAGCGACTTAAATCTAAGAATCATATTTACCCATGATGTTTATAATAAAATATTAACTCTAAAAAACAACCAGGATTCATTGGCACATTATCTTTCTGATATATTTACTAGGGCTGATAATTATCTTAAAGAAAATTCACGACAACAAACCAGTATATTGGTTGTAGCCGGCGGATGGATAGAAAGTTTCTATTTGTTATGTTATACTTATTCAAAGTATAAATCAAATGATATTAAGAACATGATTTTTCAGCAGAAATTCATACTTGAAAATGTAATTAAAGGACTTGCTCCCTATTATGAATCGTCAGCTGAATTGCAGGAACTTATTGATAACCTGGTAGAAATTGCTTATGATTTTGATATGCTCGATTTCAAATATAAATATGAGATTCCTATTATTAAATATCGAAAAGGTGTAATCATTATCAATAATGATTGCCAGATTTTAAACTCGGAATCAAGCCTTGAAACAATAATTAATAAAGCAAGCAAGCTGAGATTTAAACAAATTTCTTAAAATATTCGTAAATAAAAGTTTTAAAACTAATGGTTCTTGAAAAAAATAAAAGTTTACAGATAGTTTATAAAAGAAATGCAAAATAAAATCGCCATTCTGTTGTTATTATTTTTTTCTGGTTTGAGCCAGGCTCAGGACCAAAGTGCATCCCCATGCTATGATAGGGATATGAAGGGATTCATAAAAGACGGACAAGATTATACTTTAACTTTAGAGGATTCAAAAACAGGTAAAATCTACATATCCTTTTTTGAGGGATTTCAGTATCGTTTAGTAATATGCAGCAACAATACCAGAAAATTCAAAATTTCATTATTCGATATAGAAAAAAATTTGCTATATTCAGGAATCTGTAATAATTATATAAAAAATATTGATTTAAGATTTAAATCGAATATTGCATGTATTGCCGAAGTTTCTGTTGAAAATGAACCATTATTTAAACCGGTATTTACTATTGCCATAGGATTTAAAGAAAATCAGTCTGAAAAATAAGTAAAAAGAAAATAGATGAGCGAACAGATATTAAAAGCTTTAATGCAATTGTTTGCCATCATTGCTCGTCCGGAAAGCAATTCTACTGACAGGCGAACAGTGGTTGAATCATTTCTTCGCAGGCAACTTAATGAAGAACTTGTCCAGGAATACCTGAAAATCTTTGACGATTACTACAATCTGCACCAGGACAAATCCCGCGATACTGAGAAACAGAACAGACGTATTTCGGCAAGTTCTGTGAGAGTATTAAAAATATGTACAGAAATAAACGAAGAATTGACCCAGGAGCAAAAAATAATTGTTCTTTTTCAATTATTTGAATTTGTCCATATTGACAGCAAAGACATTTCAGAACAGGAAATGGCTTTTATTGATACGGTTGCTGATACTTTCCATATTTCTACTAATGAATATTCAGAAATAAAAGATTTTATTCTTTTGGATTTCCCTCATTTGCCTAACACATTTAATGTAATGGTAATTGATAATGATAAAGATTTTTATCATCCAAAAGTAAGACACTTTCTTATTGATTCGCTATCAGAGCAAATCAGAATTTTGCATATAGTTTCAACAAATCTTTATTTTATCAGGTACATGGGTCAAAATGAGCTTTATCTTAATGGGCAAATTTTACAAAAAGATAAGGCTTATGTTTTTAATTATGGATCTTCAATCCGGAATCCCCAGGTAAAACCTATTTATTATAGTGATATTGTAAGCCGTTTTAACGATGACAAGCTCAAATCAAAAGTTGTATTCGAGGTTAATAATGTCGAATATAAATTTAAGAACGGAAAGATTGGACTTCATAATATTAGCTTTTCAGAAGAATCAGGAAGGATGGTAGGTATAATGGGCGCCAGCGGGGCCGGAAAATCTACATTGCTTTTTGTTCTCAATGGAACAAATGCACCTTCCAGTGGCGAAGTTAAGATAAATGGCTATAGCATTCATACCGAAAAGGAAAAAATTGAAGGGGTAATTGGTTTTGTCTCGCAGGATGACTTGTTAATTGAAGATCTTACAGTTTATCAAAACCTTTACTATAATGCAAAATTATGTTTTGATAATTATTCCGAAGAACAAATAGTTGATACAGTAAATAAAACCCTTGTTAATCTTGGTCTTTTTGAAATTAAAGACATACAGGTTGGTACACCGTTAAACAAAAAAATTAGTGGTGGACAACGTAAAAGATTAAATATTGCTCTGGAACTTATTCGTGAACCATCAGTGCTATTCCTGGATGAACCGACATCAGGACTTTCATCACGGGATTCAGAGAATATACTAGACCTGCTGAAAGAATTAACTCTTAAGGGGAAGTTGGTGTTTGTTGTAATTCACCAACCCTCGTCCGAAATATTTAAAATGTTCGATCGCTTATTAATACTCGATACCGGGGGATACCTTGTGTACAATGGCGATCCCATTGAATCCATCATGTATTTTAAATCGCGCATTCATCATGCCAACTGGAATGAAAGTGAATGCCATGCTTGTGGAAATGTTAACCCTGAGCAAATCTTCAATATAGTTGAATCAAGGGTTTTAAATGAATATGGACAGGAAACCTATGCGCGAAAGATTACTCCTAAAGAATGGACCAAATTTTATGAAGAAACTGTTAAACCTGATGAACAAAAGAAAAGCCATAATTTTGAAATTCCACCAATCAATTTTAAAATTCCAAATAAAATTAAGCAGTTCTTAGTATTTGTAAAGCGAGACATTTTGTCTAAGCTTTCAAACACACAATATCTTGTTATTACATTTCTTGAAGCGCCAATTTTAGCTTTTATTCTGGCTTTCATTATTAAATACTACAATGTAGATGTTGCAAATCAATATGGATATACTTTATTTAAAAACAGCAATTTGCCGGTTTATATATTCATGTCTGTAATAGTGGCCATATTTATGGGCTTAACAAATAGTGCCGAAGAGATAATAAAAGACAGAAAAATTTTGAAACGTGAAGCATTTCTTAACCTTAGTTGGGGAAGCTACCTCCTTTCTAAGGTTGCAGTACTACTTGTCATTTCCGCCATTCAGGCTTTAACATTTGTACTTGTCGGAAATAGTATAATTGAAATTCACGATATGTATTTTGAATATTGGCTGGTGCTTTTTAGTGCATGGGTTTCAGCCAATATGATGGGATTTTTAATTTCAGATAGTTTCAAAACTGTTGTTACCATTTACATGCTTATTCCCTTCCTTGTTATACCTCAAATTATTCTCAGTGGTGTTATAGTAAAATATGAAAAAATAAATCCTGCAATTTCATCTCCAAACAAAATTCCATTTTATGGTGAATTGATTACTGCCCGTTGGGGCTACGAAGCCTTAGCAGTTTATCAGTTTATGGAAAATAAATACAACAAACAATTTTATAAGTATAACAAGGCAATGAGCATTGCCAATTATAAGAAAGATTACTGGAATACAAATTTGAAAAATAAGCTTGATTACCTCTCGCATTTTTACCAGGACTCAACTCATCACGATGAAATTGTTCATAATTTGGAAGTGCTGCATAATGAAATTGAAAAAGAAATGAAAGTCACTCCAAAAATCAAATTTATTCATCTGAACGAATTAAATATTAAAAAAATTAATGATGCTGCATTAGAAGATGCGAATACATACTTAGATCAGCTCAACCGTCTTTATATAAAAAGATATAATAGAGCCAATACACTTAAAGATGAATTGGTAAATAATTTGCAGAGAAATTCTGAAGAACGTGAAAATTTCCTGAAGTTAAAACGAAGCTGTTTTAATGAGTCTCTTGAAGAATTTGTTACAAACTCTAATGAAGTAGAGAGAATAGTAGAATACAATGGTGAACTTATCCAGAAAATTGATCCTATTTATCTTGATCCCACTTCTCCATTTATTAAGGCCCATTTCTATGCACCGCAAAAAATTGTTTTTGGTTACTTCTTTCCGACTTTTTGGGTAAATGTTTGCGTTATTTGGTTCATGACTATTGTTCTTTATTTGATTCTGTATTACAGGTTGCTTCTTAAGTTACTTGATTATCTTGAACAAATTGGCGAAAGATTTAGCAAGGGTGAAGATGCCCCATAAATTCAACAGATATTATTAAATTTGATTTAAGAAATAATATCTAAAAACTATAGCCAGAAATATAAACACTAAGAAATAATTTACCTTTAAGTCATTATTCAAAAATCAGGCTTCGACTCAGTTCAACCTGACTTCATAATGATATGTATTTGTTCATTTCGAATTATGTAGAAAGATAGACAAAAAAAATATTTTTGAGAAGCTTATTATTTTATATCGTACTTAATTGAAGTAACAAAAAAATGAAACTATTTATTGAAGGAAAGTTTTTTTCCAAAGGTTGGATCAAATCTTATTTATTAATATTAGTAGGTTCGTTTATTTTGGCTGCCGGATTCGTCTATTTTATTACACCATATAAAATAGTGCCGGGTGGTGTATTTGGCATCGGCATTGTAATTCACTATTTAACAAAGGGAGTATTTTCGTTTGCAATGGAAGGTCTTCCCATAGGTACTTTAGGTTTGATTATGAATATTCCTCTTTTCATTCTTGGTTTGAAAATATTGGGTCCCCGATTTGGCATAAAAACGGTTATAGGTTTAATCCTTTCTTCTTTCTTTATTGACTTTCTCACCCATTTTTGGGGAGATAAGCCCCTGGTTAAAGATGATGCTATTATTTCATCAATATATGGAGGTGTACTGATTGGATTTGGATTAGGATTGATTTTCAGATCTAAAGCTACTTCTGGAGGTTCGGATATTATTGCTATGATATTTGCCAAATTTACCCGGCTTCCAATAGGCCAATTAATGATTTATGTTGATTCAACTATAGTGATATTTGGCTTAATTGCTTTTCAGGACTGGAAAATTCCTTTATATTCCTGGTTGGTAATTTATATTACCGGAAAAGTTATAGATGCAACACTTGAAGGAATTAATTATAATAAAACATTACTAATCATCTCCGATCATTATGAAGAAATAAGAAAAAAAATTCTTTTTGATCTGGGGCGCGGCGGAACGCTTATTAAAGCAGAGGGAATGTTTGAGCATAAAGAGCGAAAACTAATTTTCACCAATGTTTCACGAAGAGAAGTTTATATACTGCAGGATTATATTAAAGAAATAGATCCTAATGCTTATGTTACCATAATAGATGCTAATGAAATAATTGGAGAAGGTTTTAAATCGTTTAAAGATATTGGTTACGAATAAATATTATTGGTTTAAGTCATTGTATGCTTTAGAGAGATCCCTAAACTTTTTTATTTTTATTATACATCGCTGACGAATAATTCTGCCATCTTCAGCCGACCTATACTCAATATTGTTATCAGAATGAACAAATGCAATAACTAATGTCTGGTTATTTGCTACTGCTTTATTAAGCAATAATTTAATTTCTTCAATCGTGGGCCATGAGGAAGGCAAATCTTTATTTATTGTTCTGACTAATACTCTCCATATAGTGCTCTTCCAAGTCACAATTAAATTATTAAGGCCGGGTTGTATGGTTTCAGTTCTGCAAAATGCACCATGTTTTATTAACGAACAGGTTACTATTTTTTCAGCTTCAAAATTATTCATCTCGTTCTGGTTTAAACATTCGGCCCAAATATTACTATCAGGTATGTACATGCATCAATTACTTGATTCCGGCATTATTTTGAATTTTTCCTTATCGTTATATAATTCCAATGTAAAGTCATTAATATAATTTACATAATATTTCTTTGCAATTCCTAAAACTATTACTATCCTGTTATCCTTATAATTTATGAAATAATTGCAATGTGTATTTCCATTTATATAAACATCTTTTCCATTTACAAATTTATAAACAGCCTTATTATCTATGGTTGACCAGGTTGAATCATTTATCAAACTGTTTATAATTTCAATATTCATTTTTAGAGTTTTCAAAATTTAGACATGGAATAAACCCTAATTCATTCATGCAGTAATTAAAAAAATTGCATGCTTAATTATAAAATTACAAATTATTTTTAATGAAATCAATCAATGTCAAAGTTTTGCTTTTGAAATTTTAATGATATTTTACAGTTAAAAAAATGACATTATGCATGAATGAAATTTGAATATTATCAATAATTAAATAGGCCTAATAATCAAAATGAAATTGGCAATTTGATGGAAAATAAAAAAGCGGAAACACAATTACAATAAAATCAACCTGAAGTTTATACTTAATCAGACCTTTCTCTATCGGTTTTTAGATTTAGAATTTGAATTGTTTAAATAAAATATTTTGACGATTTGAAATAAACAAGCCATAAACATAAAAAGAAGGTACTACTCCATTCTCATCTAAATCATTCCCTTCTTTAACATAAATATTATATGACACTTTCTTCAATCTCTTCGGAAATCATCTTCTTGGCTGCAATGGCAGCCCCTATTATGCCAGCATAATTAAGCAATTGCGCCGAAACCACTTTTGTTTTTACGGTTAAGTGTTGCAAAAATTTGGCTTCACTTTTACTAACGCCGCCACCAATTATAAATAAATCCGGCCAGAAAAGCTTTTCTAAATAATTCAAGTACTCATCAAAACGTTGAGCCCAGTCTTTCCAAGACAAATCATGTTTCTGGCGAGTTGCATCAGAAGTATATAATTCTGCTTCTCTGTCTTTATTCATGTAGACGTGGCCAAGTTCAGTATTTGGTAGCAACTTGCCCTTTGTAAAAATCACGGTTCCTATACCGGTACCAACAGTAATAAGGAATACAACACCTTTATTATTTCTACCGGCACCAAATTTCATTTCTGCCTGTCCAGCTGCATCGGCATCATTAATCACTTTTACTTTACAATTTGTTTTTTGAGAAAACAAGCTTTCAATGTTTGTACCAATAAAACTTTTATCAATATTGGCAGCAGTTTTCGCAACTCCATTTTGAACAACTGCCGGAAAACCAACGCCAACTGCCCCTGTCCAATTAAAATAGTCAACAATTTGTTTAATTACATCTGCAACTTGTCCGGGTTTAGCTTGTACAGGTGTCGGAATCCTATGCCTATCCGTAATAAGATCTCCTGTTTTAGTGTTGATAATTGCACCTTTTATCCCTGACCCTCCAACATCAATTCCTAATACTTTCTTTAGCTTCATATCAAATGATTTTTTTTTGCATACGTGCGCGGCAAATATCTCAAAAAAAATTAAAATAAAAAATGTTCTGCGAATATTCAATAACATCTATTGTATAAAAATATTTTGTCAGTCTCATTTATGCATCAATATTCATTTACAAGCTAAACAAAACTTTTTAAAAATTAAAATTATGAATAAGTCTTTAGTATCTCTTTTTCAGAATGGTTTTTTTCTTTATTTTTATATGATTTACAATTTAAAAATGATTTTAGATTTATGATGAAATAAAGTATTGAATCATGATTATATGGAAATTCCGTAATTCAGATATTTAAAACTTCATAATATTTTCAATTAAAATAAAACTGATAAAAAAGTCATGAAACACGAAGATTTTGAAGTGAAGATTTTGGGAAAAGGAACAGTAAAGTCACCTCTGAAACTATCGTCAAATAAGGGTGAAGCAGTTTACAATTTCATAGAGGATAAAGACAGAATTCTTCATAACGCGACTCTTGAAAATTACATTTCATGCAAAGAGAAAAATGAAGTTCCTATTTCTTTTGAAAAGGCTGGACCTCGAGAATTACTTTTCTTTGAACCTGCCAAAACAAAAGTTGCAATAGTAACATGCGGTGGATTATGTCCCGGCTTGAACAACGTTATCCGTAGCATATTCAACCAGTTGTATTATCGTTATGGAGTTAAGCGCATCATTGGTATACAATATGGTTATGAAGGTTTTATATCTAAGTATAATCATCCGACAATAGATTTGACACCTCAAATAGTTGAAAATATTCATCTTTCAGGCGGTTCTATTTTGGGATCATCTCGTGGAAACCAGGATTTAAACCAGATAGTAGATACATTGGAAATACTTAACATCAATATTCTTTTTTGCATCGGTGGAGATGGAACATTACGCGGCGCTCATGAAATAAGCGAAGAAATTGAAAAGCGAAAGCTTAAAATTTCTATTGCAGGAGTTCCAAAAACAATTGATAACGATATTAATCTTATTGAAAAATCATTCGGTTTTGAAACTGCATTTTCAATTGCAAATGATATTATTAACAATGCCCATAACGAGGCAGTCGGCGCATTTAACGGTATATCTTTAATTAAACTTATGGGCCGGGATTCCGGATTTATTGCCGCCTATGCAGCTCTATCAATTCAGGAAGTTAATTTTGTACTTATTCCTGAAATGGAATTTGACCTATACGGGCCTTATGGTTTTTTGAAAGTATTAAGAAAAAGACTTGAAGACAGGCATCATGCAATGGTTGTAGTTGCAGAAGGTGCCGGACAATATTTTTTTGATACTACTCATCCAAATGCAGATGCTTCAGGCAATGTTAAACATAAAGATATTGGCCTTTATCTGAAAGATAAAATTTCTGATGAATTCGACGCCAAGAATTTTCCATATACCATAAAATATATTGACCCCAGCTATATTATCCGCAGCGCACCTGCTAATGCAAACGATAGTAAATTCTGCAGTCTTTTAGCACAAAACGCAGTACATGCTGCAATGGCTGGTAAAACGGACTTTGTTGTCGGTAACTGGAATAATGAGTTTACCCTATTACCTATCGCTAGCGCCGTAGCAAAACGTAAAACAATAGATCTAGATAGTGAGTTGTGGTGGAATGTAATCGAAGCCACCGGCCAGCCAATTAGAATGAAAAATTGAAAATTGAAAATTGAAAATTGAAAATTGAAAATTGAAAATTGAAAACTTTAAACTATTTCAAATTCCACCCTCGCAATTTCTTCATAAACTTATAAGCAGTCTGGTCAAATTGTACAGGAACCAATGAAACATAATTGCTTCTAAGAGCCCATTCATCCGTATCTTTAGCATTAGGTTCTAAATCCACGAATGTACCGGTTAGCCAATAGTAATCGCGCCCGTTTGGATCTATCCGGTGTTCGAATTCTTCTCTCCAGACACCATGATCCTGACGGCAAATTTTTATTCCCTTGATTTTTTTAAGAGGTACTTAGGAACATTTATATTCAGACAAACTCCTTTTGGAATACCCTGTTTAAACGATTCCTTAATCATATTCAGCGCATAATGCTGAACCACACTAAAATCGGCATCTTTATCAAAATTAAGTAATGAAAATCCAATAGAAGGAATTTCATTCAAACAACCTTCAATAACTGCCCCCATTGTTCCAGAATACATAACACTTGATGAAGCATTGCCACCATGATTAATACCTGCCAAAAGCAAATCTGGTTTCCTGGGCAACAGTCGGCTAATTGCCATTTTAACGCAATCAACTGGCGTGCCGCTACATTTGAAAGTTGTGATGTGATCAAAATATGTAGTTTTATGCACTCTGACAGGAGTTCTAACTGTAATAGCATGCGCCATCCCGCTTTGACCTTCTCCGGGTGCAACAACTACCACTTCACCAAATTGCGCTGCAACTTCAACCAATGCTTTTAATCCTTTTGCACTGATTCCATCATCGTTAGTAACCAAAATCAATTTTAGTTTCTCTTTCTTCAAAATATATTTTTTAATGCCATCAAAGATATTGAAATATTTTTATCGCAAATTTGAATCATATATTCATACCTATATTGAGAAATAGATAAACAGAAATTTTTATACTTTTGCTTCTCACAGTTAATATTAGAATATGAAGATCTCATATAATTGGCTAAGACAATATATTGACACTAATGCTTCACCTGTAGAGCTTGAAGAAATTTTGGTAAATCTTGGGCTTGAAGTTGATAGTCTGGAACAATGGCAATCTGTAAAAGGCGGATTGGAAGGGTTTGTTCTAGGACATGTATTAGAATGCACAAAACATCCAAATGCAGATAAACTAAGCCTTACAAAAGTTAATATAGGACAAAGGAGAACCTTTGAATATTAGTTTGCGGTGCACCAAATGTTGCTGCCGGCCAAAAGGTAGTTGTAGCTACGATTGGAACAAAAATATATTCAGGTCAGGAAGTTTTTGAAATTAAAAAATCTAAAATTCGTGGAGAAGAATCTGAAGGAATGATTTGTGCTGAAGATGAATTGGGTCTTGGTACTAGCTCATGACGGAATTATGGTACTAGATACACTTCGTCAAAACCTGGAACTCTTGCAAAAGATTATTTTAAAGTTGAAAATGATTGGGTTTTTGAAATAAGCCTTACCCCTAACCGTATTGATAGCGCTTCCCATTATGGTGTTGCACGTGATTTGGCTGCTTTCTTTAACCAAAGTAAACCTGTAAAAATTACTAAACCTTCCGTTGATAAATTTAAAACTGACAATCAGAACTACCTATTGAAGTTATTAGTTGAGAATCTTGAAGCATGCAAAAGATATTCAGGTGTTTCAATTAAAGGAGTAAATATAAAAGAGTCTCCTGAATGGCTAAGAAACAGATTGAAAGCGATTGGACAGAAACCAATAAATAATATTGTCGATATTACCAATTTTGTTCTTCATGAACTAGGACAGCCTTTACATGCATTTGATGCCGATAAAATAACTGGCAACAAAATTATAGTCAGAACTACGCCTAACGGTACGTCTTTTATAACTCTTGATGGTGTTGAACAGAAACTGACATCCGGAAGATCTGATGATTTGTAATGATCACGAAGGCATGTGTATGGCAGGTATTTTTGGAGGGCTTGATTCCGGAGTTAATGAAAGTACGAAAAATATATTTCTTGAAAGTGCTTATTTCAATCCTGTTTGGGTTCGCAAGTCTGCACGTCATCACGGACTTAATACGGATTCATCATTTCGTTTCGAACGAGGTACCGATCCCAATCATACGGTATATGCTCTAAAACGTGCAGCTATACTTATTAAGGAAATTGCAGGTGGAGCTATTTCTTCAGATATTGTAGATGTATATCCTGAGCCAATCGCACATTTTAAGGTAAATGTTACTTTCGAAGGAATCAACAGGCTTATTGGAAAGAAACTTAACCGCAATACCATTGTAAATATTTTAAATTCGCTTGAAATAAATGTCGATAAAGAAACCAAAGAAGGCCTTTCGATTTCAGTACCACCTTACAGAGTTGACGTACATCAGGAAGCTGATATAGTTGAAGAGATTTTGCGAATATATGGTTATAATAATGTAGAATTTTCAGATAAAGTTATTTCTACTCTTTCTTATTCTCAAAAACCTGAACCGGATGAAATTCAGAATATGATTTCAGATTATTTAAGCAGCAACGGGTTTAATGAAATCATGTGCAACTCGTTGACCAAAAGTACCTATTATGAAAACAGAGATACATTTAAAAACAGGATAGCTTATCTTATTAACCCATTAAGTTCTGACTTAAATTGTATGCGCCAGTCACTCATTTTTGGAGGTCTGGAATCAATCATTCATAATATCAATCATCAAAATTCCAATTTGAAATTTTACGAATTTGGCAATTGCTATTTCTATGATAAAAAGGAAAATGCAAAAAATCATCTTGATCAATATTCTGAAAATTATCATTTGGGTATTTTTCTAACAGGACTTATAGAACAGCCAAACTGGACAACTCCCGAACAACCTTCTACATTTTTCCACTTGAAAACTTTTGTCAATAATGTTATTGAAAAATCTGGTGTTGATTTATCAAAAATAGAAGCGAAGCCTTTACAACAAGAACTATTATCAGATGGATTGGTTTATACTTATAATAACCTGAAACTGGCTGAATTTGGCAGTGTCAAAAAAGAATTATTGAAAGAATTCGATATTAAGCAAGAAGTATTTACCGGTGATATTAACTGGAATTATGTAATAGAGCTTTGTAAAAATCATGTGATTAGTTTCGAAGAGTTACCAAGTTTTCCTGAAGTCCATCGTGATCTTTCCATGATACTTGATATTAATGTAACTTATGAACAACTTCTGACGATAGCCAGAAAAACTGAACGAAAATTGATTAAGCATATCAATCTTTTTGATGTTTACCAGGGAGATAAAATTGAAAAAGGTAAAAAATCATATGCTGTAAGCTTTACACTTCAGGATGAAGAAAAAACACTTACGGACACTCAAATTGATAAAGTGATGAATAACCTGATGAAAGCTTTTGAAAAAGAACTGGGAGCACAGATAAGAAGATAGTTCAAAGTTTAAAGTTATTTAAATGATTGGCTGACAAGTTATTTAAATCTGCACATTTACACATTTTCAAATTGTCGAATTAATTTATGACTGCAATTGAAGTATTAAAAGGTGATATTACCAAATTAAAAGTCGATGCAATAGTTAATGCAGCAAACACATCTCTTTTAGGAGGAGGCGGAGTAGATGGAGCTATTCACAGAGCTGCAGGTCCGGAATTACTTGCTGAATGCAGAACCCTGAATGGATGCAAAACAGGAGAAGCTAAAGATCACCAAAGGATACAAATTACCTGCTAAGCATATCATTCATACAGCAGGACCTGTTTGGAGAGGTGGTAACAAAAACGAGGAAAATCTGCTTAAATCGTCTTATAATAAAAGCCTGGAATTAGCTGACAGCATGAATTTGAAAACAATTGCTTTTCCTAATATCAGTACCGGTATATATGGGTTTCCTAAAGAAAAAGCCGCACAGATAGCTGCAAATGAAGTAAAACAATTTTTGCAAAAAGCCAAAAGCATTGAAAAAGTTTTCTTTGTTTGTTTTGATGATGAAAATTACGATTTGTATCAGACAAACCTGTGAAATAACGTAAGAGTTGTTTAAAAATTATTAACCCTAAAAATTAGACTGCTGACAGCGGCCTGCCGACAGACGCGGCAGTATGCAGTCGACAGTCAGCAGTCAATATATTTTACAAAATGTTTAGAACCAAAATATCAACCTATTTATCATTAGTAACTTTCAGCCATACTATTTTTGCAATGCCTTTTGCAATTATAGGTTATTTCCTTGCCGTAAATCAAACCGGGTATAAGTTCTCATGGCAATTATTATTTTTGGTAATATTATGTATGGTGTTTGCGCGTAATGCAGCAATGGCATTTAACAGGTTTGCCGATCGCCATTTCGATTCATTAAATCCAAGAACTGCTCTTCGGGAAATACCTGCAGGTATTATTAAACCCGGTTCAGCTATGATATTCACTATGATAAATTCAGTATTGTTCATAGCAACAACCTGGTTTATCAATACAATTACTTTTCGTCTTTCTCCTTTAGCATTATTAATTATACTCGGTTACAGTTTCACAAAACGATTTACCGTATTTTGTCATTTCGTGCTTGGTTTAGGCCTTTCCCTGGCTCCTATTGGAGCTTATCTCGCAGTAACTGGTAGTTTTCATTGGATTCCTTTATTATTTTCAGGTATAGTGCTTTTCTGGGTAAGTGGATTTGATATAATATATGCATTGCAGGACGATGATTTTGATAAAAACTATTCACTTAAATCGCTACCTGCAGTGTTAGGACGTAAACATGCGATACTACTTTCTTCTATTCTGCACACAATTTCTGCTTCAATTGTTCTTGTTGCCGGTTATACTGAAAAAGCCGGATTATTCTATTGGATTGGCACTTCAATTTTTATCGCATTGCTTATTTACCAGCATCTTTTAATTAAACCGGATAAGCTAAACAGGATTAATTTAGCATTTGCGACTCTTAATGGTATCGCAAGCATTATCTTTGCAACATTTGTAGTTGTTGATTTGATGGTAAAATAATAAAGTTCATTTGTCATTTCAACGTACTTGGAACCAATGAATACAAAACGAATAAATCTTTTCATTGAAACCATTATCAAATAAAATGTCTTTATTTTTGGACAGCTTGAGGAACAATTTTATTTTTGTAGAAAATAATACACATTATGGAATTTAAAGAAATATTAGCTATATCCGGATTCGGCGGTCTGTATAAATACATATCGCAAGCCCGCAATGGCATCATTGTAGAAGGTTTTGAAGACAAAAAACGCATGAATGCTTTCACTCATTACAAAGTAAGTTCACTTAATGATGTAGCTATCTTTGCTGATTCAGGTGAAATACCTCTGCGAAAAGTTTTTAAAACCATCCAGGAAATGGAAAAAGGCGGTCCGGCAATTGATGCCAAATCCGATGATGCTAAATTGAAGGAATACTTTGCCAAAGTTCTTCCAGATTATGACCGGCAGAAAGTTTATCTGTCCGATATCAGGAAGTTGATTAATTGGTATAATATTTTACAACGAAACGGCTACAGCAACTTTGAAGAAGAAAAGAAAGAAGAGGAAAAGACAGTCGAAGAACAGAAAGAACATGTTGATCAGGAGAAGAAGGAAATTCAACCAAAAACAAAAACAAAACAAAAACCAGTAGAAACAAAGAAAGCAAAAGAGACGCAAAGAAAACAGGTAAAACAAACGACTAAAACGAGGAAAAAAACATAATATTAAAATGAAACCCGGTTTATTGCCGGGTTTTTTATATATTATTTCCGTTCATTATTCATTTCTTATGTTATTTTTATATAAATTGTTATTTTTACACTAATTAAAATATCATTTAAAATGAAAACTACTATACACAATTATAATGAATATGCTGAATTCTCAAATGTCATTAAAACTCTTCTCACTATCCTCCTGTTTTTAACTCTTCTTTATCAGCCGGAATCAGATGCACAATCTTCTATTCCATATCGCTGGAAAAATGTGGCAATTGGAGGCGGAGGATATGTTTCCGGTATAATAACCAGTCCCGCGCAAAAGAACCTTATATATCTTCGAACCGATGTAGGCGGATCTTACCGGTGGAATCCAGTTGATAGTTCCTGGATACCCTTAAATTATAATCTTGCTTTTACAGAATGGGGTTACCAGGGAATAGAGAGTATTGCTATTGATCCTTCTGATTCAAATAAAGTTTATGAAGCGGCCGGTGAATATGTGCTATGGTCTCCTACAACAATGCTTCGCTCTAACGATAGGGGCAAAACCTGGAAAAAAGCAAATGTATCGTTTTTGTGCGGCGGGAATGATTATGGCAGAAGCGTGGACGAAAGATTAGTCGTGGATCCCAACAAAGGAAGTACTTTGTTAATGGGAACCAGGACTAGCGGACTCTGGAAAAGCATTGACAGTGCAGCTACCTGGAAAAAAGTTAGCAGCTTTCCGGTGACTACAACTAGCGGAAGCACAGGAATCACTTTTGTGAAATTTATTAAGGACAGTGGTTCTTTTGGTAATGAAACTCCTTTAATATTTATCGGTGTTGCCAGAACACATAATACAAATTTGTACTATAGTTCTGATACTGGTAAAACGTGGCAGGCCGTACCCGGCCAGTCTACAAATTTTATGCCCGTTCATGCAGCCGTTGCTGCTGACAGCCTCATATACATAGCATATAGCGATACGGCAGGTCCTTATCTTGCAACAAATGGAAGAGTATTGAAATACAACCTGAAGCTGAAAACATTTACTGACATTTCACCAATAAAATCCGGCTGTGCTTTTTCCGGAGTAAGTGTATATCCTTCAAATCCTGATTTAGTTTTTGTAAGCACTATGGATCACTATACTCCAATGGATGAAATCTATCGGAGCATTGATGGTGGTACCACCTGGAAAGCAACATTAGGAGGACAAAACAGGCACGATAACGGGTTTAAATATGTTCAGCCACCATTAAACCCACATTGGACTACTGATGTTGAAGTGGATCCTTTCAATCCTGATCACGTTTTATTTGTTACCGGTTACGGTATCTGGAGCACCTATAATGCCTCTAATGTAGATGCAGCTCTTAAAGTTGACTGGTATTTTACAGCTAAAGGACTGGAAGAAACTGTTGTGAAGGAAATAGTCAGTCCGACATTCGGAGCTCCTGAACTTTGTGTTATAGGTGACTATGATGGCTTCAGGAATGATTCTCTTGATGTGCCTTCAAAGTATGGTAATTTTACACCCTCAATTGGAAGTACGACCAGTATGGCCATAGCAGAAAATATGCCTTCTTTTATGGCCAGGGTAGGCAATACCGGTCAGTATTCAAGTAATGGAGGTATTAATTGGTCAACTTTGAGAACTCCATCAGGCGTTACTAATGGATATGTTGCTGTTTCTGCAGACGGAAGCACTATTATCTGGACATCTCAAACAGGTATTGCTGCTTATACAAATAACAGGGGAATATCCTGGCAAACTTGTTCAGGCCTACCATCCAGCTTCCCAAGTAATAATGATTTAAGAATTATTGCTGATTTTGTAAATCCAAATAAATTCTATGGTTATGATAAAAGTACCGGAGATATATACGTGAGTACAAATGGAGGACAAAGTTTTGATGTCACAACTACTACGATGCCCAACGGAGGAATATTGCGAGCCACTCTGGGGAAAGAAGGTGATCTGTTTCTTCCTCTTGGAAACAATGGTCTATGGCATTCGGTTAATTCAGGGACATCTTTCAGTCAAATCACCGCTATTCAATCAATACTAGCAGTAGGCACAGGAAAAGCAATTCCGGGTAATAATTACCCTGCTGTATATATTATTGGAACAATAGGTGGTGTAGCGGGTATCTATCGTTCGGATGATACGTGTAAAACCTGGAGCAGGATAAACGATAGCAATCATAGTTTCGGTGGAATCGATTTGATAGCGGGAGATTCACGTGAACCTGGACGGGTTTATGTTGCGTCTGATTACAATGGAATTGGAATAGTTTACGGAATACCTGTTTTCGATTGCCACAGCGATTCTGCAGGTACAGCATTTATTGACGATTGTGGCACATGTGTAAGTGGAAATACAGGGTTACAAGCATGTCGGCTAGATTGCAATGGCGATCAGAATGGTACCGCAACTATAGACATATGCGGTTATTGCGTAGGTGGCAATACAGGAAAAGATTCCTGTACTATCGATTGTGCCGGAATTGTAAATGGAGCAGCTTACAAAGATACTTGTGGTAAATGTGTCGGAGGTACTACCGGAAAAATTGATTGTGCCTTATCAGCGATAAAAGAAAACAAACTAGGTTCTTTGGTTCTGTTCCCTAATCCCTTTACTAATAATATGCAAATAAAATCAACAACACCAACCGAGTACAGCATCTTTAATATACTTGGGAAGCAGGAGGAAGCTGGTGTTTGTTCCAATACTTGTACCGTAGGAGAAAGTCTTAAATCGGGTGTATACTTAATAAAATTAAAAAATAACCAAGAAACAAAATTTGTAAAAATTATAAAGTTATAAAGAGTAAATTAAATGATTTCAGTTCTCAAATATAGCGCCAATCTGTATAAAATATAATTACATTTGGCACTAATAAAAAATTAATTACAATTGAAATTTAACTCATTTGACTTGAATTTAAAAAAATCAAAATTTATTAGTAAATACTGGTCGTGGTTTGTTCTTACCTTAATAATATTATTTGCAGTTTTTATCAGAATAAGGCTGTTAAGTTTCCCTCTCGAGAGGGATGAAGGTGAATACGCTTATTCAGGACAGTTAATTTTACACGGAATCCCTCCCTATAAATTGGCTTACAGCATGAAATTCCCCGGAAACATATTTCATGTATGCATTGTTTATGGCTTTATTCGGACAAACTGTTGAAGGTATTCATCTGGGATTGCTTTGCGTTAATATTATCTCGATCATATTGCTTTTTTTAATTTCAAAAAAAACAATTGGCAATTATTCTGCTGTTGCAGCTTCTGCTGCATTTGCTCTTTTGTCTTTCAATTCAGGTGTTCTCGGATTTGCTGGACATGCGACTAACTATGTAACAGTATTTGCACTTGGAGGAGTGCTTTTTTTACTTAAAGCTTATAAAGAAAATAAATTGGCTTTATACTTCTGGTCAGGAATATTGTTAAGCTTATCCGGGATAATGAAACAACAAGGTTTTCTTTTTTGTGTTTTTGGAGTTACAGTAATAGTTGTAAATTCATTTTATTCTCATAAAAGAGATAAATTATTTAAAGCTATATTATTTTATTCATTTGGTGTGATTATTCCCTTGGCAATCATGTTCTCGTATTTAATGATTACAGGTGTATTCCAGAAGTTCTGGTTCCTTACAATCCAATATGCTTCAGACTATGAGAGAATGATTTCAGTTCGAAATATTTTACCTTCATTTAAAACTGGAATAAATGAGGTAACTACGGGATTTTACCTGGTTTGGATATTAATGATACTTGGAATTTTATCTGTTTTTGTTCATCCAAAATTCAAAGCCAATTTTGACAAAACCTTTCTGTTATTATTTTTACTTTTTTCTTTTGCCAGTGTCTGTCCGGGATTCTATTTCAGACAACATTATTTTATAACTTTCCTGCCGGCAGCGGTTATCTTCTTTTGTGTTTTTGCAGATTATTTATTTGTTGTTCCGGATTTACATAAGAAACTAATCTATTTCAAATTGTTAAGTGTTTTGTTGATAGTATTATCATTAACTTTGGGCCTGATTATTCAAAAGGATTATTTCTTTATTGACGATACTAATACACTTTCAAGACAAATATATGGAGAAAGTCCATTTCCGGAATCCATAAACATAGCGAATTACATAAATGCAAATTCTAATAAAGAGGACAAAATAGCAATATTTGGTTCGGAACCTCAAATTTATTTTTACGCAAATAGACTTTCAGCTACCGGGTATTTATATATGTACCCATTAATGGAATGCCATAAGAATAGTTTATTTATGCAACAAGAGATGGCTAAAGAAGTTGAATTGAATAATCCCAGGTACATAATTGTAATTAAATTAAATACTTCATGGTGGCAAACGAAATTTTCCAATCGCTTTATTATTGATTGGGCATTTTCATATATCAACAATAATAAATACCAACTAAAAGGGATTATTGATATTTATGAGAACATTACATTCTATAAATGGAACCAGGAAGCGATGAATTATAATCCAAAATCAAATTGTTTTATACTGGTTTTTGAAAATAATCCTGCCTCAATAATGCTTAATTGATTTTAATTTACAATGCTTCATTTATGCCAAACTATCAAAATAGATTCATCAGGACTGACAATAAAAAATTCAGGGCTTTTATCAATTTCAACTGGTTGCTAAATAATCTATTTCAAATATTTATTGCATATTTAAATTTCAATCTGGTTTCATTTTTATAATATTGCATTACTTATGATCATGCACAAATAAAATTCTATATACGCTATAAGTTCTAATGCTTAATTCCAAGTCAAACATAACATCATTGATATGAGGAAAAATTCGACTTTTCTGACTTTTTTCTGCTTATTTTTTTTCCAGATTTCTTTATCAGCGCAAGATATACAAGGATTTTTCCTTGAAGACTCAAAGCCAAAAACCGCTATAATTCCCCAATACGAGGCATATACACAACCAACAACCATTCCTACCTGTAGTGTTAGTTTTAATGATGCCGATACCATTGCAAAAGTTTCAAAATACATATATGGTAATAATAGCAATGTTTACACGGGTCAGATGATAACAGAACCCAAACTTATACAATACATAAAAAATCTCTCTCCTAACATCATACGTTTCCCCGGAGGTAACTTGACCAATCAGTTTTTTTGGAATGCAGCTAATAACCAGCATCCATCTGATGCACCTGATACTATAATTAATGGAATACATTATCCATGCTATTACTGGTATGGAATGAGTAAAGAGTCTTTTCATATGTCCATCGATAATTATTATCTCATGTTGGAACAAACAAAAAGCACTGGTTTAATTTGCATGAACTATGGATATGCAAGGTATGGAACAGGCCCTGCACCTGTGCAAACAGCCGCTCATTTGGCAGCCGATTGGGTTCGCTATGATAAAGGCCGGACAAAATTTTGGGAAATTGGTAATGAAAATTTCGGTGCATGGCAGGCAGGTTTTGAAATAGACTCTTCATTAAATAAAGATCATCAGCCAAAAATAATCTCCGGTGAATTGTATGGCAACGGTTTTAAAATATTTGCAGATTCTATGAGGGAAGCTGCTAAAGAATTTAGAAGTACTATAAAAATTGGAGCAGTTATTGTTGAAGTTGAAAGATCTAAAAATTGGTATAATCCAGTTGAAACTAACTGGAACGAAGGATTTTTTAAAGCAGCAGGTGATAATGCAGATTTTTTTGTCATCCATAATTACTTCACTCCATATATGGAAAATTCTAATCCTGTAACTATTCTGAATACACCAAAGCAAGAGACTCAAAACATGCTGGAATATTTAAAAAAAATGTGTTCAGATTTTAAAGTCAAACTTAAACCTCTTGCTCTCACCGAATGGAATATTCGTGCAATTAAATCAAAGCAATCATGCTCATTTATCAATGGCATACATGCGGTTTTAGAATTAGGTGAATTAATAAAAAATCATTTTGGTGAAGCCAGTCGTTGGGATTTTGCAAATGGATATGACAATGGAGATGATCACGGGATATTCAATAAAGGCGATGAACCCGGCGTACCTAAATGGAACCCCCGTCCTGCCTATTTTTATATGTATTACTTTCAAAAATTCTTTGGCGACTATATGGTTAATTCAACAGTCCGGGGAAGCAATGAAATAGTTACATATGCTTCAAAGTTTAGCTCCGGCCAAGTCGGAATAGTAATAATAAACAAAAATAATAAAGAAGAAATAGTTAAACTGGATGCTTCGAATTTTAAATCAGGTAAACGTTTTTATATGTATTCCCTAACTGGTGGAAAAGATAACGGCGATTTTTCGCAATGTGTCTTTGTCAACGGGCAAGGTCCGGACAATAAAACAGGTGGCCCAATCAACAGCCTTGAAAATATTAAGGCATTTTCATCAACAATTAATAAAGGAATTATCTTTTCTTCTCCTGCATATTCAGTGCAGTATATATTGCTTGAGAACAGTATTAAATAATTTTTAATATAACGTCAGTTCGATGTAAGAAAGTGTTTAAATATTTTGTTTTAAACACTCATGAGCTTTCGAACCCTCGCCAGATTTTCTGGCCATCGCTCTTTCCCGTTTCACGGAAATTAAAAAAGAATTCCTTTTCGACTGCGTGCTTCCCGAAATTTCAGAATGAGCAAAGGCGGCAGCCGGAGCGAGTTCACGCAGCCAAGTCTTTTTACTCACTTCGTTCGTGAGATCGCTCCGCTAAGTTCTTTGGTTCATTTCTTTTTTGACGAAAAAAGGAATGAATAATATTCTGATTATTTGTAACAAATATGATATCTTAGGTCGAACTCACGTTAATATTCGCATAGGGGAAATCCGTTTTTAAAATGTCTTTTAATAAAAGAAATTCTATTAACTTCTTTTATAACGATCTGTCTTTTTTAAAACAATCTTATAAGAATCAGAATTTCTTTATGGTCAGGATCATTTTATGGTTTCTAAAAAATTATATATTACTTATTTATTAATTAATAAAAGTTATTATGAAGAATAAACTAACTCATCTAATTATTTTAACTGCACTTTTGAACTGCCTATATGGACAGTCACGCACTATTAATGTTCCTAATGATTATTCAACAATTCAGCAGGGAATAAATAATGCAGTCAATGGCGACACTGTTCTTGTAGCACCTGGATATTATTATGAAAACATAAATTTCAAAGGAAAAGATATCTTACTTACAAGTTACTTCCTTCTCTCCTGGGATACCTCGTTTATTAAAAGCACAATTATTGACGGCAGTAGGCCAAAAAATGTTGATACTGCAAGTTGTGTGCTTTTTATAAATCACGAAGGCCCTGCAGCGATTTTGCAAGGTTTTACGATAACGGGCGGTAAAGGAACTGAATGGACTGATGAACATGGTGCAGGAAAATATCGCGAAGGAGGTGGAATACTTTCTGCTCTTTCGTCTCCAACAATACGATTTAATATTATAACGGATAATCGGGCAGACTCCACAACCGGTGTTACAAGTGCAGGAGGCGGAGGAATACGTACCGGAGATGGCAATATTAGTATTCTTAACAATATTATAGAAAACAATAAAGGACGCTATGGTGCAGGAATAACCTTGAACTATACAGGCGCAATTGTAAAAAACAATATTATTACTGGCAATTCCGGAGGTCAGGACTATGGTGGCGGAGCGTTGTGGATGAATTCTGATGGACCAGATGATAAAATTATAGAGAACAATACTTTTGTAAATAATAAAGTGGTTGCTGTTTATGTTTGGCAGGGAAATTCCATCATTCGAAATTGTATAATTTGGGCTGACGAAACTGTTTCAACTGTTCAAATCATTGCTAAAAGTGGTGGTCCAACTGTTAGTTATAGTGATGTATATGGAGGATACACCGGTGAAGGCAACATATTTGTCAATCCTGAATTTTCAGATACCAGCTATGTTTTAACTTCCAGTTCACCTTGCATTGACCAGGGTAATCGGCTTGGAGAGGATAACGATCCTGAAAACATAAACCATCAAGGATATGCAAATTTACCTTCAAAAGGAACGATAAGAAATGACATGGGTGCTTATGGAGGTCCCGGAAGTTTTATGATTTCAAATTTCAAAACAGCTTCATTTCCTACAGGTATTAACAAAAATATTGAAGTTGATAAACATTTGAACCTCAAGCTTTATCCTAATCCGGGAAGCAAACAAATTACAATGAAATATTCGTTACCCATAAAACAGGAAGTTAAAATATCTCTTTATGATTTTTCAGGAAAGGAGGTTATGAGCTTAATTGACAATATTCAATCTGCAGGCAATTATTCAAAAGAATTTCAAACTGATAAATTGCAAAGAGGAATTTATATTGTAAAAATTGATACCGGTTCAGAAAATAGAATTCAAAAACTGGTATTAAACTAAAAATTTTATAATGTTTTAAAACTATTAATTTTAAAAATGTAACCTGAGTTGTCCTTTATGAAAATTTGTTCAGGTTACATTTTTTTTACTTTGTTTTTTTAGTTGTATTTAATTCCTACTTGTTTTGAGGCTTTGCATTCACTCCTTTCTAAGGAACAATTATGATTATTTAATAGTTCTTTTTGAATTTTAAACTTATTTATTAAATCTGCTCAAAACATTTAATTTATAACCCTCTTCCTTGTTTTCCAAAATATTGGTATTTTTATGTTCTAATATAAAATATTACGTCATGAAAAAGTTATCACTTATATTCCTGTTATTAACTATATTTTTCCTTTCAAACCAATGTACCCATATTACAAAAGTCAGAAACATAGAAAATTTTTGTAAGGAATGGAAATTTAATTTAGGTGATGTTAATAACGCACAGGATACCGGTTATAACGATTCGGATTGGCGAATACTTAATCTCCCTCACGATTGGAGCATCGAAGGTGAATTTAGTGACAAGAACCCTGCAAGTCCTGGAGGCGGAGCATTACCTGGAGGAATTGGATGGTACAGAAAAACATTTAATATTTCTGCAGTTGATAGAGACAAACTTGTTTTTATCGACTTTGATGGTATTTATCGTAATAGCGAAGTTTGGATTAATGGGCATTATCTTGGAAAACGGCCTTACGGCTACAGTTCTTTCAGATATGAACTGACACCGTTTTTATTTTATGGAAGCAAGAAAAATATCATTGCAGTAAAAGTTGATAATTCTAAACAGCCAAACTCCCGGTGGTATTCTGGTTCAGGAATATATCGCAATGTCTGGCTTGTGACTACAAATAAAGTCGCAATAGACCATTGGGGAATATACATAACTACGCCTGAAATTACTGAAGAATCAGCTAAAGTGAATATCAAAACGGTTATAAGAAACCGTCAGAATAAGAATGAACCTGTAACTTTAACTACAATAATTTGTAATGCTGAAAACAAAAAAATTGCTAAAATATCTTCCGAAGTAATAATACAAAAAGATTCTGCAATTGAAATAGAACAGGAACTGGTTGTGAAAAACCCAAAACTTTGGTTTGATGATAACCCGTATATGTACAAGATCATTTCAACGGTTAAATGCGAGGGAAAAGTTTGCGACAATTACAAAACACCATTGGGCATACGTTCTTTTGTATTTGACCGCGAAAAGGGATTTATTCTAAATGGAAAACATATTAAGATTCGAGGTGTATGTGATCATCACGATTTGGGATGCCTGGGAAGCGCAATCAATAAAAGGGCTTTAGAAAGACAATTAGAATTGCTCAAAAACATGGGTTGTAATGGTATCCGTACATCGCATAATCCACCTGCACCCGAGTTACTTGATTTAGCAGATAAAATGGGTTTCATCGTTATGGATGAAGCTTTTGATATGTGGAAAAAGAAAAAAACCGAATTCGATTATGCAAACGATTTTGAACAGTGGCATAAACGCGATATTGAAGATATGGTGCTTCGCGACAGGAACCATCCGAGTGTTTTTATCTGGAGTATTGGAAATGAAGTTGCAGAACAATGGGACAGGAAAGACACCTCTGGTACAATAATTGCAAAAGAATTGGTCGCTATAATAAAAAATCTTGATACAACACGACCTATTACATCTAGTTGTAATGACCCCGATCCAATGAACCCGGTCTTTCGTTCCGGTGCACTCGACTTAATAGGTTTCGGCTATAGTCAGGGAAATTATGTAAATTTTATGAAAAATTTTCCTGGACAAAAATTGATAGGCAGCGAAACAACGTCAGCACTTGCTACTCGAGGTTTTTATCAAATGCCTTCGGATACCATACGCAGGTGGCCCGTTCGTTGGGACATACCATTTAATTTAGGAAACTCTGATTTTGCCTGTTCATCATATGATAATTGCAGCGCTCCGTGGGGCTCAACTCATGAAGAAACCTGGAAACTTGTTAAAAAATATGATTTTGTTTCAGGTATGTATATTTGGACAGGGTTCGATTACCTTGGCGAACCTACTCCATATGGATGGCCTGCCCGAAGTTCATATTTCGGTATTTTAGATTTAGCAGGTTTTCCAAAAGATGCATTTTACATGTACCAGAGTGAATGGACAAACAAACCTGTTCTGCATATTTTCCCTCACTGGAACTGGAAGAAAGGTGACACCGTTGATATTTGGGCTTATACCAATGCTGATGAAGTTGAATTGTTTTTAAATGGAAAATCTTTAGGAATCAAAAAGAAATCAGGTGATGATTTGCATTTAAAATGGCCAGTTGCATTTTTTCCTGGAACTATACGAGCAATTGGCAGAAAAAATGGAAAAGATATTTTAAGCCAGGAAATCAAAACGGCAGGTATGCCAGCTAAAATTATAGCTCTTCCAGACCGAGCAGTGATCAAAGCAGATGGTTCTGATCTTTCTTATGTAACAATAATAATACTTGATAAAGATGGAATAATTGTGCCTAACACAGATAATCTTGTAAAATTTAAGATTGAAGGAGAAGGTTTTATTGCAGGTGTAGATAATGGTGATCCTACAAGTCATTTGTCTTTAAAAGGAAAAGAGATGAAAGCTTTTCACGGTCTTTGCCTGGCTGTCATTCAATCAAAATTTAAACCCGGTAAAATTAAACTAACTGCCTCTTCCAAAGGATTGAGTGAAGCTGTTATTGAGATAAAATCAAAATGAAACTATTTTATTAATCCCCCTCTCCCTGGGGAAAGGGGTTCAAAATCTTCATGGCACAATGATTGACTTACTTGTAATTGAATAAGCACTGAAATAACCCATCGCACCATTGCTAAAATTAGAAATAGGATTTGCCGGTGACGGAGATAAAATTCCCAGTCCTTCACTACCTGTTGCAAAACGCAACGTGCGAAAATAATCGTAAGTAGCTTTATCTATGCATTGCATTTCAAATAATATGAAGTCACCTGATTGAAGATCAGTGCTGTCATTTACATTTACATCACGAATTACTGTTTTCCCATCCAGATACCGGTCACTCAATAACGAGTAGTTATAACTTTGGTAATCATTAACAATTTCTTCAAAACGATAATAGTTTGGGATGCCTGCCGGATCCCTGAAAGTCACTTCAATTGCTTTTCTGACATTTCTTCCAAAATTATTTTCATTTACGATTTTTAATGAATCAATATTCACCGGAATAGGCATTGATGAAACTGCCTTGTACTCTACCCCTTCAACTACTGCAGTAAAAGTATAAGTCCTTCCGGGCACTCCTTGTAACCTGGAAGTTGAATAAACGCCAGAACCAGTTGATGTCTCTTTAAGTGTATCAACATTGCCAAGTGTATCACTTATTACAACTTTTGCTCCGGATACTTTTGGAAAAACATTTGATTCATCGAAATTCACAGTTTTTGAAATTCGTACATAATAAGGTCCGGGCAAATTTGTAACATTACCTTCAAAAACTACTATAGGCGAAACCGAATTTAAATCTATAGGAATAACTTTTTGGCAAGATAACAGAATAACTGAAACTATTGGAATTATCGCATAAAGCCAATATAATACTCTAAAGTGTCTAAAAATCATTCTGTTTTTCATTTTTTCAATTTTTTCCATTGTTCAGGATACTATATTATGTATTTATCAAAATTTAAAATTATAGGTAACCGAAGGCACAATCTTAAACAATGTTGTCTGAACTGCTTGTGTTTTTGTTTTATCATTCGGATCTATTCTGAAATTAATGCTATAAGCATTATCCCGGTCATACGCGTTATAAATAGAAAACGTCCAGCTCGATTCATACCTTCCTCTTTTCTTCCCGGTTCTCGTTGCACCCAAATCCAAACGATGATAAGGCGGCATACGGTAACCATTTTTTTCGCTGTATAAAAAAACGACTTTACCATTAACAAAGTATTTTCCATAAGGAAATGTAACAGCATTTCCCGTGTAATAAACCCATGTTGCTGATAACGTCCATTTCTTTGAAAGATCGTAAATCCCGACTATTGAAATATCATGGGTTCTATCCTGAGTTGCAGGATACCAGGAGTCTTTGTTTATCTGGCTGAATTGACGTTCCGATCTGGACAAAGTATAACCTAACCATCCATTAAACTTTCCATACCTTTTCTTTAAGAAAAATTCAATACCATAAGCTCTTCCCTTTCCATAATATAATTGAGATTCAACACTAGCATTAAAATTTAATTGTGCACCGGGTGCATAATCAATTTGATTTTGAAGGCTTTTATAATATACTTCAGTAGAAAATTCATAATTGTTGTCATTAAAATTTTTAAAATATCCGAGTGAAACCTGGTCAGATATTTCAGCTCTGACATTGTTGCTGCTGGGAATCCATAAATCAGTAGGACTTCCTATTGTTGAATTTGACAACAAGTGAAGATTTTGAGCATTTCTCCCATAAAAAGCTTTGAATGATGTTTTATCATTTAAAGTATAATTAATTGCTATACGGGGTTCCGGATTAATATATGTTTTGACAATTTGACCCGATTTATAAGTTGCTGAATCAACAGTATTACCTTCATCATCATAAGTATAAAATTTACCAGGGCCAAGTAAATTATATACTGAAATTCTTAAACCTACATTCATACTCAGTTTATCACTGAATTTATGCTCATCTGATAAATAAATTGAATTTTCAATAGCATACTTACTAGGTAATGTAGGCCTGTTTACATTAGTGTCGATCGTAGTTATCGTTCCCGGAGTCATTAAATGATAAATAGAATTTACACCAAACTTAATTTGATCTTTATTACCAGGAAAGTACTGCAAGTCCTCCTTAAAATTAAAATCCTGGATTTTAGAAACTATATTTATCGGGCTATTGGATGATCCATTATTTATAGTATAGTCATAATCGCTATAAATTAGTGAAGTATTAGAAAATAGTTTATCGTTAAAAAGATGGTTCCATCTAAAAGTTGCAGTTGCATTTCCCCAATTGATACCGCTCTGTATTATTCCATAGGCATCTCTTCCAAAATATCCGGAAAGATAAACCCGGTCTTTGTCCGAAAATTGATAATTGGCTTTGGCATTTAAATCGTAAAAATATAGCACAGCAGACTTAAGCGTCGTATCATTTAAAACACGAACATCATATAAGCCTTTAGCTACAACGTCAGCATAAGTGCGTCGCCCTGAAATAATAAATGAACCTTTATCTTTTACAATAGGTCCGTCAATTGTCAGCCTGGAAGAAATAAGACCTATACCGCCATTTGCTTCATATTCTTTAGTGCTTCCATCTTTCATTGTAATATCAAGTACAGAAGAAAGACGTCCTCCATATTCTGCAGGCATAGTTCCTTTAAAAACCGTAACATCTTTAATAGCGTCTGAATTAAAAACCGAAAAAAAGCCCAGCAAATGAGAAGCATTATAAACATTGGCTTCATCTAAAAGAATTAAATTCTCATCTGAACCTCCTCCACGAACATAAAATCCACCGCTACCTTCACCAACCGGTTTAATACCTGGTAAAAGCTGTATCGTTTTCAAAACATCCTTTTCGCCCATAAATGCAGGCAAACTTTTAATTTCCTGGATATTCACCTCGTTTACTCCCATTTTGTTACTTGTAACATTATCATTGCGTTTTTCGGCAGTAACAATTACTTCATTCAATTCTGTTACCTTTTCATCTAAATTAAAATCTATTTTTTTGCTTTCATTCAAAGTTAAAGCCACAGTGTTCGTTTCATAACCTATAAATTGGCCGACAACGGAATAGTTTCCTTGTTTTAATGTAATAGAGTAAAATCCATAAGTATTTGTTGAAGTGGCAATGGAAGGAATTTCCTTTATGTACACTGTTGCGCCAATTAATACTTCACCTTTTTTAGCATCTCTGACATAACCACTGATGGTATACTTATTCTCTGCAAAAGAACGATACACTGAAAGTATAAGAACTGATAAAATCAATATTTTGCGCACAGTATCTGTTTTTAATTTTAAATAAAAAATTTTTCTCTGATTATTAAATCAAATTATAAACAATACTACCAAACTTAATTTAGAAATATAATTGATGTAATAAACAATAGTACTAATTTACAAGCCATTATTTAACCAAAAAAAATTAAAACGTATTTATTAGAAAAAAATTACATTTATTAAACAACAATAGTTTAAAATAGTTAGTATTGAAATTTAATGAATGTTCTAAAAAAGTGTTAAAATCATTATCTATCCTTGATTTGACGCATATTTCAACATACTTAATCACATAAAATAAATCAAATCTATTCATTCAAAATCCGATTAATTTAAAAGTAATAACTTTGCCGATTGATTTTGATTTGATGCTTGTGACTGATAACACTGAAGAAATAGCCTATCTTCTTACCATTAAAGGATTGGTGCAGGGAGTTGGATTCAGACCTTTTATTTACAGGCTTGCAAACCAATTGAAAATAAAAGGCTGGACCAAGAATACAAATTTTGCTGTAATTGCCCACATCCAAGGATTAAAAAGCGATGTCGAAAGTTTCATTAAACAGCTTAGAGAACACAAACCACCTGCTTCTATCATTGATGAAATAATCCGGGAAAAATCTCAAATCGAGGAGCTCGAAGGTTTTAACATCGGCAATAGTGAAGTCATATCTGACGATGTTACCATCGTAAGTCCTGATATTTCAGTATGCCATGAATGTCTGGATGACATGCATTACCATCCACGCCGCTTAAATTACCCATTAGTAAATTGCTGCAATTGTGGTCCCAGGTTTTCCATAATAAAGGGTTTGCCCTACGATCGTGAAAAAACCACTATGCAAGATTTTGAAATGTGCGACAATTGCAAGGCTGAATACAACAATCCTCTCGATCGCCGTTTTCACGCTCAACCTGTTGCCTGCAATGAATGCGGGCCAGTCTATTCATTGCATTCCAAAACAAAAACATTCACGAATATAAATGAAATAGTCTCATATTTAAAGAATAAACTTAGTAAAGGAGGCATATTTGCTTTTAAAGGTACAGGAGGGTTTCACCTGGCTTGCGATGCAAAAAACGAAGATGCGCTGAATCGCATACGTCAACTTAAACAACGCGATACTAAGCCATTCGCGGTAATGTTTAAAAACCTGGAAACTTTAAAAGAGTATGTACAGGTTTCAGCTGGTGAAGAAGCAGAGCTACTTTCATTTCGGAGACCTATAGTTATTTTAAAAGAGCTTAAGCCCCTAGCTCCATCTGTAACTCTCAATTTAGGAACAATAGGCGCTATGTTGCCATATATGCCTTTTCATTACCTGCTTTTTGATAATATTGGACTCGATGTGTTGGTAATGACAAGCGGCAATTTATCTGATGAACCTATTATTATTGATAACGGACAAGCTATAAAAACTTTTGGAGATAAGACTGACGGTGTGCTTATCTATAATCGGGAAATTTACAACCGCACTGATGATTCAGTAATTACTGAAGTGAATTCAAAGCCAAGAATAATCAGGCGTTCCAGGGGATATGTACCTTCATCAATCAATCTTCATACAAATACTGAAGGTATTTTTGCAGCCGGAGCAGAACTAACGGGCACTTTCTGTATAGGTAAAGATACTCATGTTATACCAAGCCAATATTTCGGAGATTTACAAAATTTTGAAAACTTCAATTTTTACATTGAATCTTTTGGTCGTTTTAAAGAACTTTTTCGTTTTGATCCATTACACGCTGTTGCTGACATGCACCCTGATTATGTATCAACACGTTTTGTACAAGAACTAAATATTTCCTTTGAAAATGTCCAACATCATCATGCTCACATTGCATCTGTAATTGCAGAAAATAATATCAAAGAACCTGTGATTGGAATTGCATTCGATGGTACAGGTTTCGGAACTGATGGCAATATTTGGGGAAGTGAATTCATGATATGTTCAGAAACGGAATTTGAACGTTTTGCACATTTTGATTATATGCCTCTTCCAGGAGGCGACAAAGCAGTTCTGGAACCCTGGCGATCAGCTGTATCTTACCTTAAGAATGTTTTTGCAGATGATTTTTTAAATATAAAAATACCCTTTGTTCAAAACCTTGATAAATCAAAAACCAAATTGTTACTTGATGGTATGGAAAAAGGAATTAATTCTCCTCTTTCATGCAGCGCTGGTCGCTTATTTGATGCAGTTGCCGCTGTTACCGGTATCTGTAATAAGTCGACTTTTCATGCTGAAGCACCTATGCGGCTGGAAGCAGCTATCGACAATTCAATTAATTCTCATTATTCCTTTAGTTTAAATGAATGGAATAATTTATTTGAATGAAATGTGGAAGGAACTTATAAAAGATTTAATTAATAAAGTGCCTAAAAGTGAAATCTCTTCAAAATTTCACAATACAATTATAGAAACAATAGTTTTAACTTGTTTAAGAATCAGGGAAAGTAAAAGTATTATTAATGTGGCAATATCAGGAGGAACATTTCAGAATCGCTACTTGCTTGAAAAAGTAGAAAACATTTTAGAACAAAACTTGTTTAAAGTTTACACAAACGAAAAGGTTCCTTCTAATGATGGAGGAGTAGCCCTGGGTCAATTATTTATAGCAGCTAAAAAAAGAGAAAATAATGTGTTTAGGAATACCGGCAAGAATTGAATCAATGGAAGGACAGGAAGCAAAAGTAAACCTGTCAGGCAATGCACTTCGAATCTCAACAAGCTTACTTGAAGATGTAAAGATTGGCGATTATGTTCTCGTTCACGCGGGATTTGCATTGCAAAAGATTGATGAAGACGAAGCTCAGAAAACTTTAGATTTGTTGAAAGAATTAGGAATGATTTCAAATAGTTCGTAAAAAATGTCATATTTCGACATGCTCAGTATGACCTACCTATTGTCACCCTGAGCCTGTCGAAGGGTGATTTATGATACTAATAAATTTGTCATTTCATGAAATACGTCACCGAATTCAGAGACGCAAACCAGATCAAGGAACTGTTATCTTTAATCCATACAAGATCAAAGAAAAAAATTTCTATTATGGAAGTTTGTGGTAGCCACACCATGGCTATTCACCGCTTTGGTATCAAAGAATTACTTCCAAAAACTATAAGACTTATATCTGGTCCTGGTTGCCCAGTATGTGTTACAGCAATTGATTATATTGATAAAGCCATAGAATTAGCCAAAATGAAGGATATTATAGTTACTACGTTTGGTGATTTAATTAAGGTACCTGGCTCCTATTCAACTCTTGAAAAAGAAAAAGCAAGAGGTTCGGATGTCCGAATCGTATATTCCATCCTTGAATCTATTGACCTGGCAATTTTTAATCCTGATAAACATGTCGTTTTCCTTGCCATAGGCTTTGAAACAACCACACCTCCTACCGCTGCAGGAATAATAAAAGCTCATGAAATGAATCTAAAAAATTTCTCAGTTTTATGTGCTCATAAGATTATGCCACCACCAATGCAGGCTATTATTGAAGAGGGAATAAAAATAGATGGATTTCTAGCTCCCGGTCACGTATCAGTAATTACAGGTATTGAAATGTACAAGTTCATAGTAGATAAATTTCACAAAGGAGTGGTTGTTTCAGGTTTTGAACCCATAGATATTTTACAATCAATTTATATGCTTGTAAATCAATTGGAAGAAAATACTCCCAAGGTAGAAATCCAGTATACGAGAGTAGTAAAACCCGAAGGAAATCAAAAGGCAAAAGCATTAATAGAAAAGGTATTAGAATGCACCAATGCATCATGGCGAGGTTTAGGAAATATTCCTTCAAGTGCACTTAAAATTAGAATTGAATTTGAGAAATTTGATTCTGAAAAAGTTTTTAATATTAACATTGGAAAAACCAAAGAACCCAAAGGTTGTATTTGCGGGTTTGTTCTTAAAGGATTAAATCAGCCTTCGGATTGTAAGTTATTCGGAAAAGTTTGTACTCCTGAAAATCCAACGGGAGCATGTATGGTCTCAACAGAAGGAGCATGCAATGTGTTCTTCAGGTATGGGACTAATTGATTTCTGATTTCTGATTTCTGATTTTATTTCTCATATCTTATTATTCAAAATTCAATTTTACCTTTTCTCCTTGGACCTTTTACCTTTTTCCGGTTTCCAATAAATTAATAACTTTGAACCCAATCAGCAATTGTGACAATGGACGACATCATAACTCTCAATCATGGCAGCGGCGGAAGGATTACTCATAGCCTTATTTCAGATCTATTTCTGAAATATTTCAAAAATGATAAATTAAATAATCTTACAGATTCTGCTATTTTCGAATCTTTTAGTGAACATATTTCATTTACAACCGATGGATACGTTGTAGAACCTATCTTTTTCCCCGGGGGAAATATTGGTAAATTGGCTGTTTGCGGAACAGTAAATGATTTAGCCGTTTCCGGGGCAATTCCCAAATACCTCAGCGCATCTTTTATAATTGAAGAGGGTCTTTCATTTAAAGAGCTTGAAGAAATTGTAAAATCAATGGCTAAGGAGGCAAGAATTGCAGATGTTGAAATAATTACCGGTGATACAAAAGTGGTTCCAAAAGGTAAATGTGATAAAATATTTGTTACTACTTCGGGTATCGGGTTTTTAAAAAAAGAGTTTAAAGGTATCGGCGAAGGTCTGAAAGTAAAACCTGGAAATAAAATTATAATTAATGGTACCCTTGGCGACCATTCAATTGCAATATTGAGTTCCCGTGAATCACTTAAATTTGAATCTAATATTCAATCGGATTGCTCTTCATTAAATCATTTAATTCAAAAAATACTAAAAGTTTGTCCCGAAGTAAGTTTTATGCGCGATGCTACTCGCGGAGGTCTTGGAACAGTGGCTTGTGAACTGGCTTCGAAAATTAATCTTGGAATTATTCTTAATGAAGCTGCAATTCCTGTTAAAGAAAGTGTGCAGGGTATTTGTGAATTATTTGGTTTTGATCCCTTATTTCTTGCAAATGAAGGAAAGATTATGATGGTTGTTCCAGATGAAAAAGCTGATTCTGTTCTTAAATTCCTTAAATCGGACATACTAGGAAAAAACGCCGCTACTATTGGTGAAATTTCAGATTCAAACAATAATAAAGTGATTTTAAATACCATTACCGGTGGGAAACGATTATTAGATATGCCGGCAGGAGCACAATTGCCAAGAATTTGTTAATCGAATCAATATCCTATATAATGAATAGCAACAAAAAACCAATATTCTACAATATCATTAAAAATTTTTAATTTTATTGAACTATATATCTCGTAAAACTGTTATATTTAATAAATAATAATATGTGCGAATCATGTGGCTGCGGCGGAAAAGAAGAAAGTTATAAAATATATAAACCTGGTGAAAAAGCAGTTGAACCTGAAATTATTTTAGCTCATAGTCATGGAAGTAATCATGTTCACAATCACCTGGAATACGACCATGATCATACGCATTTTCATCACAATCACGAGCATAATCATGATGAACATTTTCATGAGCATCCTCATAACAATGACAAACAAACAGTAACAATTGAAAAAAGCATACTCGAATCCAATAATCTTATTGCAGAGCGAAACCGGGGATATCTCGAAGCTAAGTCAATTCTGGCACTGAATCTGGTCAGCTCTCCTGGTTCAGGAAAAACCAGCCTATTGGAGAAAACTATTGTTGGTTTGAAAAATAAAAAAAAATGTGCTGTAATTGAAGGAGATCAGCAGACCGATAATGATGCCAGAAGAATTGCCGTAACTGGTGCAAATGTCCTGCAAATCAATACCGGTAATGCATGTCATCTTGATGCCAATATGATAAACGATGCTCTTCAACAATTAAAACCTGCTGATGATTCTGTTCTATTTATTGAAAATGTAGGCAACCTGGTTTGTCCAGCATTATTTGATTTGGGAGAGAAGCACAGAGTGGTTATTTTTAGTGTAACAGAAGGTGAAGATAAGCCACTTAAATATCCGAATATGTTTTATACTTCTGATATATGTATCATAAACAAAATTGATCTGCTTCCATATTTGGATTTTAACCTGGAACTGGCAAAGCAAAACATAATGCGAATTAATCCGCAGGCAACAATCCTGGAAGTATCTGTAAAAAGTGGAAAAGGAATATCAGAATGGATTAATTGGATAATAAAAGCCTAATCTTTCACACATCTAATAGAATATGCATTTTTATAATCTTTTTTCTCAAATTTATCATTGATGAAAAAATTAATCCCATTCATGTCACCCTGGAACGATACTGCATTATCTGCTCCCCAATAACATCCTATGTTATCTATCTCGTTATATTTTCCCTTCCCGTTTCTATATCCCCCAAGAGTAGCAGCGAATCCTGGATTTGTCTTTTTAATTAGCCTGCTTCCAGCATCACCATTGTCTTTTGGATCAACAACTTTTTCAAGCGTATCCCATTCCTGTTTGTAAGGCAGATGTGTACCAGCTGGACAAGCGTTTCTGGATGCGTCATATGTATATAGCCTGCCATGTTTTTTTAAATTTTTAGGTAAATCGTCATACACGAAACTACCTTCACATTCCCATTTTAAATTTTCTATTGTCCAATATTTGTTACCAATTTTTATCATCTTGTATACATGTCCGTCACGAGTATCTTTAACACTGTCCCGGATAACCTCATTTTTTTTAACCTGGGCAAGCATAATAACATTTAATCCAAACACAATTAATATAAATAGGTATAACTTTTTTTTCATGGTCAGTAGTTTTTAAAATAATTGAACCTAAGTCTAAATTACAAAATCTATCATGAAAGAACAACAGAATTTTTTAAATAAATTCATCTATATTATTCATAAATTCAACAAAAAATTTCAAGTATCTATGGATATATAGTTAATTGGAAAATAAAGAATTTATTATTACTGAAGTTTGTATGAGAAATATTCCACAATTAAAAAGGTCGGAAATGAGAACATTCCCGACCTAAAAACCCTAAAATTAACCTAAAATTTCAGAGAAAACAGCCTCATATTTCATTCAGTAAAGAATTTAATAAAAGACATTACGTTTCCCAATGCAAATATAAAGATAAAAGAGAATAAATTATATATGTTTTTTGTTAAATATATCTATTTCCAATTAATCTCTTTGCTTCAATTTTATCTAACATATTATCATTGATTCAATTGTAATGACAATAATAAAATTACAGAAGCAATATATTTCACTTTAATTGAAAGAGATAGTAATAAAAAATTTATACGTGAAACTTTTTTCAAAAGTTATTAATAACTTCAATTGTTAGATACAAAAATTTTTTGATGATGTTATGCAAATTACATATCAATAATTATAAAATAAAATAGCAATAACTGGATTTTCAATCATTATCTTTTTGTGGTTCTAATCCAAACTCTTTTGCTTTAGCAATCATAAAGCGATAGGCTTCGTCATACTTATTCGGGATAATGCCATCAAGTATTGCATCTTTAATAGCATTTTTAATATCTCCAATGATCTTACAAGGTGAAATTCCAAATATGTCAATAATCTCTTTACCATCAATTGGAGGTTGAAAATTGCGAATTGCATCTTTTTCTTCAATTTCTTTCAACTTGTCTCTAACCAATTTAAAATTGGAACGATATTTTGATTTGAGATTTTCATTTTTTGAAGTAATATCTGCTTCACATAATAGCATTAAATCGTCAATATCATTCCCTGCTTCAAACAATAATCTGCGTACCGCTGAATCAGTAACTATATCCTGGGCAAGTACAATTGGCCTGAGATGCAGTCCAACAATCTTCTGGACATATTTCATCTTTTCATTTAATGGTAATTTTAACCTGCGAAAAATATCTATTACCATTTTTTGCCCAATGAATTCATGCCCGTGAAAAGTCCAGCCATTCTCTGAATTGTACCGTTTAGTGCTGGGCTTTGCAATGTCATGTAATAATGCTGCCCAACGCAACCATAAATTGTCTGATTTTGTAGAAATATTATCAAGCACTTCAAGAGTATGAAGAAAATTATCTTTATGTTTACAACCATTTTTGTCTTCAACGCCTTTCATGCTATCTAATTCAGGAAAAACTATTTTTAAAAGTCCCGTAGATTCTAGTAATTTAAAACCTGAAGAGGGCTTATCGGCCATGATTATCTTGTTCAATTCATCAGTGATTCTTTCAACTGATACAATGCTAATTCTATCTTTATCTTCATTTATGGCTTTTAAAGTAACCTGCTCAATAGTAAAATTTAATTGAGTAGAAAATCTAATAGCCCTTATCATTCTTAAAGGATCATCGGAAAAAGTGATCGAAGGATTAGTTGGAGTGCGAATAATTTTTTGCTGAATATCTTGTAAACCATTAAAAGGATCCTTAAACGAACCATAATCATCCTTATTCAAACTTATAGCAAGAGCATTAATGGTGAAATCACGACGCAACTGATCATCTTCCAGAGTGCCATTTTCAACAATTGGTTTTCTTGAATTTCTCTGGTACGATTCTTTTCTGGCACCTACAAATTCGATATCATAATTATCATAGTGAAACATAGCTGTACCAAAGTTTTCAAATACACTGACTTTTGTATTTTTACCAATTAAGCTAGCAATTTTTCTCGCAGTTTCAATGCCACTGCCTACTACAACAATATCAATGTCTTTGCTTTCACGCTTCAAGATACAATCCCTCACATAACCACCTACTACGTATGCCGACAATCCATCACGTTCTGCAACTTCAGATATTAATTTAAAAATCTTTTTATTTAAATATTCCTTCATTAAAATATATGGAAATTAATTTTGAAGAGGGACAAAATTACAATAATTCATCATAATTAAAATATACAGCTGACATTCTGAATTTTTATTTGTTTTCAAATTTTACTGCGTCAATCAAAATTCATTTCTAATTTCAAAGTATGATTATTATTTCATTTTTGAAATGCACTTAATGTCTTCACTTAAAAATTGGTTACTTTTGATGTCATCAAAGCAATTAATATGAAACTTATGGACGATTATTATCATTTCCTTGAACTGGTGCAAAAAAGACAAAGTGTTAGAGGTTACAGAGACCAGTTAGTGGAAAAAGAAAAGATATTACGATGTATTGAGGCAGCCAGGCTGGCACCTTCAGCATGTAATTCGCAACCCTGGAAATTTATTATTGTAGACAAACCTGAAATTAAAAATCAGCTGGCTGATTTGACTACAACTCAAATGCTGCCTATAAATCACTATACAAAGCAAGCACCTTTGCTTGTTGTGGTAGTAATGGAAAAACCGAACCTTACATCAAAAATCGGTGAAGTAATATGGAACAAGCCTTATACACTAATAGATATAGGAATAGCAGCTATTCAATTTTGTTTACAAGCAACGGTCGAAGGTCTTGGCACTTGTATACTTGGATGGTTCAATGAAAAAAAAGTAAAGAAATTGTTAAACATTCCTTCTTCGAAAAGAGCTGCTCTGGTTATTACTGTTGGATATCCGACAACTGATGAAATACGTGTTAAACAAAGAAAAAAAATTGAAGAAATTCACAGCATTAATGAATATATTTAAAAAACTTTTAGGACTGTTACCAAAATTCGATAAATTATGGTTGGGCTTAGTTCTTGCTTTGCTGATACCTCTTATTACTCTTTTTATCGTATATCTGAATAGTTTTGATAATTATTCAATCAAACAATTTTTTCATTTTTTAATCACGATGCAGATTATTTCGAAACTATTCAGTTTATGCGTACTTCCAAATCTTGGTTTATTCTTCTTATTTATCTGGGGTGATTTTCTTAAAGGTGCGCGCGGAGTATTGACTGCAACATTTGTCGTAACCATTATCATACTAGTACTTCAGCACATATTTTAAATTTGGCTGCAATTATCATTTGTAAAATGACAAAATACTGAGGTTAATAATTATATTTTAAATTTAACACCACCTGCAATCCAGCGCCCAGGCATTTCAGCCCCAAGAAAGTCTGAATATTTTTTATTAAAAACATTATAAACTGCCAATGTCAGATATCCAGTTTTTTTATACACGGCAACATCCAGGCTAGTATTAAATACTGCATAAGACCCCAATAGGTAATGGTTTAGTTTAATATCATTTTGAGAATCTCTTACTTTATATAATCCATTTATACTCCATTTTACTGATCCAATTTCTGTGAAAAATTCACCATTAATAAGATGTTTAAGATGTAATAGTGCGTACAAAGAAGGTTTGTCAAAACTTGAACTATATTTGGTAAAAGTATATCCTCCTGTAAAATTAAAGCAAAGGTTTGATGATACGGTTTTTTTAAATGAAACCCTTGAGTCTATGCCATAAGTATTAGTGCTACTATTATTTATTGCATAATAATAATGCGCTCCTTTTTGAAGGTTGGTCAAATACGGTATTTTATCAGCGATTGTATCAACATAATCAATTTGATTACTGGTCCATCTGGCAAAACCAGTCATACTGATTATTGAATTAGGAATTAAATTGTAATCAAATCCGAGTTCTGAATTGTTTGACACTTCTGGTTTTAATTCTCTGTTTCCTACCGTACTCCCTGGATACACGGAAGCTGTGTAATTATTATAGTAGTTCTCTGTAAAATCCGGAGCCCGTATTGAACGTCCGGCAGATACTCTTATTAACAGATTGTTAAGTACTTTATATGACATGCTTGCCTGTGGCAATAAATTAAAACCGTAACTTTCATCATCATCGGCTCTAATGCCTCCATTGATGGTTATTGATTTTAAAGGTTTGTATGACAATGTTCCGAATGCACCATAATGATAAAGTGAATGGTTACCGCGATTGTTGCTTTCAATTGCCCTCTGGTCGGCAGATAAACCTGAAAGAATTGCTATTTCATTTGACAACATTATTTGATGTGTAGCTTGAATACTTCCCAGATTAGTGTTGTTATTAAAACTGTAATCTGAGTTCAAAATATAATTATCTTTAGTTGAAATATAAGAAAAGTTGATTTTTGTAGTAGAATTTTCTGTATTTCTTGCAAGTTGAAATTGGTGTCTGTCTCTGTTGAGTTTTTCTGTTGCACTATCAATGGACAATGCAGTATAAAACCATTGTGCATTAAAATTCCTGTAATCTTGCGCATAACGGTATGAAGCGGACCATTTGGAATTAAGTTTCAATTGTCCTGATAGCGATACAGTATTAATATTAAAGAAGCCCTTTAATCCTGAAGTTAAAGGATTGCCGTCTGATTTATTTAATAAAACTCCGCCTGACAACTTGAATTTATCATTTCCATAAAAAATACCATCATCGGTATTAATAAGATTATACTGGCCTATAAGCGCTTTCCCGTTAGCGTCAAATGTTCTGACTTGTGGATTTTTTGAAAATGTTTTTGTAATAATATTGATTACACCTCCTGTTGCATCTGGTCCATATTCAGCAGATGCCGGACCTCTGATTATTTCAATTCGTTCAATTTCGGAAGGAGAAATGGGAATATTGCTGTTGAAGTGGGAAGTAAGCGGATCATTTATTTTTTGGCCATCTATGAGAACAAGTACCTGGTTGAAGTTGCTTCCACGAATACTAAAGTCTGTTTGGGTTCCAAATGCTCCTCTTTGTCGAGCATCTATGCCCGGGACATAACGCAATAGTTCATCAATTGTTGTTACCGGCAGCAATTGAATCGACGAACCATTTATAACTTCAATAGAACGACCTGTCTCAGCATTTTTCAATTCAATTAGAGTGGATTGGACTGTTACTTCATCAAGTTCATATATACGCGTACTTGTGCTGTCTCCACCTTGTGCTTTTAAGTGAGTTGGTTCTGCTATAATTGAATAAGCAACTGCCAACGTACAAATTTTAATAATTTTCTTAAAACTATTAAAAGCTGCATATTTCTTATTACTCCAATGCTTGAAATGTACCTGTTTTAACTTATTTATAAAGTTTTGCTTCATATTAATTAATTGAATATATTTTTTAAAACCGGCGCAAATATAACTATTTATAGATATTATCAAAGAAAACTTTGATTAAGCAGAATAATTTAAGAATAGCAACAGGGAACCTATTTGTATCAGAGAAAATTAAAAATTACCTTTATCTGTATTTATAAATTTTGACCATTATTTATTACTATTGTTTTTTTATTCGAGCATCATTTTATTTTTTATTAAATTGTTATGACTAACAGGAAATTATTTCAACAACCATGGGGTTATTCGAAAGCTTTTCTGCTTGTTATTGGTCTTTTTATTTTATCATTACTCATTGAAATTATTACCAATTTCAAACCGATTACATTACCTGCCTTTCCATATAATATCCAAATTGCAGTTTCTTATATTATCTTACTAATTATTGTTCACTTCATATACAAAAATACTTTTTTCATTAAGTGGTTATCTGGCATTTCAGCAAGTATCAGCGCTATTGTTTTTTTTACTTCGCTTACTCTTGCAATTGGTCTTTTCCCAAAATCAGAAAATCCTGGTCTATCAGTTACTATACAATGCCTTCATAATATTCAAAGAAGCTGGTTTTTTGTAATGGCTTCAATATATTTGTTAACCTGTTTAGGCCTTGTCATAATTCGTCGGATATCAAATTTCAGTAAACGTAATCTTGGTTTTTTAGCAAATCATTTGGGATTATGGTTAATTATTTTTTCAGGTAGCCTTGGTTCAGGTGATCAAAAATCTTATTTCATCAACCTTGAAGAAGGGAAAACTAATGAAATTGGCTGCAACCAGGAAGGAGATTGTGTGAAATTTCCATTTAGAATAAAGCTTATCTATTTTCATATTGATGAATTTCCTCCAAAGATTGCACTTGTTCAATATCTAAATGATAGTTGTATCAATACAAAATTTAAGAACAATCTTTTTCAGGTTGAAAAGGGCATTGAGAAAAAGGTTGATAATTTCAAAATCAAAGTTGAAGAATATCTTCCATCTTCAATTTTAGATACTACTAAAGGTTTTATTGCAAGCAATGATACAGGAGCTTCCCCATCAGCATATGTATCTGTTAAAGACATACAGGATAATTTAATATCCCAGGGTTGGATAACCTGTGGAAGTTTTAAAATGAAACCACAATTTATAGTAGTCAATAATAATTATTATGTAGAAATGAATTCTCCTGAACCAAAAAAATATAATTCGCTAGTTGATATTATTAGTAAAAAAGTCACTATGCAAAAACAAGAGATTATAGTAAACAAACCGCTTTCAATTCTGGGATGGAAGCTTTACCAGGTAAATTACGATACTAAAATGGGAAGGTTCTCTAAAATAAGTATTTTAGAAGCTGTAAGAGATCCCTGGCTGCCATTGGTGTATCTGGGCATGTTTTTATTAATTGCAGGATCTATTTATCTTTTTTGGAATGGCAACAGTTTAAAACAAACTGAATTTAAAATCTAAATCACCTTAGTATGGGATGGATTGATTTTCCGATATGTGCATTATTCTCAACCCTGTTTCTAATAGCAGGAACTATATTTGCTTTACTTCGCAAGAAAGTTATAGCAACTAAAATTTTTTGTGATATTTCAATTTCTTTAGGTATTCTAATACAGGCACTCTTTATAGGATTATTATGGACAATTCTAAATCGCCCGCCTTTACGCACACTTGGAGAAACCAGGTTGTGGTATTCGTTTTTCCTCTCTTTAATAGGTTATATAACTTATAAGCGCTGGAATTATTCATTTGCCTTATTATTTAGTAACCTGATGGCTTTACTTTTCATTCTCATAAATTATCTACATCCTGAAAACTATGATAAAACAATGATGCCTGCATTACAGAGTCCATGGTTTGCACCTCATGTAATAGTTTATATCTTGGGTTATGCATTTCTGGGTAGTTCAGCTATTGTTGCATCAATTGGATTGTACCAGGTTTATTTTAGTGAATACAATATTAAAGTTTTATCAATTGCTGATAATTTGGTTTACTTGGGTTATTCATGTGTAACTCTGGGTTTACTTTTTGGTGCTATGTGGGCAAAAGAAGCATGGGGAAATTATTGGATGTGGGATCCAAAAGAAACCTGGGCATTTCTTACCTGGATGAGTTATCTTATATATATCCATATCCGGAATTACAAATCAAATAATACAAAATCTGCATTGTGGATACTGAGTTTATCATTTATTATTTTACTAATTGCGTGGTTTGGAATAAACTATTTGCCATCTGCCCAAAATAGTGTTCATGTATATTCGAATTAATTTTCTTTTCTTCATAAACTTTCATGTAAATTTGTACTGAGAATTTATAAGATTATATTGAAATATCTTTTAATTAAGCTTAAATACACTTCGACTTCGCTCAGTGTGACTCTCTAATTAGCTGTCAGGCTGAGCGGAGTCGAAGCCTTTATTAGATAAATTTTCTTAATTAAACGATATTAAATCATAAGCATGATTTTGGTTAATTGAATCATTTAAAAAATGGGCACTTCATTAAAAGATATAGTGTACTCCAAAAATGTAGTTGAGTTTGTAACTGTCGCCAAGGAATATTGCACTTTTGCAGAAAATATAGCCGAACTCGACAAAGAAACTTTGATAGATAAATCTGTTAAACTTCTTTCCTTGCTATATCTTAAAGCAAACTTGCTGCCTGAAACGGAGCAAGTAAATGAGGAAAAAAATGAAAAATTTGTAACTGAATTTGACTGGCAGTTTGTGCGAAACGGAATAGAAGTTATATTAGGAGATGATGATACTTATCTGGATTTTTATGACAGCGAAATGAACGAAACAGCAGAGCCGGTTTCTTCAAGCATTTCTGAAAATATGGCAGATATTTACCAGGATTTAAAAGACTTCCTGGAAATTTATCAATTGGGGAATGAAGAACTATCGAACGATGCCATTTATGAATGCAATCAAAATTTTCGTGATTACTGGGGATTCAGACTTGTCAATTCTTTGCGTATATTTCATTATTTAATTTCTCAAAAAAATAAAGACGAGCACTCTGTAAATTCAAAAGGCAAAATTATACGCGATACCGATAACTGGTTTATAAGTAAAGCTCAGAAGAATTTAAGATCAGATGAATAATATTTTTTCCAGTAATATTGCCCTTGATATCATATCTCAATTGCCCCGGAGACAATTTGAAGGCAAAATTGTTTTGGCTGATACACTACCACGCATGCATGAAGTATTAAAAATGATGGATGGCAGGCCATTACTTGGTTTTGATACGGAAACAAAACCTGCTTTTAAAAAAGGCCATTCTCATAAAGCTGCTCTTCTTCAATTAGCAGACGATGATACTTGTTTTGTTTTCAGACTTAATAAAATAGGATTACCTGGTGAATTGATTTCTTTGCTTTCCAATAAATCAATCACGAAAGTCGGATTGGCTGTAAAAGATGATTTCGGTGCTTTGTTAAAATTAAAATTTCTGAATCCTGCCGGTTTTGTCGATTTGCAAAAGTATGTAGAAGATTTTGGAATTGAAGATAAAAGTTTGAAAAAGCTTGCTGCAATAATTTTGGGAATAAGGATATCAAAATCACAACAAACTTCAAACTGGGAGAATCAAAAATTAAGCGAATCTCAGCTCATATATGCTTCTACTGATGCCTGGATATGCCTGAAAATTTATAAACGTCTAAAAGAAATGGAATCGAATCATGGAAGTATTGACAAAAATCATATTAAAATCAGGTAAGGAAATATCATTACTTCGGCTTCATCCATGGGTATTTTCAGGCGCAATAAAGCAAATTGAAGGAAAGGTCAATGAAGGTCAGCTTGTAAAAGTTGTTGATAATAAAAATAATTTCCTGGCAATCGGGCATTATCAGATTGGTTCAATCGCAGTTAGAATTATATCCTTTAAAGAAATTCCTGTTGATTATAAATTTTGGAAAGAAAAAATATCATCAACTTTTCGACTCCGTAAAGCTTTAGGTCTTGTAAATAATCCAAATTTAAATGTTTATCGGTTGATTAATGCCGAAGGCGATGAAATGCCCGGATTGATAATTGATATTTACAATGACATTGCAGTAACCCAGTTCCATTCAATTGGCATGTACCTAGCTAAAGACTTTATTTTACAGGCATTACAGGAAGTGATGGGAAATTCTCTTAAAGCCGTTTACGATAAGAGCGAAGGCACTATGCCTTTTAAATCTCCTGTTAAACCAAAAAATGGCTGGCTTACGCCCCAACCCACCTCCATTGCAGAAAGTGAAGGAGTAACCGTTTCTGAATATGGCAATAAATTCCTGATAGATTTTTTTGACGGACAAAAAACAGGTTTTTTTATTGATCAGCGCGAAAACAGGAAACTTTTAAAGGAATATTCTAAAGATAAAAGCGTCCTTAATATGTTCTGCTATACTGGAGCTTTTTCAGTATATGCATTGCAAGGAGGCGCTAAACTTGTCCATAGTGTAGATAGTTCTAATAAAGCAATTGAATTGACTAACAAAAATGTTTTATTGAATTTCCCTGACGCAAAAAATCATGAAGCATATGCAGAAGATGCTTTTGAATTTCTCAATAAAATGGATGATAAATATGATTTGATAATTTTAGATCCTCCCGCTTTTGCCAAACACAATGAAGCCTTGAATAATGCATTGCAGGGATATAAAAAGCTGAATCAGAAAGCTCTTGAAAAAATACGTAAAGGAGGATTGCTTTTTACATTTTCCTGTTCACAAGTTGTTTCTAAAGAAAATTTCAGGAAATCTGTGTTTGCTGCTTCAGTTAATGCAAAGAGAAAAGTAAGTATTTTGCATCAACTCACCCAACCCCCTGATCATGCTGTTAGTATTTTTCATCCTGAAGGCGAATATTTGAAGGGTTTGGTTTTGTATGTGGAGTAGAAAATATCAAATATGTTTTGTGTAACTTTGTGAGATACTTTGTGATCCTTTGTGTTTCAAATATTTCTAACCACAAAGTCGCTCTAAGGAAAACACTAAGTATCACAAAGAATTATTAATATTGCATTAAAAGTAATTTTTTAAGTTATTTTTCAACTTTTTCCATAATATTCATAAAATAAATATGAATCGAAATTTTAAAATCCTTTTTTTTATTGTAGCCATTACAACTCAAACAGTATTAACTATGAAAGCTCAAAAATCAATTGGAATTTTTGACAATGTTTCTGATATCGGAAAAGTTAAATCTAAAGGCTCTTGCCAGTATGATTCATTAACTGAAAAATATAATCTTAAAGGCTCAGGAAAAAATTTGTGGTTTAACAACGATGAATTCTTTTTTGTATGGAAAAAGATGAAAGGAGATTTCATATTAACTACATGGCTAAATTGGATTGGCAAAGGAGTTGAACCGCATCGTAAAGCCGGGTTAATCATTCGTGAAAGCCTTGATCCCGGAGCCCGCTATATTGACATCGCAAATCATGGAGAAGGACTTATTTCTATGCAATACCGTATGGAAAAAGCTTCTATAACTAAAGAGATTCAATGCTCTGCAAAATCTACTCCAATATTACAACTTGAAAAATCAGGAGATACAATTTATACCAGGGTAGCACATTTGAAAGAACCATTGGAAAAAGTTGGAGAATTAAGAATGCACTTTGATTCGGACGAATACTATATCGGTTTATTCGTTTGCGCACATAACGTAGATGTTGTTGAAGAAGTAAAATTCGTAAATACAAGGTTGGAAATTCCTGCAAAGAAAAATTTTATTCCTTACACAGACTATATCGGAAGCCGGCTTGAAATTATGGATGTGGAAACAGGCTTAAGAAAAGTAATTTACGAATCTTCTATACCATTCGAAGCACCCAACTGGACCAAAGATGGAAAATATTTAATTGTAAATAGCAAAGGTCTCATTTATCAAATACCCTCAGAAGGCGGCAAGTTGAAATTGATAAATACTGATTTTGCAAATGCAAATAATAATGATCATGGCATATCGCCTGATGGGAAACAACTCGTTATCAGCCATCATGCAAAGGACCGGTCGGCTGGTGAGAACTCAGTAATATATACGCTGCCAATAACCGGAGGTGTTCCAAAACAAATCACGAAGAATAGTCCTTCTTATTGGCATGGCTGGTCTCCTGATGGTAAATACCTTATTTATACAGCCAGACGAAATAATCAATGGGATATTTACCAGATTTCTTCAATTGGTGGAGAAGAAGTACAATTGACCAACAACAAATTTCTTAATGATGGTTCGGAATGTTCTACAGATGGAAATTTTATCTGGTTCAACTCAAACCGGACAGGTACAATGCAAATATGGCGAATGAAAGCCGACGGTTCAGAGCAAACCCAAATCACATTTGATTCATATCAAAACTGGTTTGCTCATCAGTCTCCCGATGGCAAAAAAGTTATTATATTGTCGTATCCTCCGGAAGTGAACTCAAGTGATCACCCATATTACAAACATGTCATGTTAAGAATAATGGATATAAATGATTTGAAACCAACTGTAATTGCTTATTTATACGGAGGCCAGGGTACGATTAACGTTCCTTCATGGTCTCCCGATAGTAAAAAGATAGCTTTCGTAAGTAACACCGATATTAACAAATAGTTTTTTTAAACTGCCACAAGAGCAATATCATTAAGTTAGGGAATTCAGTGTTTCAGGTCATACTCCTGCAAGTTCAGCAACAGCTAATTAGTCGAATATCAAAAGGCGGATATTACATCAACAATCTGTTGAGAATCAACGAATAAAGTTGATAACTTATTAATTTTCACTAAGGTTAGTTTGCAGGTTTTGACAAACTTTGCCAAAAAGCTTGCAGACTATGTTACCAAGAAAGAAAGACAAATCTCAATTAAGCTTCTATCGCACATTTGAAGAGCAGTTGAACCATAGCCATCCACTGTATATCCTGGCAAATACAATAGATTGGCAAATGTTTGAAGATGCTTTTAAAAAGCATTATAGTTCGAATATGGGCGCCCCTGCAAAGTCCATTCGCTTAATGGTGTCCTTATTGATTTTAAAACAGCTGCGAAACTTAAGCGATGAAAGCATAGTTGGGCAATGGTCAGAGAATAGCTACTATCAATATTTTAGCGGGGAAGAATGTTTTTGTAGCACAGCGCCATGTGTCCCAACAGAGTTAATTGAATTTAGAAAGCGAATTGGCGAAGAAGGAGTGGAATTGATCTTAAAAGAGAGCATCCGTATTAACGGGAAAGATGGCAAGGGAAAAACATTAAGTGGAGATAGTACTGTTCAAGAGAAAAATATTACCTATCCTACAGATGACAAACTATACAAAAAGATAATCCATAAGTGCCAGGCTATAGCTGGAGAAGAAGACATTGAACTACGTCAAAGCTATAAGCGGACTGTAAAAAAATTAAGCATCATACAAAGGTTGAAACGCAGAAAAGGAGGCGAAGCAAAAGCCCGCAAAGCAAGTAAGAAGATAAAGACAATAGCAGGGAGGTTAGTCAGGGACATAGAGCGAAAACTAGCGCCATCAGATTTGCAAAAATGGGGAACAGAGCTGTCACTTTATAAGCAAGTATTGATGCAAAAGAAAAGTGATAGTGACAAAATCTACAGTTTACATGAACCACAGGTTAAATGCTTTAGTAAAGGTAAAGAACATAAAAAATATGAATTTGGCAGCAAGGTATCCATCCTGGTCACACAACGAACAGGAGTTATAGTAGGGGCGTTAAATTTTGACGAAAACCTGCATGACTCAAAAACATTAGATGCAGCATTGGATCAACATCAACGGTTGACTGGCATTGAAGCAGAGCATGTATATGTTGACAGGGGCTATCCGGGGCCAAAACAAATACGCAACACACAAATACATTTACCTAAAACAGACAAGATGATTACCCGGTCAAGAAGGGCAAAGCACAAACGCAGGGCAGCCATTGAACCTGTAATAGGACATCTTAAACACGACCATCGAATGGTCAGGAACTTTTTAAAAGGAAGTTATGGAGACGCAATAAATGTAATGTTAGCGGCATCTGCAATGAACTTCAAAAGGATGATGAACCTGTGGAAAACGGGTAAACATCTTTTGGCTCAATTTTTAAATGAATTATTAAAGCATTTTTTTATGTTTGCAGCTGACGGCAATAAATTGCAAAATCTAAAATATACTTTTTGAGGTTCGACTAATTAAATAATCAAATTGCATTTACAAAAATTTAAAATAGAATTGAATTATCCAAATTATTTTTAAGAAATTTTAACAATTGTTGACATTTGTTAAAAATCACCTTTGAAGAAAAGCTGGAGATTATTAACAATAATTATTTATGCGAATTAAGAGTTAAAAATAAAAATAATAAATGCGGCAGCGATTCTGCCAAAGACATGCACTAGCAGGCCTTTTGTAGAACGCACCTTTGATGCTCTTTGAATATCTGTATTCTCAATTAGCCAATTGAATAATGATTCGATAGGTTGCCTAACACTAGATACAGCCTTTGAAAATAAATCATTTGCTGCCTTATCTCTTTGTCTAGTTTCCTGAGATTGACCTTTGATTGCTTTTACAGGCGTTAAAATCTCTGAATTAAAAGAATTTTTCAAATTTTCTTGTAATTCGGAATCATTGTAAATCTTATCGCCAAAAAAGTTTCGATTGTATATTTCGCTCCAGTATTGCTTATGGACATTCAAATCATTTTCTGATGCCGGGGTAATAACAATGCTTTCAGGAAAAGGTAGATGATTTGGGCGTTGAAAAGCCAAAGCATGTAGCTTTAGGCCATTGTAGTACATACTTTTAGTAGAGCAATAACCTTTATCGGTAATTTCTAATGCAACAGAAGGTGTACGTTTTCCTGAACATGTAATAATTGGCAGTGAATCCATTAGACTTTTGTTTAGATCGCAATCTTCAGGACAAAAAGCAGACAAGAGATTATTGGTTAAAGTTTTAAATGCTTCAGAAAGCTTGTTTATACGCATAATAAAGGCTTCATAGGAAGGCAATAAAGGAAACCATGAACGAAGATGTTCGTTTGCAAACTCATGTATTTGCTTTATCTTTAAGCGTTGTTCAATTTTCATGGAGTACAAATAGATCGTCATTACTTCCTGATCAGTAAAATCAGGTTGGCTGTTGTTACTAAAACGCTCGCAGTTATATTTTAAATGAGAGTCGTACATATCGCAGATATACAGATAGATTGAAATTAATTTAAGTTCTTTTACCTTAGGAATCATACGGCAAGACATAGTTTGTTAGACATGCCTTAATGTATTGATTTCTAAGGTATTATAAAAATATTTTAACTATATTTTATTGACAATCAATGCTTTATATTGTTAATAACTTATTGGTTTTCAACTCTTAATTCGCATTAATAATAATTTTTTGCAAATTTTTTCAACTAACGTATGGAGTTTGTCTTACAAAGTTATAGCTTCAATAAACAATATAATAAAACAATACAATAATTTTTCTATTCAGGATAAGTCAACCAGGGAAATATTAGGTGAGCTGTATTTTTTAAGGTCATATTGTTATTTCAGGTTAACAAGAACTTACGGACAGGTTCCGCTTATCGATAATATTGACATTAGCTATACCGTACCGAAATCTTCTTTTCTCGAAATATATAAATTCATCGAGAATGACCTGATTGTGGCTAAAAGTTTATTACCAGAGAATAACAGCACAGCGAGAATACCTTATGTAACCCCGCATCGCGGCACAGCAAAAGCAATATTAGCCGAGGTATATTTAAGCTGGGCCGGTTACCCGGTAAAAGATATTTCAAAATATGGACTGGCAGCAAAAGAAGCAGGCGAAACAATTGAAAGCGCCGGTTATTTTGGCTTTGGGCTGGTAAATGATTTCGCGTATCTATGGGACAGCATTCATTTATACAATACCGAATCAGTATTTACCATTTATTTTGCCATTCCATCACATTATTCTAGCACTGCTCTTCCATTTTATTTATCTGAAATTCCTTACTTGAATTTTCTTTATGGTGGAATATCATTTCATTTTTCTGGCATTGCTTTTACAACGGCGCCTGACCTACCTTATGTTATGTCATATTTTCCACCTACTGAAGTGGAATCCTTTAATAACTATCCCCCTGGATACCGGAAAGATATAACATTTTTTACAACCATTTATGTGCCGCCTGAATCCGTAAATTCAGGAGATACAGGGTATATCCATATCACTCATGTAAGTCCTTGCAGTAGGATAGCTTATAGAAAATTCTATTACCAACCTTACTATTTGGACAAATATTTTTTGGGAAGCTCTAAAGTGTACCTGTTTCGTTTTGCACAAACTGTATTTACTTATGCAGAGGCCATGGCACGCTCGGGACAATTGAATGCTCAGGCTTATGAATATGTGAACCAGATACGGCGTAGGGCGCATCAGCTCGATTTATATTCTCCTTCTGTTTACGATTTGCCTGCCGGATTATCACCAGAAGCATTTGCCGATTCAGTTGTTTGGGAACGTGCATGGGAGCTGTGCGGCGAACCCGAAGGCCGCTGGTTCGACCTTGTAAGGTTAGAAATGGTTGAAGATTTGCCAAAATTGAGAGATCCTAAAGAAGGAGGTCCTCCTTCGGTTTTCGATAAGAGTGTATATTATTTCACTATTCCGGGTAATGATACATTACTAAACCCAAATTTGGGAAAATGATTGTAGATTTTTTAATATTAAAACTTAAAATGACAAGGACTATTTTCTTCCTTATTTTTCTGTTATTATTCATTAGTTGCAAAAAGATTATGCATGAGGAAGAAATATCCATTGGCAAAATTACAAATTACGAACAGTTGGTTTCCGCAACAGGCGGAGTATATGGCAGCCTTGCAAATGTATTAAACGTTAATGATTTCTGTTTTGCAAATATAAAAGGGGATGATTTGAATATGGTTCCGGCTTATTACAGTGAATACGACGTATGTTATAGAAATGATAATTATTTTACATTTATTTCATCCAACGTATGGAGTTTGACTTACAAAGCTATAGCTTCAATAAACAATATATTAAAACAATACAATAATTTATCCTTCCAGGATAAGTCAACCAGGGAAATATTAGGTGAGCTGTATTTTTTAAGAGCCTATTGTTATTTCAGGTTAACAAGGACTTACGGACAGGTTCCACTTATTACTAATATTGAGATTAGTTACACAGTACCAAAACCTTCTTTCACAGAAATATATAAATTCATCGAGCATGATCTGATAATGGCCGAAAGTTTGCTACCGGAGAATAACAGCACAGCAAGAGTACCTTATGTAACTCCCCACCGTGGAACTGTAAAAGCTATACTGGCCGAGGTATATTTAAGCTGGGCCGGTTACCCGGTAAAAGATATTTCAAAATATGGACTGGCAGCAAAAGAAGCAGGCGAAACAATTGACAGCGCCGGTTATTTTGGCTTTGGGCTGGTAAATGATTTCGCGTATCTATGGGACAGCATTCATTTATACAATACCGAATCAGTATTTACCATTTATTTTGCCATTCCATCACATTATTCTAGCACTGCTCTTCCATTTTATTTATCTGAAATTCCTTACTTGAATTTTCTTTATGGTGGAATATCATTTCATTTTTCTGGCATTGCTTTTACAACGGCGCCTGACCTACCTTATGTTATGTCATATTTTCCACCTACTGAAGTGGAATCCTTTAATAACTATCCCCCTGGATACCGGAAAGATATAACATTTTTTACAACCATTTATGTGCCGCCTGAATCCGTAAATTCAGGAGATACAGGGTATATCCATATCACTCATGTAAGTCCTTGCAGTAGGATAGCTTATAGAAAATTCTATTACCAACCTTACTATTTGGACAAATATTTTTTGGGAAGCTCTAAAGTGTACCTGTTTCGTTTTGCACAAACTGTATTTACTTATGCAGAGGCCATGGCACGCTCGGGACAATTGAATGCTCAGGCTTATGAATATGTGAACCAGATACGGCGTAGGGCGCATCAGCTCAATTTATATTCTCCTTCTGTTTACGATTTGCCTGCCGGATTATCACCAGAAGCATTTGCCGATTCAGTTGTTTGGGAACGTGCATGGGAGCTGTGCGGCGAACCCGAAGGCCGCTGGTTCGACCTTGTAAGGTTAGAAATGGTTGAAGATTTGCCGAAAATGAGAGATCCTAAAGAAGGAGGGCCTCCTTCGGTTTTCAACAAGAGTGTATATTATTTCCCTATTCCGGGTAATGATACATTACTAAACCCAAACTTAGGAAAATGATAACAGATTTTTTAATATTAAAACTTAAAATGACAAGGACTATTTACTTCCTTATTTTTCTGTTATTATTCACTAATTGCAAAAAGATTATGCATGAGGAAGAAACATCCATTGGAAAAATTACAAGTTACGAACAGTTGGTTTCCGCAGCAGGCGGAGTATATGGCAGACTGGCAGGTGTATTAAATGTTTATGATTTCTGTTATGCAAATATTAAGGGAGATGA